>CAZGTM010000047.1:0-25953 GCA_964528595.1 uncultured Rhodospirillaceae bacterium
CGTCATGATCCTGAGCTTTATTCTCTTTTGGCCGGCCGGACTGGCGATCCTGGCCTATTTGATATGGAGTGGACGTATGAGGTACTGGAAGCGGGGCGGTCCTGGCCGCTGGCACAATCATCGCGGCTGCGGCGCACACAACGGCGGGCGTCGTCGCAAGGGATCGAGCGGCAATGTCGCCTTCGACGAGTACCGCGAGGAAACGCTGAAAAGGCTGGAGGACGAGCAGATCGAGTTCGAGAGTTACCTCGAGCGCCTGCGCCAGGCCAAGGACAAAACGGAATTCGACCAGTTCATGGAAGAACGCCGCAACCAGCCGAAACCGGGTCCGACGATCGACGGCGACGAGCCTCAGCCCAGCGCCTGATCACCCCACAACGGGGGCGAACAAGAGGGATGCACGGAAACGTGCGTCCCTTTTTTGTGGGCTGGAACCAAGCGTCGGATTGGTAATTAAATAGGGCAATTAAATAGTGACAGGTACACTTTTACGGAATATGCGTAAAAGTGTACCTGTCACTATTTAATTGCTGAATTGAGCCCTAAACGTTCTGCAGCTTGTCGCGGATGTTTTGTCGGCGCATCAGCTTTTGCTGGGCGTGGTCGGGGAAGTCGGTGAGCAGGATGACGTTATTGTCGATCAGCACCGATATCAGGTCCTCGATGATGCGCAGGAGGTCGGAATCCGAATCCTGTAGATAGGACCGCATGGCCTCTTCCGAGCGTCCGCCCGTGACGAACGCGATCAATTCCGGATCGTTTTCGTCCAGAACTTCGGGTGCGGCAGGGTGGGGCCGGTCGAAAATCGCAACGACATTTCCCCCTGCATCCCGAGCCACGTATCGCATTCAGACATCCCCAAAATCACTTCGTGGCGCAGGTTCCAGACGGAATATGCGCCACGGGAAGATTAGGTTGGAAAGGGCTCGTCTACAAGAGGCGGTGCGCCTCTGAAGGTGGGTTTGATCAGCAGTTCGCCGGAACAAGGCCGCGAACGACGACGGAATACTTGCCGGAAGGGTGCTGAACGGTGGTCCAGGCGCCGCTGTGGCTGTAATAATCGGCGGAAACTGTGGTCTTCGCATTGAGGTCGGTGGTGTAGAGCGGAACGACCAGCAATCCGGCCATGCCAAGCAACCAGATACCGCCACCCATGATCCAGGCCGCGATGACCTGTTTGGTGGATAATCCACGCCTGATTTTGGGATAATACGACGCTGATTGAGCCGACATCGTCTTCTTCCTTGTTTGCCCCCCACGTCCCATGACGCGGGCTCATAGGTCCTATATGGGACGCCCCCGACGGCACACAAGAGGCTTAAGGGAATTTTTGCAAAAACCTTTTAATAGTATGATGAATAGGGATTTTTTGGCCTTCGCTTGAAGCCGCCACCGCGTTGGTCCAAAGTCCTCATCGGGGTCGGACACGGCGCGCCCGACAGCTTAATTTCAATGAATCGGACCGCGGATTTGCCGGATATCCTGACGATCATCAAAAACGGAAAGCCGGTGGGACTGGGCGGCGAATTCGTCCGCTATTTCATCGTCAGCCTGGTGGCCTTGGCGGCCGATTTCGGCACGCTGGTCGGTTTGACCGAGTTGTTCGGCGTTCCCTACCTTGCGTCCAACGTGGCCGGCTTTATTCTGGGCGCCGTGGTCGTATACGTCGGCGGTATCATTTGGGTATTCGGCAAACGCCGTCTCAGCGACGCCCGCGTCGAATTCGCCATTTTCGTCATGATCGGAGTCGGGGGATTGGGCGTGAACGAAGGGGTTTTGTGGTTGTTTACATCCGGCATCGGCTTTCACTACACGTTCTCGAAGGTCTTCGCCGCGGCGGCCAGCTTCGCCTTCAATTTTCTCGTCCGCAAATATCTGTTGTTCCGGTAGGGCGATGAGCGAACAAGCCGGGAAACCACGAATCGCCGTCATTATCGGCGCCGGTCCCGCCGGTTTGACGGCGGCCTGGGAGCTCCTGGAACGCACGGATATTCGGCCCATCGTGCTGGAAGCTGGGGACGATGTCGGCGGCATATCCCGGACTGTCGAGTTCGAAGGCAACCGCATGGATATCGGCGGCCACCGGTTCTTCTCTAAATCCGACCGGGTCATGGGCTGGTGGCGCAACGTCTTACCGCTGCAGGGTTCTCCGGAGGGCGGGCTTGAGATCACCTACCAGAACAAACGCCGCTGGGTAGAATTGCCCAAGGACGGGCCCGACCCCGATACGGTCGACGATGTCATGCTGGTCCGCCGGCGGGTTTCGCGCATTCTCTTTCGCGGCAAGTTCTTCGACTACCCCTTGAGCCTCAACCTCACGACCCTGCGCAACCTGGGCTTTGTCGCCACGCTGCGCATCGGGGTCAGTTTTCTCAAAGCCCGGCTGCTGCCCGTCCGGCCCGAAATCACGCTTGAAGACTTTGTCGTCAACCGCTTCGGGAGGGAGCTCTACGCGACCTTTTTCCGCGACTATACCGAAAAGGTCTGGGGCGTGCCGTGCGGTGAAATATCGGCCGAATGGGGCGCCCAGCGCATCAAGGGATTGTCGCTTACGGGCCTCGTAAAACATGCCGTAAGCGCCCTTTGGCGAAAATCGTCCGTAGAGCAAAAATCTATTGAAACCAGTCTAATAGAGCAATTTCTTTATCCAAAACATGGACCAGGCCATATGTGGCGCCGGGTGACGGAGATGGTGATCGACAAAGGCGGCGAGGTGCGCTTCGGTACCTGTGTTGCGGGGATTGAACACCAGGGCGGCAGGGTAACGGCCGTGCGGCTGGCCGACGGCGGAAAAGTGGCAGCGGATTACGTCTTTTCGACCATGGCCGTGCGGGATCTGATCGCGGGCTTCGAGCCGAAGGGGCCGGCGGCGGTCCACGAGGTGGCGGAGGGCTTAATCTATCGGGATTTTGTTACGGTCGGCGTCCTGCTGGACCGTATCGAGTTGGGCGGCGGGGCGACCGGGGCGGACCTGGCCGACCGGGTGCCCGACAATTGGATTTACATCCAGGAGCCGGGCGTCAAAGTGGGCCGCCTGCAGATTTTCAACAACTGGAGCCCCTATATGGTGGCCGACCCTATGAAGATCTGGATCGGTCTGGAGTATTTTTGCGACGAGGGCGACGATTTGTGGCGGCTGGAGGACGAGGCGATGGGGACGCTCGCAGCGGCGGAACTGGCGGAAATCGGCATCGCCAGGCCTGACGCCGTCCTGGCCACCAAGGTTATCCGCGTGCCCAAGACCTATCCGGCTTATTTCGGCTCCTACGACCGTTTCCACCTGATCCGCGACTTCCTCGACGGTTTCGAAAATCTCTTTCCCCTGGGCCGCAACGGCATGCACCGCTACAACAACCAGGATCATTCGATGCTGACGGCCATGGTCGCCGTCGACAACATTGTTGCGGGGGTTCACGACCCGGATGCCTTATGGTCGGTCAACGCCGAAGCCGAATACCACGAAGAAGAATAGGTCCGATCGTTGCGCCGCTCCGCCCTTTGGTTTCCCTTCCTGCTGCTGATCGTGGTGCAGGCCTTGTTCATGGTGCGCGCCGATTCGCCCATCCGCAAAGAAGCGCTGTGGGGCACGGACGGCTATATGCGGCTGGTGCGGGTGGAAAACCTGGCGCGGACGGGGGAGTGGTTCAACGGCACCATCGCACGGGCCAATACGCCTTACGGCGATACGCTGCACTGGACCCGGCCGATGGATGTCGTGCTACTGGCGGGGGCGGCGCCGCTGATCCCGATCCTCGGTCTCAAACCGGCCCTCTACTGGTGGGGCGCGTTCGTCGGTCCGGTGCTTCATTGGTTGACGCTCTTTGCCTTGCTGTGGGCCGCCCGGCCTCTATTCAAAAACGACGGGCTGGTCTACCTCGGCGTCGTCAGCTTGGCCCAGCCCGTCATCCTGTCCTATTACGCCGTCGGCCGGCCCGATCATCACAGCCTGATCGGTTTGCTGTTTGTTGTGTTCCTGGGCTTCGGCCTGCGCCTGATCATCGAGCCGGGAACGCAGCGCAACGCGACCTACGGCGGGATTATCGCCGCCCTGGGCGTCTGGGTCAGCGTCGAATTCCTGTTGCCCCTGGCCATATTTCTGACGGCGATGGGGATCGCCTGGATCGCGCTTCGTGAGACCTACGCCAAGGCGGGTGCGACGTTCTGCACCCGTTTGACGCTGGCCTTGTTCGTGGCGTTGGCCATCGAACGGGCGGGCGGGGCGCCCACGCTCCTGGAGTTCGACCGCCTGTCGTTCGTCCATGTATACCTGATGGCGCTGTTGGCCGTCTTCTTCCTGCTGGCCGCCGCTATCGAGGCGCGCACCGGACTGGCCGCCACGCCGGTTCGGCGCGTGGCATTGAGCGCTGTCGGGGGCGGCTTGGTGGTGGCGGTCCTGGCCCGCTTTTTCCCCGATTTTTTCGCCGGTCCGTTCGCCAACGTAGATCCGCGCGTCATTTCTGTCTGGTTCAACGACACCTCGGAAGTGCGGCCGCTTCTGAACCCGCAAAATCCCTTAAAAAGCTTGCGCGAAGCCTTTTTCCACCTGGGTCCGGTCCTCCTCGGCGGACCTTTTCTCTGGTTGCTGTGGCGTCGCGAAGCGGGGCCGGCGCGGCGCGGCTGGGCGCTGATCGCCTTGGCCCTAGCCGTTTTCGTGCCGATGGCGCTCTATCAGGCGCGCTGGTCGACTTATGCCGAATTCCTCTTCGTCCTGCCCTATGCCGCGCTCGTCATCGCCATCCTCGATCAACTGGACCGCGGCGGCCTGCCTGCCACCCGGAACGCGCAAATGGCCCGGGCGGCGGCGCGCGGCGCAGTAGTGGCCGGCATGGCGACGCTGTTCCTGCTCCTGGCCGTGCTGGTCTACAAGGCCGAAGACCACGGGCCCAAGGGCCCGGGCTGCCGGTTATCCGACATGGCGGCGCTCATGGGAACAGAACCCGCTCTGGCCATGCCGCCGAAACGGATCATGAGCTTGGTTTACTACGGCCCGGAGATCATCTACCGCAGCCGCCACAGCGTCGTCGGCACGCCCTACCAGCGAAACCGGACCGGCATTCTCGACACCGTCAACTTCTTTTCGGATACCGGCGGCGAAACGGCCTCAGGCATTGCGAGGCAGCGCGGCCTCGATCAGGTCATGATTTGCCTGCATGCCGGGGAGGGCAAGTGGTACCGCACCAAGGATGGCGAACCCGACAGTCTCTATGAAAAGCTGAGCGCGAACGATCCGCCAGCCTGGTTGTCGGCCGTGACCCTGCCGGATCGGCTCAGCGGGGCCTTCCGGCTCTACGCGGTGAACAAGGCGGCGCTGCAATGAAGTGGTTATTCCGATTGCCCGAACTGACGGTGTTCTTCCTGATGGCGGCGGTGACGGTGGGTTTCGCGGCCTATTTGGGCACGCCGTTCGTGGTGCCAGACGAGCGCATCCGCATTTACCTCGGCATCCGCTACGCCGTGCCGGTGGCGCTGGCCGCGCTTTGGTTCGCCATTCCCCTGGTGGTGCGGCGCCACCAAGGCGCCGATATACCCTCGCTCAGCCGGGAATTGGGGTGGAGCGCCCTCTACGTCGGGGTTTTCACCGGCATCATGTGGCTGCACTTCCACATAAAAATGTGGGTTCCCCTGATTAATCCGGTGCGGTTCGACGAGTTTTACCAGCGGACGGACCAGATGGTGCAGCCGTTGATCGATGGCATGCGCACGGTGCGGGAAGGGTTGGCCGCCGTGCTGCCCAACGTCGACTGGTGGTACATCGGCGTCTTCGTCGGCATGTTTTTCGTCTCGTTTACCTATCATCTGGTGGCCGACCGGCGCGGTTTCCGCCGGGTATACCTGGCGACGCTGATCAACCAGTCGCTGGGCGCACTCAGCTATCTCATTGCGCCCGCCGTCGGGCCGTTTCTCTACGGATACGGCCCCAACCGCATCGCCACCAACTCGCAGGAGGGCATGTGGGAGGCCTACAACCAGTTCACCGCCAACGGTCCCGCCTGGCTCGACACCTGGGGTACCAGTTACTTCAACGCCGGCCTCGCCGCCATGCCGTCGCTGCATGCCGGGGCGGCCTGGGTGTTTGTCTGGTACGCCTTCGCCCACCGCATCGCCATCCGGCCGCTCTACGCCGTCGCCTTCCTCTGGATCCTGATCGAAGCCGTCGTGACGCGCTGGCACTACGTCATCGACCTGCCCGCCGGCATGATATTGGCGGGTGTCAGCATCTGGCTCGCCAACCGCATGCTGGCGCGGGCGGAGCGCAGCACCTGACCGGCAAATATTGCTTAGGCGGTAAATGTTGCCGCCAGCTAGGCAAATATTTCATGCAGGGAGGTTGACCTAAATCTTATGCGACTATTTTAAGTATTTGAAATAATGTAATAAATTTAGATTCGACCAAGACCCGATCTTCACACTTTCGCAACCTTTCGCTGGCACGCCGATTGCTCTGTTTTGGGCACGTAGAAACCCGCTTTGGTCCTTCCATAGAGGAGGGCAGGCGACAACTCCAAAACGGAGCAGAACGATGCAAGAGAACAGAAATTACCAACGTGAATTAGCCGAATGCCTGATCAAGGCGGTCGGACTGGACGGCGCGATGGATTTCGCCCGCACCAACCACTGGGAAGGCGTCATGACGCAGATCCAATGCGTCGAGGGCCGTTTCATTCACGAAGGCGACGACGTCCTTCACTAGGGTGTTTGAGCGCTAGACTTGCTTTGGCCCCTGCAACAGGGGCACGATAAGACCACGAAGCCACACCTACGTACGGGAGTGATTTGTGGAAATGGCAGCCGGATTGCGCTTTGTTTTCTACTTCCTGGCGGCCTACGCAATGTTCACGGCGGCGATTTACCTGGCCCAGCGCCGGATGATGTACTTCCCCGCCACATATCTGCCGAGACCCATTGACGCCGGACTGGCGGACGCCGCGGCGGTGACCTTTCGAACCGCGGACGGCCTCGACCTGACATCCTGGTATGCCCAGGCCCGTTCGGGCTCCGACCTCCCCACCATCGTTTATTTTCACGGCAACGCCGGCAACATCGCCGGGAGAGCCGCGCGCGCCAGGCCTTTCATGCAGGCGGGCTACGGGATGCTGCTGGCCGAATACCGCGGCTACGGCGGTAATCCCGGCAGCCCGAGCGAACTGGGACTCTACGCCGACGGACGCGCAGCCATGGCCTACCTGGAAGGCCGGGGTGTGCCGGCAGCCGACGTCGTCCTGTTCGGCGAATCCCTCGGCAGCGGCGTGGCGGTGCAGCTGGCGGTCGAGTACCCGGTCGCCGCTTTGGTGCTGGAGGCGCCCTATACATCGACCACCGACGTCGCCGCCGGCGCCTACTGGTTCCTGCCGGTGCGCCAGCTGATGAAGGACCGCTTCGAATCGATCAACAAGATCGGCGATATCGATGCGCCGTTACTGGTCGTCCATGGCGAACACGACCGCACCATCCCGGTGGCTCTCGGCCGCCGCCTGCTGGCCGCCGCCGCCGAACCGCGCAAGGGCGTATTTATTCCCCGCGCCGGCCACAACGACCTGCCGTCCCACGGTAGCGACCGCATCGTGCTGGATTTCCTGAGGGAGATCGGAAGGTAGCGGCAAACACTGACTTTAGCGCGTTGGCTCCACCCCCACCCAACCCTCCCCCCTCAAGGGGGAGGGCTACTAGGTTTTGGGCGAATTCCTAATGTGAGTTCCTTCCCCCCTTGCGGGGGAAGGACAGGATGGGGGGACAGCACCTAATGCCTCACTTCAAGCGAAAATTGAACAGCGAAAATAATGGAAGTTAATCCCACTCCCAGTGCCAGGAGACGGTGACGGCGCCGAAACGGCTGAACCTGTTCTGGCCGTCGAATTCCTTGCTGCGGAAGGCGTTGGCGTAGGTCAGGTTGAACGGCCCCACCTCCAGCGAAAAACCGACCGCCAGATCTCCGACCCAAGGTTTCTTGTCGACGCTGTGACTGTTCCGGAAGGTATTGCCGTCGAGGAAAATGTTGCGCGCCACATAGCGGCCCTGGGCGGAAACGAAAACGTAGGCTTCGAGGTCCTCCCAGGCGGTTTTGCGGTTCTCCACATAATAGGGGGCGGCGCCCCGGATCAGGCTGGGCGGGCCGAAGTTTTCGCCGAGATTGACGCCCCAGCGGACTGTGCCGCCGATGTTCGCCTGGGTCGAGATATTGCCCAGCGAAAAGCCGTAGCTGGGGATTATGTCAGCCTCGCCGATTATGAAGGGCACCGGCTTGCCGACGCGCTGTTTATGCTCATAGAGCGCCAGGATGCCGGGTTCGTTCTCAAGCTGGTTATGCCAGCCCTCGAATTTGTCGATGATACGGATTTCGTGGACCAGGTCCTGGGCTTCCTGTCCCAATGCCGACGGCCCGACGACGCCGAGGGCCAATTCCAGCGCGTCCTGGGATTTCCAGCCGTCGCCGGGATCGCTGATTTTGTAGACGGCGGCGGCGGCATAGAGCCAACCGGCATAAGGACGGTCGTTGACGATCAGATCGGTCCGGGTCTTGTCTTCCGGTGTATAGATGTCCTGGCCGATGCTGAAACTGAAGCGTGCTGCGTCCTTGTCGCCCTTTTTTCGGATGCCTGGCAGCTTGTTCATCGCGCCGAGCAGGAATTGGTGAACCTCGGCAAGCTTTTCGGACGATCCGTTCTTCGGCGACAGCCAGGTGCCCCGAAGACCATTGGTGTAGTGCCGGTCGGAGCCGGAAAACATGTCGTTTTCCAGTTGAACGGAAAATGTGCCGCGATCGGTTTGCTTTTTCTTGTCAGCGGCCCAACCCGCCGCCGCGCCGAGCACAATGCCAAGCGCCAACGCGCCAAGGAAGGTGGCGTTGGTCATTCGACTTTGACTTATCGACGGCTTCATACGCTGTGAAATAGCACAATTACCAAACCTGCATACCGAAAATGGCAGAGAATTTAGCGCCGCACGGTTGCGCTTACGCCATATCATGCATATTTAATCCCTTCGCTTCTCAAGCGATTCTATTCTGGGGGATTTCATGTCATTTGAGCTCTGGTTCGCCTTCGCGCTGTCGACCACCATCCTGCTGGCCATACCCGGGCCGACGGTGATGCTGGTCGTGAGTTATGCACTGGGCCGGGGACGGACCAGCGGGTGGGCCACCGTGCCCGGCGTGGCGCTGGGGGATTTTACGGCGATTACGGTTTCCTTGTTGGGGGCCGGCGCCATCCTCGCGGCCTCCGCTACGTTGTTCACGATCTTGAAATTGGCCGGGGCCGGGTATCTGATCTGGCTCGGCATCAAGCTCTGGCGTTCCCAGCCGACGCTGGACGACTTGACGGACAACGCGACGCGGGGCGGGCGCAAACGGATGTTCCTCAGCGCCTTTATCGTCACCGCCCTCAATCCGAAGGGCATTGTCTTCTTCGTTGCCTTCATGCCGCAGTTCGTCGATCCGAGCCGCGCCCTGCTGCCCCAGTTCGTCATTCTCGAGGTGACGTTCCTGGTCCTCGGCACCATCAATGTGGCGCTGTGGGCGCTGCTCGCCGGCGAGTTGCGCACGCGGTTTTCGAAACCCTCCAACCTTCGGCTGGTGAACCGCATCGGCGGCAGCTTTCTGATCGGCGCCGGTTTGTTGGCGGCGGCTGTGCGCCGGACCTAATCCTCGGCCGGTTTACCTCTCAGGCGTTTCGTGGCGCCCCTTCGTGTCTTGGCATCGGTGCGCCGCGCCTTGGCCGACCTGGAAGGGCGGGTGGGCCGCCGCCGGACCGGCCGGACCGCGGCTTTCTTCAAGAGTGTGACCAGACGGCCCAGCGCGTCCTCCCGGTTCTGCTCCTGGGTACGGAAACGGTCCGCCGTGATGACGATGACGCCCTCTTTGGTCAGCCGGCGGCCGGCCAGCTGCTTCGCCCGTTCGGCAACTGCGTGCGGCAGGGAGGGTGAGGCGGCGATATCGAAGCGGAGCTGTACCGCCGTCGCCACCTTGTTGACGTTCTGACCGCCGGGACCCGAGGCGCGGATGAACGTGACGGCAACCTCGTCGGGTCCGAGTTCGATTTCATCCGTGATCTTTATGGCGCTGCGGGCCATGGGGACTACCTACCTAATACACGCCGGGCATAAATGCCTCGTGGTTCGGCCAAGGTCAACGTAATGTGCGGCCAATTTCAGGAGAAGACTTGAGTAACGATCAATCCAAACTGACGGAAGAAGAGCAGCGCAAGCGCCGCGAGGGCGGCAAGATGGGCTTTGCCGAATTCGTGGCGCTGACGGCGGCCATGCTGTCGCTGGTGGCGCTCTCCATCGACGCCATGCTGCCGGCGCTGCCCGACATCGGCCGTGACCTTGCGACGTCCGATCCCAACGACGTTCAGCTCGTCATCACGATGATGCTGTTCGGTTTCGGTATCGGGCAGCTGATCTACGGGCCCATCTCGGACAGTACGGGGCGCAAGCCGCCGATCTACGTCGGCATCGCCATCTACCTGGTGGGCTGCGTCGTCTGCATCCTCTCCCAAACCCTCACGGTGATGCTGGTGGGCCGCTTCCTGATGGGCTTCGGTGTCGCCGCTCCGCGCATCCTGACGGCGGCCATCGTGCGCGATCATTTCGAAGGCCGGGCCATGGCGCGGGTCATGTCGTTCGTCATGGCGGTGTTCATCGTCGTGCCCGCCATCGCGCCGGCCATCGGGCAGGGCATCTTGTTCGTTGCCGACTGGCGCTGGATCTTCGGTTCGTTCCTGATCATCGCCGTCGTCGTGCTCATGTGGCTGGGCACGCGCCTTACCGAGACGGTCACGCCGGAGCGCCGCGCGCCGTTGTCGTTCAGGCGCAACGCCCGCGCCATCGCCGAGGTCTTCCGTACACGCCAGGCATTCGGCTACACCCTGGCGACCGGTTTTATCTTCAGCCCCTTCCTCGGCTATCTCAGCTCCGCACAGCAGATCTTTGCCGATATCTATGATCTCAAAGACGAATTCCCCATCTATTTCGCCGTCCTGGCATTGGCGTTGGGCGTGTCTTCGCTGGTCAACGCGCGGCTGGTGATGAAGCTGGGCATGCGCCGGCTGTCGGCCTGGAGTGCGGCTATCTTCACCGTTCTCTCCATCGTCTTCTGCATTTTCCTGTTCAGCGTGACCGATCAGCCGCCGTTCTGGGCTTTCATGGCCTACTTCATGGTGACGTTTTTCTGCACCGGCATCCTGTTCGGCAACACCAATGCATTGGCCATGGAGCCCTTGGGACACATTGCCGGCGTCGGCGCCGCCGTTGTGGGCGCCATTTCGGCCATGATGTCGGTCGCCGCGGGCATCGTCATCGGCCAGGCCTTCGACGGCACCATCGTGCCCCTGGTCGTGGGCTTCGCGGTCTTCGGCGTCGCCGTGCTGCTTACGATGTGGGTGACGGAGAGGGGCGGTTAGATCAGCAGCGTCATCGCCACCGAGGCCACCAGCAGCACGGCGAAGCTGACGTTGATGATGCGGCTGGTACGCGGGTTCTGGAAGAAGTGCTGCAGGGCGGCGCCGGTCAGCAGCCAGACGACGTTGCCGGAGGCGACGATGGCGAAGGCGAGGGCGGATTTCAGAAGCCCTGAGAGGAAGGGATCGCCCGGGATCAGGTCGAAACTGGCGAAAAGTGCCGTGAAGGCCGCGTAGGCCTTGACGTTGGTGATGTTGAGGATGACGGCGCTACCGAACCCTGGCGTGCGGGCGCCCGGTTTGATCTCGCCCACCGGCGGCGCGCTGGCGATACGCCACGCAAGATAGGCGATGTAGCAGGCGGCGAATACCGTCAGGCCCTCTGCGGCATAGGGGATCGTCGTGATGGCTGTGATGACACCCGCCGTAACGCAACTGACGACGAAAACCAGACCGGCCAGCAGCCCGAAGTAATAGGACCAGGCGACGCGTTTGGGGTAGGCCGCGCCCGTGGCCGCCATGCTGAGGGTCGCGGGTCCGGGGCTGATCAAAAGCGCCACGCCCGCGGCGACAAACCCGGCGACATCCCCCACAATCATTGTTTACCTGCCTTTTATCACGGCTTTGTTCGCTGAAATCCACTTCTCGGAAGGAACAATCGCTGTCCCCCCCATCCTGTCCTTCCCCCGCGTCGTGCCGGTGCACGCTTCGCATGACGGGGGAAGGAACTCACATTGAGAATTCGCCCCATCAAAACAAAAGCCCTCCCCCTTGAGGGGGGAGGGTTGGGTGGGGGTGGAGCCGGAAGCTCCGCAAGTTGTAATCGCTGCAATGTGCTCTATCCCTCGGCCTCGTCGACCGCCTTGGCCAGCGCCTCGAAGGGCAGCAACACGCACTCGTGGCGGCTCTTGTATTCGCCGACGGGGGCGAAGGCGGCAACGTCGGTCCAGGCATCGTCCGGACCGGGACCGCCATCACCCTTGAGAACGGTCTCCAGCGAAGCACGGGCGGTGCGGGCGGCGGCGGTCGAGGTGCCGATGGCCTGTTCGCCGATCAGGGAAGCGGCCGCTTCGCACAGCATACAGCCCCGCACCTTGTGGCCGACGGCGGTTATCTGGCCGGCGTTGACGCTGACGTCGAGGGTGATGCGGTCGCCGCACAGGGGGTTGTCCAACACGATGCTGGCGTCCGGGGCGTCCAGACGGCCTTCTCCGTGTTTGGCTTTGGCGAGGGTAACGATGGCGTCCTGGTATATATCGGTACTCATGTAAGCTTTCTGATCGCCGCGTCGAGGCCTTCCAAGAGGGCGTCGACGTCGGCCTGGTTGTTGTAGATCGCCAGACTGGCGCGGGTGGTGCCGGTCAGGTCGAAGAAATCCATCAGCGGCTGGGCGCAGTGGTGGCCGCCGCGCAGGGCAACGCCGTGGGAATCGAGGATCTGGCAGACGTCATGGGGGTGAACGCCTTTGATGTCGAACGAAATAACCGGCATGCGCGACTGCAGACCGGCCGGCCCTAAAATCCGAATGAGGTCGCCGCCGCCGGCGTCGTTGATCGCGGCCAGGCCGTCCAGCACCCGTTCGCCCAACTGGGCGACGTGATAGCTCGCCTCCGCCGTATCGACCTGGGAGAGCCAATTCACGGCGGCCGCCAGGCCGACGGCCTGGGCGATGGGCGGGGTGCCGGCTTCGAACTTGTGCGGTGGATCGGCGAAAACAGTCTTGTCCAGCGTCACCGTGCGGATCATTTCGCCGCCCCCCAGGAAGGGGGGCATTTCCTCCAGCAACTCCCGCTTGGCCCACAGCACGCCGATGCCGTTGGGGCCGTACATCTTGTGGCCGGAAAAGGCGTAGAAATCGACGCCCAGCGCCTGAACGTCGACGGGCCCGTGGGGCACCCGCTGGGCGCCGTCGAGTAGGACGCGGGCGCCGACAGCCTCGGCGGCCTCCACGATGGGGCGCACGTTGGTCACCGCACCGGTCACGTTCGAGACATGCGTCATGGCGATCAGCTTGCAGCGGTCGGTAACGGCGTCCTCCAGGGTATCCATGTCGAGGCGGCCGTCATCGGTTACCGGCAGGACCTTGATGGTGATGCCCGTGCGTTCGCGCAGCAGCTGCCAGGGAATGATGTTGCTGTGGTGCTCCATCACCGAAATCAGCACCTCGTCGCCATCGGCCAGTTGATCGCCGAAACTGTTGGCCACGAGATTAATAGCGCCGGTGGTGCCGGACGTGAAGACGACTTCGGAGGGGCGGGCGGTATTGATGAACTCGCCGATGTCGTGGCGGGCGTTTTCGTAGGCCTCGGTCGCCGCTTCCGCCAGAAAGTGAATACCGCGCAGCACGTTCGCCCGATGAGCCGTTTCATGAACGTTGACGGCGTCCAGCACGGCCTGCGGCATTTGGGCCGACGCGGCGCTGTCGAGATAGTGCAGCGGTTCGCCGTGAACCGTGCGGGAAAGGATCGGGAACTCCGCCCGAATGGCATCAATATCAAAACTCATGTGCCCGCTTCCTTGTAAGCTTCCAATGCTTCCGGCGTGTCGAGATCCAGCAGGACGGCATCATCGTCGATGGCAACTTCGCACACTACGTCGGCATGTTCACCAATAAGATGGCGCGCGCCTACGTCTCCGGCAATGTCTTTCATTTCGGCAAAGATCGAGGCGGCCCAGAGCACCGGATTGCCGCGCTTGCCCTGATGGGTGGGAACGCAGATGGATCGCCCTTCCTCGGGATCGAACGCGGCGATCAGTTTATCGATGTGGCGGGCCTCGACGGCGGGCATGTCGCCGAGACAGACGACGGCGCCGTCGACGTCGTCGGGCAACGCGCCGATGCCGGCGCGCAACGAGGTGCTCAAGCCCTCGGCGTAATCGGGATTATGAACGAACGACACGTCGCGGTCCTCGAGCGCACGGCGCACCGCTTCCGGCTCGTGTCCGGTGACCACCGTGACCGGGCCCGCGCCGGACGCGAGGACGGCATCGACGCTCGTCTCGATCATCGGTTTGCCGTTGGCTTCCGCCAGCATCTTGTTGACGCTGCCCATGCGCCGGGATTGTCCGGCGGCCAGAACCAGCGCCGCAATGCGCGGTTTGTGGGGCAGGGCGGGGGTGGCAACTTCGCCGTCGCGCGGCTGTGGACGGGAGGGGATTTCCTTCAGCAGGCCACCGGCGCCCATCTCGGTGATATCGGCGCGGGTTACCGTCAAGCCGGCACAGAGCCGTTGCAGCACCCAGTCGAAACCGTTGATCTTGGGCGAGCGCGCACAGCCCGGCAAACCGATGACGGGGACAGAGCCGTGACGGCCCATCAGCAGGAGGTTGCCGGGATCGACCGGCATGCCGAAGTGATCGACGCTGCCGCCGGCGGCCTCGATCCCGGCCGGGATGACGTCCTCGCGGTCGACGATGGCCGAGGCGCCGAACACCAGCACCAGATCGCAGCCATCGGCCAAGGCCTCCTTGATGCCTTTGGCCACGGCGTCGGCGTCGTGGTCGCAGGCATATCGCTGAGCAAGCTCGCTGCCGTATGTTTCAAGCCGTTCGCGCGTGATCTCCGCCGTCTTTTCCAGAACCTTGTCGCGCGTTCCGGCCAGCCTGGTCAGCACCAGCCCGGACTTGCGCCTGCCGAAGGCGGCGACGCGGACCAGGGGGCCGTCTCCGGCGGCGATGGCCACCCCGGCGTCAACCGCGTCGGCGGGCGCCGAAAAGGGGATGACTTTCACGGTGGCCAGCATCTGGCCTTCTTTGACGACCGAATAAGGCGGCAGCGTCGCCACCGTCAGGGCTTCGTCAATGCGGTTGATGTCATCGACGCGGCCCCGGTCGATCACCGCGATCCCGTCGTGGTCGGCATAGAGGTTGCAGCGCCCGGTAAACGGCGCGGAGGCGTCGGCGCCCTCGCCGCAGGCCGCCTGAGCGACGGCTTCGGCCGCTTCGTCCTCCGGCACGTCGCCGATCTCCAGAATAACGGCGATAACCGTTTCCGCACCGGCTTGTTTGAGGGCGCTGACGTCATCGCCGCCGAGCTTGCGGCCTTTCTTGAAGGTTACATCTCCGGCCTGGACCGCATGGGCGAGCAGTGCGCCTTCGGCCTTATCTAGCGTGATCTCTCCATAGCGCATGACTTTTCTTGGTCACCCCCATCCAAACCTTCCCCCCTCAAGGGGGAAGGCTTGCGTACGCCAACGTGTGCTCCCTCCCCCCAACGTGGGGGAGGGGTGGGGTGGGCGCGCGCTTTCGAAAATCACTTGCCTATCCAGCTTCCGTCCGCAGAGTTTCCGTTACCTGGCCCAAGATGGAAACGGCGATCTCGGCGGGTGATTTGGCGCCGATGTTGAGGCCGACCGGTCCCCGGATGCGGGCCATCGTGTCATCGTCAAAGCCCAGTTCGCGCAGGCGTTCGAGCCGGGAGGCGTGCGTCCGGTTGCTGCCCAACGAGCCGATATAGAAGGCCTCCGATTTGAGCGCCACTTCCAACGCCGGGTCGTCGAGCTTCGGATCATGGGTCAGGGTGACCACGGCGGTGCGGGCGTCGGGGGCGATTTCGCTGAGGGCGTCGTCCGGCCATTCCGTGCTGAGTTCGATGCCGGGAAAGCGCTCTTCGCTGGCGAACGAGCGGCGCGGATCGACCACCGAGACGGCGTATCCGGCCAGCGCCGCCATGCGCGCCAACGGCTGTGCGATGTGAACGGCGCCGACGATGACCATGCGCAGCGCCGGATTGAAGACGTTGAGGAACAGCGGGCCGGTTTCGCTTTCAATGGTGCGCGATTTGTCGGAACGCAGCGCCGCGGCCAGAGCTTCGGCGAGGTCCGGATCGGTGCCCTGGAGGGATGCCAGTTCGGATGCCTCGTAGAGCCGCTCTTCGCCGCTGGCGAGATTGGTGACGAGCACGCCCGCGCGTTTTTCCTCGCGCAGTTTCAGGACGGCGTTGATGGTTTCGGATTTCATCAGTCGATGCGCTCGACGTAGACCTCGACCTTGCCGCCGCAGGCGAGGCCGACCTCCCAGGCCTGGTCGTTGGTGACGCCAAAATCGAGCAGGCGGGCGTCGCCGCCGGCAATGACCTCCTGCGCCTCCTTGACCACCGCGCCCTCGATGCAGCCGCCCGAGACTGACCCGACGATGGCGCCGTCGGCATCTACCAACAACTGGCTGCCGACGGGACGGGGGCTCGATCCCCAAGTGGTGACGACCGTGGCCAACGCCACGCTGCGGCCTTCGGATTTCCACTGCGCCGCGGTTTCCAGCACGTCTTCCTGCCAGCTTTGAACGGTTCCCTGATCGGTCATGTTAATATTCCCTTCCTCTCTCAGGCCACGGCCCGCTGCATCGTCGTCAGGCCTTCCTCGGCACGCGGCACGTCGCGGCCCAGTGCCTTGGCCAGATCCTTGAGCGAATCAAGATTGTGCACCGTGCGGAATTCGTCGACGTGCGGCAAGATCGCCCGGATACCCTTTGATTTTGGTTCAAAGCCGTCAAATCTCAAGAGCGGGTTGAGCCACACCAGCCGGCGGCAGGACTTGTGCAGGCGCTCCATTTCGGATTCCAAACCGTCGCCGGCGTCGCGGTCGAGGCCGTCCGAGATGAACAGCACCAGAGCGCCCTGGCCCAGTACCCGGCGTGACCAGACGGTATTGAATTCCTTCAGGGTGACGCCGATGCGCGTGCCGCCCGACCAGTCCTCAACGGTTTCGGCGACCTGGCCGATGGCGGCGTCGACGTCACGCTGGCGGAGGTATCGCGTGATGTTGGTGAGGCGCGTGCCGAACACGAAGGTATGCACACGGTCGCGGTCGTTGGTCAGGGCATGAACGAAATGCAGCAGCATGCGCGAATAGCGGCTCATGGATCCGGAAATGTCGCAGAGGACAACCAGCGGCGGGTGACGCCGCGCCCGGCGGCGGCGTTTGAGCGGAATGACAGCGCCGCCCGATCTAAGTCCCGCCCGCAAAGTGCCGCGCATGTCGACCCGCGAGCCCCGGTCGTCGGTAACGAAGCGCCGTGTCGGCACCGCCATGATTGGCAGGCGGAGTTGGGAAACGATGCGCCGCGCCTCGGCCAATTCTTCCGAACTCATGGACTCGAAGTCTTTTTGCTGCAGGACCTCGCGCGAAGAGGCCGAACCGCTGGCGTCGATGATAACTTCCTGCTCCTCCTGGCGTTCTTCCTCGTGTTCGTCTTGGCCGCCGGGATAGAGGGCGTCGCGCAGGCGCTGGCTCGGTGTTTCAGGTTCCGTTTCGCCGCTGCCGTCGCCCATCATCGGCAGCATCAGCGACATCATCTTTTCCAGAATCTCCGGGTTGCGCCAGAAAATGTGGAAGGCCTGGTCGAACATCTCGCGTTGGTCGCGCCGGTTGACGAAGACGCTGTGCAGCGCCCAATAGAAATCGTCTCGATTGGTAATGCCGGCCGTCTCCACGGCCTTGATGGCGTCGATCACCCGTCCCGGACCGATCGGCAGGCCGGCTACCCTGAGCGCCCGCCCGAAATGCATAATGTTGTCCGCCAGCTTGCCGCCGAGCTTGTGATCGGGATCGGGCAAGTCGACCATGCGGCCCTCCGTCCTCAACCCACCTGTGCGAGTTCGGCGTTGACGCGGTCGAGGATGCGCGCGGCCTCGCTGCCCTGGACCTGGGCGATGTCGTCCTGGTATTTGAGCAGCACGCCGAGGGTATCGTTGATGGTTTCGGGATCGAGCGCCAACTGGTCGAGCTGCAGCAGCGCCGACGACCAGTCGATGGTTTCGGCCACGCCCGGCAGTTTGAAGAGGTCCATCTTGCGCAGTTCCTGCACGAAGGTAACGACCTGCCGGCCCAGCCGTTCTCCGGCGTCCGGCACCTTGACGGCAAGGATCTCCAATTCGCGCTCCGCCGTCGGGTAATCCACCCAATAATAAAGACAGCGGCGTTTCAGGGCGTCGTGGATCTCCCTCGTGCGGTTGGAGGTGATGATGACCAACGGCGGTTCAGGCGCCGCGATGGTGCCGATTTCCGGGATGGTGATCTGGAAGTCGGACAGCACCTCCAGGAGATAGGCTTCAAACGGCTCATCGGTGCGGTCCAATTCGTCGATCAACAGCACCGGCGGTCCGGCCTCGTCGGTCTGGAGGGCCTGCAGCAAGGGGCGCTCGATCAGGAATTTCTCTGAGAAGACATCCTTGCCCAGTTGTTCGCGGTCGGTGCCGCCCTCGGCTTCGGCCATGCGGATTTCGATCATCTGGCCGGCGTAGTTCCATTCGTAGACCGCGGAGGCGATATCCAGGCCTTCGTAGCACTGCAGGCGCACCAGGCGGCGGCCCAGGGTTTCGGACAGCACTTTGGCGATTTCGGTTTTGCCGACGCCCGCCTCGCCCTCGAGGAACAGGGGCCGGCCCATGCTCAAACTGAGGTACAGGCTGGTGGCGAGGCTGCGGTCTGCGATGTAATCGCCGCCGCGCAGCAGCTTTTCGGTGTCGTCGATGGAAGCGGGCAGGGACATAAGTTCGTTCAGCTCCTAAATCGGAAAAAGGGGGAGGCGAACCTCCCCCTTATCCTAATTTGGCCCTTGACGGGCCGTAACTCAAGTGCCGGTTAGATCGCCTCGACGGCTCTCTTGGCCATGACCTTGACCAGATGAGCCCGGTATTCGCCGCTGGCATGAATATCCGAGTTCATCGCCTCCACCGGCAGATCGACGCTGTCGACCGCGGCAGCCGAGAAATCGGCGTTCAAGGCCGCTTCCAGCTTCGGACCCCGGTGGGCGTGCGAGGTCGCGCCGGTAACCGCGACGCGAACCCCGTCGGCTCCCTTGGCAACAAACACGCCGACCAGCGCGAAACGCGAAGCCGGTTGCTTGAACTTGATATATGCCGCTTCCGAGCAGGCCGGGAAGGAGACGGCGGTGATGATCTCATCGTCGTTCAGGGCCGTTTCGAACAGGCCTGTGATGAAATCGTCAGCCGCGATTTCCCGCTGGTTGGTTTTGATCGTGGCGCCGAGGGCCAAAACGGCCGCCGGATAGTCCGCCGCCGGGTCGTTGTTGGCCAGCGAGCCGCCGATGGTGCCGCGGTTGCGGACCTGCGGGTCGCCGATGTCGCCCGCCATCGCGGCCAGGGCCGGGACGTGGGTTTGCACCTCGCCGGATGCCGCGACGTCCGCGTGGGTCGTCATGGCGCCGATGGTGACGGTGCCGCCGTCGACGCTAATGCCTTTGAGTTCCGCGATGCCGCCGAGATCGACGAGGTCGGACGGAGCCGCCAGGCGCTGCTTCATGGTGGCGAGCAAGGTTTGACCGCCGGCGAGGTATTTACCGTCGGCCGCGCCGCCTAGGGCAGACGCCGCATCCGCGACGCTGCCGGGACTTTGATAATCGAACGCATACATATTTCGTCCTCCCTAACCGGCTGCCTGACAGGCGCGCCAGACTTTCTCCGCCGTGGCGGGCATGTCAATGTTGGCGACGCCGCAGGCGTCCGTGACGGCGTTGATGACGGCGGGCGGCGAGGCGATTGCCCCGGCTTCACCGCAGCCCTTAACCCCGAGTGGGTTCAGGGGTGACGGCACACCGGCCGTATCGACGTCGAAGCTCGGCAGGTTGTCGGCCCGCGGCATGGTGTAATCCATGTACGAACCGGTAACGAGTTGACCGTCTTCGTCGTAGCCCGCGCCTTCCAGCAATGCCTGGCCGACGCCCTGGGCGATACCGCCGTGGACCTGGCCTTCGACGATCATCGGGTTGATGACCGTGCCGAAATCATCGACCGCGGTGTAGCGCTGAATATCGACGACGCCGGTGTCGGGATCGACCTCGACCTCGCAGATATGAACGCCCGCCGGGAACGAGAAGTTCAGCGGATCGTAGAAAGCGGTCTCGTGCAGACCGGGCTCCAAGCCTTCAGGGTAGTTATGCGGCACATAAGCGGCGAACGCGATCTCGGCGATGTTCATCGCCTTGTCCGTGCCCGCAACCGTGAAGTTGCCGCCCGCGAATTCGATATCGTCCTCGGCAGCCTCAAGACAATGAGCGGCGATCTTCTTGCCCTTCTCGACGATCTTGTCGGCGGCTTTGACGATGGCCGAGCCGCCCACCGCGATGGACCGCGAGCCATAGGTGCCCATGCCGAACGGACCTTTGTCGGTATCGCCCTCGACCACCTCGATGTTTTCGATCGGGACGCCGAGTTTGTCCGACACCACCTGGGCGAACGTCGTCTGGTGGCTTTGGCCGTGGCTGTGGGTGCCCGTCATGACCTTGATGCTGCCCGTGGCGTTAAAGCGGATATCCGCCGATTCCCACAGGCCGACACCGCCGCCCAGAGCGCCCACCGCCGCCGACGGCGCAATGCCGCAGGCTTCGATGTAAGCCGAATAGCCGATGCCGCGCCGTTTGCCGCGGCTCTCGCTGTCGGCCTTGCGGGCGTCGAAACCACCGACGTCGGCCATTTCCATGGCCTTTGTCAGGCTGGCGTCGTAATCGCCGCAATCGTACTGATGCACCACCGGGGTCTGGTAGGGGAAGGCATCGGCGGCGATGAAGTTGCGCTTGCGCAATTCAGCCGGATCGATGTTCATCTCCCGTGCCGCCTGTTCGACCAGACGTTCGACCACGTAGGTCGCCTCCGGACGGCCGGCGCCGCGGTAGGCGTCAACCGGTGCGGTGTTGGTGAACACGGCCTGGACGTCGCAATAGATCAGCGGCGTCGTGTAGTTGCCGGCCAGCAGCGTGGCGTAGAGATAGGTCGGCACGGCACTGGCGAAGGTCGAGAGATACGCCCCCATGTTGGCCTTGGTGTTGACGCGCATGGCAAGGAATTTGCCGTCGCCGTCGAGCGCCAGCTCGGCCTTGGTGACGTGATCGCGCCCGTGGGCGTCGGCCATGAACGATTCGTTCCGGTCGGCGGTCCACTTGATGGCCCGGCCCAGCTTGCGCGAGGCCCAGACGACCACGACTTCCTCGGCGTAGATGAAGATCTTGGAGCCGAAGCCGCCGCCGACGTCGGGCGCGATGACCCGAAGCTTGGTCTCGGGCGCCAACGCGTTGAAGGCGCTCATGACCAGGCGGTGCACATGCGGGTTCTGCGAGGTGATGTGCAGCGTCGATTCGCCGGTGCCCGCGTTGAAGTCGCCGATGCAGGCGCGGGGTTCCATGGCATTGGGAATCAGCCGGTTGTTGACCAGTTCCAGCGTCGTGGTGTGGGCGGCGCCCGAGAAGGCTTCGTCCACCGGCGCCTTTTCGCCGATCTCCCAGTCGTAGCACTGGTTGTTCGGTGCTTCCTCGTGGATCACCGTGGAGTGGCCCTCGGCGTTGGCCGCGCCGATCACCGCCGGCAATTCCTCGTAATCCACCTCGACCGCCTCGGCGGCTTCGCGGGCCTGGGCCTTGGTTGCGGCAACGACGACGGCGACATGATCGCCGACATAGTTGACCTTGCCCATGGCCAGGGCGTGGTGGATCGGGGAGTTATGAGCCTCGACGCCGTTCTTGCCGGCGATGTTCCAGCCGCAGATCAACGGGCCGACGCCGTCAGCCGCCAATTGCTCGCCGGTCAGCACGGCGATGACGCCGTCCATGCCTTCGGCCGCCGACGTGTTGATGGCGTTTATCTTGGCGTGGGCGTGCGGCGAGCGGACGAACGACGCATAGGTTTGACCGGTGACGTTGATGTCGTCGACGTAGGTGCCGTTCCCGGTGAGAAAGCGGAAATCTTCGGTGCGCTTTACAGCTGCGCCAATTCCAGTTTCCGACATGATGTTATCCCCCCATCCTTGAGGCGCCGTCTTTGACCGCCTTGACGATGTTGTGATAGCCCGTGCAACGGCAGATGTTGCCGTCGAGCTGCGCCCGGATGGTGTCTTCGTCCGGGTTCGGATTGTTCTTAACGAGATCCACCGCGCTCATCACCATGCCCGGTGTGCAGAAACCGCACTGCAGGCCGTGGTTGTCCTTGAACGCTTCCTGCATGGGATGCAGCTCGGCGCCGTTGGCCAGGCCTTCGATGGTGGTGACGTCCGCGCCGTCGGCCTGGACGGCCAAGGTGCTGCAGGACTTTACGGATTTACCGTCAACATGGACGACGCAGGCGCCGCATTGGCTGGTGTCGCAGCCGACGTGGGTGCCGGTGAGATTAATGTGATCGCGAAGAAAGTGAACGAGTAGGGTGCGCGCTTCGACGTCCGCGGACACCTGTGTGCCGTTCACCGTCATTGAAACGGTGGGCATGAGTGATCTCCCCATTGTACATCCGGGGCTTTTCTTCCAAATGGTCCGCGAAATTCAGAAATGGCCCACCCGGCATATGCGGCTCTTAAGCGTCCGCAGCGCCCCACTTTTATGGCGAATAGTCTCAGCCCATGCGGCCCGTACGTCAAGGGCGATATGGCGCATGTGACGCACAAAATTGTGTGGCGGTGAGAGGGCGGCATTCGGATGATTCGGCGAGGCTGTATGCAAAACGGGATATGCCTATTGTCGTAATTATCCTTCACTCGCCCGGCGCTCGAATTCCGCCTCAAATCCTGCCATAGACAATCTTAAGATGATTCTCGTAATTGCGTAATTTTGGCTTTATCATACAACTATTGGAAATATGTGATTGTTCAACCTATGTCGCCCTCTTCCAAAATGACACGAGAACGCTGACAAGCGCGGCGAGGGAAAGACAGCGCTGGCAGCGGTGGCGGCGCCCGGTAGGAAACGAAGGTGGAGGGACGATGAATTTGAAATTGCTGGTTCATACCGCGATCGCCGTTTGTGTGATGGTTGCCGGCATTTCAACTGCGGATTCACAAGGCCGCGAAGACTGGTATGACGCCCAAAAATCAAGGGAGCTTTGCTGGAACGCGACAAACAAGCAAAAAACGAACTGGGACGATGGCCTGTCCTCCCTCGTGATTAGATCCCAGCAGCAGTTGAAGCGTAGAGGGATAACTTTGGACGAATGTCTTCAGTTGATTTCCGGCACATCGACGTCGAGCTCAGGAAATTTGGGTGCCAATTCTAGAAAAAGCGTCAGTATCGAAATGCTGTCCAAGCGGCAGCTTTGCACGGTATCCGTAAAAATCGGAAGCAATGGGCTCGCCGCGTGGGATGAACTTCTGCCAAGGTATGTGCAGGCGGCTCGCCAAAGGGGATTGTCCCCGCAACTCTGCGCCGACATGTTGAACGTGAAGGTTGCGCAGGGGGCCGTACCGAAGCGCATCGAACCCCGGCGGAATCTATCGGATGAACAGAAAAAACGTCTCGAAATCCTCCGCAAGCAGCACAAGAACGCCGTTGCTGTCATCGTTGGCAACAGGGACTACGCCGAAGGCCTCCCGAAAGTGGACTATGCGGTGCGGGATGCCGATGCCTTCAAGGCTTTTTTGACCGGCGCCCTCGGCTACGACTCTGAGAACATCATCGACTTTCGTGACGCCACCAAAGCGCAGATGGAAACGGCGTTCGGCAATGAGCGCACACATGAGGGTAAGCTTTGGCGCTACCTCGACCCGCAGGGAAAGTCCGATATCATGGTGTTCTATTCCGGTCACGGTGTGCCGGGTTTGAAGGACCGGCGCGGATATCTGCTGCCGGTCAACGCCGACGCCAATTCGCCCGAGATCAACGGCTATCCCATCGATTTGTTGTTGGAGAATTTGGCCAAGCTTGAAGCCCGGTCGATCGCCGTGTTCCTGGATGCCTGTTTCTCGGGCAACTCGGCCAAGGGCATGCTGATCAACGCCACGTCCGGCATCACGATCTCGGCCAAGATGCCGGAGAGGACGCGCGGTAATCTGGTGGTTCTCAGCGCGGCCAAGGGCGGTCAGGTGGCAAGTTGGGATACAGAAGCCAAACACGGTCTCTTCACGCGCTATCTGATGGAGGCGCTCTACGGCAAGGCGGACGGCGAAGACTATGGCGATGGTGACGGCAAGGTGACCCTGGCCGAGGTCAAGAGCTACCTCGACGACCGCATGACCCGCCGCGCCCGCCGCCTCTGGGGCCGCCACCAGAACGCCGACATGCGCGGTGACGGCGGGACCGTGCTGGCGGCGGGGGTGGCTGAAAATTAAGCTAGCGTTGGATGGACCAATGGTAAGCACTTCGCTTGAACGCGCCAGCCGTGTAGGTCGTAGGTATTGTCCTTTTGTTTTCCTATTGCTGTTTATCGGTTGGCCGGAGACCAGCTGGTCCGACGCCAATCTGAGGCGCCTTAGCAGCATGGAGATATGTGGAGCCGCGATCAATTATGATTCCAGCGGCGTTGCGTCATGGATGCGGCTAAGTACCGCTGACGGTATGGGCTCATTCATCTCCTACGTCGAGGAGGCGAAAAAAAGAGGTTTTACGCCAGAGCGCTGCAATAATTTCTTAGGAACAGCTGCCAAAATCGAGGCGGCTGCCGGTGAAGGCGACCTTACGATTTGCCGGAAATCGACCATTGATTCGGGAAGGGTATGGGCGCCAAGATCCGCCGCTTATTGGCCCTATTTGAGCGAGGCTCAAAGGCGCAGGTTGACGCTTGCGCAATGCCGTCAGCTGATCGCCCAACAACGTAGTTATTCCCCGGTAACCGCCGCGGTATCCAAAGACTCTGTTGGGCGACTTTCCAATAAAGAAATCTGCCGCACTGCCACGGCGGGTAATGCAACCGGCTGGGAGCAGCGGGCCGGGGCATATGCATCCTACATCGACGAAGCGAGGCGACGTGGTTTGAGCCTCGATGATTGCAAGGTGGCACTAGGTTACGACACAAAGAAGAGGTCCTCGCCAAATACTGGAATCGCATCTAGGAGTTCGTCTGCGGGTGGGGTAAAGCCCAGAGTAGACGACAAGATTGTTGCTCTTCTCCGCAAGAAAAACAAAAACGCTGTTGCCGTCATCGTTGGCAATAGAGACTACGCCGAGGGCCTTCCGAAAGTGGACTATGCGGTGCGGGATGCTGATGCCTTCAAAGCCTTTCTCACTGGCGCGCTGGGATACGATGGTGAAAACATCGTCGACCTGCGCGATGCCACAAAGGCGCAGATGGAGACGGCATTCGGCAACGAGCGCACCCACGAAGGCAGGCTCTGGCGCTATCTCGACCCGCAGGGCAAATCCGATGTGATGGTGTTCTACTCCGGCCACGGCGTACCGGGACTGAAGGACCGGCGCGGGTATCTTTTACCGGTCAACGCCGATGCCAATTCGCCGGAAATCAACGGCTATCCCATCGATTTGTTGTTGGAAAACCTGGCCAAGCTGGAGGCCCGGTCGATCGCGGTGTTTCTGGATGCCTGTTTCTCTGGCAATTCGGCCAAAGGCATGCTGATCAACGCCACATCGGGCATCACGATCTCGGCCAGGATGCCGGAACAGACGCACGGTAATCTGGTGGTTCTCAGCGCCGCCAAGGGCGATCAGGTGGCGAGTTGGGACACAGAAGCCAAACACGGTCTCTTTACGCGTTATCTGATGGAGGCGCTCTACGGTAAGGCCGATAGCGCGGAATACGGCGATGGTGACGGCAAGGTGACCCTGGCCGAGGTCAAGAATTACCTCGACGACCGCATGACCCGCCGCGCCCGCCGCCTCTGGGGCCGTCACCAGA
>CAZGTM010000048.1:0-25120 GCA_964528595.1 uncultured Rhodospirillaceae bacterium
GAACAGTACATAGAAAATACGCACTACTGCTTAGAGAGCCGAAAATCGTTCTATTTAATACCTGCGCCCTCAAGTTGCGAGGCGATCCTCCCGGACAAAAATAGGAAGTACATCCGAAAATCGCTGTACAGCGACCAAAATGGATACGTGAACGTTGCGGGCCGGTTCTTTTCGATCAAGAAATGGCCGACCCATGCGAAGCCGTATCCCCCGATCAATGCCCCCAATATTGCCCACGCGTTGCCGGTGAAGATCAATACGGCAAGACAAGCCAGCGCCAGCGTCGTGCCGATGTAATGTAGGGCCCGGCAGTTCGGGTTGCTGTGTTCTCGCAAATAATAGGGCCAAAACTCGGCGTATGACGAAATGCGCTCCTCTGACATGTGCTATATCCCGTAAAATGGTGGTATCGACCAAACAAATAAGCCGGATTTTGGACGCGGCAAACGGATCGGGCCCGAGCGTCATTTTAATCAGCTTTGGGTTTCCGTCGAGGGCTTGACGTTAACGTAAACGTCAAGCTAAAATCCGACCGCTCGCCTGGATGCGGATCGCCCGCATTCGCCCAGAGATTTTCGAAAGTACGGAACCCGGTGACCAACACATTCGGTATTAGTGAACTTGCGGAAGAGTTCAACGTGACGGCGCGCGCCATCCGCTTTTATGAGGAAAAAGGCCTGATTTCGCCATCGCGCAACGGTCAGGACCGGATTTACAGCCGCCGCGACCGCGGCCGGCTTAAACTCATCCTGCGCGGTAAACGCCTTGGCTTCAGCCTCTCGGATATCCGCGAGATGATCGAGCTTTACGATCACGGCGACGGCCAGGCGGAACAGCTCCGGGTCACGTTTAACAAATGCCGTGAGCGCATGGCCGCACTGGAACAACAGCGAAACGACATCGACGAAGTCTTTGACGAACTGGCGGCGGCGGCTAATGAGATCGCCAAAATTCTTGACGAAAAGGGCGTTGAGGTCGACGACACCTGAGGTCGCCAGAGACGCCAATAGTATCAACCAAGGTCTGCGACGCGCATACACCAACGTCCGACCCAACAAATGCGGATCGAATGCCGGAAACAACAGCCACCGATTACCCTCATATGCTGGCCCCTCTTGATCTGGGCTTCACCACCTTGAAGAACCGGGTGCTGATGGGCTCGATGCACACGGGTCTCGAAGAGGCCCCCAACGGTTTCGAGCGCATGGGCGAATTTTACGCCGCCCGTGCCCGCGGCGGCGCCGGTTTGATCGTCACCGGCGGCATCGCCCCCGACGAGGCCGGCGGTGCCACGCCTCATATGAGCAAGATGATCAGCGACAAGGACGTCGAGGATCACCGCATCATTACCGAAGCCGTGCACGAGGCCGACGGCACGATCCTCATGCAGATCCTGCATTCCGGCCGCTACGCATTCCATCCCGGTGCGGTTTCGGCCTCGGCCGTGAAGGCGCCGATCAGTCCCGTGACGCCCATTGAACTGGACGACGAGGGCATCGAGAACACGATCCAGAGCTTCGTCACCAGCTCCGTCCTCGCCAAAAAAGCTGGGTACGACGGCGTCGAAATCATGGGATCCGAGGGCTACCTCATCAACCAGTTCATCGTCACGCACACAAACAAGCGCACCGACGAATGGGGCGGCAGTTACGAAAACCGTATCCGTTTCCCGCTGGAGATCGTACGCCGCACGCGGGAGGCCGTCGGCACCGACTTCATCATCATGTTCCGTCTTTCCATGATCGATCTCGTGAAGGACGGCAGCACCTGGGAAGAGGTCGTTCAACTGGCCAAGGCGCTGGAAGAAGCTGGCGTAACCATCATCAACACCGGCGTCGGCTGGCACGAAGCCCGCGTGCCGACCATCGCGCACATGGTGCCCCGGGCCGGCTGGACCTGGGTCACCGGACGTCTGATGGGCGAGGTCAACATTCCCATTATCACCTCCAACCGCATCAATACGCCCGAGACGGCTGAGGAGGTTTTGGCCCGGGGCGATGCCGACATGGTGTCGCTGGCGCGGCCGTTCCTGGCGGACGCCGAGTTCGTCAACAAGGCCGCAGAGGGCCGGGCCGACGAGATCAACGCCTGCATCGGCTGCAACCAGGCCTGCCTTGATTTCATATTCCAGGGCCGCATTTGTTCCTGCCTAGTCAATCCCCTGGCCTGCAACGAAACCGAAATCGTCATCGAAAGCGCCGCCAAGGCGAAAAAGCTCGCTGTCGTCGGCGGCGGCCCGGCCGGGCTCAGCTATGCCGTGACAGCGGCGGAGCGTGGGCATGACGTGACGGTTTACGAATCAGCCGACCGCATCGGCGGCCAGTTCAACATGGCCCGGATCATTCCCGGCAAGTCCGATTACGAGGAAACCATCCGCTACTTCGAGGCCCGCCTGGCCGGCCTTGAGATCGAGGTCAAACTCGGCACCCGCGCCACCGTCGATGATCTGGCCGCGGCCGGTTACGACGAGATCATTCTGGCCACCGGCGTAACGCCGAGGGCCGTGGAATTGGAGGGTATCGACCACCCGAAGGTGCTATCCTATATCGACGTATTGGAAGGCGGCGCGGAGGTCGGCAAAAGCGTCGCCGTGATCGGCGCGGGCGGCATCGGTTTCGATGTTTCCGAGTTCCTGGTCGCCAACGGCCATGGGGACGACGCCGAAGCATTCTTCGCCGAGTGGGGCGTCGATACCAAGGCCGAAACCCGCGGCGGCTTGCTGCCGGACGGACCGGCGCCCGCCAAGCCGGCCCGCGACGTTTATTTGCTGCAGCGCAAGGCCGGAAAGGCCGGCGCGGGCCTGGGCAAGACCACCGGCTGGGTCCACCGCGCGGCTTTGAAGATGTCGGGCGTCAAGGCGGTGTCCGGCGTCACCTACCGGAAGATCGACGACGATGGTTTGCATATTTTGGTCGGGGACGAACCCCAGGTTTTGGCCGTCGACAATATCGTCGTCTGCGCCGGCCAGGAACCACAGCGGGAATTGCAAGCCGGCCTTGAAGCTCAAGGCGTGACGGTACGCCTGATTGGCGGGGCGGATGTCGCCGCCGAGCTGGATGCCCGCCGCGCCATCGAACAAGGAACCAGGCTGGCGGCGGCGGTCTAACCGCCGGACGCCACGACGAAAAACAATAAGGCGGCCGCCGATGGGGGCGCCCGCCACACTAGAGGACGAACCGAAATGAAGAACGTTGTCATCGCGGGCTACACCCGCTCTCCTTTCACTTTTGCCCGCAAGGGCGAGCTCGCCAAAGTCCGGCCCGACGAAACCGCCGCCCAGGTTGTCAAAGGCCTGGTCGAACGCTCAGGCGTCAACGCGGATGATCTCGAAGACCTCATCATGGGTTGCGCCTTTCCGGAAGGGGAGCAGGGCTTCAACGCCGGCCGCATGGTCGGGTTTCTGGCGGGCCTGCCCCAGTCGACCGCCGGCATGACGTTGAACCGCTTCTGCGGCTCCTCCATGCAGTCGATCCACATTGCCGCCGGCGCCATCCAGATGAACGCGGGCGACGCCTTCATCGCCGCCGGCATGGAAAGCATGACTCGCGTGCCGATGGCGGGTTTCAATCCGATGCCGCACCCCGGCCTTTATGCCGATCAGCCCGACAGCTACATCTCGATGGGCGAGACGGCGGAAAACCTCGCCAAGAAGTACGACATCAGCCGGGACGAACAGGAAGCCTTCGCCGTGGAAAGCCACAAGAAGGCCGCGGCGGCGCAGGAAGACGGTCGTTTATCAGACGAAATCGTCGCCATCACCGACGGCAATATCCGCGTCGAACAGGACGGCTGCATCCGCGCCGGCACGACGACGGAAGACCTCGCCGGCCTCGACCCCGCCTTCGACAAGGACGGTTCGGTGACGGCGGGCACCTCCTCGCCGTTGACCGACGGCAGTTCGGCGACGTTGATCTGCACTGAGGAATACGCCGACGCCAACAGCCTCACCAAGCTGGCCCGCATCAAATCGATCGCCGTTTCGGGCTGCGCGCCCGAGATCATGGGCATCGGCCCGGTCGGTGCCACCAATAAGGCTTTAGAGCGCGCCGGTCTCGACATCGGCGACATCGACATCATCGAGCTCAACGAGGCGTTCTCTTCGCAGGCGCTGGCAGTGATGCGCGAGATCGAAATGGACATGGCCAAGGTCAACCTCGACGGCGGCGCCATTGCCTTGGGCCATCCCCTCGGCGCCACGGGCGCCCGCATCACCGGTAAGGCGGCGGCGCTCCTCAAACGCGAGGGCAAGGAACTGGCGCTGGCGACGCAATGCATCGGCGGCGGCCAGGGCATTGCCACCATTCTCGAAGCCTGCTGACGGGGGCGCGTAAAATGACCGAGATCAATAAGGTCGCCGTCCTCGGCGCCGGCCTGATGGGCAGCGGCATCGCGGCGCACGTCGCCAATGCCGGCATACCCGTGGTGCTGCTGGATATCGTGCCAGACGGCGCGGAAAATCGGAACGTGTTGGCGGAAGGCGCGGTTCAGCGCCTTTTGAAGCAGAATCCGGCTCCCCTGATGCACAAGCGCAACGCCAAGCTGATCACCTGCGGCAACCTCGAAGACGACATGGAGGCGATTGCCGACTGCGACTGGATCTGTGAAGCGGTGCTGGAGCGTCCGGACGTCAAGCACGACGTCTACAAGAAGGTTGACGCGGTGCGGAAGGCGGGCTCCATCGTCACCTCCAATACCTCGACCATTCCGCTGGGCACGCTGATCGAAGGCCAGTCTGACGGCTTCATCGCCGACTTCGCCATCACCCACTTCTTCAATCCGCCGCGTTATATGCGGCTGTTGGAGATCGTCGGCGGCGAAAAAACCCGGCCCGAGGCGGTCGAGGCGCTCGGCCGTTTCGGCGACGTCATGCTGGGCAAGGAAGTTGTGGCTTGCAAAGACACGCCGGGCTTCATCGGCAACCGCATCGGTATCTACTGGTCCTACACGGCCATGAGCCAGGCCATCAAGACCGGCCTCACCGTCGAGGAAACCGACGCCATCGTCGGCAAGCCCATGGGTATTCCCAAGACCGGTATCTTCGGTCTGGTTGACCTTACCGGCATCGATCTGGCGCCCCACGTCAACGAAAGCATGCTGCGCCTGCTGCCCGAGACAGACGCCTTCTGCCGCGAGTTCGAGTTGGAAGGCACGTTGGTCAAGCGCTTCACCCAGATGATCGAGGACGGTTACACCGGCCGCAAGGGCAAGGGTGGGTTCTACCGCCTGGTGCGCGACGGCGCCAAGAAGACCAAGGAAGTGCTCGACGTCGAAACCGGTGAGTACCGCCTGCCTGTCAAGCCCAAGCTCAAGTCCATCCGCGCCGGCCGCAAAGGCCTCCGCGCCTTGGCCGAATACGACGACAAGGGCGGCAAGTACGCCTGGATTGTGCTCTCCAAGGTACTGACCTATGCCGCGTCGCTGGTTGGCGAAATAGCCGACAACATCAACGACATCGACCGCGCCATGAAAACGGGCTACGCCTGGAAGTACGGCCCCTTCGAACAGATCGACCAGCTGGGCACGGCCTGGTTTGCCGAACGCCTCGAGGCCGAGGGCATCGAGGTCCCCGCCATCATCAAGGCGGCCAACGGCCAGCCCATGTACCGCGACAACGGTACCGTGCGGGAACAGATGACCGTTTCCGGCGACTATGCCGAAGTTGCCGTCGACGAAGGCGCCTGGCGTCTTCAGGACAAGAAGCGCGGCCAGGAACCCATCGCCTCCAACGCCTCGGCGTCGCTGTGGGACATCGGCGATGGCGTTGCCTGCCTCGAGTTCCATTCCAAGATGAACTCCATTGACGGCGACATCGCCGCGATGATCCAGAACGCGACAAAACTGCACAAGGACGGCTACAAGGCGTTGATCGTCGGCAACGACGCCGACAACTTCTCGGTCGGCGCCAATGTCGGCCTGTCGCTCTTTGCCGCCAACACCGCCATGTGGCCGATGATCGAACAAGGCGTGAAGGCCGGACAGGATGCCTATCTTGCGCTCAAGTACTCGCCGTTCCCGGTTGTTGCGGCACCCGCCGGCATGGCGCTCGGCGGCGGCTGCGAAGTGACGATGCACTGCGATGCGGTGCAGGCTCATGCCGAAAGCTACATGGGTCTCGTGGAAGTCGGCGTCGGCCTGATCCCCGGTTGGGGCGGCTGCAAGGAAATGGTCATGCGCCACGCCCTCAACAAGAAACGCCCCGGCGGTCCCATGCCGCCCGTGGCCCAGGCCTTCGAGACCATTTCGACGGCCAAGGTCTCGCGCTCGGCGGCGGAGGCCAAGGAACTGATGTTCCTGCGCCGCGAGGACGGCATCACGATGAACCGGACCCGTGTGCTGGCCGACGCCAAGGCCAAGGCGTTGTCGTTGGTCGATGGCTACGAAGCGCCGGATCGCGACATCGAAATCACCCTGCCGGGCGAGACCGGCCGGGTTGCCGTCAAGATGGTGCTGCAGGGTTTCATCGATCAGGGCAAGGCGACCGCCTACGACGGCGTCGTTGGCAGCCACCTTGCTGAGATTTTGACCGGCGGCGATACCGACATCACCGAAACCGTCACCGAAAAGGACATCATGAAGTTGGAGCGGGAGGCGATCGTTACGTTGTTGCGCAACGGCAAGACGCTTGACCGTATCACCCACATGCTGGAAACCGGCAAACCGCTCCGCAATTGATCTAACTGGAAGGACCAAAGTCATGCCCGTTTATGAGGCTCCCACCAGGGACATGCGCTTCGTCATCCACGAGATGATGGAAGTGGACAAATACCAGAACCTGCCCGGCTTCTCCGAGGCCCCGGCCGACGTCATCGACGCCATCCTGGAGGAGGGCGCCAAGATCAGCCAGGAGCTGTTGTTCCCGCTCAATCAAGTTGGGCACGAGGAAGGTTGTACCTTCAAAGACGGCGAGGTCACCACCCCGACCGGCTTCAAGGAGGCTTTCGAGACCTACCGTGAAGGCGGCTGGATCGGTCTTTCGGGCAACGCAGACCACGGCGGTATGGGATTGCCGGCCTTCCTCAGCACGGCCATGGGCGAGATGACCTGTTCCGCCAATCTGGCCTTCGAGATGTACTCGGGTCTCACCTCGGGCGCCTGTGCCGCCATCGACGCCCACGGTTCGGAAGAGCAGAAGAGCTTCTACCTGCCGCGTATGTATTCGGGCGAGTGGACCGGCACGATGAACCTGACGGAGCCCCATTGCGGCACCGATTTGGGCCAGATGCGCACCAAGGCCGAACCGCAGGACGACGGCACGTATCTGATCTCCGGCACCAAGATTTTCATTTCCGCCGGCAACCACGACATGGCCGACAACATCGTTCACCTCGTGTTGGCCAAAATCCCCGGCGGACCTCCGGGCATCAAGGGCGTGAGCCTCTTCATCGTGCCCAAGATCATGCATGACGACGACGGAAACCTCGGCGAGCCCAACGGCGTTTCCACCGGCTCCATCGAACACAAGATGGGTATTAACGGCAACGCCACCTGCGTGCTCAACTACGACAACGCCGTGGGTTACCTGCTGGGCCGCGAGCACAAGGGCATGCAGGCCATGTTCGTCATGATGAATGCCGCCCGCCTCGGCGTCGGCATGCAGGGCTTGTCGCTCTCGGAGGTCTCCTATCAGAACGCGGCGCTCTACGCCAACGACCGCCTTCAGGGCCGCAGCCTCAGTGGCGTCAAGGAACCCGAAAAGGCCGCCGACCCCATCATCGTGCATCCGGATGTGCGGCGCATGCTGATGACCATGCGGGCTTTCAACGAAGGTGCCAGGGCGCTCACAACCTGGACGGCGGTGAACCTCGATCTTTCGCGCTTCGATCCCGACGACGATTCGCGTCAGTCGGCGGAGGACCTGGTCTCCCTGATCACCCCGGTGGTCAAGGCGCATATCACCGATCTTGGCTATGAGAACGCCAACACCGGCCAGCAGTGCTTCGGCGGTCATGGCTACATTCGCGAACACGGCATGGAGCAGTACGTGCGCGACGCCCGGATCGCTCAGATCTACGAGGGCGCCAACGGCGTTCAGGCCCTCGACCTGGTGGGCCGCAAAATGCCGGCCCACATGGGCCGCATGCTGCGCGCCTTCTTTCATCCGGTGGATAACTTCATTCAGGAGAACTCCGGCGACAAGGACCTGGCCGATTTCGTCATGCCGCTGGCCAAGGGCTTCGCACGGCTGCAACAGGCCACCGCCTGGATCGGCGAACAAGGCCTCAAGGATGTCGAGCAGGCCGCCGCCGGCGCCACCGAGTACCAGCGCATGTTCGGCACCGTGGCGCTCGGTTTCATGTGGGCCTGGATGGCCAAAGTCGCCCAGGAAAAACTGGCGATCGGGACCGATGAAGCTGAGTTCTATGAGAACAAGCTGATCACCGGCCGCTTCTACATGCAGCGCGTGATGCCGGATACCTCGTCCCTGCTGGCCAAGATCACGGCGGGCAAGGAAAGCATGATGGCGCTGGATGCGGCGGCGTTTTAGACCGCTCGTCTGTTAGGGAGTAAACCCGGTGCGGGCAAAGCCGCTCGACGGCCTCAAGGTCCTGGATCTCACCCGGTTGCTGCCGGGTCCGATCTGCACCCTGCACCTCGGCGACATGGGCGCGGACGTGTTGAAGATCGAGGACACCGGGGCGGGCGACTATGCCCGCGTCTTGCCGCCCCTGGCAAAATCCATGGCGCCGTTCTTCCTGGCGATCAATCGCAACAAACGGTCCATGAAGCTCGACCTCCGCAACGAGCAGGGCGTCGAGATTTTCATGAAACTGGCGGCCGACGCCGATGTCGTGGTCGAACAATTCCGCCCCGGTGTTGTCGACCGCCTGGGCATCGACTATGACGCCGTGAAGGCGGTCAATCCGGCCATCGTCTACTGCGCCATCACCGGTTACGGCCAGGGCGGCCCCTATCGCGACCGGGCGGGCCACGACATCAATTACTGCGCCTACGCCGGCGTTTCCGACCAGATGGGCGCGCGCGACGGCGCGCCGATGGTGCCCAATTTCCAGATCGCCGATCTGCTGGGCGGCGGGCAGGCCGCCGTTATGGGTATCCTGGCCGCCGTGATCGATGCGCGCGCCTCGGGCGAAGGCCGCTATGTCGACGTCGCCATGACGGACGTGACGCTGGCCCATGCCGTGGCGTCGCTGGGCAACTACGCCGCGCTGGACGAGGTCACGCCGCGCGGCGGCGGCCTGCTGTCGGGCGGCATCCCCAATTACAATATGTACGAGACCGGCGACGGCCGTTGGATGGCGCTGGGTGCACTGGAACCGAAATTCTGGCAGGCCTTCTGTGAGGGCGCAGAACGTCCCGATCTCTTTGGCCGGGGCATGATGCCGGGCGCGGAAGCCGATCAGGTGATCGAAGAGACGGCGACGCTGTTCAAGACCCGTAGCCAGGCGGACTGGAGCGAATTCGCCGACCGGGTCGACTGTTGCCTTGCCCCCGTCCTGACGGTGGCGGAGGCGCAAAACGATCCGCAACTGAAAGCGCGCAAGATGTTCGTCACGGAAGCCCACCCGACCGAGGGCGATGTGCTGCAGTACGCCTTTCCGCTGAAAATGAGCGATTTCGAGTTTGGTATCGAGCAACATGCGCCGGCCCAGGGTGAGCACAGCGAAGAGGTGCTATGCAAACTTGGCTATTCCGCCGACGAGATCGCCGCACTAAAATCCGGCAATGTAATCTAACAAGTTATTGAATTTCAGAGGATCCGATAATGGCGTTACCGCAAGAGGTCTATGAAGACGACCACCAGATGTTCCGCGAATCGGTTCGCAAGTTCGTCGAACAGGAAATCGCGCCGCATCACGCCCAGTGGGAAAAGGACGGCATCGTGCCGCGCGAGGTCTGGGCCAAGGCCGGCGAGTCCGGACTGCTTTGCGCCACCATCCCCGAGGAATACGGCGGACCCGGCGGTGATTACCGCTACAACGCGGTGGTCGGTGAGGAACTGGCGCGCTGCGGCTACACCGGTCCCGGCTTTACGCTGCATTCCGACATCGCCGCGCCCTATATCCTGAATTACGGCTCGGAAGAACAGAAAAAGGAACTGCTGCCCAAGGCGGTCAGCGGCGAACTGATCCTGGCCATCGCCATGACGGAGCCGGGGACGGGTTCGGACCTCCAGGGCGTCAAGACGTCGGCGGTGATGGACGGCAACGAATACCTGATCAACGGCTCCAAGACCTTCATCACCAACGGTCAGAACGCCGACATGACTATCGTCGTCGCCAAGACGGATCCCAGCAAGGGCGCCAAGGGCACCTCGCTGATCCTGGTCGAGGCCGAGCGCGAGGGGTACAGCAAGGGGCGCAACCTGGAAAAACTCGGCAACAAGGCGCAGGACACATCGGAACTCTTCTTCGACGACGTCCGGGTGCCGACCTCCAACTGCCTGGGCGAGGAAGGTCAGGGCTTCATTTACCTCATGCAGGAACTGCCGCAAGAGCGCCTGTCGGTCGCCGTCGGCGCCGTCGCGGCCTGCGAGGGCGCGTTGCAATGGACCATCGATTACACGCGCGACCGCAAGGCTTTCGGCAAAGCCATCGCCGAGTTCCAGAATACCAAATTCAAGCTGGCGGAACTCAAGACCGAGATCACCATCGCCCGCGTCTTTGTCGACCGTTGCCTGGAGTTGCACGTCAACGGCGGCTTGGACGTCGAGACCGCCGCCATGGCCAAACTGTGGACGACGGAACTTCAAGGCAAAGTGATGGATCAATGCCTGCAACTACACGGCGGATATGGTTTCATGTGGGAATACCCCATTGCCCGCGCCTACGCCGACGCCCGCGTGCAGCGCATCTATGCCGGCACAAACGAGATTATGAAGGAACTCATCAGCCGCTCGCTGTAGCCGGTTGATCGAACAGGGACACCGAAGAGGGATAGAGGATAGAGCCATGACAGACGCATATATTTACGACGCCGTCCGCTCGCCGCGCGGCAAGGGCCGCAAGGATGGCAGCCTGCACGAAGTGACGCCGACGGCCCTGGCCGCCCACGTTTTGAAAGCGGTGCGCGACCGCAACGAGCTCGACACGGCGGATGTGGACGATGTCGTGCTGGGCTGTGTTGAACCGGTCGGCGAGCAGGGCTCCGTCCTCGCCCGCACCGCCGTGCTGATGGCGGATTACGACGAGCAAGTGGCCGGCGTCTCGATCAACCGCTTCTGCGCCAGCGGCCTCGAAGCCGTCAATATGGCCTCGGCCCAGGTGATGTCCGGCCAGTCCGACTTTGCCATCGGCGGCGGCGTCGAAAGCATGAGCCGCGTCGCCATGGGCGCGTCGGGCGGATCCTACGCCGCCGACCCGGCCGTGACGCACAAACTCTACTTCACGCCACAGGGCATTTCAGCCGACCTGATCGCCACGCGCGACGGTTTCAGCCGCGACGACGTCGACGCTTACGCCATGGAATCGCAAAAACGCGCCGCCAAGGCCTGGGAGGAAAAACGCTTCGAGAACTCCGTCGTGCCGGTCACCGATCAGAACGACCTGACGATCCTCGATCACGATGAACACATGCGGCCCGGCACCGATATGCAGGCGCTGGCATCCCTCAATCCGGCCTTTGCCGGCATGGGCGAGATGGCGGGTTTCGACAGCGTATCGATGCAGCGCTATCCGGAGGTCGAAAAGATCAACCACGTGCACACCGGCGGCAATTCCTCCGGCATCGTCGACGGCGCCGCGGCCGTGCTGATCGGCACCAAAGAGATGGGCGACAAGTACGGCCTCAAGGCCCGTGCCCGCATCAAGGGTTTCTCCTCCATCGGCTCGGAGCCCTCGATCATGCTGACCGGTCCGTCATATGTGACCGAAAAGGTCTTGAAACGCCTCGGCATGAAGGTCGACGACATCGATCTTTACGAGCTCAACGAGGCCTTCGCCTCGGTGGTGCTGCGCTTTATGGATCAGCTCGACATCGATCACGGCAAGATCAACGTCAACGGTGGCGCCATCGCCATGGGCCATCCTCTGGGCGCCACCGGCGCGATGATCCTCGGCACACTGCTGGACGAGCTGGAACGCACCGATAAGGAAACCGGCCTCGCCACGCTTTGCGTCGGCGGCGGCATGGGCACCGCGACGGTGATCGAACGCGTTTAGAAATTTAGTTCGCCCCCCACCCTGTCCCTCCCCCACGCTGGGGGGAGGGTACTCGTGTGGCAACCTTCTAGCCCTCCCCCGTCGTGCTGTGCACGCTACCGCATGACGATGGAGGAGGGTTGGGTGGGGGTGACCAAGACGAAAGACCAAAGGAATTTTTCAAATGATCGAATACGACGTCGGCACAGACGGCATTGCCGTCATTTCGTGGAACATGACCGAGCGCCCGATGAACGTGCTCAACATCGCCTCCATCACGCTATTCAAGGAACACGTCGACAAGGCGTTGGGCGACGAGGCCGTCAAGGGCATCGTCATTACCTCCAAGAAGGCCGACTTCGTGGCCGGCGCGGATCTCACCGAGCTCCTGTCGAGCCGGGTGCCGCAGGAGGTCATGGACTTCGGCGACAACTTCAAGGGTACACTGAGGTCGTTGGAGCTTTCCGAAAAGCCGGTCGCCGCGGCGATCAACGGCACGGCGCTGGGCGGCGGGTTCGAAATCTGCCTCGCCTGCAATTACCGCGTGGCGGCCGACAATCCGAAAACCCTGCTGGGTCTGCCGGAGGTTAAACTTGGTCTGCTGCCGGGCGCCGGCGGCACCCAGCGCCTGCCGCGCCTGATTGGCATCCGTGACGCTCTGCCGCTGTTGCTGGAGGGTACGCACCTTTCGCCTGAAAAGGCCCTGGCCAAGGGCATGATCCACGCCATCGTGCCGGCGGACGGCCTGCTCGATGCCGCCAAGACATGGATCCGTGAAGAGGGCGATCCCGTCCAGCCCTGGGACAAAAAGGGCTTCAAGATCCCCGGCGGCGGTCCGCAGACGCCCAAGGGCTACGAGACTTTCATCGCCGGCAACGCCATGCTGCGGGCCAAGACCTACGGCAACTATCCCGCCCCCATCGCCATCATGAGCTGCGTCAGCGAGGGCCTCAACTGCGCCTTCGACATGGGCCTCAAGCTGGAAAGCCGCCACTTCGCCGGCCTGGCCGCCGACAACGTCGCCCACAACATGGTGCGCACGTTGTTCTTCTCCATGGGCGACGCCAACAAACTGAAGCGCCGGCCCAAGGACGTCGAGAAGACCGAATTCACCAAGATCGGCATTCTCGGCGCCGGCATGATGGGCGCCGGCATCGCCTATTCCACCGTCATGGCAGGGCTGGAAGTCGTGCTGCTCGACACCGATCAGGAGACGGCGGAGAAGGGCAAGGCCTACAGCGAAGGCCTTTTGGCCAAACGCGTCAGCCGCAAGCGCATGTCGGAAGAGGCGCGGGACAAAACCCTCGGCCTGATCACGACGACCACGGACTTTGCCGATCTCGAAGGCTGCGATCTGGTGATCGAGGCCGTGTTCGAGGATCGCGCCATCAAGGCCGACGTCACCGCCAAATCGGAAGCGGTGATCGGCGACGACAAGATCTTCGCCTCCAACACCTCGACCCTGCCCATCACGGGCTTGGCCGAAGCGAGTACGCGGCCCGAAAGCTTCATCGGCATTCACTTCTTCTCGCCGGTCGACAAGATGCCGCTGGTCGAGATCATCCTTGGCGAAAAGACCTCCGACAAGGCGCTGGCGGTCGCCATGGACTACGTCAAACGCATCCGCAAGACGCCGGTGGTGGTCAACGATTCGCGCGGTTTCTACACCAGCCGCGTCTTCGCCACTTACGTCGCCGAAGGCATCGCGCTGCTGGGCGAGGGCGTCAAGCCAGCCCTGATCGAGAACGCCGGGCGCATCGCCGGCATGCCGGTGGGACCGCTGGCCCTGGCCGACGAGGTTTCGCTCTCGTTGATGCATCACATCCGTGAACAGACCAAGGCGGACCTCGGCGATAAGTACCGCGCCGGCCCGGGCGACGAGGTCACGACCAAGATGGTCGAGGACCTGGAGCGTTTGGGCAAGAAGGCCGGCAAGGGATTTTACGACTATCCGGAGGACGGCAAGAAATCGCTCTGGCCGGGTCTGGCGGAGGCTTTCCCCGTGGCCGACCAGCAGCCCGAGGTCGACGAGATCGTCAAGCGCATGATGTACGTTCAGTCCGTCGAAACGGCGCGCTGTCTTGAAGAGAACGTCGTGATGTCGCCTGAGGACGCCGACGTCGGCTCCATCCTCGGCTGGGGTTTCGCGCCCTTCCACGGCGGCACCTGTTCGATGATCGACAGCGTCGGCATTGAGGATTTCGTCGCCGAATGCGACCGCCTGGCCCAGGCCTACGGTGAACGCTTCACGCCGCCGCAATCCTTGCGCGACATGGCCGCCGAAGGACGGGGGTTCTATACGGAAGCGGCCAGCAAAGCGGCGTAAAAATTTCCCAAAGGGGCACGTCCGTCGACGTGCCCTCACCAACCCTGATACTTCTTGCCAAGCCCAACATCGGCAACTTGAGAATTTTTGTTGAACATAGTTCAATTATCGATATAATGAACATAGTTCAATATCGAGAAAACAAGTATTCCAATTATGGCGGGTGGAGTTCAAGGCATGGAATTTTTCATCGTCATTCTGGGCGCCAGCAGTTTCGGACTTTGGCGTTCGAATTTACCGATTATGACGGCACCGGTCGTCTTCTCTCTGTGGGCGGTAGTCTGGCTCGGTAGCTTCGACGCCTACGAAACCGAAGAAGTCGTTTCCATATTTTTTGGGCTTATGGTGGTGTTCATCGCCTATGCAGTCGACTGGCTGGTCCGTGACAAGGACTTCGCCTTTTGGCCTTACCTGTGCGGAACAATGTCGTTTTGGTTTGGCCTAACTGCCCAAATGAGCGACGACGGCAACCTCGGTTTCCTTTATCTCATTATCAATATCGGCATGTTGTTTCTGGCTCTCTATCTCCGTCGGGCGGTATTTCTGGTTTTTGGCGCCCTGGGGGTCATTGCCACCCTCATTCAAACCGCAACCGGGATATTTGGAGACGATATGGCGGCTTTTCTGGCGTTCTTTATCATAAGCGCCGTGGGAACTGCGTTGGGCATCGCCCATCGGGCGCAATTGTTGAGTTTCTGGTCAAAATTTGTGAAGACCATGCCGACTGAAATGAAACGTCTAAGGCCGGCAAAACGGAAGCACTTCCTCGCAGATTAGCGGCCCCGATCAAAACCCAGCGCGGTCGTTCGGCCGGAGTTTTCCAGCATCAAGAGCCCCAACGCTTGGGCGGCGCTGTCGAGCGCTTCGGCGTTGGCTTCGTCGGCGCTCAAGCCTTCGTCCGTCAATGCGGTTGAGATCGGGGCGAGGGCGGTGATGAGCTGGCCGGTGAAGGTGCGTTCGAGGTCACCGGTGATGACGTGCGAGCGGCTTGATTGAAGGACCGTCAGCAAGAGATCAAGATCTTCGGGCTTGGCGCTGAAATAGGCGCTGAACTGGGCCAGCGCCCCGTTGCTGCCGGATTGCGCCGCGCCTGCCCGGACGTTGCGGGCGGCCAGGACGAGCGCCTTGCCCGCCAGTTCCACCAGCAGATGATCCTTCGAGGGATAGTGGGCATAGAGCGCGCCGGGGGTGTAGTCCGCTTCCTTGGCAATGGCCCGCATGGTGGCGCGGTCGAGACCGTTGCGCGCAATGACGCGCCGTGCGGCGTCCAAAATGCCGGCGCGTTTGTGATCACTCAAGGCCCGGCGGCGCGGGGATTTCGGTGGCATGACGGTAAAATATAAGCATAATTTAAAAAAATAAACAATGTTCAATTTAATTGGAGGATTTCACTATCAATACATACATTCGTCATTCCGGCGCAGGCCGGAATCCAATTTTCTGTTTCTATACAAATGTTTACGGTGGGCCAAGAATCAGTATGGATTCCGGATGTCATGCCAGTGCGTGCAAAGCACGACGTCCGGGATGACGCTGGATGCGGGCGTCATAATTCCAACGTCATTCCCGCGAAAGCGGGAATCCATTCCGCGGAGTCTCGAATTATGCGGCATTTGCGTTGTCTGGGTGCTCAGGCATGGATTCCCGATATTTGCTGGCGCAAATTCCGGAATGACGGGAGAACCCTGCGCCGTCCCTCACCAGCCCAGTTGCCGCGACGCCAGGTCCTTCATGATTTCCTCGGTACCGCCGCCGATGGCCAGGACCTTGGTTTCGCGGAATATGCGCTCGACCTTTGTGCCCTTCATGTAACCGGCGCCACCGAAGATTTGCACGGCTTCCGAGGCGCAGTAGGTCATGGTCTCGGTGGCGAGGTTCTTCAGCATGCAGATCTCGGCAATGGCGTGTTCGCCCTGGTCGAGCCGCCAGGCCATGCTTTCGAGGTAAGCCTTGAGGGCGTTGATGCGGGTCGCCATATCCACCAGCTTGTGGCGGATGACCTGGTGTTTGATCAACGGCCTGCCGAAGGTCTCGCGCTGCCGGGCGTATTCCAGCGATTCTTCATAGGCGCATTTGGACATACCGTAGGCCATGCCGGCGATGCCGAAGCGTTCCGAATTGAAGTTGAGCATGATGCCGGAAAATCCGGCATTCTCGGAACCGATCAGGTTCTCCGCCGGCACCCGGCAATCGTCAAAGTAGAGCGTCGCGGTATCGGAGGAATGCCAGCCCATCTTTTCCAGCTTGGTGCGCGTAAAGCCCGGCGTCTCGCGTTCGATCAGCAACAACGAAACGCCGCCCATGCCCTCGCCGCCGGTGCGCACGGCGACGGTGTAGTAGTCCGCATTGAAACCGCCGGTGATGAATGTCTTGGAGCCGTTGACGACGTAATCGTCGCCGTCCCGCTCGGCGCGGGTCTTGAGGTTGGCGACGTCGGAGCCGCCGCCGGGTTCGGTGATGCAAAGCGCCGCCAATTTTTGGCCCGAGAGGATTTCCGGGACGACGGTTTGCTTGATCCGCTCGCTGCCGAGCGCTACCAGGGGCGGGGTGGCGATATTGTGGGCGGCCAGCGCGGCGCTGATACCACCCGCCCCGGTGCGACCGATTTCCTCGTGGAAAATGATCTGATGGAAGAGATCGGTATCGACGCCGCCCAACTCTTCCGGATAGCCCATGCCGCGCACGCCGATCTCGGCCGTTTTGGCGAAGAATTCGCGGGGAATTTCGCCGGCTTCCTCCCAGGCGTCGACGTTGGGCATGATCTCGTTGTCGACGAAGCGGCGCAGCTGATCGCGGAAGGCCTCGTGCTCCTGGGTGTAGTACTGCGACATGGCGTTCATTGCTGGCTCCGGTTTGACTTATTCCGCGTCGGCGTCGGGCTCGACCAGCATCAACAGTTGGCGCGGGCTGACCTGATCGCCTTCGGCCACGGCAACCTCCGCCACCGTGCCGTCGACGCCGGCGCTGATCTCGTGTTCCATCTTCATGGCTTCGATCACGACGAGGATATCGTCGGCTGAAACCGAGGCGCCGCTGGCGGCGTTGACGCGCACGACGCGGCCGGGCATGGGTGCGATGAGACGTCCGTCGCCGCCGGCTGCGCCGGCAGCGCCCTCCGGCGCGGCTTCCGCGGCGGAGACGGTGATGCCGCCGGCCGAGACGTGAACGGAATTGCCGTCGCGCAGCCAAACGGCACTGCCCTCCACGCCGGCGAACGCGTAACGTACGGCGTCGATACCGCGTTCGAGGATCCGGATCGTGGCCGGTTCGCCGCCTTCGCGGGCGACCGTGTACTCGCCGCCCCGCATCGCCACGTCGACCTCGATGGCGTCGGCGGAGCCGTACTCGATCTGCAGCGGCCACTCGCAGACGCCGGTACTGAACCACGGCGCCTCGGCGCCGGCATCGCGCGTCGCCAGCAAGGCACCGGCAAGGCAGGTTATCGCGGCTTCGTCCGCGCCGGCCATGAGATCGTCACCGCTTTCCTCGATAAAGGCCGTGGTCGCCCCGCCGTCGGCAAAGGTTTGGTGGCCGAGACAGCGGGCGAGAAACGACTGGTTGGTGCCGACGCCCAGCAAGGTACAGTCCGACAGCGCCTGGATCAGCTTGCGCCTGGCGTCCTCGCGGCTGGGGCCGGAGGCGGCGATCTTGGCGATCATCGGATCGTAGAACGGCGTTATCTCCATGCCTTCCGCCACGCCATAATCGGTGCGCACGCCGTCTCCCTCGGGCGGCGACCAGCGCAAAACCCGGCCGGTCTGCGGCATGAAGTCGGCCGCCGGATCTTCGGCGTAAAGTCGGACTTCGATGGCGTGACCGGTGAGCATCACGTCTTCCTGGCCCAGCGGCAGGTCTTCGCCGCGCGCCACGCGCAATTGCCATTCGACCAGATCGAGACCGGTGATCATTTCCGTCACCGGATGCTCGACCTGGAGGCGAGTATTCATTTCCATGAAATAGACAGCACCATCGTCGCCCAGCAGAAACTCGACCGTCCCGGCGCCGACATAGCCGATGGCCTGGGCCGCCTTTACCGCTGCTTCGCCCATGCGGGCGCGCAATTCTTCGTCGACGGCGGGGGAGGGGGCTTCCTCGATGACCTTTTGGTGGCGGCGCTGTACCGAACAATCGCGCTCGCCCAGGTGCACGGCATGGCCTTGGCCGTCGGCGAAGACCTGGATTTCCACGTGGCGGGGCCGGTCGATGGCCTTTTCCAGGATCAGCTCGTCGGAGCCGAATGCGGCCAGCGATTCGGACCTGGCCGAAGCCAGTGCCGCCGCCAGATCCGCGGCATCGTCGACCCGGCGCATGCCGCGTCCGCCGCCGCCGGCCGCCGCCTTGACCATCAACGGATATCCGATGCCCGCCGCCTCTTTCGTCAGCGCGGCATCCGACTGGTCTTCGCCGGAATAGCCAGGCACGCAAGGCACGTCGGCCTCGGCCATCTTGATCTTGGCAAGGCGCTTGTTGCCCATCAGCCGCACGGCGTCGGCGGGCGGTCCGACGAACGTCAGACCGGCGCTCTCACAGGCCTCGGCGAAGTCGGAGTTCTCGGCGAGGAAGCCGTAGCCGGGATGCACGGCATCGGCGCCGGCGGATTTCGCCGCCGCGATGACGTTGTCGATGGCGAGGTACGATTCAGGGGCCGGCGGCGGCCCGATGCAGACGGCGTTGTCGGCGGCTTGGACGTGGGGCGCGCCCGCGTCCGCCTCGCTGAAAACGGCGACGGTTTTGATGCCCATGGCGCGGGCCGTGGCGAAAACGCGGACGGCGATTTCACCCCGGTTGGCGACGAGAAGTGTATCGATCTGTTTGGCCACGCGTTCAGGCTCCCTCGCCGCTCGAATTCCAGTCCGGTTTGCGCTTTTCGATGAAGGCGCGCATGCCTTCCGTGCCTTCGGGCCCGCGGGCCGAGAGGGCGAACATCTCCGACGCGGCGTCCAACAACTGCTCCAACGGTTCGATACCGACATCCAGCATCAGGCGCTTGGTCATGGCGTTGGCGCCGGGCGCGCAGCGGGCGACACGCTTGAGCGTCGCGGCCAGGGCCGCCGCCAATTCTTCGTCGCCGTTATGAACTTCGTGAACGATGCCCAATTCACTAGCCACTTCGGCGTCGATGGCAAGGCCGCTGAGGGCAAAACGCCGGGCCTGCGTCAGGCCGATGCGCTGCACCACGAACGGCGCGATCTGGGCCGGGGGCAGACCGAGGCCGGTTTCCGGCAGGGCGAAGCTGGCGTTGCCGTGGGCCAAGGCGATGTCGGATACGCAGACAAGGCCAAAGCCGCCGCCGCGAACCGCGCCTTCGACCACCGCGATGACGGTTTGCGGGGCGTTGTTGGCGGCGGTGATCATGCGCCCGAATCGCCGGTTGAATGATTGCAGCGGATCGTCTTCGCCCTCGGCGGGCGCCAGGGCCGAGGACATGTCCTTGATGTCGCCGCCGGAGCAGAAATTCCCTTCCGCGCCGCGCATGACCACGGTGCGGACGCCGAGACCGGCGAGGCCGGCGAAAACCTCCTCCAATTCGTTCACCATGGCGTTGTTCATGGCGTTGCGCGACTTGGGCCGGTTCAGCGTGAGGAACAGTACGCCGTCTTCATTGAGGCTTAAGTCCAAGGTCTCGCAGTCGGGCAGGGGACGAGCATCAGTCACGTTTCTTGTTCCCCTTGCCGGGCAGTGTACCGTCGAGCTTGGCGATGATGCCGAGCATGATCTCGTCGGCGCCGCCGCCGATGGAGCCGAGCCTCGAATCCCTCATGTAGCGGTTGACGTCGCTCTCCCACATGTAGCCCATGCCGCCGTGGAACTGGACGCAGGCGTCGGCCACTTCACGGCTGAGGCGGCCGCACTTGAGCTTGGCCATGGAGGCGAGACGCGTGACATTTTCGCCGCCGATGTATTGCTCGACCGCCTGGTAGACCAGGGCGCGCAGGCTCTCGACCTCGGTCGCCAGCTCGGCCAGACGGAAGTGGACGACCTGGTTGTCGAGAATGGGCTGGCCGAATGTCTGGCGGTTGCGGGTGTAGTCGACGGTGATGTCCATGGTCATTTCCATGGCTTTGAGACTGGCCGCCGCCGCCCACAAGCGTTCCTCCTGGAACTGCAGCATCTGGTACATGAAGCCCGCATTCTCATCGCCGATACGGTTGCTTTGCGGCACCCGCACGTCTTCGAAGAACAATTCGGCGGTATCGGAGGACGCCATGCCCAGTTTTTTGAGCTTGCGGCCGCGCACCACGCCGGGGCTGTCCATGGGCACCATGATCAGGGATTTGTTCTGATGCGGTTTGCCCTCGGATGTATTGGCCAGGAGACAGACCCAGTCGGCCTGGTGGCCGTTGGTGATGAAGATCTTCGAACCGTTGATAACGTAGTCGTCGCCGTCCTTGACCGCCTTGGTTTTGATGCCGGAAACGTCCGAGCCCGCGCCCGGTTCGGTGACGCCTATACAGCCGACGGCATCGCCGGATATCGCCGGGCGTAGGAATTCCTCCTTTATGGCGTCGGACCCGAAGCGCGCCAGGGCCGGGGTGCACATGTCCGTCTGCACGCCGATTGCCATGGGCACGCCGCCGCAGCGGACGCGTCCCAATTCTTCCGTCATCACCATGCCGTAGGAGTAGTCCAGGCCGGAGCCGCCGTATGCCTCGGGCTTGGTTATGCCCAAGAGGCCCGCGTCGCCCATCTTCTTGAACAGTTCGTGGGCCGGGAAGATTTCGTCTTCCTCCCATTGGTCGACATGGGGATTGATCTCGTTATCGACGAACCGCGCAACGGAGCGGCGGATCTCGTCGTGTTCGGTGGTGAATAGCATGGGGTACTCCTAACCGCGGGCGACGCCGAAGCTATTGGGGTGGGTGATGCGGACTTGTGCCTCTCGCGCGACCGAGAGGGCGAAGCCGATGACGCGGCGCGAATCGCGGGGATCGATGACGCCGTCATCCCAAAGGCGCGCCGTGGCGGCCAGAGCGCCGGATTCCTTTTCCGTGCGGTCGATGATGGACTGGCCCATGGCTTTGACGGCGTCCTCGTCGAGCTCGAGGCCGTCACGCTCGAACTTGGCGCGGGTGATGATCTCCATCACCATGGCCGCCTGCTCGCCGCCCATCACGGCGATCCGCGAGTTGGGCCAGGAAAAGACGAAGCGCGGATCGTAGGAGCGGCCGCACATGCCGTAATTACCCGCCCCGAAGGAGCCGCCGGTCATCAAGGTGACCTTGGGCACAGGCGCGTTGGCGACGGCCTGGATCATCTTGGAACCGTGTTTGACCATGCCGCCCGATTCGGAATCCTGGCCGACCATGTAACCCGTGGTGTTCTGCAGGAACACAAGGGGCGTATCGGACTGGCTGCACAATTGGATGAACTGTGTGGCCTTGACCGAATCTTCCGGCATGATCGGGCCGTTATTGCCGATGATGCCGCAAGCGTGGCCCTCGATGCGGGCGTGGCCGCAGACCGTGTTGGGGCCGTAAAGCGGCTTGAAATCGGTGAAGTCGGAGCCGTCCGTCAGCCGCGCGATCAGTTCGCGGACCTCGTAGGGCTTGCGGTAGTCGACCGGCACCAGGCCGCACAATTCGTCAATGTCGTAGACCGGATCGGCAAACTCCCGCGTCTCCCGCCCGCCGACGTCGCGGTTCCAGTTGAGACGGGAGACCACTTCGCGGGCCTGGGCGATGGCGTCGGCGTCGTTTTCCGCCATGTATTCCGCCGTACCGGCCAGGGTGGCGTGCATCTCCGCACCGCCGAGATCCTCGTCGTTGGTCTCCTCGCCCGTCGCCGCCTTGACCAGCGGCGGGCCGCCGAGGAAGACCTTGGCCCGGCCTCGCACCATGATGTTGTAATCCGACATGCCCGGCATGTAGGCGCCGCCGGCGGTAGAGGAGCCATGCACGACGGTAATGATGGGCAATCCGGCGGCCGAGAGGTAGGCCAGATTGGCGAAGATCTTGCCGCCTTCGACGAAAATTTCGGATTGGTACAGCAAGTTGGCGCCGGCGCTCTCGATCAGGTTGATGACCGGCAGCTTGTTCTTCAATGCGATTTCCTGGGCGCGCAGGCTCTTCTTCAGGCCCATCGGCGTGATGGCGCCGCCCTTGATGCCCGAATCGCTGGCCGTGATCAGGCAGCGCGTGCCGGAAACGTATCCGATGCCGACGATGTTGTTGCCGCCGGCGATATTCTTGTCGCCGTCGTCGTCGTGCATTTTGTAGCCGGCCAAGGTCGAAAGCTCGACGAAGGGCGCGCCGCGGTCCACCAAGAGGGCGACGCGTTCGCGCGGCAACAATTGACCGCGCTGATGGAAGCGCTCCCGGCGGCTGGCGGAATTATCCCGCACCTTCTGTTCCAGCCCCCGGAACTCCTCGATCAGATCGAGCATGGCGCTCCGGTTCGCGGTGTATTCTTCCGACGCCGGGTCCAATGATGTTTCCAGTACCGCCAATTTCTACTCCTCTTGATCCAGGACGCGTGGATTCGCCGCACGATGAAATCCATTGTAGGGCTTTGAGCGGTCATGATCGGCGGCTTCCCACAGTGACGTGCCGAGGATGACACCGCCGTCGATGCGGACCGTGCTGCCGGTAATGAACGAAGCTCCTTCCGACAGCAGAAACGCGATGGTCGCGCTGACCTCGGATTCCGTGCCGACGCGCTTGAGGGGAACCTCGGCGGGCAACTTGGGAATGAGCGCCTTGACGGCGCCGTCATAGGTGTCCATGCCCGAAGAAATGATCCAGCCCGGCGCCACCGCATTGACGCGGACGCCGGCGGCGGCCCATTCGAAGGCCATCGTGCGTGTCAGGTTTTCCATGCCGGCACGTGCCGCACCCGAATGACCCATGCCCGGCATGCCGCGCCACATGTCGGCGATCATATTGACGATGGCGCCGCCGTTGTCGGCCATCGATTGGCTGAAAACTTCCCGGGCCATCATGAACCCGCCGGTCAGGTTTGTTGCGACAACGGCATCGAAGCCCTTCTTGCTGATGCCGGCCAGCGGACTGGGAAACTGGCCGCCGGCGTTATTGACCAGGCCGTGGATGGGTCCCCGGTCGGCAACGATGCTTGCCACCGTATCGCGCACGCCGTCTTCATCGCGGATGTCCGTGCTGCGCCAGCTGGCCTGGCCGTCGTCTTCGCTGATTTCCGCCACGACGGTCTCCAGTTTTTTCTCGTCGCGGCCGACCAGAACGGCGTGCGCCCCCAGCGCCGCCAATTCGTGGGCGGTACAGCGGCCGATGCCGCTGCCGCCGCCGGTCACGACGATGGTTTGACCCGAAAAGAGATCGGGGCGAAAGACCGACCGATAGGTCATGTGCCTCCTCAAGGGGACGCGAAAAGGCGGCCTTTGGGGGATCCGCTGGCCGACTGCGTTGACAGTATCCTAGATTGACGTTTACGTTAACGTCAAGCTGACTCGCAGCGACCCCAACGAACCGGCCCTCAAAGTCACTGGACTGGGCTTGAACAAAACTGGAGAGAACAATATGAGCCTGGAATCCGTGACCGAAAAAATTCGCGGCAACATGGATGAAGACAGCGGCTTCGGCGCCACGGTCAAATTCGACTTCGGCGACGACGGCATGCTGTTTCTTGACGGCGTGACCGTGCCCAACGTCGTCAGTAACGACGACAACGAGGCCGATTGCACCATCACCATCAGCCTGGACGATTTCGAATCCATGCTGGGCGGCGACCTCGATCCCACGACGGCGTTTATGATGGGTAAGCTGAAGGTCGACGGCGACATGTCGGTTGCCATGAAGCTCTCCAGCCTGATCCACTAGGCGGAAGCGGTCCGCCGGCGCGAAATGTCCTCATCCGACGACAAGCCCGTCACGGACCACTACACCCACGGCGGCCTGCTGGCGGCGTTCGAGGCAGCCCTCCGGGCGGCGGGCAAGACGACCAGCGAGGTAACCATCGAAGACCTGGCGCCGGCCGACGAGTTCCATGTCGGCGGACACCGGGCTTCGGCGCATCTTCTCGACCAGCTCAAATTTTCGCCCGCCGATCATGTCCTCGATGTCGGTTGCGGCATCGGCGGCACCTCGCGGTTTGCCGCCGACCGCTACGGCTGCCGCGTCAGCGGTCTCGACCTGACGCCGGAATTCGTCGAGACAGGCAACGCCATATGCGGCTGGGTCGGTCTGAAAGACCGCGTTCAGCTGCATCAAGGCAGCGCCCTCGACATGCCGTTCGCCGGCGACAGCTTCGACGGCGGCTACATGATGCATGTCGGCATGAACATCGAGGCAAAGGCGGATCTGTTCGCCGAAGTCCACCGCGCGCTCAAGCCGGGCGGACGGTTCGGCATATACGACGTGATGCAGACGGGCGGCGGCGTTCTGTCGTATCCGCTACCCTGGGCGGGCGAGGTAAACACCAGCTTTGTTGCCACGCCCGAGGATTACGAGCAGGCCTTGACGCGCGCCGGATTTAAAGTAGTGGCTCAAAACGACCGGGGCGATTTCGCGCTCAACTTTTTCAAGGAACTGCGTGCAGCCGCCGCAAACGCGGGACCGCAACCGCTCGGCATGCATATTGTCCTGGGCGAAACCGCGGCTGCCAAGGTCAAGAACCTTGTCGCCAGTTTAACCGCCGGAAATATCGCGCCGATGGAGATGATCGCGGAAAAAACCGCCTAGGTCCTGATCCTCTCTTGAATATTAGAATTATCTAATATATATAC
>CAZGTM010000049.1:0-24933 GCA_964528595.1 uncultured Rhodospirillaceae bacterium
TCACCGGGACGATGGTCAGGCCCGCCCGTAAAGGCGCCAACAGGCACTCCAGGGACCGCGGCTCGGTATCGACGACCAAACCGACCCGGTCGCCTGGCTGCAGGCCAAGCCGGCGCAGGCTGTCGGCCAGCCGCCCGACGCGGCCATTAAGCGATGCGTAATCCAGCCTGTCGTCGCCGTGGAGAATCGCGGTGGAGTCCGGCGCACGCTGCGCCGCACGGGTCAAATAGTATGCGAGGTTCACCATGCCGCGCTGTCCGAAATCCGAGGCGGTCCCAAGACTAACGACCGGGCCAGGCCGGGTCGCGCTTCTCCAGAAACGCCGCGATGCCTTCTTCGCTATCCGCCGCGGTGGCGTTACGGGCCGCGACCTCCCCGGCAAATTCGTAGGCGGCGGCCGTATCCAGTTCGAGTTGGCGATAAAACGATCTTTTGCCGAGAGCGATCGCGTAGGGCGATTTGGCGGCGATTTCATCGGCCAGCGAATCCACGGCGGCATCAAGTTTATCGGGCGCTGCGACCTCGTTGACCAGCCCCATGCGCAAGGCCGTTTCGGCATCTTGCAGACGGCCGGTCAGCAGCATTTGCATGGCATGCTTGCGCCCGACAGTCCGGCTGAGGGCGACGGACGGCGTGGAGCACCAAGTGCCGATATTGACGCCGGGTGTCGCGAAACACGCCTCCGTCGAGGCGACCGCCAGATCGCACGTGGCGACGAGCTGGCAGCCGGCCGCCGTCGCGACGCCGTGGACCCGGGCGATCACGGGCTGTGGCAACCGGGTCATGCCCTGCATCATCTGGTTACAGTGCTCGGCCAGGTCACGGGCGAATTCAGAGGCGTTTTCGTTGGCCGACAGAATTTCCTTCAGATCATGGCCCGTACAGAAAAACCGGCCCTCGCCGGCGAGCACCACGACCTTGACCGTCCGGTCGTCCTCGAGACGGCTCCACAGCGCCTGCAATTCGGCGATAAGCTCCAGGGACAGGCTGTTGCCCACATCGGGCCTGTTCAGGGTTGCATAGAGGACGCCGTCCCGCTGCCTGGTTTGCAACACCTTTTCCTGATCGTTCGATGCGCTCATTGGCCAACCCTTTCCCATCCTTGGTCCAAACGAGAATAGTGCTTCAACCGCCCGGTCGAAATAAAAACCTTGCCGCGGCAAGTCTGCAAGCGTTGGGTTGCCGCCCATCCCAAATCTCAGTTTTCAGCGTATCGGGGATATTGTCTGCCAAAATTCAGTGACCGGAGTTTTCTGTCGCCCGAAGTTCTTCCCAAACCTTTATCAGGTGCGCCCGGCGGCCGGGATATTTGTCGTGCAGCCTGTCCAGAGACTGAATTCGATCAGTCCTAAAATGCCGGTAATCGTTCCTTGTTTCGCACCAGGCGACGACGATGCGGACGTCGTCAAAGTAGGCGATGAAAAGCGGCCAAATTACCCGCTCGGAAACCGCACCTTTTTGGTCTTGATAGTCAATTTGTAGCTTTAACCGTTCCCGGATTGCCTGTCGCAAAACAGCACCGTCAAATCGCTCAACGACTTTTGGCCGGGCAGATACCGTCCTTATCCCTGCTTCCAGAATTATCGGGCGCAGTTCCTGAGGTATTGCCGAAGACAGTTTGGTCAGAAGGTCTCTGGCGCCCCGCGCAAGAGACGGATCCGCGCGTGCAACCACCCACGCCGCACCAAGAGCCGCCGCCTCCAACTCATCCGCCGTCAGCATCAACGGCGGCATATCGTAGCCGTCGTCCAGGACATAGCCCGTTCCCGCTTCTCCCGTCACCGGCACGCGCTGCGCAATAAGTTCGGCCATGTCGCGGTAGAGGGTACGCAGCGATATCTCCAGTTCTTCGGCCAGGCTTTGCCCGGTCACGGGAGACCGGTTGGCCCGAAGGATCTGGATGATCTGAAAAAGACGTTCGGTGCGGCGCATTTTTTATATCTACTGCCACGCTGCTGACACCATGGTGTCAGCAGCGTGGCAATAATAAGGACACGATGCAAAATGAAATATCGGTGTTATTGCCGGAGATCAGGAAACCAAAATGATCCACTTCCAACGAATCCACACGATGAACGCCACCCCCGATGCCGTCTGGGCGGTCTTGGGCCGCTTTATGCATATTGATGAATTTGCGCCCCTAATTGAATCCGTCGAAGCACTCACGGATGGAAAAGACGGCGTGGGATCGAAACGGCGCAACCATTTCGCCGATGGTACGTCGCTGGTCGAAGAGGTGACGGCTTGGGAGGCCAATCACAAGTATCGTGTCCGTTTGTCGGAAATGGCCGCTCTGCCTCTTCAAGAAGCCCATGCGGAAATTTCCGTCGAGCCGGTCGATGGCGGACAGTCGACAGTGAGATGGACATTAGAATATCGCGTGAGTTACGGCCCGTTGGGATGGTTGCTGGGACAGACAGTGATGAAAATGATGACGGGCAAGGTTTTAGACGCCAATCTGAAGGGACTCGCGGAAAGGGTTGGGGCGAACCAGACGACAACGGCGCAGGCGACTTGAAGAGGCCGGCAGACGACCGCGAAGCCGTCTTGGTTTGATTTGGCGCCACGGTTGCCTGGGACAATGTTCGCTTGCGGTCCGCAAGTCGGAATTGCATCCTAGGTGTGATCGACCCCGGGAGGGCGTTTGAAATGTATCATTGCATGCATGGTTCAGGTCCCCGGAAGATAGTTCTTCGCTTGGCTGCAATTTTGTTTGGAGCCGCGTTTTTGCTCGCCGCCTGCCAAGCGACAACGGGGGACTCCGACAAGCTGACCTGGGACAGGGGCCTCGTCCATATACCGGGCAGCGGCGGAAAATGTTCGCTTAGGATGATCGGATTTGAGGATGCAAGAGAGGATTGCCTTGCCCCCCAGCCGAAGGGCACAAGCGGTTTACTCCCCGTCGTCCTTTTTTTGCACGGCTGCGGCGGCATAAATCGACGCCAGTATCATGTCATGGAGCTATTCACGGACCTTGGTTATGTGACATTTATGCCCGACAGTTTTGCCCGCCCCAACCGTTGGAAGGCCTGTGGCGCCACTCGCCAAATACAACATCTCCGGTTTGCAGAAATCGCCTATGCCCTATCCAAATTCAAGAAAATTCCATGGATCGACCAGTCACGTCTTGTTCTCGCCGGGTTCAGTGAAGGCGGCGTGATCGCCGGCCGATACAGCGGTTCGGAGTTCAAGGCGCGGGTCGTTCTGGGTTGGGGGTGCGTCGGCGGCGGCCTCACAGGCGAGGGGCCCTTGCTCAATCTGGTGGGCAAACGCGACTTCGCGACTCCCGGCGACAATCGCCTATGTCCCATCGGATCGTCGTGGAAGAACTCATTGGCCCGGCATGTGGATGCCGGTCATAACGTGGCGGATGATCCAAAAACGCGCGGAATCATCAAGGATTTTCTTGACGAAGTCCTGTGAGTTACAAAGATTGGTGACCAGCGTTCGAGAGAGGCCTTTCGATATGGATGACAAATATGCCGACGACATGATGCGCGGGGCGGCCGGGGAGGTTTCCGTTGCTGCGATGACGCCGCAGATCAAGGACCTGGCGTTGCAGTACGGCGCCTGTTCGGTGGGCATCAACGATCTCGACGCGCTGGCCGGCGGGCCGCCCTCGACCGAGCTCGGCTACGTGATGCAGAACGCCCGCACGGCCATAACAATTGCGGTGCCGTTGGATCAGGATCATATCCGCAGTTACCTGGCCAAACGCGACCGGCACGGCCACCAGCGCGACCAGAACCTGACAAACACCATCGCCAGCGGCATTGCGGCCCAGATCGCCAGCTATCTCAGCGAGTTCGGCGCCGACGCCGTCGCGGTGATGGCGAACTCGGTGTACAGGCAGGGCGACGGCGGAAAATACGTCGATCAGATGCCGGACCTTTCGCACCGTTACCTCGCGGTGCGCTGCGGCCTCGGCTGGTTCGGTTTTTCCGGCAATGTGCTGACGCCCGAGCACGGGCCCAACGTGGTCTTCGCCACGACGGTGACCGACGTGCCGTTTGCCGCCGACGAGGCGTTGGCGGAGGAGGAAAATTACTGCGACGAATGTCAGGCCTGCAATGCTTCGTGCCCGTCCGGCTTTTTCCGCTACGGGGAGAAGGAAAAAGTTACCGTCACGATGGGTGGGCGCGACTTCACCTATACCGAACGCCGCGACTACGCCCGCTGCACTTACGTCTGCGCCGGCTACAACGGCCTGCACCCCAACGGCCGCTGGTCGACCTGGTCGCCGGGCCGGTTTCCCATTCCCAAGGATGACGAGGAATTGAAGGCGGCCTACCGTCGGGCCATCCCGCCTTACAACCGCCGGCCGTCGCCGCCCGGCGTGAGCAACAAACAGCCCATCACGTTCGGTTTCAAGAGCCGCGATTTGACGACAACCTGCGGCAACTGCGCGCTGGTCTGCCACCCCGAGCGGGAGGAGCGGGACCGCCGCATCAAATCACTGCACCAAAGCGGCGTCGTCGTTCAGCACGACGACGGCGATGTTGAAGCGATGACGGCGGCCGATGCGCGCGCTTTCCTCGAAGCGCTGCCGGCGGAGAAGCGGCGGGATTTCGAATTCGTCGAGGACGCGGATTAGGCGGGCAAGCAACATAAGGAACACTGAATGATCTGGTTAGGCATTGTGCTGTTTTTTGGCCTTCACCTGGTGCCGTCGATACCGGGAGTGCGGGAAAGTTTGGTCGGCCGGTTGGGCCCGAACCCATACAAGGGCGTTTACTCCCTCATCTCCCTCGCTGGGCTGATCCTCATCGGCTGGGGTTACACACGTGTCGACTATCATGAGCTTTGGCCCACGCCGGTCTGGGCCAGCCATTTGGCCCTCACCGTCATGCCTGTTGTCTTCGTCCTGTTCGTCGCCGCCGAAATGAAGGGCCACATCCGAAAGAAGATCAAACACCCCATGATCATCGGCGTCCTGCTTTGGGCGCTGGTTCACCTGCTCAACAACGGCGACCGGGCATCGCTCTACCTGTTCGCACCCTTCGCCCTTTATTCGGTGTTCTCGATCATCTCATCCACCCGGCGCGGTAAGCTTCCCAACTACGACACTGCCAACGGCAAACACGACGTCATCGCCGTCGTCGTCGGTCTAGCGATGTTCGGCGGCGTGTTGTGGGCGCACGAATTCCTTTTCGGGGTGGCTCCGCCCTTTTAGGAGTGGGGGAGCGGCTTAAAGCCAATCCTCCTCGAACGGCAGGGTGCTCAGAACTTCGATGCCGTCGTCCGTCACCAGGACCTGGTCTTCCAGCTTAACGCCTTCACGGCCTTCGACCGGACCTGAATAGGCCTCGAGGCAGAGCGTCATGCCGGGTTCGATGACGGCGTTGTAGTGGCCCAGCTGGTCGAACCACATGGCCGTGGGATATTCGTCGCACATGCCGACGCCGTGCAGCAGGCAGCTGTAAACGTGCCAGGCGTTGGGCCGGTTGCCGATTTCGGCGGCAAGGTCCTTGGTCTCCAGGCCGGGGCGCACCAGCCGCTTAAGTTTTTCGAGGTGGGCGTGGGCGTGGGCATAGGTGCGGCGCTGTTCGTCGTCCGCTTCGCCGCCGCCCATCCGCCAGGTCCGTGAGATGTCGCAGCAATAGCCATAACGCCCGATCAGGTCGGTATCGAAGGCCACCAGGTCGCCGTCCTCGATCACCCGGTCGGAACATTCGTTGTACCAGGGATTGGTTCGGGGCCCCGAGGTCAGCAGGCGCGTTTCGATCCACTCGCCGCCGCGGGCGATGTTCTGCTGGTGCAGAACCGACCAGAGCTCCTGCTCCGTCATGCCCGGCGTCATGGCTTCTCCCATGACGAGGCAGGACTGTTCGCAGGCCTCGATCGAGGCCCGCATGGCGTTTAACTCTTGCGGCGTTTTGATGGTCCGCGCCTTTTCCGCCAGGGTATGGCCGTCCAAAGCCTCCATCCCCATTTGCTTGAGCGCCAGAAACCCGGCGAGGTCCAGCCGGTCCACCGCGACGCGGCGGTTGCCGCCGCCGTGACGGGACACCAGATCGGCGATCTCCGCTGCCCAGGTTTGCACCGCCTCCCCGGCATCCTGTCCCGACATCATGTAGCACCAGTTGACGGCGGGGCGGACTTCATCGATCAGGTCAAAGCCCTCTGCCAGATGGCTGCAACTGGCGAATTCGAAATGCACGACCGGCCCGGAGGCCGGAATGAAGCTGTAGCGCACCGGATTGTGCAGGCTCCAGACCTGCATGTTGCTGACGTCGGTGGCGTAGCGGATGTTGATGGGATCGAAGAATACCGCCGCAGCCACATCCTCGGCCGCCATGAACTGGCGCAGGCGCGCGAGACGTTCGGCTCGCAGAGTGGCGATGTCGACGCTTGCGGACGCTGCCGCCGTCGTCAAGATGCCGCTTCCAGCGGCTCGGACCGGCCGTAGAAACCCAGTCGCTCCTCTTCGCTGAACAGTCTGCCGGGTTCCTCGTAATAGGAGAACACGGCGATCATGCGGGACACCGACCCGGCGACCGGCGTGACGCGGTGGGCGCTGTACTTGCCTCTGAAGACGTTCAACGTACCGGGCTTGAGAGGCAGCGTGCGCAACTGTTTGTCTTCGCCCGCCAGCAGGCGCCCGACGCCGGCGTGGTTGGGGTCGGTTTCGCTGCGCAGGTCCCGGCGGTACTGGAATTCCCCGCCCGCTTGCGGCGATTGCAGCAACAGCGTGGTGGTGAACTCGGAGCGGTCGAAATGCCAGTTCAGCGCTTCGCCCTCGCCATAGCTCATGACGTTGGCGCGGGCCAGCGGATCGGCCATCACGTGGAGCTTGGGTTTATCCATAGCGGCGGCAAGGAAATCGGCCAACGCCGGCCACTCGTAGATGCGGCAGAGCAGGCTCCGGGGAATTTGGTCGGCGCAAACCGTATGGTTGACGGTCTCGAACTGACGCAGTGCCGGATGGCCGGCGGGAAGTTCCGGGATCGACGGTTCGAAATATATATTGTGACTGCGCCGGTGTGTAAACGCGGCTTGCTCGAATACCGGGGCCACGTCCGAGATGCATTGACTTATCGCTGTCGGCTGCAGGAAACCCTCGAGATTGAACATGCCGCTGTCGGCCAATTCCCGGCGGCAGGCCGACATCAAGGACTCTCCCTCGGGGCTTTGCAGCCGGTCGATGGGATACCTTTCAAGGTCGATAATGTCCCGCATGTCCCCGTCCTCCAATTCGAATTCGCATCTAAGACGGAGCCTAATTTCAATCGACCCGGAATCGCAATAAATACGTTCATGTCGTCGGTAAAAATTTCAGGCAGGAATTGCTTGCGGATTTGCGGTCGAAAAATTATTTGATAAAACCTGGGCACGAACCCAGCTTGATGTTTGCTCAAATTGGCCGTTGCGTTGATGTCGATAATTGCCCACTGCCAGAACTGCGGAAAACTGTTCGATCAGGATAATGCCGTTTGCCCGCAGTGCCGGGTTCCGCCTCCGGAGCCGGGCATGGCGGTTCTTGAAATCGGTGAATTCTTGCCGGATTGCAAGAACTGTCACGCCCTGTGTTGTGTCGCGCTGGCGTTCAAATGGGTGCACGACGAAAAACTCGCCGGCGAGCCTTGCAAGAACCTGGGCGACAACTTCGAATGCACCAAATGGGACACGCTGGAAGAGGAAGGCTACCTGGAGTGCCGTTCCCACACTTGTTATGGGGCAGGCCAGGGGGTTGCGGAATTTCTGAAGGAAAAAAACCTGCCGAACTGGCGCGACTCCGAGGAAGGTAAACGGGTGGAACTGGCGGTCTTCCAGCGCGTCTACTCGGAACTCTACAGCGATTTCAATGGCCGCCCGCCGCCAGTCAAGGTGACGTCGGAATCCGGCGGCAGCGCCGAAGGGCCGGAACACCAAGCCTGAATCATGCCGGTCTCGCGGGCGGCGGGACAATGGGCTAGTATTCTTCAGCAAACTATTTTTGAGGGGGCACAGAGATGTCGATTACGCGTATCAATCCCGGACCGCGCATGAGCCAAACGGTCGTTCACGGCGACACGGTCTACACCGCGGGCCAGGTGGCGGACGATCCCAGCGCCGACGTGGCGGGCCAGACGGCGCAGATTTTGGCCAAGATCGAAGATTTGCTGGCCGAAGCAGGCACGGATAAGTCGAAAATGCTAACGGCAAATATTTGGCTTTCGGACATCTCGACCTTCAATGAAATGAACTCGGTTTGGGATGCCTGGGTGGATACCGCCAACCCGCCGGTACGGGCCTGCGTTGAAAGCAGGCTTGCCTTGCCGGAGTTTTTGGTTGAAATCATGGTGATTGCCGCCAAATAAATAGGTAAGATGAGTCACAGGCGCAATTCATACGCCTAAAGGTTGATTTAAGAGAAGCCATGTCCGCAGATCCGGCGATAAAGCTGCCCAGCGTAGCAGTTATTTTCCAGGAGGAACGGCGTCGCCGGGAACTGGAAAGCGCGCTCAAGCGCCGTTTTGAACTGTCCATATTCGATGACGCGGGCGCCGCCGGCGACGCCATGGCGGTAACGCCGCCCGACGTCGCCCTGGTCGACCTGCAGATGGCGAAAAAAGGCGGCATCGACCGGTTGGGACTGGACGGCGCGACGGTCTCGATCATTTTTATCGGCGTCAAGGGCGAAGGCGCTGGTGACCTGTTGGAGCGCTTCGGCAAGACCAGCCGATTCCTAAGTTGGCCGATGCCCACCAAGGCCCTGGTCGAAACCATCAGCGACCTGATCAGCCAATCGGCGGAAAACGCCTGGGAGGCATTGCCCGAAGTTCAGCAAAAGCCGCTCAAGCTGACGGTCGAGGAATATCAGAGCATATCGACGGCGATCGAGAACGGCGAACCGATCGATTACGGCACGGCGGCGGAAAGCTGTACGCCTTTGGTCGAAGCGGTCAATCAGGCCGCCCACCACGACCTTCTCTCGTCGGTTCAGTCGCACCACAATTATACCTACGTTCACTCCATGCGCGTCGCCACGCTGCTGACGCTGTTCGGGCACGGCATCGGCATGTCGGACGACGATCTGTTGATCCTGTCGACCGGCGGCCTGCTGCACGACGTGGGCAAACTCGTGACGCCACCCGAAATCCTTGGCAAACCGGGCAAGCTGACGGACGACGAATGGCCGTTGATGCAGGATCACGTGGTGCAGTCGGGCGTTCTGCTGGAAGGCGGCGACGATGTCCGCAAGGGCGCGCGCATTATCGCCGAACAACATCACGAAAAAATCGACGGGACGGGCTACCCCAAGGGCTTGAAGGGGGCTGAACTCAACGAACTGGCGCGCACGTCGGGAATATGCGACATCTTCGGCGCGTTGACGGATGAGCGCTCATACAAACCCGCGTTCCCGACCGAAAAGGCCTTCGCCATTCTTGAAAGCATGACGACGGGCATCGATCAGAACCTCCTGGCCCTGTTCAAGGAAATCTTCATTTCCACCAAAGCCGAGCAGGCGGCCTGACGCTAGTCCCTGTCCAGGGACAACGGAAATCCTTCCAATCGGCGGATGATATCGGCGAACAAAGGTTCAGCCGCGACGACGACGCCGGTGTGGCGTATGTCGGCTCGGTTGTAGACCAGCGCTTTGCCGTCGGGCGCCGCGCAGCCATAGCCCGCTTCGGTCGCCACCAAGTGGGCCGCGGCAATGTCCCAATCACTTTTCGGTTTGACCGATATCGTGGCGTCGTAGCGTCCGGCGGCAACCAAAACCATGCGCCAGGCGATGGAATTGATGAAGGTAAACTCGGCCTCGGGGATGGGCGATATGCCATTTGTCTCCAGCGTACGTCGGCTGGTCAGCAACTTCGCCTGTTCGATTGCCGGCGGAGACGCGGTCGTCAGCGCCTTGCCGTTGTGGGTCGCCCCCCGGCCTTCCTCGGCCAGGAAGAGGTCGTCGGTTTCCGGATTGAAAACCGCGCCCAGCACCGGGCGGCCGTCTTCCACAAGGCCGGCACAGACGGTGTACTCCGGTTTGCGCTTGACGAAGGCGCGCGTACCGTCGATCGGATCGACCACCCAGACCCGCTGCGCCTCGTGGCGCTTGCCGTCGTCGGCGGTTTCCTCCGACAGCCAGGCGTAATCGGGTCGCGCGCCGCAAAGCCGTTCGTTGAGCAGTTTGTCGACCGCCAGGTCGGCTTCCGTGACTGGGTCGCCCGGCGTCTTCTCCCAGGTTTCGGCGTGACCGGTGAAGTATTCGTGGGCCACCGCGCCGGCGGCGCGTATGGCCTCCTCCAACAGGCGAAGATCGTCGGACCGGTCCGTGGTCATCAGGCGCCGGCGACCGTCATGCCTTCAACGCGCAAGGTCGGCGCGTTGGTGCCGTAGCGGAACACGAGATCGTCGGCCGGGGTCATGTTGAGGAACATGTCCTTGAGATTGCCCGCCACAGTCATTTCGCTCACCGGATAGGTGATCTCGCCGTTCTCGATCCAGAAGCCCGCGGCGCCGCGGCTGTAATCGCCGGTGACCCCGTTGACGCCGAAACCGATCAGTTCCTTGACGTAGAAACCCGCCTCGATGTCGGCGATCAGGTCGGCGGGGCTGGTGCCGCCGGCTTCCATGTAAAGGTTCGTCGTTGCCGGGTGGGGCGGCGAGGCGCCGCCGCGCGCTGCGCGGGCGGTGGTCTCGAGACCCAACTGACGGGCCGACGCGCTGTCGAGCAGCCAGGCCCCGAGAACGCCGTTATCGATCAGATCGAGGGCGGCGTTGGCCACGCCTTCGCCGTCGAAGGGCCGCGAGGACAGGCCGCGTTGGCGGTGCGGGTCGTCGATCACCCGGATGCCGTCGGCGAAGACCTGCTGGTCCATGCGTTCCTTGAGGAAGCTTGTTCCCCGCGCCACCGAAGACCCCGATATCGCGCCGGAAAAATGACCCAGCAGGCCACCCGAGACGCGGGGGTCGTAGACGACCGGCACGGCCGCCGTTTCCGCCTGCCGGGGATTGAGGCGCTTGACCGCCCGCTCGCCGGCGCGCAGGCCGATCTTGGCCGCGTCCTCCAGGTCGGCCCGGTGGCGGGTCCAGGAATAGTCGTAGTCGCGTTCCATCGCCGTACCCTCGCCGGCCAACACCGAGGCGCTGACGCTGTGGGAGGTCGTGCTGTATTCGCCCGAGAAACCGTCGCTGGTGGCGACGGCGACGCTGCCCCGGCCCCAGCTGGCACCGGCGCCCTCGGAATTCGTCACGCCCTCGACCGAGCGGGCGGCGTCTTCCGCCTCGGCGGCGAGGCCGTAAAGCTCCTCGGCATCGGGCACGTGGTCGTCCGCCATGTCGAGGTCAGGATAATCCTTCGAAAGTCGTGCGCTATCGGCCAGGCCGCAATAGGGGTCTTCCGGCGCCGCCTTGGCCATGGCCACGGCGCGGTCGACCAGTTCGTCGACGGCGGCGTCCGACAAATCGGTCGACGCGACGCAGGCCTGGCGCCGGCCGACGAACACCCGAAGCATCATGTCGAGGCTCTCCGAACGCTCCAGGTCCTCGCGCTGGCCCAGGCGCTGCGAGGTCGACAGCGACGTCGACTGAACGTGATGCCCGTCGGCGGCATCGGCGCCGGCGCGTTTGGCGCGGGCAAACAGATCGTCTAGGAACTCAAGGGCTTGGGACATGAAAACCGCTTTGCTGACAGGTTGTGAGTGAAGGATTGTGGCCGATCATACCGCGCCGCGCGGCCTATTTCCAAATCGCCTTGCCGGTGCCGGGCAGGCCGAGGTTCTGCCACATCTCGTCCACCCGCGCGATGACGTCGTCGGACATGCGCAGCTTGCGGCCCCATTCGCGGTCCGTTTCGGGGGGGACTTTGGTAGTGGCGTCGAGGCCGATTTTGGAGCCCAGGCCGGACTTGGGGCTGGCGAAATCGAGGTAGTCGATCGGCGTGTCCTCGACCAGGGTGATGTCGCGCGCCGGGTCCATGTTGACCGAGATCGCCCACATCACGTCCGTCCAGTCGCGCGCGTCGATATCCGCGTCGACCACGATGACGAACTTGGTGTAGGTGAATTGTCGCAAGTACGACCACACGCCCATCATGATGCGCTTGGCATGGCCGGCGTAGGCCTTCTTCATCGAGACCACGGCGATGCGGTAGGAACAGCCCTCCGGCGGCAGCCAGAAATCGACGATCTCGGGGAACTGCTGCTGCAACAGCGGCACGAAGAGATCGTTCATCGCCTCGCCCAGCACGCTGGGTTCGTCTGGCGGGCGGCCGGTGAAGGTGGAATGGTAGATGGCGTCCTGGCGCATGGTGATGGCGGAAACGGTGAAGACCGGGAACTGTTCGACCGAATTGTAGAAACCCGTGTGATCGCCGTAGGGGCCTTCGTCGCCGTATTCCGTCAGTGAGACATGGCCCTCGATGACGATCTCGGCATTGGCGGGAACCTTCAGCGGCACGGTCTGGCAGTCGACCAGCGCCACCTTTTCGTTCCTTAGGAGACCGGCAAATTGATATTCCGAGAGCGTATCGGGGACCGGCGTGACGGCGGCCAGGATGACGCCGGGGTCGGCCCCGATCACCGCGGCGGCCGGTAGCGGTTCTGATTTTTCCGCCTTCCAGCGGGCGTGATGCTGGGCGCCGCCCCGGTGTTTGAGCCAGCGCATCAACGTGGTGTCGGGACCCGTTACCTGCATGCGGTAGATGCCGAGGTTGAAGTTGTCCTCCTTGGCCTCGCCCGGTCCCTGCGTCACCACCAGGGGCCAGGTGATCAGGGGTGCGGGCTCACCCGGCCAGCAGGTCTGGACGGGCAGGCGTCCGAGGTCGATATCGCCGCCGCTGAGGACGACCTCCTGGCAGGGTGCGCGGGAAACCGTTTTCGGTTTCATCGCTATGGCTTGCTTGACCAGCGGCAGCATGGCCACGGCTTCGCGGAAGCCGCCGGGCGGTTCGGGCTGACGCAGGAAAGCCATGGCTTGGCCCAGTTCGCGCAGTTGACCGGGCTCGCGCTCCATGCCCCAGGCCACGCGTTCGACCGTGCCGAACAGATTGACCAGGACGGGCATGCCGGCGGGCCGACCGTCGGCGTCGACGGCGTTTTCGAACAGCACGGCGGGACCGCCTTCCGCCAGCAGCCGGGTCTGGATTTCCGTCATCTCCAGGTGCGTCGATACCGCCTCGGTAACGCGCACGAGACGGCCCTCGCGTTCCAGGCGGTCGATAAAATCACGCAGCGATGAGTAGGCCATTCCGGGTCCCGGCAGGTTGTTTTCGCCAGCGGGAGTATATAGGGGCCTTTCGGGATGCGCGACAGCCGCGCTGACGCTCTTTCATTCGGCCGCGACGGTCTGCCTTTGTTTGCGTCCGACCAGGCCGAGCGTGATGATGGTAAGCGCCATCAGGGCGCTCAGGATGAAGAAAAAGGCGTTGCCGTAGCCAATGTCGATGAGGTAGCCGATCAGCACCGGCGTGCTCGCCGCACCGACATTGAGGCCGACGCTGACGATGCCGAACACCCGCCCCGTCGCACCGGCCGGCGTGATCGACCGGACGATCATGTCGCGTGAGGGCCGAACGGAGCCCTGCAGTAGCCCGACCAGGACGAAGACCGCGGTCAGGGCCGCCAGCGGCAGGCTGATCAGCGCCAACAGCAACATCGCGAACGCGCTGGCCACCTGGGCGATGCCGGCGTAGAGGCCGTGGCGTCCGGTGCGGTCGGCGATGATGCCGCCCAAGAGGACGCCGGCCGCCGTGGCCACCAGGAAAGCGGTAAGAACGCCATTGGCGCTGGTGAGCGACCACAACCGCGTCTGCACCAGCGTGGTGACGAGAAACGACTGAAGCCCGCCCGTCACCATTGCGGTGAGGACAAAGAAGGCGAACATCGTAATGACGGCGGGCGTCAGGAGGGCGAGGGTGCCGGTGTGCGCCGGCTTGGCTTCTCTGGTGTCGGTGTCGTCGGCGGACTGGTCCTTCAGCAGGTGGCTTCCCCGCCAGATGGCGATGGCCGCCACAATTGAACCGGCGCCCACCAAGATCAGCGCCGCGCGCCATCCCCACAACGCGGTGAGCGTAATCATCACCGTGGGGGCGATGGTGAAACCGACCTGCCCCATGAAGGTATGCAGGGCGAACGCCCGTCCCAATCGCTTCGGATCGACCGAGTGGGACAGGATGGAATAATCGGCGGGGTGGAAGACGCTGTTGCCGGCGCCCGAACAGACCACCAGGAACAGCATCGCGGCGTAGCCCGGCGCAAAGCCCATCAGCAACACCGATCCGCCCATCAGCACCAGACCGCCGATCAGAATCAGACGGGCGCCGAAACGGTCGACCAGGATACCGGCCGGGATCTGACAGACGGCGCTGGCGACATTCATCATGGTGACCAACAGGCCCAGCGCCGCGTAACCGACCCCGAACTCCTCCCGCAACACCGGAAACAGGGGTGGCAAAACCAGCAGATAAAGGTGGCTGAAGGCATGCCCGGTCCCGATCATGCTCATAATCGCGGCATAACGCTTACCTGGGCCGGATACTGCCATGGGTTCTTGACCATCTTGTTTTGGGGGGCCGACGGGCGTGTCGGAGGAGGTTGATCAGCGAGTATAGGCTGGAAAATTGCCTTGTGCGACAGCCGGATGGTGGCCCTCGAATGAATAGCAATCATAATATTGCTGCCGGAGATGATTTTTCAGCGATTTGTTAAGCATATCGCTGGATATTACCCGCCGTTCGTATCAAGTTATCCCGCAAGGGAGATGGGGTGGAATGGACACCGCGTACTTGGTTGAGATGCTGAAACTGCACCAGAAGTTCGCAAAGAACATGCGGGGCGGCAAGCGCATCGTGCTCAAGAACGAGGACCTCTCCGGTCTGAAAATTCCCAACGTCAATCTCAGCGACGCCGTGCTGACGGGCTGCGATTTTACCGGCTGCAAGCTTGCCGGCGCCGACTTCAGCATGGCCGATCTCTTTGGCGCCGTGTTCGAGGATGCCGATCTCACCGACGCCAAGTTTATCCGGGCCGATGTCCGGGGCGCCATGTTCAAAGGCGCCCAGATGAGCGGCGCGGACCTCACCGACGCCGATCTCAGACCCGGCGCCCTGGTCGCGGCGGCCGGCGCGCCGGCGGACCTGTCGGACACCAACCTTTCGGATTCGAAGCTCGACAACGCCAAGGCCGATGACGCCAAGATGCGCAACGCCAAAATGCACGGCGCGTCGCTGCGCAGCATGCAGGGCAGCCGGGTGGATTTCTCGGGCGCCGACCTCGGCGGCGCCAAGATGGAGATGGCGAAACTCAAGAACGCCAATCTCACGGGCGCCAACCTGGCAAAAGCGACGCTCGATCAAACCAGTCTCAATGGCGCCAACCTGCGGGGAGCCGTGCTGGCAGACGTCAATCTGGAAAAGGCCGATTTGCGCGACGCCAAGGTCAGTCACGGCGCCAGCAAGCTGCCGGTGGAAGTGCAGCAAATGATGGCGAAGCATGCGCTGTGGGCCGATTCGGGCGGCGCGGAGGGCGAGCGCGCCAGCTTCGAAGGCATCGACCTCACCGAGGCCGATCTGGCCGGCGCTTATCTGTCCGCCGCCAATTTCGGCGCCTGCCGCATGCGCGAGGTAAATCTTTCCCGGGCCCAGCTCGTGCTCGCCGATCTCAGCGGCTGCGACATGATGGGGGCCGACCTGCGCGATGCCGACATGGAGGGCGCGCGTTTCGTCGAATCGTACATGCGGGAGGTCAACGCGCGAAATGCCAACTTGGGCCGCGTCAAGATGAGGGGCGCGGACGGCAAGGAGACCGGCCATAGCTTTCCCGCCAACATGTCGGGCGCGGATCTGACGGACGCTGATTTTTCCAACGCCGATATGAAGGGCGTGATATTGGACAATGCTATTCTGGACGACGTCATCCTCGGACGCATGGACCCCGACTTCAAATTTCCCGATTGATTCACCCGCTTCGATCCTTTCAGAACCGAACCGGGCAGGGCATTCCACTGGGGTCTTGACCCGATATCTCCCCATTCCCAAATTTGTTAGTATTCAACCGCTGATGAATTGACCTTCGGCGCTATGAATAATACAAATATGGTGTCCTTATTTTGGGGGAATTTGGGGCATGGACGTTACCGAGCTGGTGGAAACGATCAAGCTCCACCAGCAATTCGCAAAAAGCATTCAAGGCGGCCGGCGCGCCGTCCTTCAGAACACCAGTTTGGTGGGGTTGAAGCTGCCCGGTATCGACCTCAGCGATGCCGTTTTCACGGGATGTGATTTTACGGACTGCGTTCTCGCCGGCGTCAATTTCTCACGGGCCGATTTGTTCGGCGCCTGCTTTGAAGGCTCCGACCTCACCAACACGCTTTTCGTCAGAGCCGATCTGCGCGGCGCGCAATTCAAAGGCGCGCAAATGACCGGGGCTGATCTCAGCGATGCCGATCTCCGGCCGGGCGCCTTGGTATCCGCATCCAATGCCCCCGTCGACCTCAGCGAAGCCAATCTCGATGGCTCCAAAATGGACAATGCCAAGGCCGACGACGCCAAGATGCGCAACACGTCGATGAAGGGGGCGTCGCTGCGCAGCCTGCAGGGCAGCCGGGTCGATTTTTCCGGCGCCGATCTCGGCGGCGCCAACCTCGGTAAGGCCAAACTTAAGAACGTCGACCTGACCGGTGCGAATATGGAGGATGCGGAGGTTGCCGAAGCCAACCTGACCGGCGCCAATATGCGGGGTACGGTGTTGGCCGGCGTCGATCTGGCCACGGCCGATACGCGCGACGCCAAGGTCTCCAAGGGCGCCAGCAAACTTTCGGTCGAAATCCAGCGCATGATGGCCAAGCACGCTCTGTGGGCCGATTCCGGTGGCGCACAGGGCGAACGCGCCAGCTTCAAGGGCATCGACCTCAGTGGTGCGGACCTGTCGAACGCCTATCTGTCGGGCGCCGATTTCGGGGCCTGCAACATGTCGGAGGTCAATCTGGCCAAGGCCCAACTTGTGCTCGCGGACCTGAGCGGCAGCAATCTCACCGGTGCAAATTTGCGCGAGGCGGAACTGGGCGGCGCAAAACTGGTGGCGGCTAACCTGCGCGACGTCAAGGCCGGTTTCGCGCTGGTTACGCGCATCGCCATCAAGGGGCCCGACGGCAAGGAAACCGGCCATACCTTCCCGGCCAACCTTTCCGGCGCCGACCTCACGGACGCGGATTTTTCCAACGCCGACATGCGGGGCGCTGTCATGGACGACACCATCACGGACGGCACGCGATTGGGCATCCTGAGCAAGGAGAAAGCGTCTTAAACCGGTCCCGCTCGGCCCTCGCCCAACATTCATGGATATGAGCCGCGATCCCCACCACCGCGCCAAGACCTACCCGTACGAAACGCCGGGCTATTCCTATGTCTACGAGGATGCCCGCATCATGCCGCTGGCCGACTGGCCGGGGCCGCTGGACGAGTTGTTCGCGGACCGCACCGCCGTGCTGGCCTTCGGCTCGAACGCCTCGCCCGATCAACTGACGCGGAAGTTCGGCGAATTTCTCGGTGCGGTGATCCCCGTGACGCAGGCGCGCCTTCAGGATCACGACGTGGTTTATTCGGCGCACATCACCTCCTATGGCGCCATCCCGGCGACACTTGCGCCCTCTCCGGGGACGCTGCTGAAGACCTGGGTCACCTGGCTGTCGCCATCGCAGCTGGATCATATGCACCGCACCGAGATGGGCTCGTCGGGGGGGGCCGCCGTGAACTACGCCTACGGCCGGCTGAGCGGCATTCGCCTCGATCTTGCGGAACAGGGGGAACTGGGCGAAGCCGGCGCCTACCTCACGAACCACGGCGCCCTGGGCCTGACCGCATCCCCCCTCGCTCTGGACCAGATCAGCGCGCAAGAGCGCAGGTTCGAAGCAAGAACCAAGCTGCAGATCCTGGAATCGGCGCGCGAGATGCTAGCGGACGAAATGGCTCTGGACGAATTTATCGCTGCCGCCGTCGCCGACGAGACCCGCCGCCGCGCCTGGACGGATAGCCTGCGCCGGCGGGCTCACGCCCTCGATTTTCCCAACTTCGAAGTCCTAAAGCAGCTTCCGTCTTGACCCTGGACCACCGCGCGCTGATGATCGCGGGCGTGGGACCACCGGGGAGAATTCGATGTCCGAACAGCTCTGGTCGCGGAAGAGCTAGAGAACCTGCCCAGCCACGATGGCCAGAAAGACGATCAGGCCGAAGGGGTGGTTGGACTTGAACTTGGCCAGGCAGTCGGCGCTGTCGTCGATGTCGAGGTCGGCGATCTGCCAGGCCAGTTGTGCCGCGGCGATGGTCAGCCCAGCGTAGAACAGCCATGACAGGCCGACGATGTATCCGGCTGCGGTGATGCCGGCGATGGCGATGGTGTAGAACACCGCCAGCCAGTTCTTGGTGGTCGGCCCGAAGCGCAGCGCCGTCGATTTGACGCCGATCAGCACGTCGTCCTCCTTGTCCTGATGGGCGTAGATGGTGTCGTAACCCAGCGTCCAGGCGATGCCGGCGGCATAGAGGGCGACGGGCCCCGCCGCCAGACCACCGGTCACCGCGGTCCAGCCCAGCAGGGCGCCCCAGTTGAAGGCAAGCCCCAGCACGAACTGCGGCCAATAGGTGATGCGTTTCATGAAGGGGTAGACCGCGACGATGACGAGGGAGGCAGCACCGACGGCAATGGCGAACGGGTTGAAGGTCAGCAGCACCCCGAACCCGATCAGGCCAAGCAGGCCCATCCAGAGAAAGGCCTGGAAGACGCTGACCTGGCCTGAGGGAATGGGCCGCAGCGCCGTGCGCTCGACCATGCCGTCGAAATTGCGGTCGGCGATGTCATTGAGTGTGCAGCCCGCGCCCCGCATGACAAAGGCGCCGACGAAAAAGAGCGCCAACAACAAGGGATCCGGCCAGCCGTTGGCGCCCCAGGCGGCCCAGCGGAACACGGATGGTTGGGACGCCGCCAGCGCCAGCGACCACCAGCAGGGCCAGAACAGCAGCCAGGAACCGATCGGCCGGTCGAAGCGGGCAAGCTTGAGATAAGGCTTGGCGCCCTCCGGCGCGCGCGCGTCGACCCAGTTGCCGGAGACGGCGTCGGCGATGATCGAACTCGGGCTGCTATCGGGCTTGGCGTTCATGGCCTATGCTGTAGCCGTTTCCAACGTCCGCTTCAATCATTCGCGTCATTCATTCGGCATGAACGAAACCGTTTCCCAAGCCCGGCCAAAGGTGCGTCTCTTCGTCGAAGACGATCTCGGCGCTGGCCTGCTGGTCGATCTCAACAAGGACCAGAGCCACAAGGTTGCCCATGTCCTGCGCCTGAAGACGGGAGATACCGTCGGCCTGTTCAACGGCCGGGACGGCGAGTGGTCGGGCAGGCTGCAAGCGGTCGGCAAGAAACGTTGCGCCGTAAAGCTGGAGGCTTTGCACCAGCCCCAGACGCCGGTGCCGGACCTCTGGCTGGTGTTCGCGCCGATCAAACGGGCGCGTCTCGATTTCGTGGCTGAAAAGGCGGCGGAACTGGGCGTCTCCGAAATCCGCCCCGTCGTTACCCGGCGCACCAACGTCCAGCGCATCAAGACCGAACGCCTCGCGGCCAACGCGCGTGAAGCCGCCGAACAGTGCGAACGGCTCGACGTGCCGGGCGTCGCGGAAGCCGTCTCGCTGCAGTCGCTGCTGGACCATTGGCCCGGAGAGCGGCACCTGATGTGGTGCGACGAAATCGGCAATGCCGCCGCCGCCGTCGACGTGCTGGACGGATTGGACGCTGCCGCGCGAGCCGCGCCCTGGGCCGTATTGATCGGACCGGAAGGCGGCTTTGATGAGGCCGAGAGGACCGCCATCGCCGCCCTTCCGGCGGCTCATCCGGTTTCTCTGGGGCCGCGCATCCTGCGCGCCGATACCGCCGCCGCGGCGGCGCTCAGCATCTGGCAGGCGGTTTTAGGGGATTGGCGGGTCACGCATTCTTGAAGGTCGGCGGGAATATTTGGTTGTTAACCTTTGACGACCTGCTTATGTACAGGTTCTGAAAATTTGGTAGTTGAGGACCCCCCCTTGGCGGACACCGGCACAAAAAGCGCGCCCATCGAGAACCGGGCGCAGCTCATCGAATACCTGAGCGAGGGCGGAAAGCCCCGTGAAGACTGGCGCATCGGCACCGAGCACGAAAAGTTCGGTTTCCGCCACGACGACCTGCGGCCTTTGGAATACGACGGCCCGCAGGGCATCGCGGCGCTGTTCAAGGGCCTCGAGCAATTCGGCTGGCAGCCGATCATGGAAGGCGACAACGCCATCGCCATGGCCATGAACGGCCAGTCGATCACGCTGGAGCCGGGCGGGCAGCTGGAACTGTCCGGCGCGCCGCTGGAAAACCTCAACCAGACCTGTGACGAGGTCAACACCCACCTGCATCAGGTTAAGACAGTGGCCGAAGCGATGGGCGTCGGGTTCATCGGTCTCGGCTTTCAGCCCAAGTGGTCGCGCGCCGATATCCCGGTCATGCCCAAGGGCCGTTATTCGCTAATGCGGAGCTATATGCCGACGCGCGGCGATCTCGGCCTCGACATGATGTTCCGCACCTCAACGGTACAGGTGAACCTCGACTTCGCTGACGAACGCGACATGGTGGAGAAGTTCCGCGTTGCCCTGGCGCTGCAGCCGATCGCCACGGCCCTGTTCGCCAATTCACCGTTCACGGAAGGCCAGCCCAACGGCTTCCTCAGTTACCGCAGCCACATCTGGACCGACACCGATCCCGACCGCACCGGCCTGATCCCGTTCGTCTTCGATCAGGACTTCGGTTATGAGCGCTACGCCGAATACGCGCTGGACGTGCCGATGTACTTCGTCTACCGCGACGGTCAATACATCGATGCCCTGGGTCAGTCGTTCCGCGATTTTCTGACCGGCAAACTACCGGCGTTGCCCGGCGAGATTCCCACCATCAAGGATTGGGAGGACCACCTCACCACGCTGTTCCCGGAGGTCCGTCTGAAGCAGTTCATCGAACTCAGGGGCACCGACGGCGGACCCTGGCGGCGCCTGTGCGCGCTGCCTGCGCTGTGGGTTGGTGTGCTCTACGACGATGCCGCCTGCGCCGCGGCCTGGGATATGTGCAAGGACTGGACCCAGGAAGACCGCGCCGCCCTGCACGCCGACGTCATGCGCCGGGGCCTCAAGGCCGAGGTCAAGGGACGCAGCGTCAGCGACCTGGCCGGCGACATGATCGATATCGCCTCGGACGGCCTCAAGGCGCGCCACCGCATGGACGCCTTCGGGGATGATGAGCGCCATTTCCTCAGCGCCGTGCGCCTGGTGGTCGAGGACGGCCGTACCCCCGCCGAGGAACTGCTCGAAGCCTTCGAGTCCCGCTGGAACCGCTCCGTCGATCCGGTGTTCGAGGAATACGCCTACTAGGTATCGGCACTTCACGACCGCACACACATTCTTGTATGGCCACTGCGCACCTTGCCGCATCAAATCGTGATATAGTTGGCCCGAGCCACTATGGAGGGAATGATGTCCGTTCTAGGTCGTGTCCTGTATCAGCGTCGGCTTAAGCTTTTCATCTCAATTCCATTTCTCGCCGCTCTGGCGTTTGTCGTTTCGCCGCCGGTTTCGGCGGCGACGCAGATCCTCGGCCTGGCCATGACCGCCGGTCCGGTGGAACTGAACTGCGCGGGCGACGAATGTTCGGCCGAGTTCAGCAGCTTCTGCCTGCAGCAGGACCGCAAACGGCCGGGCTACGAAGCGCCCTATGAATTGGCGGCAAATCAGGATGTCAAACTCACCTTCACGAATGACGCCGGGGACGTGCGCGAGGTGACACCGCGCGGGCTCATCAGGATCGTCACGAAACGTGGCTTTTCAGCCGTCAGGATCAGCCTCGCGGAAAACGTACTTAGCGCTTTCGGCGCCGAGCGCGCGGCCATCACAATCGGTAAGCGGGTCGCCCTGCTGCCGGTGACCACCGAGAACGACCCGGATCCGCTCACGGCCGATGAAATCGCCCGGGCGACCGGCCCCGATCGCGCTATTGCGGCCGGCTACTTCGACGGCGAGGAAGGCTACGCCGGCGTCACGCGGGTGCTGTCCCGGGCCATCAACACCGTGGCGCCCGACGAGCGCATGTCGCCGGCCAGGCGGCAGGCGCGCTGGGATGCGGCGGTCGAAACCATGCCGGGCGGCGCTGACGACGATGCCGTCGCCCTGGCCGGCGAGCATTTCCAGGCCTGTCAGCGCTGGATCGACGGCAAGCTGGTGTTCGGCCTGCGCAGTTGTCTGGAGGGACGCCACGATTCGATGATGCGCGGCCTCAACATCCGCTTCTGGAAGAGTTTGACGCCTGGAAGCTAGAGTTTTTTATACGTCGCGTTGTCGATGAAGTCCCAGTCGAAATCGATGCCCAGACCCGGCCCCTGAGGTAGTTTCGCCAGGCCGTCTTTGATCGGTAAGGGCTCGGTTAAACCGAAATCGAACAGCGATTCCGGCGTCAGCAATTCGAAATAATCGTTGTTGGCGATGGCACCGCAACAATGCAGGTTCACCAGTTCCAGCGGGTGCATGATGGTGGTGTGGATCTCGCAGTTCATGCCGAATGTCTCGGCCGTTCTCGCCGTTTTCAGCACACCCGTCACGCCGCCGGTCCAGGAAACGTCGGCGCGCACGCGGTCGACGACGCGATCTGAGATGTAGTTGGCCAGGCTGTAGGGATGCTTCGCCAGCACCTCGCCGCCGACGATGGGAATATCGACCTGTGAGGTCAGCGCCTTGAGGCCCGGCAGGTTTTCGTCGGCCAGCGGTTCCTCGAACCAGTAATAGTCGAGCCGTTCCAGTTCGCGGGCGAAGCGCACGGCCTGGTCGACGTTGAAGCAGGCCACGGGGTCGGACATCAGCGTGAAGTCGGGGCCGACGGCGTCCCGCACCGCCCGGTGAACCTCGACGTCCTCGCGGTAGTCCTGACCCGGCGGGTGGACCTTGTAGGCCTTGTAACCCTTGGCCTTGATGCCCAGCGCCTCTTCGGCGTAGGCCTCGGGCGAGGGCAGCACGAGGGAACTGGCGTAGACCGGCACTTCGTCGCGGCAGCCGCCGATGTATTTGTAAAGAGGCTGGCCGGCGTCCAAAGCGCCGAGGATCCACAGCACGTTGTCGAAGGGGCCGTAGGAATAGATCGGCAGGTGGTTCCACCAGCGGTCGGCGGTGCGGAAGTCCTGCCAGGCGCCCTCGCGGTCGAGGGCGTCCCGACCGGTGAAAAACGGCCTCATGGAGGCCGCCGCCAGTTCGCCCGCGCCCCGCGCCGAACGCGCCGCGAAACCGAAGGATGAGGCCTCCAGCCCGTCCGCGGTCTTCATCGTCACGACCAGGAATTCCATGCCGTAGTGGGTGTCCGACGCGCGCAGACTGGCGCTGTCGATCTCCAGGTCCGGTTGCTTGCAGCAGCGGACCTCGACCTCGGTAATCCGCATGAGTTAAGCCGCCTCCGTACCACCCACCGTCAATTCGTCGATCTTCAAGGTCGGCTGGCCCTGGCCTACCGGCACGCCCTGGCCGTCCTTGCCGCAGGTGCCGATACCGCGGTCGAGCGCCAGGTCGTTGCCGATCATGCCGACCTTGGTCAGCACGTCGGGCCCGTTGCCGATCAGCGTCGCCCCTTTGACGGGTGCGGTTGCCTTGCCGCCTTCGATGCGGTAGGCCTCAGTGCAGGTGAAGACGAACTTGCCCGAAGTGATGTCGACCTGGCCGCCGCCGAAGTCGACGGCGTAAAGGCCGTTGTCGACCGAGGCGATGATCTCCGCCGGATCCAACTCGCCGTTGTCCATCACGGTATTGGTCATGCGCGGGATCGGCATGTGGGCGAAGTCCTGGCGGCGGCCGTTGCCCGTGGGCTTCATGCCCATGAGGCGCGCGTTCAGGCGGTCGTGCATGTAGCCCTTGAGAATGCCGTCCTCGATCAGCACCGTGCGCTCGGTGGGCGTGCCCTCGTCGTCGACGGTGAGCGAGCCGCGGCGGTCCATGATGGTGCCGTCGTCGACCACGGTGACGCCGGGACCGGCGACGCGTTCGCCCAGCAGGCCGGAAAAGGCGCTGGTTTTTTTGCGGTTAAAATCACCTTCCAGGCCGTGGCCGATGGCCTCGTGCAATAGGATGGCCGGCCAGCCCGGCCCCAGCACCACCGGCATGGTGCCCGCCGGCGTGGGTACCGAGCCGAGATTGACGGCCGACTGGCGCATCGCCTCGTCCACCGCGGAGCGCCAGTTTTCCGGCTGAATGTAATGATCGTAAAGCGTTCGCCCGCCGGTGCCGTAGGAGCCGGTTTCCTGGCGGTCACCCTCGCCCATGACGACCGAGACGTTGAGCCGGACCAGCGGCCGGATGTCGCCCGTGCGCACGCCGCCGCTGCGGACGATCTCGACAACCTGCCAGGATCCGGCGAGCGAGCACGAGACCTGGCGCACACGCTCGTCCTTCGAACGGGCATAGTCGTCGATTTCGGCCAATAACTTGGTTTTCTGCTCGAACGGGATATCGGCCAGCGGGTTGTCGTCGATGTAAAGCGCCTGGTTGGTGCCGGCGGGTTCCTGGCTCAAGTTGCCGGAACGTCCTGCCCGAACGGTCTGCACGGCATCCGCGCCGCGTTTGATTGCGGCTTCGGATAATTCGGAAGCATGGGCGTAACCGGTGCTCTCGTCCGACACGGCGCGCAAACCGAAGCCTTGGGAGGTGTCGAAGCTGGCCGACTTGAGTCTTCCGTCGTCCCAAGCCAGAACCTCGGACTGGCGGTATTCGAGGAACAGTTCACCGTCGTCGCAGCCGTCCAGAGCGTCATCGACCAGACCCTCGACGCGGTTGCGGTCAAGACCGGTGCGGTTAAACAGGAGTTCTTCGGCTTTGGCGGCGTCGGCCATCGTGGTCTCCGGAAAATGAAGATGGATTGCGTAGCATAGACCTAGCCAGTGGGCTCCGCCAGACGCTCAATAATTGGGTTTGGCGGTGATAAATAA
>CAZGTM010000050.1:0-24794 GCA_964528595.1 uncultured Rhodospirillaceae bacterium
GAACAAGGATCACCCCTACCATCGGGTGTCGGGCGGTTCGTACGAATACTTCAACGGCATGGATATGCCGAACCTGTTGAAGAGCGTGGATAAGATCGACGACTACACCGTACGCATGACGCTCAGCGTTCAGGAAGCGCCGATGATCGCCAACCTCGGCATGGACTTTGCGTCCATTCATTCGGCCGAGTATGCCGACAACATGCTGAAGGCGGGGACGCCCGACACCTTCGACCAGCAACCCGTCGGCACCGGCCCCTTCTCGATGGTCCAGTACCAGAAGGACGCCGTCATCCGCTACAAGGCCCATCCGACCTACTGGGCCGGCAAGGCGGCCATCGACAACCTGGTGTTCGCCATCACGCCGGACGCTTCGGTGCGCTATGCCAAGCTGAAGGCCGGCGAATGCCATGTCATGCCCTATCCCAATCCGGCTGACATTGCCGCCATGCAGGCCGATCCCAGCATCAACATGATGCAGCAGGAAGGCCTCAACGTCGGTTACCTGGCGTTCAACACCGAGAAAAAGCCCTACACCGACCGCAAGGTGCGTCAGGCGCTGAACATGGCGATCAACAAGGCCGCCATCATCGACGCCGTCTTCCAGGGTGCAGGCAAGGCAGCCAAGAACCCCATTCCGCCGACCATGTGGTCCTACAACGACGATGTTAAGGACTACGCCTACGATCCGGCCAAAGCCAAAGCGATGCTCGCTGAGGCGGGGTATCCCAACGGCTTCAAAACAGACATCTGGGCGATGCCAGTTCAACGGCCCTACAACCCCAATGCCCGGCGCATGGCCGAACTGATCCAGGCGGACTTCGCCAAGGTTGGCGTCGAAGCCAAGATCGTCACTTACGAGTGGGGCGAATACCTCAAGCGTTCCAAGTCGGGTGAGCACGAAACGGTGCTGCTGGGCTGGACCGGCGACAACGGCGATCCGGACAACTTCATGTATGTCCTTTTGAGCTGCGCCGCCGCAAAGGGTTCCAACCGGGCACGCTTCTGCCACGAGGAATTCGACGGCCTTCTCAAGCAGGCCAAGCAGACCACGGACGTGGCCAAGCGGACCGAGCTTTACCGCCAGGCCCAGGTCGTCTTCAAACGTGAAGCGCCCTGGTTCACGGTCGCCCATTCGGTCGTCTACATGCCGATGAGCAAGAAGGTCAAAGGGTATAAGATCGATCCCTTTGGCGGCCACGGCTTCTACGGCGTCGATATCGAATAGATCATCGGCACCATTGTGTAAGCGTTTGGGAACGGGAGAGGGCTGACGCCTTCTCCCGTTTCTTGTTCGCCAAACTCGGTTTTTCGCGCTAAGTCCTTTACATGCTCCGATTCATTCTCACCCGCGTGGGCCTCGTCATTCCGACCTTCATCGGAGTGACCCTGCTGACCTTCGCGCTGATCCGGCTGGTGCCGGGCGATCCCATTCTGCTATTGGCGGGGGAACGCGGCCTGACCGAGGAACGCCACGCAGAAATGCGGGCCGAGCTCGGGCTCGACAAACCCCTGCTGGTGCAATACGGCATCTACATGGAGAAGGTCGTCCAAGGCGACCTCGGCCGCTCCATCGTCACCAAGGAGCCGATCCTCGACGAGTTCCTGGCACGTTTTCCGGCGACCCTGGAACTGTCCTTTTGCGCCATGCTGTTCGCCGCCTTTTTCGGTCTGCCGGCGGGCGTCATCGCCGCCGTCCGGCGGGGGACGGCGTTCGACCATTCCGTCATGGGCGCGTCGCTGACGGGGTATTCGATGCCTATCTTCTGGTGGGCGCTCTTAATGATTCTGTTTTTCTCCGTCACGCTGGGTTGGACGCCGGTTTCGGGACGGTTGTCGCTGATGTTCTTCATCGAACCGGTGACGGGCTTCATGTTGATCGACACCTTGTTGATCGACGAGGAAGGTGCATTCCAATCCGCCCTCGCCCACCTCATTCTGCCGGCCATTGTGCTGGGCACCATCCCGCTGGCCGTGATCGCGCGCATGACGCGGTCCTCGATGCTGGAGGTGCTGGGCGAAGATTATGTGCGCACCGCCCGGGCCAAGGGTGCGCCGCCGTGGCGCGTGATCGCCGTCCATGCCCTGCGCAACGCCCTCATTCCCGTGGTCACGGTCATCGGACTGCAAGTCGGGGTTTTGCTCGCGGGCGCGCTGCTGACGGAAACCATCTTCGCCTGGCCCGGCGTCGGCAAGTGGCTGGTCGATTCGGTCAACCGCCGCGATTATCCGGCCCTGCAGGGCGGCGTGCTTTTGGTCGCCACCATGGTCATGGCCGTGAACCTTTTGGTCGACCTGCTCTACGGCCTGATCAACCCGCGTATCCGCCATGCCCGATAGGTCCCGGAAAACACCATGACCGTAGACGTCGTCAACGAAGTCGAAAGCCAGGCCGTCGCCCCGCCGCATCCGCTGGCGGAGTTCTGGATGTATTTCAGCGCCAACCGGGGCGCGGTCGCCGGGCTTGTAGTCATCGTCGCCGTTGCACTCACGGCCGTCTTCGCCGATTTCATCGCGCCCCATCCGCCCCACGAACAGTACCGCGACGCTTTCCTGGTTCCGCCTTCATGGGCGGAAGGCGGTTCCATCAAGTTCCTGCTGGGCACGGATGATATCGGCCGTGACATCTTCTCCCGGCTGGTCCACGGCTCGCGCCTCTCCCTGCTGATCGGCGTCATCGTCGTCACGTTGTCGTTGGCCGCCGGCATCGTCCTCGGCCTGATCGCCGGCTTCGCCCGCGGTGTCGTTGAAATCGCCATCATGCGCATGATGGATATCATGCTGGCGCTGCCCAGCCTGTTGCTGGCCATCGTCATCGTCGCCATTCTGGGCCCCAGCCTGACCAACGCCATGCTGGCCATCGCCATCGTCGTGCTGCCGCACTACGTCCGTCTGACGCGCGCCGCCGTGATCACCGAAACGACCAAGGACTATGTCGTGGCCTCGAAGATCGCCGGGGCGGGCATAGTTCGCCTGATGTTCTTCACCGTGCTGCCCAACTGCATGGCGCCGTTGATCGTGCAAGCGACGTTGGGCTTCTCGACAGCCATTCTCGACGCGGCGGCGCTGGGGTTCTTAGGGTTGGGCGCCCAACCGCCGACGCCGGAATGGGGCACCATGCTGGCCGACGCCAGGGCCTTCATCCAACGCGCCTGGTGGGTCGTCACCTTCCCCGGCGTGACCATCCTGGTGACCGTGCTGGCCTTCAACCTGATGGGCGACGGCCTGCGCGACGCCCTGGACCCGAAGTTGAAACGGTAGCGCCATGTTGCTGGATATTTCCGACCTCACCGTCGAATTCGGTACCGCCGACAATCCTTTCCGGGCCGTCGACCGCGTCACCTTGAGCGTCGACGAAGGCGATGTCGTGGGCATCGTTGGCGAATCCGGTTCAGGCAAGAGCGTGACGTCGCTGGCCGTGATGGGTCTGATCGGCTATCCGGGCCGGGTCGAGGCGGATACGCTCAATTTCGGCGGCCGTGATCTCAACAGCCTCCGGCCCAGCGAGCGGCGCAAGATCACCGGCGGCGATATCGCAATGATTTTCCAGGAGCCGATGACCAGCCTCAATCCCTGCCTCACCGTGGGTTACCAGTTGACCGAAGCGCTCGACCTGCATGAAGGGGGCAGCCGCAAGGAACGCCGGCGCAGAGCGGCGGAGTTGCTGGATCAGGTCGGCATTCCCGATGCCCGCTCCCGCCTTTCCGCCTTCCCCCACCAGCTTTCGGGCGGTATGAACCAGCGCGTCATGATCGCCATGGCCATCGCCTGCAATCCCCGCCTGCTGATCGCCGATGAACCGACCACGGCGCTCGACGTCACCATCCAGGCTCAGATCATCGATCTTCTGTTGTCGCTGCAGCGCGAACGGGGCATGGCCTTGGTGTTGATCACCCATGACCTCGGCGTGGTGGCCGAGACCGCCCAGCGCGTCGTCGTGATGTACGCCGGCCAAGTGGTCGAGACCAGCACGGCCGATGAACTGTTCGAGGCGCCGCGTCATCCCTATACCTCGGCCCTCCTGGCCGCCCTGCCGGAACGCGCCGTCGGTTCCGAGCGCCTGCCCGCCATTCCCGGCGTTGTGCCGGGCGCCTACGACCGGCCATCCGGTTGCCTGCTTAACCCGCGCTGTGCTCACGCCACCGACCGCTGCCGGTCAGAGGAGCCCGCCCTGCACGAGCTGCGCGGCGGGCTGGTGCGTTGCCACACGCCGTTGGACGAAAACGGGGAGCCGGTAACATGACCGACGCCCCCCTGGTCGAAGCCCGGGACATCCGGAAACACTACGAAGTATCGCGCGGCATGATGCGCGGCAAGGACACCCTGCGCGCTGTGGACGGTGTGTCGTTCTCGCTAAACGCCGGCGACACGCTGGCGGTGGTCGGCGAATCCGGCTGCGGCAAGTCGACCCTGGCGCGGCAACTGACGTTGGTGGAGAAGCCGACATCCGGCGGCTTGCTGGTCAACGGCATCGACGTCGTGCAACTCGGCGCGCTCGAACGCAAGAAATACCGCACCGGCGTCCAGATGATCTTCCAGGATCCCTTCGGTTCGTTGAACCCGCGCAAGAAGGTGGGCTCGATCCTGCGGGAGCCGTTAGAGATCAACACCAATCTCAGCACCGAGCAGCAAATAAGCGACGCCCATCACATGATGGATCTGGTGGGACTACGGCCCGAACACTACAACCGCTATCCCCACATGTTTTCGGGCGGCCAACGCCAGCGCATCGCAATCGCCCGCGCCCTGATGCTCAATCCGCGCCTGGTGGTGGCGGACGAACCGGTCTCGGCGCTCGACGTTTCGATCCAGGCCCAGGTCTTGAACCTGATGCTGGACCTGCAGGACGAGTTTCAGTTGGCCTACGTCTTTATCTCACACGATCTATCGGTTGTGCGCTTCGTCGCCGACGAAATCCTCGTGATGTATCTGGGGCGTCCGATCGAGCAGGCGGCGGCCAAGGACTTGTTCGACAATCCGGTGCATCCTTACACCCGCGCCCTGATCGCCGCGACGCCACATGTTTCCAAGCGCGACCGTGACGAGCGCGTGCGCCTCAGCGGCGAGGTCCCTTCCCCGCTCGATCCGCCGCCGGGCTGCGCCTTCCACACGCGCTGCCCCTTCGCCACCGAACAATGCGCCGCCCAACGCCCTGAAATGAAACCCTTCGAAGGCCGCCAGATTTCCTGCCACCGGGCGGGTGAGATATGATGGATGTGGATGATGGTAACCCACAGGGCCACCTAGCATGCCCACCGAAACGAATTATTCCGATGACGGCGAGCGCGTCGAGCTTGTGATAACGGGAGATATCCACGTCGACCAAGTCATCGAAGCCATCCGCGAGATCAACGCCCTTCCCGGCTTCAATCAGCTTAAGTATCAATTGGTCGATTATAGCGACGCAAAAAACCTTGAGGGTAGCCAGGCGGGATCCGATGAGATCGTCCTACTGGACAAACAAGCCGCGAAACTGAACCCGAACATGCGCATTGCCATCGTCGCCCCAACCGATATCGCCTTCGGCTCGGCCCGTTACTGGGAACTAAGCCTCGGTGAAGCCCCGATTGAAACCATGGTTTTCCGGGATCGCAAATCCGCGGAAGAGTGGCTTTACCGGTAGTTCGCCCTACCCCGGCACCTCACCAGTCCGGTACATCGCCGCGAGCTTGGCGTAATGGGCCGCGGAGTTCTTCATGTATTCGAGTTCGGCGTCATCCAGCTGGCGGGCGGGTTTGGCGGGGGAGCCGGTCCAAAGCTCGCCTGATTTGACGACCTTGTTGGGCGTGACCAGCGCGCCGGCGGCCACCATGGCGCCGCTTTTAACCACCGCGCCGTCCATCACGGTGGCGCGCATGCCGATGAAGCAGCCGTCCTCAAGGGTGCAGCCGTGGATCAGCGCCATGTGGCCGATGGTGATGTTGGAGCCGATGAACGTGCCATGCGTCTTGCGCGTCACGTGCACCACCGAGCCGTCCTGCAGGTTGGTGTTCTCGCCGATGCGCACGACGTTGACGTCGGCCCGCACCACCGAATTGAACCAGATCGCCGAGCCGGCGCCGATTTTGACATTGCCGACGATCACCGCGCCCTGGGCGATGAAGGCATCGTCGGCGATGGACGGGCGGGTGTCGCCGAAGGGCATGATGACGCCGCCGTTGGCGAGGTCGGACATTTCGTTCATGGCCTTACGGGAACAGCGGCAGCTGCTCGAGCCCCGCCGTTTCGTCCAGGCCGTAGGCGATGTTCATGTTCTGCACGGCCGCGCCCGAGGCCCCTTTCACCAGGTTGTCGATGGCGGAAACGATGATCAGCCGGCCCTCGACCCGGTCGGCGAAGACGTTGAGGTCGCAGAAGTTTGACCCCCGCACATTGCGCGTCGACGGCACCACGCCCTCCGGCAGGATGCGGACAAAGGGCTCCTCGCCGTAGGCCTCGATCAGCACCTGGCGTGCGTCCTGGGCACTCCGACCCTCGGCCACGTCGATGTAGATGGTCGAGACGATGCCCCGGTTCATGGGCACGAGGTGCGGCGTGAAGGTGACCGTGATCGCTTCGCCGGCGGCGCGGCTAAGTTCCTGATCTATTTCGGGTCCATGCCGATGGCTGGCGATGCCATAGGGCTGCATGCCTTCCGCGACTTCGCCGAACAGCAGGTTTTCCTTCAGCGCCCGTCCCGCGCCGGTGACGCCGGTCTTGGTGTCGATGATGATGCCGGTTTTCTTGATAGCGCCGGATTTCAGCAGCGGCCAAAGCGGCAGAATCACCGACGTCGGATAGCAGCCGGGACAGGCGATCAGCCGCGCGTCCTTCATGGCTTCGCGGTTGAACTCCGCCAGACCGTAGACGGCCTCGCCCTGAAGATGCGGCGCATAATGATCGTGGCCGTACCATTTGGCATAGGTCTCGATGTCGCTGAGCCGGAAATCAGCCGAGAGATCGATGACCTTGACGTCGGTTTTGATTCCGGCGATGAGATCCTTGCGTTCCTCGACCACCAATTCGTCGACCAGGTTGTGTTCAGTGCTGTGCAGCAAACCCGCGACGATCTCCTGCGTCGTGCCGTGGGGCAGCGCGCAGAACACCAAATCGACCTCGACGCCGGCCCATTCCACATCGTCGATGCTGATTAGGTCGGGCAGGTCCAGGCCGCCGAGATGGGGAAAAACGTCGGACAGCGGCTGGCCCGCTTTCCGGTCGGCCGTGAGCACGACAATCTCGGCATTGGGATGTCGCGACAGCAGGCGGACGAGTTCCGCACCCGTGTAGCCACTGGCTCCCAATATCGCGATCCTGATTTTGCCGTTGCTCATTTTCCGTTCTCCTCGGTTAGGGCGCACTCAATGCCGCGCTATGCCTCCGGGGTCAACAGAAAATCGACAATTCTCATGCCGTCGTGGCGGATAATTCCTCCAAAACACGGTCGGCCACGGTTTCCCAGCCGGAATCGAGCATCATGTCGTGGGCGATGTGGTCGATTATTTCGGCTTTGGTGCCGTACGCCCTGGCGGTGGATTTGACCACGGCAGGCGGGAAGATGGTGTCCATCTCACCGCCCAGAACGACCAGCGGCGTGCTGACCCGTTTCGGTTTCGGCAGGGCGAATAGCAGCATGTCGAGGAAACCGAGATAAGATTCATCCTGCAGCTTGGCGTGGAATTCCGCCGCCACGGCATCCGGCACATCGTACGAAAGAAAAAGGTACTTGGCGTCGTGGGCGCTCTTCACCAGCGGCCAGAGGCTGAACGTCAGATTAACCAAGAGGAAATCAATGGGATGGCGGACCAGGATATCCAGCGTCACCCGCCAAACCCCCTGCGACGGCACGGAAGCCAGAAGAATGGCCTTGGGGATATCCGGGTTAAATTCGAGATACTTCTGGGTGACCAAACCGCCCATGGAGTGGCCCACCACAATCGGCCGGCGGCCCGTTTTTTCGGCTACCACTTCGACCGCGGCCGCCACATCCGCCACGTAATCCATGATGCGGGTGAGCTTCAGGCTCTTGGTATTCGCTCTGCCGCCGTGGCCGCGCAGGTTGACGGCAAACGTGCTGACGCCTTTTTCGGCGAAGTAAGCCTGGAATTTTTCCCAGCACCAGGCGCCGTGCCAGGCGCCATGGACGAACAGTACCGGCGTCGCCTCCGAGCCGCCCTCGGCTAGGCTTTCGACAATTTCGGACCCGCCCGTCATTTGTTGCTCCCCATGGCCGCCGCGTCAGCGTTCCGAAAACGCCAGCTTCGCCCCCAGAGCCACGAAGGCGCCGGCGAATATACGTCGGATCCAGGTCATGACCACCGGGCGGGAAATAACATGACGCCGGACGCCGGCGGCGAAAAAACCGTAGCCGATGAAAATCACGAAGGTCATGAGCATGAAAACGCCGCCCAGCCCCAGCATGTGCCAGGTAGCGCCGGCCTCCTCGACCGAAACGAACTGGGGCAGGAAGGCGAGGAAGAACATGGAGAGCTTGGGATTGAGGATATTGATGAGGAAGCCCTTCACGACGACCTCCAGCGCGCCCTTGGTTTCGACCTTCTCGTTGACGGCCAGGGTGCCGGTTTCCTGCAGCGCGCCCCAGGCCATGTAGAGCAAGTAGGCGACGCCCGCGATCTTCGCCATCTGGAAGGCCACGGCGCTGGCGTGGAGCAAGGCAGCCAGGCCGAACACCGCGGCGGCGATATGCGGCAGGATGCCCAGCGTGCAGCCGAACGCGGCAATGATGCTCACCCAGGCGCCGCGCGAAATGCCGTGAGCGACGGTGTAGATGACGCCGGTTCCAGGCGCCACCACGACGATCAACGACGTTAGTAAAAACTCGGCGCTCATTCCTGCAATACCCCTCTACCCGAACCACCATCAATGGATTTAATCCATTAGGTGACGGGCACCGGCAAAAATCAAGGGCTCTCCAGCCTCCGCCAGGGCGGGTTCTATTTCACCACGATCAGCCCTTTCATTCCCATTTCCGTATGGGTCTTGCCGCTCTGGTCCTCGATGTCGCACAGCATGTCGTACTTGCCTGCCGCCACGGTGACGAACGTCCATTCGACGGTGTTGCCGGGGAAGATCTCCATTTCCGCCGGCGTGCCGACGACTTCGGCGACCGGTCGGGCGCTCGGGCCGAAATCTTCGAAGATCTTCACGCCCGAAGACCAGACGGCGCCGACGAGCCCGGGTGAATCGAATTCATGGACTTCGACGCTGGGATTGTTGATGACCAGGGTGTAACGCTTACCCGCCTCCAACTCGAGCCGGTCCGGATGGAACAACTTTTTTTTGTCGCCGTCCTTCCCCAGGGTTAACATGACCCGTTCAGCTTTCTGCCCGGCCAGATCGCCGGCGCTGCCCCCTGCTCCCGTGTAACCAAACGTTGCGACGACCACAGCCGCGGCGATCGCGGTACCAAAATTACGCATGTATATACTCTCCGGTTTTATGTCAGGTAATTGGACACTTGATTTATCTGTTATTGCGATTGATTATCAATAGCGGTTACGCAATCTAACGTCAAGATTGATTTTGACACTTTCAACATTCGTATCTGGCTAGCTCACTTATGTATTTGGCGGTGACGCCCTATCCATGACGCTCTACTGTTGGCGAGTTGTTTTCAATCTGTACGGATCTCCAAATCATGACCTCGAAAAACTTGGCCGCCTGGCACAGCGTCATCGCCGATGCCGACGTCAATGGACTTGAAGCATTACTGGCCGACGATGCCGTTTTCCATTCGCCGGTGGTCCACACGCCCCAGGTCGGCAAGCCCATCGTCCTGCTTTATCTGAAGGCCGCGTTCGAGGTATTGGGGTCGGACGATTTCCGTTACGTCCGTGAAGTCGAAAGCGGTGCCGATACCATTCTCGAATTTGAAACCGAAATCGACGGCATTCACTTCAACGGCGTCGACATGATCCGTTGGAACGATGAGGGCAAGATCGTTGATTTCAAGGTCATGGTCCGCCCCCTGAAAGCCATCAATCTGCTTCACCAGAAGATGGCGGAGATGCTGCAGGCTTTGTCGTCGAAATAGGTGTGCTCAGCATGACGAACCAATCGGATTTCACCGCCGCCGGACGGGCACGATTTTTTGAGGACTACATCGCGGGGACAACCCACGTTCTCGGCAGCGTGACGGTCGACGAGGCGGAAGTCGTGGAATTTGCCGGCCGCTATGATCCGCAAAGCATTCACACCGATCGGGAGGCGGCGATTGCAGGACCCTTCGGTGGACTGATCGCCAGCGGCTGGCAGACGGCGGGATTGATGATGAGCCTCTATGCCACGCGCTATCTTTCCGACGCATCCAGCATTGCCTCACCGGGCATGGACGATTTGCGTTGGCTCCGGCCCGTGCGTCCGGGCGACCAACTGACCGTCACCGTCAACATCGTGGAAGCTACCCGGTCGCGCTCGAAACCGGACCGGGGCGTAGTTCGCACGGACATCAGGGTGAGCAATCAGGACGGCGACGACGTCATGAGCATGCTCGCCGTCAATATGATCAGCTGCCGCGAACCCGGTTAGTCCGTATCGACGTAGTAGACGATGAAGGGGCTGCGCTCCTGGTACTGATCATAGAGCGCCCGGGCGCGTTCGTTGTCTTCGGCGGTGAGCCAGCGCAACTTGGGCCAGCCTTCCTGCCGGCAAACCTCGATCACGTGATCCATCAAGGCCCGCCCTACGCCGCCGCTGCGGGTTTCCGGATCGACGAACAGATCACTGAGATAGCAAATCGTATTGCCGCCCAGCGTGCGCGGCGTACCGTGGTATTGGGCGAAGCCGACGATCCTGCCGCCCTCCTCCACGGCGATATCGCAACGCATTTCGTGGTCCGGGTCGGTTACCCAGCCCCAGACGGCGGCGATGGCGTCCTCGTCGGGCGAGACGTGGTAGAACTCGGCATAGCCGAGATAGATGGCCCGCCAGCCATCGTAATCGGCGGCGGCCGCGGGCCGCACTTGTGTTCCCCCCTGGTCCGCCATCAGCCGGTCTTCTCGAAATCCGGTTTGCGGCGTTCCATGAAGGCGCCGATGCCCTCCTTGGCGGCGTCGGTCAGAGCGCTGTCGCCGAACGCCGCGTAACCGATCTCCAGAGCGTCGTTGAGACTGGGTGCGGCGGCGGCGTCGCGGATCGTGCCGCTGATGATGCCGACGATGTCCTGGCTAAGCACCTGACCGGTGACGCTCGTTTTGACATCTCCCGGAACATCGGAAATCGCCACCGGCGCGGCGGAAATGTGATCGCCGGATGCAGCCAATTCCTTCACGCGTTTCACGGCGGCGGGAATGAGGTCGGCCTGGTCGTCGACCAGTCCGTCGAGCATGCCGATCTCCGCGGCTTCGGGCGCTTTGAGTTTCTTGGCGGTCAACAACATGTCGTGGAAAGTGGCGGACGCATCCGGCCAGCGGCGGTACGGCACAACCATGGCGCCGATGCCGGGCACGATACCGAGAGTGATTTCGGGGAGCTGCATCCAGGCTCCGGAGGCCGCGATAATCGAATGGCAGCGGATGGCCAGTTCGAGACCGCCGCCCAGGGCCATACCGTTAAGCGCCGCGACGACCGGCTTTTCGCAAGCGTCCAGGTGAACCAGCAACCGCGAGCAGGCCCGCGCATATTCTATGCTCTGTTGTTTATCGCCCAGCATGGACGGGAACTTGCCGATGTCGGCGCCGGCGCAAAAGGCGTGGGTGCCGTAGCCTGTGATGACGAAGCCTGCCACGTCGTCCCGGCCCTCGTTGGCCTCGATGACGCCGAGGATCTCGTCCGTCAGGTCGTCGTGCAGGGCGTTCATCGCTTCGGGCCGGCGCAGGGTGATGACGACGGCGCCGTCGATCTCGCTCACCAGCACATAGCGGTTGTAATCAAGGTACTCAGCGATGGGCTTGGCCGGCTGCGGCATGCCGGGCTTGTACTTGGCGAATTCGGCCAGGATGCGCTCGACTTCCGCAGCCCCCATGTCGCGCATCAGTTCGATGGGCCCCTTCTTGAAGCCCAGGGCGATGCAGCAGCCGAGATCGAGGTCGGCGGCATCGCCGATGTTGCGGTCCAGGATATCGACGGTCTGGCTAAAGAGGATGCCCAGCATGCGGTCGCGGATCAGATTGGCCTTGTCGGGCGCGACGTCGATACCGTTGCCCATGGCGACGGTTTCCCATTTCTCGGACCGCTGGAAGGCATCGGCCGGGCGGTAATGCTCACCCTCCTCCTCCATCTGCAGGGTATTGGTCTCGATGATGATGGGATTGCCGTTGGCCATGTTGAGCACGAAGAACGGCCCGGCGTGGACGAACTCGAAGGTTACGCTGTCGACATCCGCCGGTGTCGCCTCGTCCAGCAACAGACCGGCCTCGTTGCACCAGTTGTCGAAGATGCGGTCGAGCATGAAGCAAACCACATCGTCGGTGACCATCGGCACCTTGCCGGTGCGGTAGAAGAACCAGCGCAGATAGTCGATGACTTCAAGGTCCGACTTGGCCCACTCCACGACTTCCACCGCCGGGTTCTTGAAGGCCGGCGCGAAGAAATGCGTGACCGACGTGCGTTCGGGGTGCTCAAGGTGGGAGAACAGCCGGTCCGCCGGCAACGAACTGGTGTTGGATGTGATCAACGCGTCCGGCCGAATCAGGGCTTCGACGTCGGAGAAAATCTTGCGCTTCAGGTCGAGGCTCTCGGTCGCCGCCTCCAGCACCCAGTCACAGTGGGCGAGCGCCGCGTAGTCCGTCGAGGTGACGATCTTGGCGCCGACTTTCTCGGCCAGCGCCGCCGAGATCTTGCCCCGCGCCACGCCTTTTTCCTTATAGGCATGGATGCGCGCTTCGGCCTTTTCCAGCGCTTCAGGATTGATGTCGATCAGGACAAGTTCAAGGTCGGGCAGTGCGCTTTTCAGGTAATAGCCGATATCCGGCCCGATGGTCCCGGCACCGATGATGGCGATGCTTTCAGGCAGTCCGCGCTTGGGGGAAAGCAGCGCGGGATTTTCAAAATTCACGTCACGAATAGCCATTTCAGTCCAACCTCAACTCACACGATGTCGTCGTTTCCGATCCGCCCCCGAATTCGGGCCCTGTCATAGCAGCCCGGCCCGTTCTACGGACAGTAAAAAATCAGGTTGTGAATACGGGAGATTCCTAGTCGCCGACACGCAGGACGGTTTTGCCGCGGGCATGACCGGTCTGGCTGATTTTGTGAGCCTGGCGAACGTCGGCCAGCGGCAGCACATGGTCGACCTGAGGCACAACGACGCCTTGGTTGACCAACTTGGCCATGGCGGCGAAGGCGGCGTCGACATCCTCCACGACCGCGCGCACGAGATTGACGTCGAATTCGGCCGTGCGGTCCTCGAACGGCTTGGCGATCAGAAAGACCAGGATACCGCCGGGCTTCAGCACCTCGTAGGAGCGGTGATGGGTATCACCCCCGACGGAATCGAGGACGACGTCGAAATCGCTTAGTTCCTCGGCAAAATCCGCTTCGTCGTAGGCCACCACCCGATCCGCGCCCAAACTCCGGACGTAATCAGCGTTGGCCGCGCTGCAGGTGGTGGCAACGTCGGCGTCCAAGTACTTCGCCAGTTGAATGGCGAGACCGCCCACGCCACCCGCACCGCCATGGATCAGGACCTTCATGCCGGCTTGAACGCCGGCGCATTCAACCAGGCATTTCCAGGCCGAAACGGCGGACACCGGAAATGCCGCAGCGGAGCTGAACTCGATGCTTTCGGTCATGGCGGCGACATGTCCGGCCGGAACGGCGACGCACTCGGCATAGGCGCCCCGCGAGGTTTCACGGGCCATGAAGGATACCGTGTCACCTTTTGCAAAATTCGCGACGCCCTCGCCGACTGACGCCACGAGGCCGGCTCCCTCTCCGCCGGGCACCACGGGGAAGTCGACCTGGAAGAACTGTTTGAGGTGGCCGGCGCGGAGCTTCCAGTCGAAGGGATTGACGCCCGCCGCCTTGATGTCGATCAGAACTTCGCCGGCGGCGGGAACCGGGTCCGGCAGCTTCACCAACTCCAGTACGCTCTCGTCGCCGTAGGCGGCGTATTGTACGGCTTTCATTACCTAACCTCGTATCGCCCGACAAAGGAGGAGAGGTTACTCCGCTTTGAGGAAATCCGCGATGGCTTCGGTCGTGCGACCGGCCTTGTTGCCTCGGCCGCCGTTGCGAAAATCCTCCGTTGGGAATCGTCCTTCTCTTTCCCGCAACGCCTCGCTGGGCGCGTCAACAAATCTTTCAAAACAGTAGTTTGCTTATTTCCTGACGCAAGTTGACGCGGGTTTGCGAAAGCCCCGGTAGCTGGTTAATCTGACCGTCATGTCGACGCCTGAAAAAACCGATTTGTCCGCCGAGGAAGTCAAAGCCATGGCCACCGGCCTGGGCGCCGATCTCGTGGGCATCGCCGGCGCCGCGACGCTGAACGCCTTTCCACCGGATCCGTTGTGGCCGCAAACGCCGGAAAACATTTCGCCCCACATCAAGAGCGTCATCGTCATCGTGCAGCACATCCCAGCGGCGGTCTTCCGCTGTAAGCAGATGGTACCCGTGCAGTACATGGACATGGTGATCCTCAGGCGCATGGATAAGATCGCCGCCCGCATCGCCATGAAACTGGAAGACGCGGGCCACCCCAGCTTCGTTACCGCCGCCCAGGAAACCGACTGGAACATGAAGAAGGCCAGTTACGGTTATCTCAGCACACGGCATCTCGGCATCGAGGCGGGTCTCGGCAATTTCGGTCTTGAGGTCAACATCCTGACGCCTGAATGGGGACCCCGGCTCTACCTCACCGGCATTCTCACCGAACTGGAGCTGGAGCCCGACGAACCGATGCACGAACAGGTCTGCATCGGCGAGGGCTGCTCGCGCTGTCTCTATTCGTGCCCCGGCGACGCCGTCGAGCATTTCGACATCAACAAGCCGGGTTGCGCCGAGTTTGCCCAGGAATTCGGCTACATGACCGTGACCAACATGCTGCGCAAGTTCGCCATGGCGGACCGCGAGGGCAAGCGGGAGATGATCCGGTCGCGCGACCTGTTCGGATTCTGGCAAGGCATCCTACGCGTCGTGGGGTCCTTCGGAGACTGCCCCCGTTGCCTCGCCGTCTGCCCGGTCGGCAACGACTACCATGCCTACCTGGCCGAGGACCAAAAAATCATCCCCGAAAGCACGCCGGAGAAAATCGCCAAGGGCAAGGCCTTTAAGGACGCCCGGCTGGCCGGCGAGGACGTGCCGGGTTTGAACGATTGGAATATCCGCTGGGTCGGTCCCGGCGGCTATTCGGGCAAAACGGCGAAGCTGCGCCGCGAAGAATTCAAAGCCGAGCAACAGGCCAAGCGGGATGAGTTTGAAGAGGTTCCGGGAGAGTAACGCGTTATGGATTACGTCTATCGCACGCCACTGACCGCCGATGAGGTGAAGGAAAAGGCCAAATCCTTCGGCGCCGATATCGCCGGCATCGCCGACGGTAAGGTCATGGACGAATTTCCTCCCGACCCGCAGCATCCACGGCGGCCCATGGACGTGACCGACTACGACGGCGGGCGCGCCATCGTGCTGGGCAAGCGTCTTTTGTCGGGACCAACCCGCCTGACCGCCTGGAACGAGCGGCACAAATACTACAACGACGAAATAACCCTAACCATGCTGGAGGAAGCCGCCCTCAGCCTCGTGCTCTGGCTCGAGGAACAGGGCTATCCGGCCCTCATCATTCCGCCGACGCACGTCGATCCCTGGCTTTATTTCGGAGAGCCGGCGGCGCATTTATCGCCCTTGTTGTCGGCGTCGCATGCCGCCGTGGAGGCGGGCCTCGGCACCCTGGGCTTGAACGGTCAGTTGCTGACGCCGGAATTCGGGCCCCGGCTCATGGTGACCATCGTGCTCTGCTCCCTCGACGTCGAACCGGACCAGCGACTGGAGAAAGCGCTGTGCCAGGGGCCTTCCTGCGGCCGCTGCCTCAGCGCCTGTCCGGGTGACGTAATCGGACACTGGGAGCGCGATTGGGAGGGCTGCGACCGCTATCGCTCGCCGCACGGCTTCAAGGAAGTCGCCGAGTTCCTGGAAAGATTTCTCGATGCGCCGGATGCCGAAGCCCAACGGGCATTGGTCCGCTCGGAGGAAAGCTTCAACATATGGCAGAGCACGCTGCGCGGAGCGGGCGTCGTGACCGGCTGCCGACGCTGCCAGGATGTCTGTCCGGTCGGTGACGATTACGAAGCCTTGCTCAAGGACGTTCTCGATGACATCGCCGAGGAAACGCCGGACAAAAGGGACCGCCTGCAAGCCATGACCGCGGCTGAGGAAGCGGGTAATCTGCCCGAACCGTTCAAGCAGCAGGCACGCTGGATCGGCGGCCGGTAGCCGACCGAAATCAAGGGGGCAATATGCATTCGACTTATGATCTCGTTTGGTATGCGGCAGAGCGCACGCCCCATCACCTGGCCATCGTCGATGACCGCACGGACCGGCAGCTCAGCTACAGCGAACTGATTGCGGAAATCGAAGCCATCGCCGCCGGATTGGCCGCGCGCGGCATCAAGCCGGGATCGCGCTTCGCCACGGTGTTGCCCAACTTCTTCGAACACGCCCTCTTCGTCCTCGCCCTCAACCGGCTGGGTGTGGTGCCGCTGTTGATCAATGCCCGACTGACGCCAGCCGATATCGCCCAGCTGGCCGCCGACGGTGAGGCGGCAGGCGCATTCATTCTACCGAACGGGGAACTTGCGGCGGAAATTGCCGCGGCCCTGCCGGACGGCGCCCCGCTCCTCACCCTGGGCGGCGAAATCGACGGCGCTGAAGACTTCGCCGCTTGCCGCGGAGAGGCGGGCGAACTCGCGCCCTTCGTCAAACCCGGACCGGAGGACCTCGCCTACGTCTTCTATACCTCCGGCACCACGGGACTGCCCAAGGGCGTTGAGATTCCGCACCGCACGACGGAGCCCCGGACGATTTGGATCTCGCCCATGGGCGGTTTGCGCTGCGGACCGCATTTGCGCGTGCTCGGCCTGGCGCCCATCGCCCACTGCATCGGTTTCTACGGCAATCTCTTGGCCGCTTTGATTTACAACGGCACCTACTACGTCATGTCGCAGTTCGATCCCTCGGCCGTCGTGGAAGCCGTCGAAAAACACAAGATCAACTTCCTGTTCACCGTGCCGACCTTCTACGCCGCGATGGTCCGGGCGCCCAACTACGATCCTGAGAAAATGGCGTCCCTGGAACTTCTGCTGTACGGCGGCGCTTCCATCCCGCCGCCCCTGCTGGAGCGGCTCGACGCGGAATGGCCCTGCAAGATCCGGCACATCTACGGCACCACGGAAACCATGTGCTCGCTTTACAATCCCGATCCGCTGGGACAGCCGACGCGTCTTAGGCCGGGCATGTATTCGCGCACCCGGATCGTACATTATGCCGGCGGTGCGGAAGACATCGTGCAGCCAGGCGAGGAAGGCGAACTGATCGTCGACGCCAATACCGACACCATCTTCAACGGCTATCTCAATCGCCCGGACGCCACGGCGGAGAAATTGAAGGATGGTTGGTACTACACCGGCGATGCCTTCGTTCTGCGCGAGGACGGGGACATCGAACTGGTCGGACGGGTCGACGACGTCATCCGCAGCGGCGGCGAAAACATCCACCCTGACGAAGTCGAACCCATTTTGGTCACCCACCCCGGCGTCGCGGAAGTCTCCGTCGTCGGTATCGAAGATCCATACTGGGGGCAACGCGTCGTCGCCTGTGTAGTGAGAAGCGATCCCGCGACATCAGTCGCCGATCTGGACGCGCACTGCAAGGACAGCACCCTGGCCGCCTACAAACGGCCGCGCGGTTATGTCTTCGTCGATGCCCTGCCCCGGAACGCCGCCAACAAAATACTGCGCCGGGTGCTCAGGGACGATGCCGCCAAGGCGCGCGACGGGGAAAGTGGGGCATCGTTCGAAGCGATTGATTAGTTAACTGCCTGCGGATTGCCTGTCCCGCTGAACAGCCTAGATACACTTAAGGGTGCTAGGAAATTTCCTATTGCTCTATTATCGAGTTTCCCGCCGAACCGATTGAGTCCGGTGGCGGGCGACTGGCTTGCGCGGGTTATTTACGTCAATGTCATTGATCAGTTTCGCAGCACTGTTGTGCCTCGTCGCGGCCTTTACCGGTCTGGCCCTCATGACGTGGAGACACCGGGATTGGCGTTTCGGAGCACTCGCCTTACCTATTGCGCTATTTGTCGTACTGGAGTTCGGTTTCGGCATTACGGGGGGTTCGGAAGTTATCCGGATGATTGTAGCGGCCGGCGGCTTCATTACTTTTGCCGTGATCGACCGGATTATCCGGGACCGGACGAACCTCGAAAACTCTCTTCGCGAAAGCGAGCATAAATACCGAAGCATTTTCGAAAGCGCCGAAGTCGGTCTTACCCAAGTGCGTCTGAGCGACGGCAAACTGCTGGACGCCAACAATCAAGCCGCTCACTTGCTCGGTTACAAGGACCGGCAAGACATGATGGCCAATTTCTCCGCCCAACGCCACTGGGTCGATCTGAGCGTCCGGGAGAGGTCGATTGAGGCAGGCCTTTCCGGAAAGGCGATCCGGGATTTGGAGGTCGAGGTCAGGCGGCTTGACGGGACGCATATCTGGGAGCGCGTGTCCCTCTCATTTTTTGTCAAAGAAGACTACATGGTGGCGGTCGCGATCGATGTCACCGAAAGCAAGAGGGCCGTGGAAGCGCTCAGGCAAAGCGAGGAAAAATACCGCGCCATATTCGACAACGCCCAGGCCGGATTGATCAGAACTCGTATCAGCGACGGTCGCGCCATCGACGCCAACGCCCGCATGGCGGAATTGCTCGGCTATGACGATGCGGAAGAACTTGTTGAGAAATTTGTCGCCCGCGACTGCTTCGTCAAAACCGATGACCTGCGCCAAATCGTCAAGGCGGCGACCGAACGGGGGGTTTTGGAAAACGTTGAAACGGAGTTTTACCGCAAGGACGGCTCCATTCTCCAAGCCAGATTCTATACGAAGTTCATTCCGGGGTCGGGGCAGATCGAAACGGTGGTTGTCGATATCAGCGAGCAAAAACAGATAGAGGCTGAATTGAAAGGCGCCTTGGACGCCGCCGAATATGCCAACCGGGCAAAGTCGGAATTCCTGGCCAACATGAGCCATGAATTACGCACCCCCCTAAACGCCATCCTTGGCTTTTCGCAAATTCTCGAGCGGGGGATCGGGGGTCGGATAAACCGGACCCAGGAAGAATACGTCCACGCGGTTCACGAATCGGGTGAGCACCTCCTCAGTCTCATCAATGACATTTTGGATCTTTCGAAACTGGAAGCGGGCAAGGCGGTTATTGAGGACAGCAACATCCTCCTTCCCCTGGCGGTCGACCAGATGATCCTGCTGGTCCAGCCTCGGGCCGAGGAAGGCAAGATCGACTTGAAATCCGACGTATCCGACAATTTGCCATTGCTGCGCGCCGATGAACGCATGGTCAAGCAAATGATTCTTAACCTGCTTTCCAACGCCGTGAAGTTCACCCCTGAGGGCGGCAGCGTGAACGTATCGGCGAAACTGGTCAACGACAGCAGTCTTTCGATTGCCGTTTCGGATACCGGCATCGGCATGAGAACGGCGGACATCGGCAAGGCGATATCGACATTCGGCCAGGTCGACGGCGATCTTGACCGCCGCCACGAAGGGACCGGATTGGGCTTGCCGCTGGTCAAATCGCTGGTCGAACTTCATGGGGGTACGCTTGTTATCGAGAGCGAACAGGGAAAGGGCACCACAGGTACGCTCAAATTCCCGCACGAGCGGATCATCGAAACGCAATGGTCGCAGCGGAAAGCCGCCCCGGAGCGCGCAGAGGAGTAAGGCGCCGCACCGCCAGCTTGACCAGCCCGTTCATCGCGACGCTGACGCCGGCAGATGCCCATGCGCCACGATGTTCTCCCTTGCTCCGAAATGAACTTCCGTGATTAATTCGGCCAACGCTACCGGGCGGAGGGCTTGCCCCGCCGCCGTAATCGTCCCTACGCTAAGTCGACCGATCGAAGGAAACTCACATCATGTCCGAATGTCCCTGCGGCTCCAACCAGCCGCTCGACGCATGCTGCGGCAAGTATCACGGCGGCGAAGCGGCGCCAACGGCGCTGGCCCTGATGCGGTCGAGGTATTCCGCCTTCGTGCTGGGGCTCGGCGAATACCTCCATGACACGCTGGCGGAAAACCAGCGGGACGACTTCGACGTCGACGAGTTCAATGCCTCGGCTGCCGATACCAAGTGGCAAGGCCTGGAAATTCGCAATACGTCCGATGGCAGCGAGGGCGACGAAACCGGGACGGTGGAGTTCGTCGCCACCTACAAAGCCCAAGGCCAGCAGATCCAGCACCATGAATTGGCGATGTTCGGCCGCGAAAACGGCCGCTGGGTGTTCGCCGATTGTGTCATGAACCCAAAAGAGCCCCAGCGTATCGTCGAGAAAATCGGTCGTAACGAGCCCTGCCCCTGCGGTTCAGGCAAGAAATACAAGAAGTGCTGCGGCGCTTAAAGTATCGGTCGAAATTTCAACCGGGCGGTTCACATGGCTGTCGGCAGTAAGGAGCATACCAGGTGAAATTCGGTATTCGTTTCGTCCAGTTTGTCGGCAGCCCGCGTTCGTGTATCGATCTTGCGGTATTGGCGGAGAATGCAGGGTTCGACGCGGTTTGGTTTCCCCACGACACCTTCATGCACAACACCTGGGTGTTGACCACCGCCGTCGCCGAAAATACGTCGCGCGTCGAAATCGGCAACGTCGGCACCAACCCCTACTCCACCGACCCCGCCGAAATCGCGACCTACATCGCCACGCTCGACGAACTTTCTCAGGGCCGCGCCGTGCTCGGCCTTGGGCTTCATACCCGGGATATGGTCGAATGGACCGGTATCGACACAGCCGACGTGATCGAGCGCACCGGCGCCGCTGTCGACATCATCCGCCGCCTGTTGCGCGGCGAAACGGTGATCGACGGAGGCCCGGCCTACAACTGGTCGGAACAGTGCTATCTGCGCTTCGAGCCCTACCGCTCAGAAATTCCCATCTACGTGGCGGCCTATGGGCCGGAATATCTGGCGCTGAGCGGCGAGATCGGCGACGGCAGCCTGCCGATGATGACGCCACCCGAAAGCGCCGGGCTGATGGTCGACGCCGTTTTGGCCGGCGCAGCCAAGGCGGGACGTCAACCAGATGCGATCGACATCGCGGGCTGCGGTTGGCTGTCGATATCCGAGGACGGGCGCGCCGCCAACGAAGTCATGCGCAAAATGTGCGCTTATTTCGGGCCCTATCTGGAAGAGGAGGCGCTGGCCACCATCGGCCTCAGCCGCACCGATTTCGCCGAACAGCTCCGGCTGGTGACGGAGGCCCGCTATGACGACGCCTTCGCCTCGGTCACCGATCAAATGTTGCAGTTGGGCATCGCCGGCTCGCCGGACGAGATTATCAAGCGGATCGAATACCTGGCCGACCAAGGCATCACCCAGGTCAATCTCGGCGGCCCCATCGGACCCGACCCGGCGGAGGCCATCCGCCTGATGGGCGAGTACGTCATCCCGCACTTCCGCTGAGCGGGCCGGGCGGCTATCTCGCCGGCACCAGTTTCCAGACCTTGCCGGTATTGCCCACCGGAATGCCTTGGGCCGTCGTCATCATGTATAGCTCACCCTCGGCGTCTTCACCCAGGCTGTGCAGCCTGACGTCCATGCGTTTGAGGATATTGATGGGCCAGAGCGCGCGCCAGGATTGGGCCGGCGTGGCGACGAAAATCTGGCCCGATGGCTTCATGACCGTCGCGCTGAAATCGCCGAAGACGAATTTGCCGTAAAGGCCCGGCAGCGCTTTGCCGCGGTAGAGGAACCCGCCGATGTTTGCAGTCCCCAGGGGCTTTCTCTTGACCTTCGACCAGGGGCGCAAGACCGACCAGTTGGCGTATTCGATGACGGGATCGCGGATGGCCTCACCCAGCGGTCCCTTTTTCGGACAGACCTTGGGCGGATCGAACGCGCGGCTGCGCTTGTAGCAGTGCATGCCTTCCCGGATCGCCCAGCCGTAATTGCCCTGGCGATCGACCAGATAGACGGTTTCCCAGAAGCTTTCGGCCACGCCGCTGACGAACATGTCGCCGTTGCCGATGCGGTCGAAGGAAATGCGGAAGGGATTGCGGAAGCCCCAGGCATAAATCTCGTCGCGCCCTTCCGCCTTGCCCCGGAACAGGTTGGTCGGCGGTATGGCATAACCGGGATGGCCGCGGTCGACGTCGATGCGCAGGATTTTGCCGTTGAGCCTGCCGGTATCCTGGGCATAGGCGTCGTACTTGTGAAATTCTTCCGGGATCTTGAAGGGATCCTCGCTGATCTCCTGGGTGTGCCGGTTGGGATCGTTCTCGTCGACTTTGGGCGGAATGTAGACGTCGGGGACGCCGTGCGCCCCACCGCCGTCACCGACTCCGACATAAAGATATCCGTCCGGTCCGAAGGCAAGGCCGCCGCCGTTATGTTTGCGGTTGACCCAATCCAGCTGCAGCAGCACGCGCTCCGTCGCACGGTCGACCCGATTGGGGTCGTCGGCCGACACCTTGAATTCCGAAGTCCGCCAGGTATAAGCCGTCTTGCCGGTAAAGGGCGATCCGGCGCGGCGCTTGGCGCTGTAATTGATGTAGAGCAGGCCGTTCGTGGCGTAATCGGGATGGAAAGCCAGCGCCAGCAGGCCCCGCTCGTCGAAGGCCTTGAGCAGCGGCGTCAGTTGATCCCGCAGATCGATGAAAGGCGTCTCAAGGCGTTTGCCGCCCTTGTCCAGAACATAGACGACACCCAGCTGATCGCCGATAAAGCGCCGCCCGCTGCCGTCCGGCGGCGCGACCAGCAAAAGCGGCGCACTCAATCCCTCCGCTACCAGTTCAAGCGAAACCTGCGGTAAAGCCTGCCGTGCCGACGACGGTGCAAACAGTCCCGATACGGCGACCGCCAAGGCGGCATAAAGTACTATGCGTTTCATTGTTATCCCCCCACTTGCCCGGTGTCGTTCGGGCCCCTTATTATTCGGGCCGATTTCCCCTGTCGGCTGAATCCGAGCGCTCAGAAAATATCAGGTAAACCGATAATTTCATATCTCAAGAAACGGGAACTTTCATGACTGATCCGGATACGACCTCAATAATCTACCACGTCTGCCGCCGCGATGAGTGGCTGGCCGCCGTCGCACGCGGGGCTTACGCCGGATCGTCACAGGATCAGGCCGACGGCTTCATCCATTTTTCCGACCTCGCGCAAGTGCGGGCGAGCACGGCAAAACACCGCGCCGGACAGGACGACCTGACGCTGCTGGTGGTGGATGCATTGAGATTGGGCGACGCCCTGAAATGGGAAACCTCGCGCGGCGGCATGCTGTTCCCGCACCTTTATGCGGAACTCCCGGTCGATGCCGTCGTCGAAACGGTCGACATAACACTGGGCGCCGATGGCGTGCATGTCTTTCCGGACGGCTATCCCACCGGGGACTGACGGCACCCCTAAAGGTTTGCCAGACGTTCCGTCAGCAGTTCGAAAAAACCGCCCGCATCGACGTCGCGGATCACCAGCGCATTCTTTTTCCGCTCCGTGACGCCCCACCAGTCCACCACGGTGGCGCCGCGCGTCAGGTCCGAAGAGGTTTCAATCTCGACGTTGCACTCGCGGCCCTGAAACAATTCAGGCTTAAGCAGCCAGGCCATAACGGTGGGGTCGTGCAGCGGCCCGCCGTCGGTGCCGTACTTCGCCTCATCGAAGCGTTCGAAGAACAGCAGCATTTCCGTCAGCGCCGTGGCGGCCCGTGACTCGACCGCCTTGATGCGCGCCACCCTGGCCTTGGTCGTCAACACCTTGTGCGTCACGTCGAGCGGCATCATGACAATGGGAATGCCGGAGGCGAAGACGTCGCGCGCGGCCTCGGGATCGACGTAGACGTTGAACTCGGCGGACGGCGTGATGTTGCCCTGCTCGAAATATCCCCCGCCCATCATCACGATTTGCCGCACGCGTCCGGCGATGGCGGGCTCCTTCTGCAAGGCCAGCGCAATATTGGTCAGCGGCGCCAGGGTGCAAAGCGTGACCGTTCCGGCATCCTCAGTCATGAGGGTTTCGACGATGAAATCGACGGCATGGCCGTCCTGCAGGGCGGTTTGGGGCTCGAACAGCTCCGGGCCGTCCAGCCCGGTCTTGCCGTGTACGTGCTCCGCCGTCACCAACGGACGCTCCAGGGGCCGGTCGGCGCCGGCAAACACCTTCACGTCCGTGCGCCCGGCCATTTCACAGACGATGCGGGCGTTCCGCGCCGTCAGTTCCAGCGGCACGTTGCCGGCCACGGCGGTGATGCCGAGGATCTCGAACTCCGGACTGCCCAGCGCAAGGAAAATCGCCGCTGCATCATCCTGTCCCGGGTCTGTATCGATTATTATTTTCATGCCTTACCCTATGCCGCACACGCCAGTCCGTTCAAGTCGGCGGAACAGTGCTTTTGGAGTTTCCGGAGGATCGCTCACATGAAAATCGGCTTCATCGGCCTCGGCAACGTCGGCGGCAAACTGGCCGGCAGCCTGCAGCGAAACGGCTTCGACCTGATGGTGCTCGACCTCGACGCGGCGGCCATGTCGCCGTTCGTCGAAAATGGTGCGTCGGCGGCGAACTCGCCGCGCGAATTGGCGCAATGGGCGGATGCCGTCATTACCTGCCTGCCCTCCCCCGCAGCCAGCGCCGCCGTGATGGAGGATGG
>CAZGTM010000051.1:0-24578 GCA_964528595.1 uncultured Rhodospirillaceae bacterium
TACGCCGCGGCCGTGGTGATCGGCAACATGAGCTACCAAGGTGGCCGTATTCCCAATGTCGACTTTGCCCACAACGATGCTGAAGCTTTCAAGCGGTATCTAATCGATATTCTCGGTTACCGGGAAGGCAACATCATCGATCTCCGTGACGCCACCCAGGCGCAAATGATGGCGGCGTTCGGGAACCGGGAAACGCACGAAGGCACGCTTTGGCAATACCTGCGGCCCGGACGCTCGGACGTCACGGTGTTCTATTCGGGCCACGGGGTGCCGGGATTGAAGGACCGGCGTGGCTATCTGCTGCCGGTTGACGCCAATCCCGAAAAACCGGAAATCAACGGGTATCCGGTGGACGTCCTCTATAAAAATCTCACCAAACTAGGTGCGCGGTCAGTCACGGTTTTCCTCGACGCTTGTTTCTCCGGCGAAAGCGGCGGTGGGATGCTGCTCAGCAATACCTCCGGCATTTCGATCAAGCCTAAAATGCCAGACGAGGCGAAGGGCATGGTCGTCCTAACGGCGGCGCAGGGAGACCAGGTCGCCAGTTGGGATACCAAGGCGGAACATGGCTTGTTTACGGAACACCTGTTGGCGGCGATGTACGGCGGTGCGGATCAGGATCCCTACGGCAACGGCGACGGCAATGTAACCGTCGACGAAGTCAAAAACTACCTGGACGACGAAATGACCTACTCGGCACGGCGTGCATACGGACGCAAACAAAACGCCAGCGTCCAGGGCGCAGGCAAAAGAATAGTAAGCGTCCTGCCCGCGGGCAGACCGCTCAGCAGGCCGGCAATCCAAAAAACCTCGCTCCAGCCTGTTCCGGCGAAAAAGCCGGCAGTGGCCGTAGCTAGCCCGGGGAAAATGGAAGGCGATTGGAAGGGCGGCGCCAATTTTGATTGTCAGGACGCCCCCTCATGGTTCGACCTCGCCATGAACATCAAGGGAAATAAGATCACTGGTAGCGGTTCGTACGGAATAAATATTTCCGGAAAAGTCGAGGGCGAAACCGACATCACGGGATCGATCTTCTCAGGCCTGGGTACGGCCCGGTTCAAGGGATCTCTTTCTTCCGGCAAACTGACCGGCAATTTCACCGATAGCGAAGGATGCAGAGGAGACTTCGAATTGGGGCGGGATTAGTTTCCGGACGGCTTGAAGGGCCAAAAGGAAAGCCTAGAAATAAGCCCTGAGATCAATCCTGTCCGCTCCCGGAACGCTGGTGCGTTCGAATTCGGCCTGGCGGCCCCAGGGTTTGGTGGCGTCGATACTCAGCCGCCCCCAGTGGTCCTTGTGCGGGTCGCGGTAGAAACCCGGCAGGTCGCGGACGATCGCCATGTCGCGCTGGGCGCTGGCGCGCGTCAGGCAAGCCCAATAAACATCGTTGAAATCATTGATGTCGACGTCCTCGTCAACCACGATGCAAACCTTGCTGTAATCGGCATTGACGCCGTAGACCTCGTCGAACACCGCCTGGGCGTGGCCTTCGTACTGCTGTTCGATCTTGACCACCGTGTTCATGACGTGGGGGGCGCACGAGACGTCTAGGATGCCGGGCAGCGTGGCGCTCAGGTGCCGGTAGATCTGGGTTGCGACCGATAGCTCCAACAGCCGCATGTCCTCGGGCGAACCGCAGAGGATGCCGTGGTAGATGGCGTCCTCGCGCGCCGTGACGGCCAGCACCTCGAAGACGTGATTATCCTCGCGCTCGACATAAAGACCCTTGAATTCGCCGAAGGGTCCCTCGGGTCGCTTGACGTTTGGCAGGATGCGGCCCTCGATCACGAACTCGGTCTCCGCGGGTACGTCGAGGTCGATGTGCCGGCATCGGCGCATGGCGTGGCGGCTGCCCTTGAGTTTGTCGGCCAGCGCCATTTCGCTTTCGTCGCGGGGGATGGACGCGACCGACGCCATCAGATGGCTGGTCGGCGCCCCGATCAGAATGGCCGCTTCGAGGGCCTCGCCCTGCCCCTCCGCGGTCAACTGGTACTGGGTGAGATCGTGGGAGGTGCCGAGGCGGATGCGCAGTTCTCCGTCATCCACGTGCATGGCGCGGTGGATCGAGAGGTTCGGCACACCGGTTTGGGGGGCCTTCGCGAGAAAGATGCCAGCCGTTATGTAGGGCCCGACATCGCGGGCCTGATAGGTGATCTGCGGCAGATCGCCCAAACTGATTTCCTCTGTATCAATCTCAACAGCCTCAGCCGGGGCCGGCTCGCGCCCTTCCGCCTCCGCCAGCATTTGTGTCCAACGGCGGCAAAAGAAACCATCATCCGCGCCAATCAGGCGGCACAATCTGGCGCGGCTGCCGAAGACGTTCGTTGCCACCGGAAAGCGCGTGCCGGCGACATTGTTGAACAGCAAGGCGCGCTCGCTTTCCTTTTGCGAGGCCTGACAGATGGCGGCCAGTTCATGCTTGCCGCTGACCTCACGGTCGATGGCGGCGACGTCGCCCCGCGCCACCAGACGGTTGAAGAATTCTCTCACGGTGTTCCCCTTGCCCACGCGTTCACTTCCCGGCCATCTTAGGGGCAGCCCAAGCGGGGCGGCAATGCCGCTTCCCATGCCGCCGGGCAGCAAGTATCGTCGGTCGGATTTTGGCGGAGATGGAATTCGGTGATGGCGGGAGATAACGGGGGCGGCTGGCGCATCGGCGCCGACATCGGCGGTACGTTCACCGATGTGGTTCTCGAAGCGGGCGAAAAGCGGTTTTCCGCCAAGTTTTTGACCACACCCGAAGCGCCTGAGGAAGCCGTTTTGACCGGCATCCGCCAGGTGCTGGAGGATGCCGAGGTCGGCCCGGATCAAATCTCCCAGGTTATTCACGGCACGACGCTGGCCACCAACGCGCTGATCGAACGCAAGGGCGCGCGTGCGGCGCTGATCTCGACAGAGGGCTTTCGCGACATCCTCGAAATGGGGACGGAGAGCCGTTTCGATCATTACGATCTCAACCTGCAAAAGCCCGCGCCGCTCATTCCTCGCCACCGCCGCCTCACTGTCCCGGAAAGGATGAGCGCCAAGGGCGAGGTGCTGATCCCACTGGATGAAGAGGTGGTTCGCGCCCGCATCGCTGAACTGCAAGATTTGGAAATCGAGAGCGTCGCTGTCGGCCTGCTGCATGCCTACGTCAATCCGGCGCATGAGCAACGCATCGGCGAAATTCTCCGGACCGAACTGCCAAGCGTAGCCGTCAGCCTCTCCAGCGAGGTGTCGCCGGAGATCCGTGAGTTCGACCGGCTCTCGACCACCGCCGCCAACGCCTACGTCATGCCGAGAGTGGCGCCCTACCTCAACAACCTGCAGGCCCGATTGACCGAACTCGGCATTACGAGTCCCTTGTTCATGATGCTGTCGAACGGCGGCATATCGGATCTGGCGACGGCCAGCCGATTTCCCGTCCGGCTGATCGAATCCGGTCCGGCCGGCGGCGCCATCCTAGCCGGCCACATCGCCGCGCAATGCGGCCTGGACCACGTTGTCTCCTTCGACATGGGGGGCACGACCGCCAAGATCTGCCTGATCGATGACGGCGCGCCCAGCACCGCGCGCGACCTGGAGGTGGCCAGGGAGTTGCGTTTCAAAAGAGGCAGTGGCCTGCCCTTGCGCATCCCGGTCATCGAAATGGTCGAAATCGGCGCCGGCGGCGGGTCCATATCGGGCGTCAACGCCCTTGACATGATCAGCGTCGGACCCGAGAGCGCGGGCTCGGACCCCGGTCCGGCCTGCTATGACCTTGGCGGCGCTGAGCCGACCGTCACCGACGCCAACGTCATCATGGGGCGTATCAAGCCCAACCTCTTTGCCGGCGGGCGCATGAAAATCGATGCAGCGGCGGCCGAGCGCGCCGTTGCCGAACATGTCGCCGAACCGCTGTCGCTCTCGGCCAAGATGGGCGCCGTCGGCATCATCGAGATGGTCGACGAGAACATGGCCAACGCCACGCGGGAGCACGCCATCGAACGCGGTAAAACGATCCGCGACCGCACCATGATCGCTTTCGGCGGCTGCGCGCCACTGCACGCCGCCCGCCTGGCACAAAAACTGGGGATCGAAAGCATCGTCGTGCCGACCGGCGCCGGTGTTGGCTCGGCCATCGGTTTCCTGCGCGCGCCGATCTCGTTCGAAGTCGTGCGCAGCCGCTACCAGCATCTGGGTTCCATGGACGTCGCCATGATCAATGGCATGCTGGCCGAAATGGCGGTGGAGGCCGCCTCCTTCGTCCGCCTCGCCGCCGGCGCCGGGGAAACGGTGGAGCGCCGCAGCGCCTTCATGCGCTTCGTCGGCCAAAACCACGAGATCGACGTTCCCCTGCCGGGCGGGGAACTGAGCTCTGGTATCGGCGAGGAACTCCGCAGCATTTTCGATGACACCTACCGCGCCCAGTTCGGGCGAACTGTCCCCAACGTCGAGGTCGAAATCGTCAGCTGGTCGGTCTCCAGCCGCTCGCCTCAAGCGGCCGTGGAAAGGGCGGGAATTCCAACCGGCAACGCATATGCCGGGCCGGCCGAAAGCGGCATTCTGTGGGATCCCTCCTTGGGCGAGAAAGTCGAGGCCCGGATCGTCATGAGAAAGGACTTAGCGCCCGGATCGACGTTGGCCGGCCCCGCCGTCATCGTCGAGGACGAAACATCCAGCGTTGTCCCCAGCGGATTTCAAGCTTCCATAAACGAGCTTGGATACATCATCATGGAAGCGGGGTGAGGAAACGGTCATGACGGACATGCAGCAGGATTTCGAGACCATCAGCATGCAGGTGATGTGGACCCGGCTGATGGCGGTGGTCGAAGAACAGGCCAAGTCGCTCATCCGCACGGCCTTCAGTTCGACGGTGAGCGAGGCGGGCGATCTCTCGGCCGGCATCTTCGACGTCGAGGGCCGCATGGTCGCCCAGGCCCTCACGGGCACGCCGGGCCACGTCAACTCCATGGCCGAGGGGGTGAAGCATTTCCTGGCGAAAATTCCCGCCGACACTATGTGCGAGGGCGATCACTACATCACCAACGACCCCTGGCTTACCTCCGGACACCTGCACGATGTCACGGTCGTCACGCCGGCCTTCCGCCGGGGCGAACTGATCGGCCTTTTCGCCTGCTGCTGCCACCAGGTGGATATCGGCGGACTTGGTCAGTGCCCGGACGGCAAATCGGTCTTCGAGGAAGGCCTCTACATTCCCATCATGTATCTGGCCCGCCTGGGCGAGATCAACGGCGACCTGATCGAGTTGGTCCGGGCCAACGTGCGCAGCCCCCATCAGGTGGAGGGCGACATCATGTCCTACATGGCCTCCAACGAAGCGGGCGGGCGTTTCCTCAACCAAATGCTGGACGAATTTCCAGATGCCTCCTTCCGGGATCTGGCGACATTCATCATCGAACGCTCGAGGAAGGCCGTGGTGGAGTTGATCGGCAAACTGCCCAACGGTATCCACCACAACACCATCACCACCGACGGCGTTGACGAGCCGGTGACGCTCAAGGCCGCCGTGGAGATCAGGGACGAGGAAATTCACGTCGACTTCGCCGGCAGCGCACCGGCCAGCAAATTCGGCATTAACCTCGTGATGAATTACACCGTGGCCTACAGCGCCTTCGGCATCCGCGCCGCCGTGGCGCCCGACATTCCCAACAACGCCGGATCGCTGGAGCCCATCGTCATATCGGCGCCGGAGGGTTCGATCCTCAACGTGCAGCGGCCGGCGCCTGTCAGTGCCCGGCACATCATCGGTCAGTCCCTGCCCGATCTGGTTCTGGGCTGTCTGGCCGACGTGCCGGGCATCCAGGTACCGGCGGAAGGCGCCTCCAGCCTGTGGGGCATTCAGATGCGCGGTGGTCCGGAGGTTTCGGGCGGCGTCGATCACATGGCCAACCGCGAGCCGCCGGAGCCTTATGACATCCTCTTTTTCAACAGCGGCGGTACCGGCGCGCGGGCGAGGCTGGACGGCCTGTCGGCCACGGGTTTCCCCAGCGGCGTGCGGGCCCTGCCGGTGGAGGCCATCGAGAACGCCGTCCCCATCGTGATCTGGCGCAAGGAACTGCGACCCGGTTCGGGCGGCGCAGGCAGGTTCCGGGGCGGCATGGGCCAGACCGTGGAGGTGGGCTCAGTCGATGACTCCCCCTTCGCCGTTTTCGCCATGTTCGACCGCGTCGACAACCCGGCACGCGGCCGGGCCGAAGGCGGCAGTGGCGCCGCCGGCACCGTGGGGACTCGCCAGGGCAAGAAGCTGAAATCGAAGGGTAAGCAGGTGGTCGGGGGTGATGACCGCCTGATCGTCGAAATCCCCGGCGGCGGCGGCTGGGGGCCGGCGTTCGAGCGTAACCCCCAATCCGTATTGGCCGATGTTGTGGCCGGTCTGATCAGCCTGGATATCGCCCGGCGGGACTATGGGGTCGTTATTGGTAATGACAGCGCTGTTGATCTCAATTCGACCAACGACGAACGAAAGAGCCGAAGGACGAATTAAATTCTCACGTCATTCCGGCGAAAGCCGGAATCCAATTTTTCATTTTGTTATTGCGACAACCACCGAATGGACCCCGGATCAAGTCCGGGGTGACGGTGGATTTTGCGGTTAACGCAACGGAATCGCCGTCAAAGCTCCTTGGTCGTGAAGTACCAGTCGACGCAGTCGCTGCCTTCGGAGACGCGGGCCTCGGCCTCGATCGCGGTGGTCGGAGGCGGCACGATGACGTTGTCGCCGGGTTGCCAGCCCTCCGGCGTTGCCACCGAATGTTCGTCGCTGGTCTGCAAGGCGGCCAGCAAGCGCAGCAGCTCGTCGATGGAGCGGCCGTTGGTCATCGGGTAATAGATCATCGCCCGGACGATGCCCTCGGGGTCGATGATGAAGGTGGCGCGCACCGTCGAGGTATCGCTGGCGCCGGGCTGGATCATGCCGTAGGCGTTCGAAACCTGCATGGCGACATCGTCGATAATGGGAAACGGGATATCGACGCCAAATTTTTCCTTGATGTTGCGCACCCAGGCGAGGTGCGAAAACATGCTGTCCACCGCAAGTCCGAGAAGCTCGCAGTTCAATGCGGCGAACTTGTCGTAGGACTTAGCGAAGGCGATGAATTCCGTCGTGCAGACCGGCGTGAAATCCGCCGGGTGGGAAAACAGGATCAGCCAGCGTCCCTTGAAATCGCCCAACGACACGTCGCCGTGCGTGGACTTGGCCTCGAAACCGGGCGCCGGCTCGTTGATACCGGGCATCTTTCTGTTCCAGACGTCTTCCATGGTACCCTCCTAACCAAATTCCTCGTTTCGCGACATGACTTTTATCAAGCCTGTCGCCCTAGTCCTCGAACTTCGCCATCACCTCCGGCGGGATCGTGCCCGCCTTCAGGCCTTCGGGATTATTGGGATCGCGCAGGGCCCAGACCCGGACCTCGCGGCCTTCGACGACAACTTCGCCCTTGTTCTTGACGATATGTTCGACCACGAACACCTTGCCGCGCCATTCGCTGATGCAGCTTTCGATGACGATGGTATCGCCGAACCGGCTGGGCCCCTTGAACTGCGCCGAGGCGTCGACCAGCGGCAGGCCGGCCATGTGGTACTTGGCCCACATGCTGGGCCAGTCGAGACCGCGCTCGCGGAAGATCCGTTCGGTCGCCCGGTCGAACCAGTCGTAATAGCGGGGATAAAAGACGATGCGGGCGGGATCGCAGTCCGAAAAATCGACGACGAATTCGTAAGCGGATGGGGTCATTGTGCGCGGGTGGTAATGTTGTCTTGAAAACCGTTGAAATGGCCAGATTAGGCAAATGCGATAACGCGCATAAAGACATGCCGGACCTCATCTGTCCATGCCGGGATCAATGAATTCCAATTCGCAGTTTTGCCCCGTTTATTTGTTCCCCGCCAGAAACGCCTTCACCATGGCTTGGGTTTCGGGGTGGGCAAAGAGCTTGCCAGTGCCGTCAACTTCCACCTCGAAGCCGTCGGCATCGGGCTCCAGGGCGGCTTCGATGCATAACTTGCTGTATTTCACCGCTTCCCTGGGGATGGCCGAGATCCGCGCCACCTGATCGGCTGCGAAAGTCGCCAGATCGTCAGCGGTCACCGCCCACTGCACGACGCCCAGTTCGGCGGCAACCTCCCCAGTTATCGTTTCTCCGCCGAGGATCAGCCGGCGCGAGACGGCGTCGCCGCAAAGACGGGTGAGACGTTGCGTCCCGCCGGCGCCCGGCAGCAATCCCAGTTGGGCCTCCGGCAGGCCCAGTTTGGCCCCGTTGGCGGCAACCCTGAGATCGCACGAAAGGGCAAGTTCAAGACCGCCGCCCATGGCGGCACCGCCGATCTCGGCAATGCTGACGACGGGCATCGCTTCGACCCGGGCATACACTGCTTGCAGGCGGCGCACGAAGGCCACCATCAGTTTTCGGCCCTCCTCCGTCTCGAACCGGGAACTCATCAACGACAGATCGGCGCCGGCGCAGAAGGTGCGTTCGCTGCTACGGAAGTGCAGAACGGATAAATCCGGGCGGCCGTCGATGTCGTCCAGAATCTCGCCGAGACGGTCGATCCATTCCTCGTTGATCGCGTTTACCGGCGCACGGTAGAGCGTTGCCGTGGCTACGCCGCCTTCTATTTCCAGGTTTATCACGGTGACCGTTCCTTCCGCTTAGTCCACCATGGTCAGGCCGCCGCTGACGCTGAGGACCTGACCTGTGACGAAGTCCGAGCGGCTGCTGGCGAAGAACAGTACCGCATCGGCGATCTCGCTCGGTTTGGCCAATCGCCGCATCGGCGTCGCACGGGCAAAAGCTTCACGGTGCTTTTCCGGGACGGCGGCCAGCAATGGCGTATCGGTCGGACCAGGGCAGACGCTGTTGACGTTAATATTGAAGCGCGCGACCTCGCGGGCCAGGGATTTGCTAAACGCGATAGCGCCGCCCTTGGCGCCGGAATACACGGTTTCACCCAGGCTACCGACACGGCCAGCGTCACTGGCAACTGTGACGATCTTGCCCGCGCCCCGCTCGATCATCGGTTCGATGAAGGCGCGCGTGACGGCGATGGGGGCAACGAGGTTCAGGTCGATAACCCTGTCCCAAAAATCGGGCGTGTTCTCGACGAACGGCTGGATCTTCCCCCAGCCCGCCACGTTGACCACGATGTCCACGCCGTCCGACCGCTTTTCGGCTTCGGCCTTGAACGCGGCAATGGCGTCCGCGTCGGTAACGTCGAGAGGCAGGAATTCCGCGTTGCCGCCGCCTTCCCTGATTTCAGCAGCCGCGGCCTCGCCTTTTTCCTGGTCGATGTCGCTCATGATCACGTGGCCGCCCGCTTCGGCAAGCGCCGTGGCCGTTGCCAGACCGATCCCCGAGGCGGCGCCCGTGACAACGGCTGTTTTTCCGTCAATTCGCATAAGTTGGGTATCCTTCGTTAGGCGCGCGCCATCCGTTCGGCCCGCGCCGATTACTCACATTCCCCCGAAAACTTGAGTTTCTTCACTGTTGAGTGAATGTTCATTCACCAATTCCGTAAAGTCAAGAAGTTTCATGTGCAACCTTAAACGCAAGCGCCGGAGCCATTCCAGTGAAATGACTCCGGCGTGATGCGCCCCATCTTATCCTGGGTGGGCTACTCCGCGGCGACCGTGCTGTCGCCCCGTGAGGTTTCGATTTCCCGGGACTTGGCAAGATCCATCGCGAAGATGATCAATCCAGCACCGATCACCAGCCCGAAGAGCAGGATGAGGTTGCCGTAGAACATCCAACCCTCCTGATTCCAATCGGCGAAACGCCGCGGCATACCGGCCGCCCCCGCCATCATGAATGAGTAGTGCGCGCCAACCGATCCGACCGTGAAGAGGATGACGAACCATTTTCCCAGGACGGGATTGAGCCGGCGTCCGGTGATAACCGGATAATGATGGTAGAGCACGCCCATCCACATCATCGCCATGGCGATAAGAACGGCCATGGTGTGGCCCGCCTGCCACATCGTACCGTGCAGCTTGAAGGACCAGGCGACGTTCGACGTCACGATGGCGCTGACGCCATCCAGGATGTAGAGCACGAAGCCCATGAGCAAGGCCATGGTGCCGGCCTCCGCCCTCAAGCCGTGCTTCCAAATCGTCGCAAGCACCGTGAAGATGGTGATCGCGGCGCCGACGCCCGTGCCCCAACTCATGATGTTGCCGTGATAGGCCAGCACCGCTGGCAGACCCGGGAACAAGGTGAAGAAGTGGTGGAAGAACGACGTCACCGAAGTGATCAACAGGATCCACAAGGCCAAGTTGGCCAGGCGGTCGCTGTAGAGCTTGCGGGTGCCGTCCGCCAGATAGAGCGGTAGCGTGGCGTACACTGCGGCGATGATCATGATCGCCATCGCTTCCATCAGATTGTGGGCGAAGATGAAGAAGGCAAACTGGAAGACCACCGGCTCCGTCGCCCAGGATATCGCGGCCAACGGTATGATGCCGTAAAGCCCGAGCAGGATGAGCCCCGCGATAACAAGGAACGGTGTCCCCATGACAATCAGCACGATGACCGACATCGCCATCCCCAGCATGCCGGGATCCCGCAGCGTTCGGGCATCGAGAACGAGGTCGGACCGCTGGTTGCCGAAGAACAGCATGCGCAGGACCTGGATCGGATAGAGCAGGATGACGGTGCTCAGCACCAGGGCGACACCCGTGAAGCCGAGGATGACCACCGCCATACTCCACTGGCCGGTCTGAACACCGACGATGGGAAGCGGATACATGATGGCGTAACTGATCTTCAAGCCGCCCAGTATGGCCAGCGTGAGAAGAACGGCGCCGAAATTCATGAAGATGTAGATCAGCGCGGGCAGCCAGCCCGTGACCGGCTTGCCCAGACAGCCCGCCGCCCGATGGAGGCTGACGCCGACCATGAGCTGGAACACGAAGGGAAAGGCCAGCGCCGCACCATGCGCAGTGAGAGCGGTGTAGAAGAGTTCGCTTTGAACCTCCAATATCTGGGTGACCGGCATGGCCACGCCCAGAAGTCCGGCAACGGCGAGCCAGACGAACGAGGTCATGACCATCAAGGCCGGCCAGGCGCTGATGTCTTCGAGGCCCGTACTGGTGTCGACTTTGAACATTTTGCCGAGCACGGGAACTTTTTGAATGATGTTTGTTGCGGCTACCATTTTTCAGATCCTCCTTCCGGCCCGGGCTATGACTTGCTCTGAGAGACGATAAGTTCGTCACTCATTTCGTGGTGAGCGGCGCCACAGTATTCCAGGCAACGGACCTTGTAGGTTCCCGCTTCGGTGAAGACATGAACGAGCGAAGTTGGGGTTTCCAGACCTGGCATCAGCATCATGGTGAAGAGCATACGTCCGTCCGGATGGTAGACGGCGAAGCTGTGCATGGTGTCGACGCTTCTTGCCGAAAAGCGGACCGGAACTCCGACCTCGTATTCCTGGGAGGAAAATTCGTATGACCAGGATTCAGCCTTTACGGTGACGTCCTGGACATTCGCGTTGGTCGCCGCCTGCGCCGAGGATACCGGCGGCATGAACTTGATGCTGGCGACATTCACGCCGAGGAACAGAACAATGACGGCGGCTATCCAGAAGCCATCCAGTCGTGACATGGTACGGTCATCGGTTCCGCTCGGTTCAGGATCGACGGAGCCTTTGCGGTAAACGATATACAAAAATACGACAAGAAAAGGAATTTGGAAGAAGAGCATCGCAGAAAATGCCCCCCACCCGCTTTGGAAAAGGACATCGAGCATTTAAAGCTCCCCCATGTGTGAATCCCTAGTTCGATCGACGGTCTTTTGTTTATTTGTATTTGTTCGTCAACATTAGAATTATCTTATTTAGGGTATAATATTCAAGTAAGTTCTACTTTGTAGTTATTCTAATTGGCGATAACCGGACCGGTTAGGCATGACGCTGGACTGTAAACTCTGCGGGATACCGACGCCGCCGCTGCCAGTGAAAAGCGGCGGGGAGGCATTTTGTTGTGTCGGCTGCCGCGAGGTATACCGCTGCTTCGGGGATGCCGCAGCCGTCGCCGGCAAAGCGCCTGTCCCGGAAAGCGGCCTGGTAGAACCGTCGGGCACCGAAGCCTTCTTGCGCATAGACGGCATGCACTGCTCTTCTTGTGAGCTTCTTATCGAGCGCACCGCAGCCCAAGTGAACGGTATCCTCTCCGCTGCGGCAAACTACGCAACCTCAACAGCCAAGATTATTTTCGACCCCGATGTCATCGCTGAACAAGACTTGCCTGGAATCTTGAGCGGCAGCGGCTATCAGGTTCGCCTTCGTTCCGAGGACGCGCCCGAATTTGACGAACGCCTGCCTTTGCTGCGGCTCGTCACCGGCGTCTGTCTGGCCGGGCTCGTGATGATGCTCTATCTCGCCTTCTACTACCCCGTCCACCTGGGCCTTGCCGCCTACGAAGATTTCGAGCCGGTGCGTTGGCTGGCGTTCGAGGCCGTCCCTCGGGCCATGTTCGTGCTGACGACGGTGCTGATTTTCTATGTCGGCGCGCCCATCCTGCGCGGCGCCTGGGTCGGGCTTAAGGCGCGCGTGCTGAATATGGACAACCTGCTATCGATTGCCATCTTGGCGGCCTACGGCTACAGCATCGGCCAGCTTTTCTCCGACTCCCTCGATCTCTATTTCGACGTCGCTTCGGTTATTGTCGCCGTGGTGACGGTCGGCCGCTATCACGAAAAATTGGCGAAGGCCGAGGCGACCCAGGAACTCACCAACCTCATGACGGCCTGGACACCGCGGGCGCGGGTGCGGCGCGACCAGGGGTATGTCGCCGTCCCCGCGGACCAGCTGCTACCGGGCGACCGCGTTTATGTCGGGGAATGGGAGGCGATCCCGGTGGATGGCACCATCGTCGGCGGCGTCGGGGCGATCGATGAATCCCTCCTGACGGGCGAGCCCTTTCCGATTACCCGAAGCGTGAAGGAATGCGTTCTCGGCGGCTCGGTCGTGGTCGAAGGGGATTTGGAGATCGAAGTCGGCGCGGAAGTAAAAAGCCAGATGGATGTACTGGCGCGCATTCTTTGGAACGTTCAGAGTTCGACCGCCGGTGTCCAGGGCATGGCCGACCGCGTCGCCCGCGTTTTCGTGCCTTTGGTCCTGGCCCTGGCCGTATTCGTGACGTTCTGGTTCACGCTGGGCGGAGCGGCGCCGGGGGCCGCGATGCTGGCCGGACTGGCGACCCTCATCGTCTCCTGCCCCTGCACCTTCGGTCTGGCCATCCCCCTGACCACGGCAGTGGGCGTCAGCACGGCCTTACGCCACGGCATCATCGTGACGAGTGCGGACGCCTTCGAGAAAATACCGCAGCCCGATATTTTCGCCATCGACAAGACCGGCACGCTGTCAACCGGCGACATGGCGGTCACCGAGGTCAACGGCCCGGCCGAAATGATCGAACTCGCCGCCGCGGTCGAGCGCCATTCCCCCCATCCCATCGCCGAGGCAATCGGCTGCCTGGATGCCCAGCGCGACGCCAGCAGCATCGAGGTTCACCCTGGTAAAGGCGCCGTAGCGGACGTCGACGGCAAGCGCGTGGCGGTGGGTGGTAAATCGTTGTTCGAAACGCTCGGCTGGAACATCCCCGATCCCCTGGCATCATTTGCCGCCGGTGTTTCGCCCGGTGACGGTGTGGTTTCCTATGTCGGTTGGGATGGTGAACTCCAAGGCGCCCTGGTTACCCGGGACCAGTCACGGCCGGAATGGGATAATGTCGTCGACCGCCTCAGGCTGCATAGCAAGGTCGTGCTGCTGACCGGCGCCGAGCATCCCAGCAGCTATGAAGACAGGGTTGACCAGGTCTTCGCCGGGGTGCCGCCCGAGGGCAAGGCGGCCGTCATCCGGGGTTTGAAGGCGGAGGGCACGGTGGCGATGATCGGCGACGGCAGCAACGACGCGCCCGCCCTTGCCGCCGCCGACCTTGGCGTCGCCTTCGGTGCCCCCACGGCGCTGGCCGCCGACGCGGCGGACGTGGTCATTCCCGGCGAACGGCTGGAGCGCATCTTCGACGCTCTCGACCTGATCGGTACCACTCGGTTGAGGGTCCGGCAAAACCTCGGCTGGGCCCTGCTCTACAATGCGGTGGCAATACCGCTGGCGGTGACCGGCCTGCTTAATCCGCTTTTTGCGGCCGTGGCGATGTCGGCCAGCAGCCTCCTGGTGGTCTGGAATTCCGCGCGTCCGCTGGGCAGCCTGGGAAAAGCGACCCTGTCCGAAGGACCGGCGCTAATCGACCGGAGGTCATTGTCGCGGTTGGTTCCGCCCGAGTAGTGTCCCGTCTCAGCACGGTCGTGTACGCCGTGATCGTGAGCGCCTTCCTGAAACGCGGTGAAACAGGAATATATGCCGAACACGATGACGGCGGTCCCCGCAACCCGACGCGTCAGCGGGTGACGAACCAACGATCCGAGGTTACCGGCGACGTTTCCCAGAGCCATGAGCATGGGTAACGTTCCAAGTCCGAAACTCAGCATGATCAGCGCGCCTTCCAGCGGCGAAGCAGAAACCATGGCAAGCGTCAGCGCCGAATATACCAGTCCGCACGGCAGCCAGCCCCAGACCAGCCCCAATCCGAAAGCCTGCGTCGGCGATTTAACCGGCAGGAAGCGGCGGCCCAGGGGTTCGATATGACGCCAGATATGCGCGCCCGCCTTTTCCAGCGACGCCAAGGCCTGCCACCAGCCGGCGAGGTAAAGGCCAAGAGCGATCATGAATAACCCGGCGATCAGGTTGCCGACCGATACCGTGCTGGCCAGATCCACCTTGCTCGCCTGGGCGCCAATTATACCGACCGCGGCCCCCATGGCGGCATAGCTCGTGATACGGCCGGCATTGTAGTTGAGATGGTGCAGAACCAGACCAAAGCCTGATCGTTGTTTGGCCTCCATCATACCCGTATTGAGCGCACCAACGATACCACCGCACATGCCAATGCAGTGGGTTGACCCCAGAAGGCCGATGGTCAGCGCCGTGATGATCATTTGTTCCATATGAAGGATCGAAAATTGTCGGCGATCGACAAAATTTCGGCGGGCTCCGTTGTATGATTTCGAGACCCCGTATAACCGAAATCTGGACATAGTCCAGATAGGAGAATGATCGCGGGATCAAACGGGATGCCCAAATTTGTCACGCCGCAGGCCGCCCATCGCCGTCGTTCGGGGGTCTGGGCCAAACATCTTCGGCTTAAATTGCAAACATACTATTTCTGGAATATGTTTTGCTCTAAGCACAAATAGATTGTTTTCAATTGTTCCAAACTAGACGCAATCCTTGGTAATCCTAGAGTAGTATCCTATGAATTCCATACTTCGCAGTTCCCTTGCGGTTTTTACTTTTCTTGTCCTAATGGGCGGCGACCCGGCGCTCAGCGAGGATTGGCGGAATGTGAAAGCGCATGAGTCGGCCATCATATTCCATGGTCCCGGCCTCTCCGACAACCATGGCATATTCGCAACTAGCGGGCGGTCCCACCAGGCTCGTTGGGTCGGGCCGTCCGGCGATTTTCCGAGAGCTGAGTTCTTTTACCGGGCCCTGGAACCTGGATACTCGTTCACGGCAGAACAGGACTTGGTAAAGGGAACAAAGTTCTGGGGTTGGTTGGAAAACAAAGCGCTCAACATGAGCGACGTTTCCACAATTTGGAACGGTTTCGGAAAGACCTCGTACCTGACGTTCAACGTCCGAAGCCATGCCTGCATATCCCTTCAGAGATATTGGGGAAGATCGCCTCTACACCAAAAATCCCCACGCTTCGGTACAAAAGTGCTAGCCGGCTATTATTGCCGGAGCTCGACCAAGCCATTCTCGCCAAATCAGATAAAAGAGTTGGTCGGCGCGGTCGGTATTCGCTTCGACAAATTACCAGCGCCTCCAAGCGGCAATTGGGAAGAGATATGAATTTCGTCTCGGCGGTGGGCGACGCGGAAAATCCCGCTATTGACCGGTTGAGTTCCCTTCCTTCGATGTCGCGTCGACAAGGAAGGATTTGTAGTCCATGTCCTCGTTAATGACGTCGTCCATCAGGAAGAAGATCACTTCCTTGCGCAGGACCTCGCGTGCCGGTGGATTGGCAACCACCTTTTCGGCCAGGGCCAACATGGTGTCCATCTTGTCGTCGAGGCTGGCATGGTGCTGGCGGTGTTTGTCGGTGTCTGGATAGCCGTACTTGGCCAACAGGGATTCCTCGCGGGCGAAATGCTGTTTGGCCAACGCCACAAAATCGGGCACCAGTTTAGCGCATTCCTCAGGCTTGCCGTCGTCGAGCGCTTGGACAATTTCGTTGACGATATCGACCAAACGGCGGTGATCGGAATCGATGGCATCGACTTCGATCTCGAACGACCGCGAAATTTCGACCATTCAGCTTACTCCTCAAACACGGCTAATCGACAGGGTACAGGAAAGCATGACGCCGGTCCACGCGGGCCCGGATGTCATCCATGAGAAGAGGGTCGAAAGCGCCGGAAACCCGGACCTCGAATTCGGCACCGCTATTGACCCCCTCACGCACCTGCAGGCGGACCAGGGAACTGTCGCCCAACAGGTGAGCCGACAACACGTTGACCGCCGTCCCGCCCTTGCCGCCGCCGCCATTGCTCAATATCAGCCCCTCCGGACGGATCAGCACCTTAACGGCGCGGCCATCTTCCAGATGCTTGGCATCTATCGCGCCGAACGAGGATTCGAAGCGGCCGTCTTTGACGATGCCGTCAATCGCATTGACGGGTCCGAACAGGCGCGCCACATACTCGTCCACCGGTTTGTAGTAGATATCGGCCGGCCGCCCCGATTGCAGAACCTGGCCGTTGTCCCCCATGACCTTGATGCGGTCGGCCATGAACATGGCTTCTTCGGGATCGTGCGTCACCATCAGGGTGGCGACATTGGTCTGCTGCAGCACCGTCAATGTCTGCTCGCGGACCCGCGCCCGCATGTTGGTGTCGAGACCGGAAAAAGGTTCATCCAGCAGGACCAGCCGGGGCTTCGGCGCCAGCGCCCGGGCCAAGGCCGCACGTTGCTGCTGCCCGCCGGACAGAGTATGCGGATGCTTGTCGGCGTGCAGCGTCATACCGACCTGGTCGAGCATTTCCATGGCCCGTTTCTGTGCTGCACCCTTGTCCTGGCGGAAGAGGCCGAAAGCCACGTTTTCAAGCACCGTCAAATGGGGAAACAGCGCAAAATCCTGGAACATGTAACCGATGCGGCGGTCTTCCGGCGGCAGTTGTCTGCCCGGGTCGGCGACGATTTCCTCGTCGATTGTCACGCTTCCGGCCTGAAGCCTCTCCAGCCCAGCGGCGATGCGCAACAGCGTTGTCTTGCCGCAGCCGGAGGGGCCCAAGAGGCAAACGAGTTCTCCGGCAGGAACGGTCAGCGACACGTTGTTGAGAACGTGCGTATCCCCGTAGGAATGGTGAACGCCAACCAGGTGAAGTCCAAGCATGGCTCTACTTCCTGCCCCGCGGACCAGGCCGCGATTTGGCGATGGCGAGACTGAGCAGGATTACCGGCAGGATGCCGACGCCGACGATGGAAAGCGCCGCCAAGGCGGCGTCGCCGAGTTGTTCGTCAGAGGCGTATTGGTGCACGAAGGTCGCCAGGGTCTGGAAATTGAAGGGCCGCAGGATGGTCGTCATCGGCAATTCCTTCATGCAGTCGACGAAGACCAGCATGATGGCGGTCAGGATGCTGCCACGCATTAACGGCAGGTGGATGAGGCGCATGGTATCGAACGCTCCCCGTCCCAGGCTACGCGACGCGCCATCCATGCTCGGCGTGATCTTGCCGAGGCTGGCCTCGACGGTGCCCAGCGCCAGAGCGAGAAAGCGCACGAGATAGCCGAAGGTAACGGCGGCAATGGTGCCGCTGAATATCAGTCCGGTGGAAAGGCCGAAATTGCGCCGCACCATGGCATCGATGCTGTTGTCGAGATTTCCCAATACGATCATCACGCCGACCGCCAGGACGGCGCCCGGAACGGCATAGCCCATGGCCGCGACCCGGTTGGCCGCCAGCAGCATGCGCCCGCCCTTGATGCGGGCGCTGTAAACCATGCCCATTGCCACGATAACGGCAAGAATACCAGCCAGGGCGGACAGCCGAACACTATTGAGGGCATAGTCCACGATCTCGGCGGTGAGTTCCGGATCGAAATACTGCTGGGCGTAGACCATTAAAACCGCCGTCGGCAGGACGAAGCCCAGAACGACCGGCGTCAAACAGCCGAGTGTGGCGAACACGGCCCGTGACCCTCTTAGGCGTATTCCCGGGAATGTCTGATATTTTGTTGTCGTGTTGTGAAAGCGCTGTTTGCGCCGGGCATAGCGTTCGGCAAATACCAGAAAAGCGACGAACAGCAGCAGAACCACCGCCAGCTGGGCCGCGCCGCCGACGTTGTTCATGTTCATCCAGACGTCGAAAATACCGAGGGAGAACGTATTGACGGCGAAGAAGTCAACCGTGCCGTAGTCATTCAGCGTTTCCATCATCACCAGAGAGACGCCGATGACGATGGCCGGCCTGGCCAGCGGCAACGCGACCGTGAAGAAGCTGCGCCAGGGCCCGCGGCCGAGCGAACGGCTGGCTTCAAGCACGCCGATGGACTGCTCGAGAAAGGCGGCCCGGGCCAACAGGTAGACGTATGGATAAAGCACCAGCGTCATCATCGAGATGGCGCCGCCGACGGAACGAATTTCGGGAAACCAATAATCGCGCTTACTGCTCCAGCCGAACATGTCCCGCAGCATCGCCTGCAGCGGGCCGGAATATTCAAAAATGTCGGTATAAACGTAAGCGATGACATAGGCCGGCATGGCCATCGGCAGCAACATGCCCCATTCGAAGAAACGCCGGCCCGGAAAACGCAGCATGGTGACCATCCAGGCCGTGCCCACGCCGATCAGCAGCGTGCCGGCGCCAACCCCGGCCATCAACGTCAGGGTCGTGCCGATGTAGCCGGGCAGCACCGTTGAAACGAGATGCGGCCAGATGTTTTCTTCGGGCGTCAGTGCGAGGTAGGCGACGGCGAAAATCGGCACGCCGACGAGGCCGGTGATCAGCATCGTGCCGACACTCCAGCCGTCCAGCCGTTCGGACATCCTCGGCCGAGGCCGGGACGCAGTCACGAATTCGGATTCCGACGTCATGTTATTCGCCGTGACCCCTTTTCATACTCGTTTACTCCCGTCTCCGCAGACGGCGGAAGGCCGATCAGCGTACGTCGCCGACCGGCCTCCGGTTGCGCCTTAAACGGCGCCAATGTCGCGCCTAACCTAGTTGTTGAAGGCGACTTGATCCACCAATTTGGTTGCCGTGCCGCGCTGGCCGGCAATCTTCGAAAGATAGGCCTTGTCGGCTTTGAACTTGCCCCACGACGCGACCATCGGGTGCAGCGGCACACCGGGCTTCACGGGATACTCAAAGTTCGTTTCGGCATAGATCTTCTGCGCCGCGTCACTGCTTAGGAATTCAATCAAACGAACGGCGTTCGCCCGGTTCTTGGCCGCCTTGGTGACGCCGGCCCCGCTGACGTTGACATGCGTACCGCGGTCTTTCTGGTTGGGAAAGATGATGTCGACGGCCTTGGCCCATTCCCTTTGGACGGGATCCTTCTTGTTGGTGGCCATCTTACCCATGTAATAGGTGTTGCCGACGGCAACGTCGCATTCGCCTTCAAAGACCGCTTTGACCTGCGCCCGGTCGTTGCCCTGGGGCTTGCGCGCCAGATTGGCCTTCAGTCCCTCGGCCCAGTCCTTGGCGCCTTCGGTGCCCTTGGCCACGACGATCGAAGCCAGAAGGGAGACGTTGTAGACGTGCTTGCCGGAGCGGATACAGACCCTGCCCTTCATCTTGGGATCGGCGAGATCCTCATACGTCGTCACTTCGCCCGGTTTGACCCGGGCCTTGGAAGCATAGATGACGCGGGCGCGCACGGTTAGGCCGAACCAGTTGCCGGCCGGATGGCGGTATTGCTGGGGAATATTGGCGGCGAGGATTTTCGATTTCACGGGCTGCAGCAATCCGGCCTTGTCGTGGTTATGGAGATTACCGATGTCGGACACCAGAATCAGGTCGGCTGGCGAATTGGCGCCTTCCGACTTAAGCCGCTCCAACATGCCCTTTTTCAGATAAACCATGTTGACCTTGACGCCGGTTTCCTCGGTGAACGCCTTCAGCAGCGGCTTCATGAGGAAGGGTTGGCGCGAGGAATAGAGGTTCACTTCCTCGGCCGCGGCAAACGATCCGGCGGACATCGCGGCGATGCCGAGCACGCCTGACAAGACGACGGCGCGTCTCAAAATACTCTGGGATTTCACGTCTCTTACTCCTTGACGAACCGGGGGTTGACCGTGGCCCTCCCCTAATCTCTAACCACGCAATTCTAATTGCGAACAATTCTCAATTGCAGAAAATAGGCAGGTCCCTCAATGTTGTCAACAAAAATCCCAAATAAAATTATGGGTATATTTTCCGAGATCGCAATTCGGCCTTCAAATTATTGTTATTAAACGGTAATTCGTTCCTGCGGCATCTCGTCGCAGGATTGAAAAGGTGAACTTCCCAGCTAGGGTCGCGACGTGTTTCCGCTATATTGCGGAATACGGGAAGAGTATTTTATGCCGCTGGAATTCTACGGCGGCTCGGCAAACAGGAAAATTAAATGGCAGTGAATGACGGCAACGGCGCGGATGTCATCCGCATCGCCAATTGCAGTGGTTTTTACGGCGATAAACTTTCGGCCGCCCGGGAAATGGTGGAGGGCGGCCCGATCGACGTGCTGACCGGCGACTACCTCGCCGAACTGACCATGTCGATCCTCTTCAGCCAGAAAATGAAAAAGCCCGAAACCGGCTATGTCGGCACCTTCCTCAAACAGGTTCGCGAGATCATCGCCCCCTGCCTCGAAGGCAATATCAAAATCGTGACGAACGCCGGCGGTCTGAACCCGAAGGGCATGGCCGAGGCGGTGGAGGCCATCGTCTCGGAACTCGGGCTGGAGGCCAAGGTCGCCTACATCGACGGCGACGACCTGATGCCCAGACTCGCTGAACTGGCCGAAGCGGGCGAAACCCTGAGCAACATCGATACCGGTGCCGCGCTCGGCGAGGCCGGCAGCCCGCCTGCCACCGCCAATGCCTATCTCGGCGCCTGGGGCATCAAAGAGGCGCTCGACCGAGGAGCGGATATCGTCATCTGTCCCCGCGTCACCGACGCCGCCGTGGTCATCGGACCGGCCGCCTGGAAATTCGATTGGCAACGCAATGATTACGACGCCTTGGCGGGCGCGCTGGCGGCCGGCCACATCATCGAATGCGGCGCCCAGGCGACGGGCGGCAATTATTCGTTCTTTCAAGAAGTGCCGAGCTTCGACAACGTCGGCTACCCCATCGCCGAAATCGAGGCCGACGGCAGCTTCACTATAACCAAACATCCAGGCACGGGCGGCCTGGTGTCCGAGGGCACGGTGACGGCGCAACTGCTCTATGAAATCTCCTCGCCCGCCTATCTCAATCCCGACGTCATTTCACATTTCGACACGCTGGAGATCAACCAGAGCGGGCCGGACCGGGTCCGCGTCAGCGGCTGCCGGGGATCGACGCCGCCGCCCTCCCATAAGGTCTGCATCAACACCCTGGGCGGTTACCGCAACGGCATGGAGATCCTGCTGACCGGCCTTGACATCGAGGAAAAAGCAAAGCTGATTGCCGATACGGTGTTCCGGTCGGTCGGCGGGCGCGAACAATTCGACGACGTGACCGAGCAGGTCATCCGCAGCGACAAACCGGATCCGGCGACCAACGAGGAAGCCTTCGCCAGCTTGCGCATCACCGTCAAATCCCGGGATCAGAAACTGGTCGGGCGTATTTTCACGGCCAAGATCATCGAGCTTGCCCTGGCCAACATTCCGGGATTCGCTGCCCGCGACATGTCGGGTTCGGGCGGCAGCCCTTATGTCGTGCACTGGCCGGCGCTGGTCGATTCAAAGCACATCCGGGAGCGGGTTCACCTGGCGGGGAGCGAGGTGGAAATCCTGCCGACCAGCCAAATGGACCTGGAGGAGATTTATTACCAGAAGGTACCCGTCGACGTCCCCGCCGCACCCGGCGGCGAGACCGCGCCCCTGCCCTTCGGCCGCCTGTTCGGCACGCGGTCCGGCGACAAGGGCGGCTGCGCCAACCTCGGCGTCTGGGCCAAGACCGACGCGGCTTACGGGTTCCTCTACGAGTTCCTCACCGTCGACAAACTGAAGGAACTGCTGGCCGATACTGCCGACTATGAAATCGAGCGCTTCGAACTGCCCAACATCCGGGCGCTCAATTTCTACATCCGCGGCATTCTGGGCGAAGGCGTCTCGTCGTCCACCCGCGTCGACGGCCAGGCTAAATCGCTGGGCGAATACCTGCGGGCCAAGCACATCGAGGTGCCGAAAAGCCTGATCCCCTAATCCCGGTTCAGTCCCGCGCCTGGTGGGTGGCCATGGTGTGTTCGCGCACGCGGGCCATGCCCCTAAGCCAGCGGTCGCGGTCGTCGGCCTTGCGTTTCATGTATTCGTAAACGGTGTCGTGGGGGAAGATCAGGAAGCGGCCTTCGGCCATGCCCTGAACGACAGATTCAGCGACATCCTCGGGTTGCAGCATGCCGTCGACCGCGGCGGGCGAATCGGTGCGCCCGCCGGTCATGCCGGTGACGACGCCCTGGGGACAAACGACCGAAACGCCGACCCCGTGGGGCCCGTACTTGGCGGCGAGGAATTCGGCGAAGCCGATGGCTGCGTGCTTGCTCACGGTGTAGGCGGCGCTGTCGACCTGGATCAATATGCCGGCCGCCGACGCCGTGTTGACCAGATAACCCGATCCCCGTTCCGCCATGCCCGGCGCCACGGCGCGGGCGGCGTAGACGTGGCTCATGGTGTTAATCCGCCAACTCGCCTCGAAATCGTCGTCCGACTGGTCCTCGTCGCCGAAGCGGAAGATGCCGGCGTTGGAGCAGAACACGTCGACGGGACCGAAGGCCTTTTCCGTCTCGGCAACCAGGGCTTTGATCTGATCCTCGTCGCCGACGTCACAGGCCATGGAGATGGCGCCCAGGTCGTCGGCCACGGCTTTGGCGCCGTCGCCGTTGATGTCCGCCAGCGCCAGACCCTTGGCCCCTTCCGTTTTGAAACGCTCCGCCATGGCCTTGCCGATGCCGCTGGCCGCGCCGGTGACGACGACGACCTTATCCTCAACGTTCATTTTCCAACTCCACTCCGTGTGACGCACAACCTCCGAACTCGCTGGCCATACGCCCGATCAGATCGGGCAGTCCTTGGGGAATTCCGGCTTCCGTTTTTCCATGTGGGAGGCCAGGCCCTCGCGGGCTTCCTCGCCGGCGAAACCGAGGATTTCCAGCGCCGTCGAGGCGTCGTAGATGGGACCGGCAGAGCGCAGCCAGTTGTTAAGGGCGTACTTGGTCCAGCGGATGGCGCTTTGCGCCCCGTTGGTCAGTTCGACCGCGATTTCCAGCGCGGTGTCCTGCAGCTCGTCATCCTCGACGCACATGGAAACCAGGCCGATGCGGTCCGCTTCCTCGCCGGATACCGGCCGGCAGGTCATCAGGTAGTACTTGGCCTTGGCCATACCGCACAGAAGCGGCCAGATGATGGCGGAGACGTCGCCCGCGGCGACGCCGAGACGGGTATGGCCATCGACGATCTTGGCCGATTTACCGGCGATGGAGACATCGGCCAGGATACCGACCACCAGACCGGCCCCGACGGCGACGCCGTTGATGGCCGAAATAATCGGCTTGTTGCAGTTGATCACGTTGTAGACCAGGTCGCGGGCTTCCTTCCAGGTCGCCATGCGGAGCACCGGATCATCCAGCACCTTCTTGATCATTTCGAAATCGCCGCCGGCCGAGAACGCCTTGCCGGCGCCGGTCACCAGGACGGCCGAGATGTCGGGGTCCTGGTCGATGTCCTTCCAGATTTCGGTGAGTTCGGTGTGGGTCTCGGCATCGACCGAATTGTAGGTTTCGGGGCGGTTGAAGGTGATGCGGAGGACGCGGTCGGCGGGGTAGTCGATTTCGAGTTTCTTGTAGGCGGCGTAGCGGTCGCTCATCTGATTACCATTCCATGTTTGCTATCGGGAGGGCCAAATTTCGGAGCGATATCCTATCAGATTATAGAGCGGGCAGCCCCCATGCCTATTTTACCGGCGCGGGAATTCCCCGATCGGATGGAGGCGGCCCTGCCGCAAACAAACAAAGCCCGCATCCGAAGATGCGGGCCTTGTTTTGGTGATGGGCGGGGCCGGTTCGCCGCCCCGCGATTATCAGGTTCTCATCCAGCCGAGCTTAGGCGCGATCAAGCCTCATTATCGATCTTGATGCCCTTGCCCCGTTCGACTCCGGGATCGCTCTTGACTTTCCTCACCGCCAATTCGCGCTCAACCGCTTTGTCGGCGATGCTTTCGCTGCTGCCGCTGAGTTTCGATGGATGCAGGCCGGTCGCCATAGCGACCGTGCGCGGACCAACTGCTTCAACCTTCATGACGAACCTCCGAAATCACGAAAACAAGCACTGCGGACGTCTATGGATAGATAGTAAC
>CAZGTM010000052.1:0-24244 GCA_964528595.1 uncultured Rhodospirillaceae bacterium
AAGCCAACCCGATCCTAACATCCGGGCTGGACTAGTTTTCGGGGGGCAGGTCAATAAGCGAGCAGGACAAAATTCCGCGTCTTGCCTCCAGTGAAGAGCTGTCGCGGACGGCCGATCTAGTGAACCGCGAATGTCCGCTGTTGGCTAAGATCGGAAGTTCAAGAGCCTCCTCGAGGACGGTCGCTTCCACCCTAAGAGCGGACATTCCGAGCGCTGAAGGTCCTGCTCGTACCCTTTGACCTCAGCCTCCTAATCTACCAGCAGCTGCTGCAGATTTGGTTGCTCCAGCACCCTACTCAGAAGCGTCTTCAAATTCATCGGCAAAGTCCGGATAGGTGGCAAGGATTTCAGTCAGTCCTATGTAGCGCCCATCATGAAAAGAGCGAATGTCGGTATATCGTTCCCGCGCCATTTCTGGACCTCCGGCGCGGTGGATGTGAAAGCAAGCCATGAAAATCGGCTCCGCCCCTTCGCGCTGACAGGTCTCGCAAGCGGCATGGGAAACTGGTCCGTAGCGGCTTGAAATGACGCCAGCCGCCGGTGCAACCGAACAGATTTCGCATATCAATTCGCCGTCCGTGCCCCGGCTTTTACGTTTTTCCAGCCAACCGCCGATCTTTATCAGGGCGTATCCGGGCAGCAGGGCAATGAGGATACTGGCGAATGTGAGCAGGTATGATGAGGTTAGATATTCGACTAGCGCCGGCAAGCCGTCGGCGACGGCGAGAGACACGTAGCCGGCGACAAAAAACATGACGGTGGCGAGCAAAATGCCCCAACCAAGAAGCTTAATATATCTGTACATATCATTCCGAGGCCTAGGCAGATTATGGAGGGTCGCACGCCGCCGCCTATCTCGATCGTGCCGCGCCCCGTTTTCCTCCGCCGAAGTGGCCGGCATTCTCATTCACCCGCAAGCCCTTGATTGAACCGGGTCCCGGGTCGAATTGCCCAGGCCGGATCGGCTTGGTCTGGTCGGCGTTGGCTTCGCGTTTTTTTACCTTCTGGGCTCTTTTTCTCTTTGCCCGTTCCCGGGCCTTGGCTTTGGTCATGTTTGCCTCTGTTTGCCAATTTGATTTATGGGAATTTGAAATCAACTTGGGATCTTACACAGCTTGGGCCAATTCAAGTTTAATGTCCCTGCATAAATTTACGCCCCCGCGACTTCACAAGACAGATTGTGCGTCACGGTAGCTCTGCTCCAAGGGGCTATGTGGAAAGAAAATAGCGGCGGCTGCCGCAGCCGCAAATAGCCATGAAGCGACATGGCCGAGATAGATGCTGAGCCCTCTTTGGGCTTGCCTCACGACATCATTGGCGAAGTGGTTAAGCCAAATTTCCGTTCGGGCTTTATCGCGCGCTTCATATTCTTGGATAGCCTGCCCGAGGTCGGGGAAATCCTGCGTTTCTTTGTCCGCGCCAATCTCAGTTATCCTCATTGTGTACCAGGCGGTGATGCCTCCCTCGGGAGTCTCGGAAAACCTTGGGAAGACCGGTTCAGGTCGCTGGTCCTTTTTCCAGAGGTCGGGAAGGGAAGGTTCGAGAACGAGCGCTCGGGCCAGACCGACGACGTCGACCGCGCCGCTGGCCAGGGCTTCCTCCGCCTGCGTGCGCGTTTTGAATCCGCCCGTCTGCATCAGGGGTTTGGTGGTCACCGTGCAGGCACGCTTGGCAAATTCGGTGAAATATGGCCCACGGCCCGCACCGTCAGAGGCGGCCTTTGCGCCGGGAAAGTATGTCCCACCGCTAATGTCGATCAAGTCGATCGAAGAGCCGTTCAACGCCGTCACTACCTCAAGTACGTCGTCTTCGATCAACCCGCCCTCTAGTTGGTCCGAGGAATTGAGTTTTACGGCGATTGGAAAATTTTGGCCCGACGGCGGCGCGGGTTGCTTCGATGGTTTCCAGCAATAGCCTCATACGATTGGCGATTGTCCCGCCGTACTCATCACGATGTTTGTTGAATAAGGGCGACAGGAATTGGCTGAGTAGAAATCCATGCGCCGCGTGAACTTGCACTCCGCCGAAACCAGCCTGTTGCGCCAACCGCGCGGTTTCTGCAAACGCCGAGGGCACCCGATGAATGTCGTCTATTGCCAATTCCGCGCAGCGCAGACCAGGCAGGTCGAGAGCGCTCGGCCCTTTGGGAGCGCAGGTTGGCGCGTAGGCCAACGCCCCGGCGTGGCCAAGTTGCAGCCAGAGCAGAGTGCCGTTTTCGCCACCCCGTCGTGCAAGTTCCCGGAATCGGCCAAGATCGGACGCTTTGTTGAGCACCAGATTGCCGGGCTTTTCAGCGTAGCCGGGCCCGCCCTGTACCTCACCGATAATAGATACGGCCACCCCACCTGCGGCCCATCGCAGATGCAGCCTGTTCTGCTCACTTGTCCGATGGCCGGTTCCGTCGCCCAAGGAATCAGACATCGCCGATTTCGCAATTCGGTTTTTCAGGGTTATGCCGCAAGGCAGTTTTAGCGGCACGAATAGAAGTTCATGTTGTTGCATTCAAATATCCGCCATAAAACATTCCCAATGTATTTTGGTAACCAAAAGAAAATGCTTCTCGTTACTGTTCGGGCAGCCTGGCGGCGCGCAGGCCTTGCATGACATGGTCCCAATCGCCGTCCCGTTTCAGCGGCCAAGCCCTCATTTCGCCGAGCGTAAAATCGCTACAGCTTTTCAGCAGGCGGGCGGCATGGGCTTGCGCCAGGCCGTAGATTTGCAGATGAGCTGCCGCGCTTATCATTGGCAACAGGATACGAGGTACGTTTTTTTCCCGCTGATCGACGATTTGACCCCACGTCAAAACCTCGTCATGTCGCCCGGACAGCAACAGGCCGAGCATGAGATCCGCGGCGTTGCCTGCGAACAGGCGCAGTCCTTTTAGCGGCTCGATCGCTTTCAGGGCCAGGCTCACCCCTTCATCGACCTGTCCGGCATAAATCATGGCGGCGGCGAGGTCCATTTGCCCTTGGGCATAATGCGGCGAGGTTCTGAGCGATTGCTCGGCGGTAAACAATGCCGCGGCAGGATCATCATCTAGATCGAGCAGCGCCGTGCACAACATGGCATGGGCGAAGTCACCTTGCGGATTGAGCCGCACCGCTTCACGCAGGAAACGCATGCCCTGAACACGATCTTCCGGCGCCGGGCTGCGCCAGCCGCATTGGGTTTCCACCATGCTGGCCATGCCCGCCATCGCCAGGGCGCTATGTTCTTCCGCATCGCGTTCCAGGACGATTTTCAGCAGGCGGCGGGCCTCCAGCCATTCTTCAAGCATGAGGCCCGACAACAGGCCGCCGACATGAACTTTGATTATTCCGCTGTCCTGCTCTTCCATCGGTAGATCCGGTTTTTCCAACGCGGAAGCTTCGTAGGAAAAGGCGCCAAACCGGATAGAGGTGCAAATCCGAAGTCCCAGATCGTCTTCCGCCTCGAACAAATCCGCGATCACGCCATCGAATTTCTCGGCCTTGATCAACTCCTGGTTCTTCTGGTCAACCAGGCGTACGGCGACCCGGTAGCGCGTGCCGACGGCTTGCATTGTTCCCTCGACCAGCATGTCGGCTGTATCGCTGTCGGTGCGGAGCGACAGGCCCGCGATTGGCAAGCGCTGCCAGGATGGCTTGGTTCACACCTTCGCAGAGAAGTTCCGCCTGTTCTCCGCTGCCGCTCAGCTCCAGACCGTCGAACGCCAAGCCTATTTTCCGTTGTTGGCCGGTTGCCTTTTTGCCGTCGTTGCCGGTTGCTTGTGTGCCGGCATCGCGCACCGAGGAGGCCGCTGTCGCCGGCTCGGATTTTGACAGGACCGCATAGACGCTGACCGACGCGGACACGTTTTTACCTGCTGTTCACCCCGGTCCTCGAACGTGGCGTCAATGCGATTGCGGACTTGTTCATGGACGCTGCCGGAAACGCTAATTTCGCCGGGATCGGCAAGAGCCTCAATGCGGGCGGCGACGTTTACGCCTTCGCCGTGGATATCCTCGCCGTCGTCAATGATGTCGCCAAGATTGACCCCCATGCGAAAATCCAGCGGGTTCGAGGCCAGATCGGATTGCATGGAGTTGGCGCAATTGACGGCATCTTGAACCGTCGCAAATTCGACGAGAAAACCGTCACCGGTCAGCTTAACAATCTTGCCGGAAAAGTTTTCAACGTTGGGCTTAATAACTTCTTTGCCCGCGTCTTGCCAGGCGGCAACGGTGACATCGGTATCCTGTTCCATAAGTCGCGTATATCCCGCTACATCAGCAGCAAGAATACCGGCAAGTCTGCGTTGAACCTCCCGACTGGCCATGGCCTTCCCTACAGCGACCGTATTCCCGGTCATCTTAGGGAATACTGATCTGATAGCAATGAGCCAAGGCAAGAAGGAGCAACGTCCGCTAGGGATCGTTTTCTGACCAAATCAATAAGCCAAAAATCGTCGGTTTACCGCCGTTAAGCAGACATACTTTCGTACGCAGATTTACTTCGCTTTCTAGCCACAACCGGACTTCCACCAAAATTACCGCTACAACATCTAGGAGGATATTTTGTTTTCGGAAAAACTAATGATTGTTAAATCGAAAGATGATGTCGTCGGGACGAAGGGCGACGCCCGAGGTGACAAGTGGCATAGCTTACGCCTCCTGCACGAAGAGGACGGCATGGGCGTGACCTCGACCGACAGTATCCTTGAGGCCGGGTTTCAAATGGACTTGTGGCAAAAGAACTATCTTGAAGCCTGCTACTGTCTTGAAGGCGAAGGTACGGTCGAGGAACTCGACACAGGAACGGTCCACATCATTGGACCGGGTACCTTGTACGCGATGAACGATCATGACCGGCATCGGATTCGCGCAAACACTCGCATGCGCGTCGTCTGTACGTTTTTTCCCGCACTCACGGGCCACGAAGTGCACGATGCCGATGGGTCGTTGTGAGCAGGCGCTCAAACATTAATGATCGCGCGCTTTCTGACAGATACGCTGCTAGTAGCGGTAGATGATTGCGAGCCCCACCAATGTCGGTGGTGGCCAAGAACGGACCACTCGAAGGTTGCTCATTGATCGGGATCAGAATCGTTTATTCCCCGCTCTAGACATATCATCGGCAAATTGAGGCTTAGACGGTTGAGGGGATTTCAATGCATCCAAATATGAAGTTGTGTAGATTGCTCTGAAGGCGGATGGAAAAACATGAATACAGCTCGTCGGCAAGCGCACTGGCAGAATGTCTACCAGACCAAGGACGAGCGTGCGGTAAGCTGGTTTCAGGAAAGCCCAGAGATTTCGCTCGACTTGATCCGGGCAGCGGGAGGGCACGCCGGAACTTCGATCGTTGACATTGGCGGAGGTGCATCCCGACTTGTTGATGCTTTGCTCGATGCCGGGTTTATGTCCATCACTGTGCTTGATCTATCCGAAGAGGCGCTAAGGGCATCGAAATCCAGGCTTGGCGCGCGCAAAACCGGTGTCAATTGGGTCGTAGCCGATGTTACGTCATGGCAGCCTTCAAGGACCTATGACGTTTGGCACGACCGAGCGGCGTTTCATTTTTTAACCGACCCGGGCGATCAGGCGGCCTACGCCGAACGTATCCAAAATGCCGTCAAACAGGGCGGGCATGTCATCATTGGAACGTTTGCCCTGGATGGTCCGGAGCGTTGTAGCGGCCTGCCTGTTGTTCGGCACGATGCGGCCAGTCTCGGGCAGATGCTTGGCACCTCGTTTGATTTGATAGATAGCCGGAGCCACGATCACCATGCCCCTAGCGGCGTAATTCAAAAATTCCAGTTCAGCCAATTTCAACGCAGACCGGAAAGATGACATCAAGTGGCACCTGACAATTACATACGTCAGATTCGGGTTAACAACTGCCATTTTCTATGGTTCGAGATCGAGAATGTTCAACGCAACTAAGCGGACCTCGTATCGAAAAGGATCAGTTCTTAGTGGCTAATCGTTCCCCCGACAGTTCCTCTAACTAGTCACGCTTGGCGATGAGAAAATAGGTCTGCATCTCCATTTTCCCTTTGACCGCGATTTTACCGCGCGACTCGCACTCGAAACTCGACCGCAGTCGTTGATACGTGCTTTCGGTCAATTGGATGCAGTCCTCGACAACTTGCGACTCCAAGTGTTGACCAACGTGGGAGTGAAGACATCCGTTTTGGGTCATTTCCGGACTTAGCTGACCGCCCTAAGAATTGTCCACTAAACGCCCCAAAGCAGACTTGGATGCTTGAAACGTCCGCTTAACGCAGGAGAACAGTCATACATTGGTATGCCGTTGAACCGCCGCTAATAGCCACGAGCAGACGCGTTCGCTTTCCTCAGGTCTCAGCCGCTTTTCTGCGTAGAACGGCCACCAAAATGTAGAAAGCAATATGTCAGGGCGTCGATCAAACATTGAACAATGGGTGTTTGGCGAGTTCGCCACGGACCTCTCGGTGCCTATCAAGCCGTGGACCGCTTATCGACGCTTCGCGAGCTCCGGTGCTAGGATTGTAGCGGCCTCACCGGAGATGCTCGCTTTCTGCGTTCGTCCGAATCGGCGGCGCGCCTGGTAAGACATCTCCCGGTCAAGATATTTGCCGACTTCCGCCAGTGATACTTGACCATCGCCATCGCCATACCTGCCGCCGTCCGCCGCACCGTATAGTGCCTCCAGTAGATGTTTGGTGAAGAGGCCCATTTGGGCATCCTCGTCCCAACTGGCAAGTTGATCTCCTTGGGCGGCGGTTAGCGTCACCAGTCCGGAACCTCCCTTGGGAGACTTTGGAACAACGCTGATTCCCGAGGCCGCCCGAATTACCATCCCCTTCGGCGTTTCACCCGAGAAACAGGCATCGATGAAAACGCGTACGGACTTGGCTGGCAACATGCCCAGGTTCCGGTAGAGCGTTGCCATGGAATAGCCGGTAATTTCAGCCCGGTTGGCATCGCCGTCGATAGGCAGCAGATAAGCGCGCTTGTCCTTTAGCCCTGGCACCCCATGCCCAGAATAGAATACGACGACGTCCGAATCGCCCGGCCGTATCCAGTCAAATAGCTTTCCTTCATGGGTCTTGTCGTTGCCAAAAACGGCTTCAAGTTGGGTGCCCGTGGCGTCACGGAGGTCAATTACGTTACCCTCGCGATAGCCTAGGCTGTTGATTACGAAACGCTTCATTGCTTCAGCATCATTGTGGGCGAACGAGACTTCAGGAATTTTCCCGCCGTATGCTTTGTTGCCGATTATTACGGCAACGGCGTTGGGGTTGGTTTGATTTGTCCGGTTGGTCGGAAAGGCGGGAAGCTGGGGCGCCGTGGTAGAGGCAAGCCCTTTCCCCTGAGATTGGGCCGCTGAAGTGGTTGGACTGGATTTCTCGGCGGGCTTCGGAGGCGGTTCTGCGCTGGCCGTTTCCGTTCGCCAGTTCCTCGCCCTTCGTTGAGCGCTTTGGAGTTGTTCGCTGGTCATTAATTTGGCGACCAACTTCAAATCTTCCTTGGCATAGGCGTAACCGTTCTTCCCGGCGATAGAAAACCAAACGTAGGCCAATTCCAGGTTTCGCGGAACGCCGCGGCCAAGCTTGTACATGACGGCAATGCTCTTTTGCGCATCGGTATGGCCCCGTCGGGCCATTATGTCCAGTTCGGCAAAAGCGGTCTCATAGTCGCCGGCTTCATACGCCCTCATTGCGGAATTCATGTCGGCGAGGAGCGGGCTCACAGCCGCGGAAAGTAGCGCCAGGGCCATAAAACCGGTTGGCAAAAATAGTCTTATTGTCGACGAATATTTTCCAGACAATCCGCGTGGGACCATAACCTCCCCCTTGGAGATAAGGGTGCGCCAATGAGGCGCAACGAAACGCACCAATTTCTCGTATAGGAACCGGACCATTTAACGAGGGCAGCCCAAATTCCCCATAGTCAGGATCGTCCTCTATTTACGGTACAATTTCAGGCAATCTCGCACAATCGTGCCAACTTTTCGATGCCGGGACTATAATCAAGGAAATGAGGATCAGATGAATGTCGCATTCGGTTCATAAGCGGACGTCTCGGCAGCCTGCATGCAACGACCGCTTTTCTCCGAACACCTGACACCCGAGCGCGGGAGGTGGAAGTTCCGGGCGGAGCGCCAATTTCTTCGATAAAATACTTACCGCGCCGAACGTCGCCCTATCGCCTTCGCCCACGACTTTTTGCAGGGTTCGGGCGCGGCGGCGGCGGATAATCGGCGAAGCGTAGGATCGTTGAAATCGGATCAGGCGTTCAGCCGCATATGTTCCAGCACGGCCTCCAGCGATTCCACGTCGCCGAACTTGGCATCCATGTCATAGAGATTCCATTCGACGGCGCCGGCGATCCGGTCGCCGATGCATTCGCGCACGATTATGGGGCGGAAGCCGTCGGCAATGGCGTCCTCCACCGTGGCCCGCACGCAGGCGGAGGCCGTGGCGCCGGTGACGACCACCGTATCGACGCCGCAGGCGTTGAGGTAGCTGTTGAGGTTGGTGCCGCGAAAGGCGCTGGCCTGCTTCTTGACGATCAGCATCTCGTCATCCCGGCGTTCCAGCCGGTCGTCGATCTGTACCGCCTCGGACCCCGCCCGTAAAACTTCCGCCGGGATCTTCTTACCCCACAGGCCCATGTCGGAATGCTCGCCCTCGATGATGTCATAGGCGGTCGTAGTGAAAATGATGGGCAATCCCTTGGCGCGGAAGGCGGCCAGGACCTGCTGTATGGCGGGGATGACGACGTCCATTCCCTCGCAGGTAAAGGCGTTGTCCTCGCGCGTCCAGGCATTGGCCATGTCGATATTGACCAAAGCCGGTTTTTTGCCCCAGCCGATGCGCCGCTGAAAGCCGCGCGCCTGATAAAGGCTGCTGTCGGCTGCGAAAAGCTTGTCCAAGGCCGCCTTGATTTCCGGATCCACTGGCATCCCCCCGTTCGACCGTTTGATCTTGTCTCAGCTTAGCCAAGTCCCCAGACCGGGACAAATGGTTCGGTAGGTTCTTGGGTGAGGCAGCCAACTTTGAATTTAGGTGAAAATGTGTGTATAAATACACATCATCGGTAGTCGAGTTCGAAACCCGCATTGACGAACAGGGGGCGCCAATGACGATCCGCCATTACCATTATTACGTCGCCATCATCGAACACAGTTCCGATCCCAATACGCGCTACGGTATTTTCTTTCCCGATCTGCCGGGCTGCACGGCCAGCGGCGAGACCGAGCAGGAGGCGGCGGTGAACGCCGAAGCCGCCCTGCGCGGCTACGTCAACCATACGCTGGATGTCGGCGAAAAGCTGCCGCACCCCACGCCGCTGGAAGACATCGCCGCCAAACCGGACGTGACCGAGGTGGCCCGGATCCTGCTGCGCTGTGACATGCGGGGGCGGGCCAAGCGCATCAACGTGACGATCGACGAGGCCCTGCTGGGGCAGATCGACGCCGCCGCCGAAAGCGAGGGGGTCAACCGCTCGAAATACCTGGCACTGGCTGCCCGCGACCGCATCGCCGCCGCCTGAAGCAGAACTTTTTTCGAAACTGGGGTATCGCGCCGTTTATTAGAACGGTTCTTATGTCTAGTATGCCGCCAAATTGGACATTCCCATTCAAGGGACGGATTAGGCGGGGACGATGACCAAACTGGAAAGCTACGTGGAAGGCCGCTGGCAAGCGGGCAGCGCCGACGGGCGCGAATACCGTAATCCGGCGACGGGTGAAATGCTGGGCCGGGTCGACGCGACGGGCGTCGACTGCGGCGCGGCCTTGGCCTTTGCCCGCAGTGAGGGCGGCGCTGCACTGAGCGCCCTCAATTTCGGCGAGCGAGGGGCATTGTTGCGCGCCGTCTCGGACGTTCTGACGGCCAACCGCGACAAATACGTCGACATCGCCCGGCAAAACTCCGGCAATACGGCCCTGGACGCCGCCATCGACATCGACGGCGGCATCGGCACGCTGAAATACTATTCCTTCTTCGGCAAGTCGCTGGGCGACGGGCGTTTCATCACCGAGGCGGGGTCCGACCAGTTGGCCAAGGAAGACGTTTTCCGCAGCGGACACGTCTGGACCAGCCGCCGGGGCGCCGCGGTCCACATCAATGCCTACAATTTTCCCTCCTGGGGTTTATGGGAGAAGGCGGCGGTGGCCTTGCTGGCGGGGATGCCGGTGGTTGCCAAACCGGCCAGCGCCACGGCCTGGCTCTCGCACGAGATGGTGCGCGACGTTATTGCGGCGGATATCCTTCCCGCCGGTGCACTGTCCCTGATCTGCGGCTCGGGCGAAGGTTTGATGGACGGCCTCGATCCTTTCGACAGCGTGGCCTTCACGGGTTCGGCCGATACCGGCGCAATGCTGCGCGGCCATCCCCGCATGCTGGCCGCAGCACCCCGTTTCAACGTCGAGGCTGACAGCGTCAACGCGACGATCCTCGGCGCGGACGCCCAACCGGGTGATCCCGTGTTCGACCTGCTGGTGCGCGAAGCCGTCAAGGCGCTGTCGGTTAAGGCCGGCCAGCTCTGCACCAACATCCGGCGCATCATCGTACCGCAAGACCGTCTCGACGCCGTTGCCGAGGCCGTGACGGCGGATCTGGGAAAGATATCGGTGGGCGATCCCGCCGACGAGAGCGTGCGCATGGGACCGCTGGTCAACAAGACGCAGCAGCAAGCGGCCTTTGACGGGCTTGCCGCCTTGTCGGCGGAAGGTTCCGTGCTCACCGGCGGCGGCGTGCCCGATGATCTGCAGGGCGGGGATGCCGACCGGGGCGCTTTCCTGGCGCCGACGCTGTTGCGCTGCGACGACCCGGACAGCGCCAAGGCGGTTCACGAAATCGAGGTTTTCGGACCCGCCGCGACGTTGATCCCTTATCGCGATTCCGATCACGCCGTCGACCTCGCCCACCGGGGTGGCGGCTCTCTGGCTGTCAGTTTGTTCAGCGACGACATCGATCTTTGCGCCGAAACGGCGGCGGCGGTAGCGCCCAGCCACGGCCGCGTTTTGGTGGTCGATTCAACGGTCGGGAAGAACCACACCGGACACTCCATCGTCATGCCGCAGTGCGTGCACGGGGGACCGGGCCGGGCTGGCGGCGGCGAGGAGCTGGGCGGATTGCGGGGCCTGCGCTTCTATATGCAGAGAACGGCCATCCAGGGATCGCCGGCGCTGCATGAAAAGCTTGGCGAAAACGCAACGGAAGCCGCATTCTAGCCGCTGGGAACCAAACCTCGGGTGTGGTCGTGGGGCGTCAGGAAACGCTGGCCGAAGCATTGATCGATGTGCTCAAGGCGCATGGGGTCGAGCGGTTGTTCGGCATACCGGGCGGCGGATCGAGCCTCGATCTGATCGCGGCCGCCGGTCGGGCGGACCTCGAATTCGTTCTCTGCCGAACCGAAAACGCCGCCGCGATCATAGCCGCGGTGACGGGAGAACTGACCGGCGCGCCCGGCGTCGCCCTGGCCGGGATCGGGCCCGGCGCCGCCAGCATCGTCAACGGCGTGGCCTACGCCTCGCTTGAGCGCGCGCCCCTGATCGTGATCACCGACGCCAAGGAGCCCGGGGCGGACAGCCTCCATCAGGCCTTCAACCAGGGCGCCATGTTCGCACCTGTATCCAAGGCATCGGTGCAGCTCACGGCGGCCAGCAATAAGGCGGAGGTCCGAAGCCTTGTGGAGTCGGCGTCGAATTATCCTGCAGGGCCGGTGCATATCGATCTTTCAGCTGAAGCGGCCGCGGGATTGGTGACAGAAGACGTCGCCACAGCACCCGAAGCAGACACGCTTGAGGAGGGTCCGGCACTTGAGAAGGCAGTCGGAATCATGGCCGCCGCCCGCCGTCCCGCCATCATCGCCGGCCATGAATGCCGAACCGACGCCGCTGCCGTCGTGGCGCTTGCCGAAAGCTGTCAGGCTCCGGTCCTTGCGACTTACAAGGCCAAGGGTGTGATGCCCGAGGAGCACGCGTTGTTTGTCGGCATGTTCACCGGCGCAGAGGCGGAGGCGGAGACGCTCCGGCAGGCCGATGTGATCCTCCTGTGCGGCTTTGACTTGGTTGAGATGATCCCGACGAACTGGGCGTACGATGCGAGCGTCATCTCGATCAACCGGGGCCCGGACCGACCGATGCCGGCGGAGCCCGCCATTCGGGCCTGGGGAGAATTTCCAGGCATGCTGGTTCAACTTAGCGAATTGATGGCGCAGCCTGCCGCCGTCTGGTCGCCGGCGGAGATTGCTGACCTTCGCGACGGCATGCGACGGCGTTCGGCGGCGCACGCGCCCGATACGCTGAACTCGGACAGCGTGGTCGAAATGGTTCTCGAACACGTGTCCGCGCCGGTCCGGGTGACGGTCGACGCCGGGGCCCATATGTTCTCCGTCATGAACCGGTGGCCGGCTCGCAAGCCCAACGACGTGCTGAAATCCAACGGCCTTTCGACCATGGGATATGCCTTGCCGGCGGCCATCGCCTCGGCACTGTACGAGCCGGAACTGCCCGTCATCGCCTTCACTGGAGACGGTGGCCTGATGATGTGCGTCGCCGAGCTCTCGACCATGGCGCGTTTGAAATGCAATATCATGGTCGTGGTGTTAAACGACGCGGCGCTGTCGCTGATCGACGTCAAACAGCAGCGCCGGCAGGATCCGAGCTCCGGCGTTAGATACCCGGCGGCGGATTTTGCCGCTGTGGCGCAGGGCTTCGGCGTCCCGGCCTGGCGTGTTGAGGACTTGGCGGCGCTGAATTCCACCATAACCAAGGCCGACAGCATCGACGGCCCGAAACTGATCGATATCCGTATCGATCCCGCCGCTTACGGCGATCAACTAACGGCGCTCAGGGGTTAGCGCAATAAGAAGGAACGAAGGGAATGAGTGAGAAGTTTGCTTTTATCGGCCTCGGCGCCATGGGCGGGCCGTTGGCGCGCCATCTGGCTCAGTCGGGCAGGGACCTTGCGGTGTTCGATTTGGACGCGGGACAGGTGGCTAAAATCACGCCACATGGCGCGCGAGCCGCGACATCGGTGGCCGATGCCGTGACGGACGCCGACATCATCATTACCTGTTTGCCGGCCTCGCGTGAGGTCCGGGCGGTCATCCTCGGCGATGGCGGCGTGCTGGCCAACGCCAGCGAGGGTGCGCTGATCGTCGACACCAGCACCGTCGATCCCGAAACGACGGACGAGATTGCCGCCGCCGCCCTCGACGCCGGCTGCGCCTTTGCCGATTCGCCCATCGGCCGCACCGTCGATCTGGCGGAGCAGGGGCAAGCGCTGTTCATGGTCGGCGCCACGTCGAACGACTTCGGGCGTTTGAAACCGGCCTTGGCGGCCATGGGCTCGACCACCCACCATTGTGGCGGCCCCGGCAGCGGCATCAGGACCAAGCTGGTCAACAATTTCTTGGCTATTGCTGCGGCGCAGCTTTCGGCTGAGGCCCTGGCGCTCGGCGCCGGCCTCGGCCTGGACGTCGAAACCATGTTGAAGGTCGTACTCGAAACCACCGCGACCAACGGCCATCTCGCCCGGCTTTGGCCGGTTAAAGTATTGGCCGGGGATATCGAGCCGGGATTCAGCATCGATCTGGCCTTCAAGGACATGTGCCTTATCACGGACGCGGCCCGCCAGGCCGGTGTGCCCGTCGTACTGGGCGGGGCTGCGCGCGAAAGCCTCAATCTGGCCCGGCGTCTCGATGACTTCGGCTCAAAGGACTTTTCCGCCTTGCTCGACGTCGCGAGCAGCCATGCCGGTCTCGATCCGATCCGGGCGAAATAAAACCGAGGGAGCGGCCATCGTGCCCAAATTCGAAGTCATCGTGCCGCGCGGCCTGCAGGGTGTTTACGATAACTGGCACTTTGCCCCCGCCGTACGGGTAAACGGCATGCTCTATTGCTCCGGTGTGATCGGCACCAGCCCCGGTGGAGAACCGATCGCCAAATCGGGCGGCAGCAGCGAAAAAGCGTTCGATGGCGCCCAGTCGACGCTTGCAGCCAAAAATGCCGAACTTGCCGATATTCTGGCGGTGCGCGATCCGGAAGCGCAGTTCGAAGCCGCATTTGAGATTATTCAAGCGGTTCTTGCCGAGGCCGGCGCGCAGTTGGCGGATGTCGTCGAGATGACCACTTACCATGTTGATATCAGTCAACACATGGCCACGTTCATGGCGGTCAAGGACCGGTATCTGTTTGAACCTTACCCGGCCTGGACCGCGATCGGCGTTTCAGAACTGATTATTCCGGGCGGTTTGATGGAAATAAGCGTCATCGCCGTCGCTCCCTGAAGGGCTTTGGCTTCAACGCAAGGTCATGCTCTTAACTTGCCTCGGCGCGATTTAGGATTAATACTCATTTGCGTTAACCCGCGCACTGGTGCGCGCGCCTGGAAAAAGTAGCTTCGACAGGGGATTGCCCTGTTGGGGGGAGGCTCTTATGAAGGCATGGCTCTGGGGATTGGGCCTATTAATTGTCGGCAGTCTGGGTTTTGCCGGGGCGGAAGCGGGAACGCTTTCCGGCGAACTTCAGGTCGACGGTAAGCGGCCGCCCAAAAGTTTCATAATTTATCTCAGCCCGGCCGGTTCCGGCGCTGCCGATCCGAGCGGCGATGCAGTTCGGATCAGTCAACGCGGCAGCCACTTCTCGCCCGGCGAGGCCGTTGTCGTACAGGGCGGTGCAGTCGATTTCGCCAATGACGAAGAACAAAATATCGATCACAACGTCTATTCGCTCTCCAAGGGCAACCGGTTCGATATCGGTCTGGCGTCCAAGGGCACCAACAAAAGGGTGGTGTTCAAGAAAAGCGGCATCGTCAAATATTTTTGTTCGGTCCACAAGAACATGGAAGGGAAGCTGTTCATTGTACCCAGCCCCTACTTCGCCCACATCGACAAACCGGGCGCTTTCTCCATCGAGAACGTGCCCGAGGGTGAATGGGTCGTGAAAGTTTCGGTCGCCCACCGCCGCTACAAAGCATCGCCCGTGCCGGTCACGATAGCCGGGGACGGCGTCGGCGATGTCGTTGTTCTCGTGTCCAAGAAGCGTAAGAAAAAATGATGATCAGGTCCGCATTCGCCCTAATGTGCGTCGCTGCGCTGGTTGCGCTCGGCCTGAACGCCGCCCGGGCGGATGAATCGCTCGGCACGATTCATGGCAAAATCAAGGCCAAGGGACACAAGGAGGTCCTGGCGAAATGGGCCAGGGAAAGAGACCGATTCCAGGATGACGATGCACCGGATAGCAAATACGACAGTCCGCCAAAGGGCTCTACACTGCCGCCGGGTGTGATCAATTACGCCAATATTTCCAGCATGTACGTGATCATCGAGGATGCGACCTATAAAGGTGGTAAATTCCACAATCTGGTCATTACCCGAAACGGCATCGTACCCAAGGCTCTCGCGGTAGCGGTCAACGACGTCATCCGGGTGCGTAACGAACTGCCGGAGTACCTCAACGTCTATATTGCCGGTGACGGCGATGACGACATCATCGAATTTCCCGAACTGTCCGAAGATGCTTCGGAAACCGTAAAAGTCACTCTGTCAGGCAATCTTGAACTGGGCGTCGATGAGGATGAGGATCTGATAGTGCCGATCGTGTCGGCGCCGGGTCTGCGCACACAACGGGTCTCCAGCGGCAGCGAGTACGAGTTTGAAGACCTGAATCCGGGCCAGTACAAAGTCCGGTTCTGGTATTGGCGGCTCGGTTCATTGACCCATAATGTTGACCTCAAGCCGGGTGCCCGCGTTAAGCTGGACGAGACGCTGTCGGTGGACCGCGTTTTTAAGTGAGATATCTGCCTTGTAGGGACTGATGGGTCTTCGCGCCAAAATCTTCGCGGCTTTTTCGGTAATTGTGTTCGGGCTTTTGGGCACCGTCGTCTACGTGACCAACTCGGAAACCGAGTCTTACGAAATAGACCGCATCAGCCACCAGCTCCAATCCGCCCGCGAACGATTTCAGCGCCGGCTCGATACCCAGCGGGCGCATTCCTTCCGGCTGGTTGCGACCATCACATCGGATCAGAAGTACCGCGCCTTTCTCGAACAGATGAAGGACAACTTCTACACCTTTGCCGAGGAGATCGCGCGCGACACGGACAGCGGACTGGTCATCGTGGTCGATGAGGAATTGACGATTAGCGGCGTATCGGCACCGCAGGACAGCCGGGCCAACATGGATGACCATGTGGAAAACATGACCCGGGCCATCGAAGCCGAACATATCGCCGAAGCTTTCGAAGCCGTACTTGACGAAGGCGAAGGCCAGACGGCCGTGATTGCCCTCGGCGACGGGCTTGCCAACGCCGTCTTCGTGCCGCTGAAGGAATCGGCGCGGGATGACTACGCTTTGGGCGTCGTCCTGGTGGCGAACGTGATCGATGACACCTGGGTGCGCGACCTGCTGGGCAACGAGGTCGACGACCTGACCGTCGCATTCTTTGCCGGCGAGCGCGCCGTCGCTTCAGACGCGTCCCAACAAAATCGCCGGGCCCTGATCGCCCAGTCGTCGCCCGAGGGCATCGCGCGCGTCATCATGCAGAGCGACCGGCACTTGGCGCTGACCGAACACTTCGAGGATGCGGGCGTGGAGGCTGGCTACGTGGTCGCCGGCAATCTGGACCGAGCCTTGAAACCCATCGCCGCGCTGCAGCGGCAGATCTTGCTTTACGGGCTGGGCGTCTTGCTGATCGGCCTGGTCATTACGCTGGCGGCCTCGGCCCGCATTGTTCAACCGATCCGCCGCCTGGTCGATGTGACCCACCATGTGCTCGACGGCGATTACTCCTACCGGGTGGAGAACCATTCCTCCGACGAAGTGGGCGAGTTGACCAGCGCCTTTCAGAACATGGTGGAGGGTCTGCAGGAGAAGGAGCAGATCCGCAACCTGTTCGGCAAATACGTCCATCCCAGCATCGTCAGCGGTCTGATCGACAACCCGGATGAACTGGGCGTCGGCGGCAAGAACCAGGTGCAGACGCTGATGTTCAGCGACATCGCCGGCTTCGTCGGCATCAGCGCCGACATGTCGCCCGAGGAAACCGTGGAATTCCTCAACGAGTATCTCGGTGAAATGACCAACGAGATCACACGCACCGACGGCATCATGGCCTTTTTCGGCCCGCCCTTTACCCCCGGCAACCACGCCATGGCGGCCTGCCGCGCGGCGTTGCGCATGGACAGGCGGCTTGGCGAATTGCGCGAGCGCTGGCTCGCCGACGGATTGCCGCCGATCCGCGCCCGCATTGGCCTGGCCACGGGCGAGGTGATCGTCGGCAACATCGGGTCCGAACAAACCCGCGACTACACCTGCATCGGCGAGAACGTCAACGTCGCCTCGCGTCTGGAGGGCGTCAACAAGTACTACGGCACCTCGATCATCATCGATGCCGGCACGCGGGATCTGGCCGGCACCGGCATCGAGGCGCGCGAGATCGACATCATAAAAGTGATGGGCAGCGAGCACCCCGTCAGGATCTTCGAGTTGCTCGGACTTTCGGGTGAAACGCCGGTTGCCAGGCTTGAAGTTGCGGAGGCTTATCATTCCGCTCTGGCGCACTACCGCGGCGGCAGGTTCGAGGACGCCGCAGCCGAATTCGACGCCCTGGCCAACGGCGAAATCCACGACCCGCCCAGCCGCATTCTGGCGCAACGCAGCAGGGCCTTCATCACCGACCCGCCGGAACACTGGGAAGGCGTCTACGCCATGGATCAGAAGTAATGCGGGTCTAGAAGCCGAACTTGGCGAGGCGTTGCGGTATGCCCAGCCGTCCCGCGAGTAAAATCAATCCGGTGACGATGATCGAGACCACCAGGGCCAATGCCCATGCCGTCAGGTTGTCGACGTAACCCGGCAGGATGGCCAGTGCGAAGCAAAACGAGACGTAGGAGATCAGGCCCTTGCGGGCATTGGATATCGTGGCGGCGGAAAACTTCGCACCATAGCTGTGGTAGAACATCCAGGCGTTGGCCGACGTCATGATGGGAAAGGCGAAGGCGAGACCGGTGAGGCTGGGGCCGAGGACCTTGGAGAAGGTCGCCGCCAAGGCCACGACGCTGCCGCCGATCACCGCCCGGAAGACAAGAAAACCGAAGCCGCCCTGGCGCTTGGCCCGGTCGCCGCCGTCCTTTTGGTCGTAACCCCGGTAACGCAGGATATGGGCGAGAGCAAATCCGGCCGCGACGATGACGACCGACCACAGCAGAGAGGGCTGGGCGTTGGTCAGGGGCAGGGCGACGACGACCCAGGCGGCCGTGGCGACGCCCAGGTTCATCCAGAACCGGGTCAGCCGGGAAGAGGCATGGGCATAGGCCGTCATGAAGGTGTGCACGGCCGCCGTGGCGGTGAAGCTCACCAGCGCACCCTTAGCCAGGAACCCGGGTTCGGCCTCCAATGCGACAAAGAAGAAACCCGGTCCGGCGTTGAGCGGCAAGGTGATGACGAGGGCGGCGATCAACACGCCCGCCCGTTCCGCGACCAAGGACGCAACAAGCAACACGAGGCCGGTGGCCACGGCTTTGCCGCCGAAACTGAGGATCAGGTCGAGATTTTCCAATTCACCGACTCGCGTTTGGTTCAGGTCGTTCCATAGCACTTTGCGTGTCGCGGGTGAATTGCCAATCCCGGCATAACGGACCATCATGACGGCTGGCGATATGAGGGAGGCGCTGCCTTGGACGCGGACGAACTATCCTTGGGCGACATTACCGTGCGGGTCTGGCGCGGCGGCGAGGAGGGCGGTTACCAGAGCTTCGAGGTGCCGCGGCGCCCAAGCCAGACGGTGCTTGATATCGTAACGCACATCCAGCGCCATATCGACCCCAGCCTGTCCTACCGCTACGCCTGTCGCGTCGGCATGTGCGGCACCTGCGCCATGACGGTAAACGGCAAGCCGCGCTGGACCTGCCGCACGCGGGTTGAAACGGTCGAGCAGGACGACGGCCTGACGCTTGGCCCGATCCGTAATCTGCCGCTGGTCAAGGATCTGGCCACCGACATGGCGCCGTTCTTCGACAAATGGGAGCGGGCGAGTGGCCGCTTCCACCCGGGCGAACATAAAAGCCGCGCCTTCGCCAAGGTTGAACCCGGCAACCCCGCGCGCCGGGCGGCCAGCGCCGCCATCGAGTGCATCGGCTGCGGCGTCTGCTACGCGTCCTGCGATACCGTGAAGTGGCGGGACGATTACCTCGGGCCGGCGGCGCTCAACCGAGCCTGGACGCTGGTCAACGACGTGCGCGACGCCGACCCCGCCGCCCACATCCGGGCGGTGGCCGGGGAGGCCGGCTGCCAAGCCTGCCACAGTCATCAGACCTGCGCAGAGCTCTGTCCCAAGAGCCTGAACCCGACGGCCTCCATCGCCGGCCTCAAACGCCGGACGCTGGCGGCGGTTCTGAAGGGTGAGCTATGAGCGTCCGCAACGAAGTCCGCCTCTATGGTCTGCAGCGCCTGACGGCTCTGATATTGGCGCCGCTGGTGGTCGTTCATCTGGGGGTGATGGTTTACGCCGTGCAGGGCGGCCTCAGCACGGCGGAAATGCTCGCCCGGACCCAGTCCAACCCGGTATGGCCGGTGTACTACGGCATATTCTATACCGCGGCTGCTCTCCATGCCGCGATCGGGCTGCGGGTCATCGCCCGCGAACACACCAAACTGCGGGCGGGCATGATCGATGCCGCCGCCGGATTGTTTGCCCTTACGACGCTCACCCTGGGCGTCCGGGCGGTGATGGCGATCTCATGATCAACAGCGCCGCCAGGAGCCACCCGACCTATTGGGCGTTCGTGCTGCACCGGGCGTCCGGATTGGCATTGGCGGTGTTTCTGCCGGTCCATCTTTTCGTCTTGTCGCTGGCCGTTGAAGGCGGCGCCTCGTTGGATGCCTTCTTGCGCTGGGCCGACACGCCGCTGGTCAAGTTGGCCGAAACCGCGCTTGTGATCCTTTTCGCCGCCCACCTGGCGGGCGGCGTTCGCCTGATGGCCGTCGAATTTCTGCCCTGGAGCGGCGCGCAGAAGAGCTACGTCGCGCTGGCCGTGCTGGTGGCGTTGGCGGCGGGTCTCTTGTTCCTGTTGAACGCGTTCTGAGGCCGGCTGTGGAGCATATCCGCACGGACATCCTGATCCTCGGCAGCGGCGGCGCCGGTCTCTTTGCCGCGCTCCATGCCCACAACCAGGCGCCGGACCTCGATATCACAATCGCCGTCAAGGGACTGCTGGGCAAGTCCGGCTGCACACGCATGGTCCAGGGCGGCTACAACGTGGCGCTGGCTGAAGGCGATTCGGTGGAGCGCCATTTTATGGACACCATCGAGGGCGGCAAGTGGATCAACAATCAGGAACTCGCCTGGACGCTGGTCGAAGGCGCGGTGGAGCGCATCCACGAGTTGGAAAACGAGATCGGCTGTTTCTTCGACCGCAATCCCGACGGCACCGTTCATCAGAAGGCATTTGCCGGGCAAACCTTCGACCGCACCGTCCACAAAGGCGACCTGACGGGCATCGAAATTATCGGCCGCCTGGCCGAACAGGTCTGGGCGCGGGGGATCAACCGGTTGGAGGAACACCGCGCCGTCGCCCTGATCCCGGATCGCGGCGGCGATCGGTTGGCCGGCGTTTTGCTGGTCGATATCCGCAGCGGCGAATTCCGCTTCGTCGAGACCAAGGCCGTCCTGCTGGCGACCGGCGGCGGACCGACCATGTACCGCTATCACACGCCGTCGGGCGACAAGAGCTGTGACGGCATGGCGATGGCGTTGCGGGCGGGGTTGGGCTTACGCGATATGGAGATGGTGCAGTTCCACCCCACCGGTCTGGTGGCGGGCGAGGATACCCGCATTACCGGCACCATCATCGAGGAAGGCCTCCGGGGCGCCGGCGGTCACCTGCTCGACGGCGACGAACGCCGGTTCATGGGGGATTACGACGCGCGGGAGGAGCGGGCGACGCGTGACATCGTCAGCCGCGCCATGTTCGACCAGATGCGGGCCGGGCGGACGGCTGCCAACGGCGGCGTCTACATCACGATGCGCCACCTTGATCCCAAGGCCGTGCGGGCCCAGTTCAAAGGCATGGTGGAACGTTGCGCCGATTGTGGTTTCGACCTCGTCGGCGGTCTGGTCGAGGTGGTGCCAACGGCGCACTACATGATGGGCGGCGTGGTCTTCGAGACCGACTGCCGTACCGAACTGCCGGGTCTGTTCGCCGCCGGGGAAGACACCGGCGGCGTGCACGGCGCCAACCGCCTCGGCGGTAACGGCGTCGGCAACTCCACCGTGTTCGGCGGTATCGCGGGTGACGCCATGGCGGCCTGGGTCGGCCGGGAAGGGGCCTTCGCCGATCCCGACCGGGGATTGCTTGAGGCGGCGATGAAGAGCACCTTGGCGCCGTTCGCCCAACCGGTGGGGGACATGAACGCCATCCGCTCGAGGCTGGCGGATCTGATGTGGGACGATGGCGGCATCGTGCGTGACGCGGAAAGCCTGGAACGGGCCCGCAAAGGATTGGACGAGCTGGCTGCGGAACTGGCGGCATGCGGCATCGCGCAATCGGATCGGAGGTTCGACATGGCCTGGCACGACTGGCTCAACCTGGAAAGCCAGATCCTGGTGAGCCGCGCGGTCATCGAGGCGGCTTCGGTCAGGAAAGATTCCGCCGGCGCGCACTACCGCACCGATTTCGCCGAGACCGTGCCGCCGACCGACGCCTACTACACGGAAGCCCGTCTGAGCGCTGGCGGCCTCGGCGTCACCCGGCATGGCGTGGATTTCAGCCGCATCAAGCCGGGCCAAAGCTTGATTGAGGAACCAGCCTTATGATCGACGAACCCCTCATCGAAACAGCCGGGCTGGAGATCATGCGCCGCGCCGCCATCGATATACCCGACGATTTCCGCGACGGCATCAAGGGCATGATGGCCGAGGAAGAGGACGAGCTCAGCCGCTTCGTGCTGCAGTCCATGGTGGAAAACTGGGAAGCCGCCGAAAGCGACCGCCGGCCCATGTGCGCCGATACCGGCCTGCCGCGCTATTTTGTCAAAGTCGGCAACGAAGCCCGCATCGAGGGCGGCTTCATCGCCCTGGAACGCGCGCTGCGCCGCGCCACTTCACGGGCGACGCACGAGGTGCCGCTGAGGCCTAACCGCGTCCATCCCCTGAGCCGGGCCGATACCAACGACAACGTCGGCATCGGCGCACCGGAGATCGATTATTCCTTCGAGCCCGACGCCGACTGGATCGACATCACGTCGGTGCACAAGGGCGGCCTCTTCGGTTCCGACTACCGCATGTTGTTTCCCGGTGACGGCATCGACGGCATCAAGCGTTTCTTCCTCGACGTCATGGTGCAGTTCGGCCGCCGCGGCCTGGCCTGCCAGCCCGCCATCGTCGGCGTCGGCATCGGCGGCAGCAAGGACGTCTGCATGACGCTGGGTAAGCAGGCGGCTTGCCTGCGCACCGTCGGCGAAGCCAACCCCGATCCCGAGGTGGCCAAGCTGGAGGAGGAACTGAAGGAGCTCGGCAATAATATCGGCATGGGGCCGATGGGCTTCGTCGGGCGCTCCATGGTGGTGGATTGCCACGTCGAGGTCGGCTGTACACATACCGGCGGCATGCCCGTCAGCGTTCACAGCTTCTGCCTGTCGTCGCGCCGCGCCGTCGTCAGGCTGCATCCGGATGGTACGGTGGAACACCGCACGGAACCCCATTGGTTCACCGAATACATGCGGCGGGAGGGCATCGAATGAGCTTGAAAACCGCTCGACTGCAATTGCCCGCGACGGCGGAGGCTCTGGCGGAACTGGAGATCGGCAGCGTCGTGTTTCTCGACGGGGTGGTCTATACGGGCCGGGAAGGTCTCTACAAACGGATTATCGATGAAGGGATCTCGCCGCCCGTTGATCTCGCCGCCATCGGCAACTGCAATTTTCATTGCTCGCCCGCCGCCGGCAAACGCGAAGACGGCAGCTTCGACGTCGGCGCGGTGACCGGTACTGCCAGCTTCCGCTTTTCCAAATGGATGAAGCGTTGGTTCGAAATGTCGGATTGTCGCGTCATTATCGGCAAGGGCGGCATGTCGGCGGAAGACTACCGCGATCATTTCGTGCCCAATGGTGCGGTTTACCTGACAACAGTGGGCTACGGCACCGGCGCCTTGCTGGGCCGCGGCATTAAGCGCGTGCAGGACGTGCACTGGCTGGAGGAGCTGGGCATCGCCCAGGCCATGTGGGTGTTGGAGGTCGAAAACTTCGGACCGTTCCTGGTCGAGAGCGATTTGCAGGGCCGTAGCCTGTTTGAGGAAGCTGGCGAAAAGATCAATGAACGCCTCGATGACCTCTATGCCGGGCTCAAAAAACCCGCGCTAGGGCGCTACGGCGAGACCACCTCGCGCGATGACGAGGTGATCTAGATGAACCAACTTAATGGTGCGCATCACCGCCCGATCATGTAATAACCATTTACATGAGCAGATCGAAACGCGGCCGCGAGAAGCGGGGCTATCACCACGGCAATCTGGCGGAGGCGTTGATAAGTGCGGCTCTCGACCTGATCGCCGAATACGGCCCGGCGGGTTTCAGCTTTGCCGAGGTGACGCGCGCCGTGGGCGTCAGTCCGGCGGCGCCTTATCGCCATTTCCGCGACCGAGACGCCCTGATGGCGGATATCGCCCGGCGCGGCTTCGACAAGTTCGCCGACCGCTTGTCAGATGGCTGGAACGAGGGCAAACCAGACGCGCTGTCCGCCTTCAAGAACGTCGGGCAGGCCTATCTGGCCTTTGCCCGCATGGAGCCGGCCTATTTCGCCGCCATGTTCGAAGCGCGGCTGCCGCCGGACACCAGCCGCGAATTGACCCAGGCGACGGAACGCGCCTTCGGCGTGCTGCGCCAGGCTTGTGAGGCCCTGATCGCGCCGCTCCCGGAAAACAAACGTCCGCCGTCACTGATGATGGCGCTGCACGTCTGGGCCATGTCGCACGGTATCGCCTCCCTGTTCGGCCGGGGCGATGCCGCCCGGCGCCGGGTGCCCATGAAGCCCGAGGAACTGCTGGAAGCCAACATCCTGATCTATCTCGACGGTCTGGGGCTCGGCGGCGACAAATAATCGTCAATTTTTCTTGCCCGGCCTCTTGACTCCCGCCGATGGCCTCCCCATTTTGGTTAATGTAAATAACATTTACATGAGGATCCGATGGATTTCGTCGACAAACTGGATGAACACGGGAAGGGAGCCTGGATCGGCGTCATGATCCTGAGCTTTATTCTCTTTTGGCCGGCCGGACTGGCGATCCTGGCC
>CAZGTM010000053.1:0-24120 GCA_964528595.1 uncultured Rhodospirillaceae bacterium
ACTTGTCGACCACGCCGCCGTGGCGGTTGATGACGGCCACCATGCGGCGCTGGTAGTCGTTGAGGAGCGCCATGATGGCCTCGGGCGGCTGGTCGAGGGAGAACTTGGTGAAGGCGCGCAGATCGCAGACCAGAATGGCGGCGTCGGTCAGTTCGCCCTCGCCGACGCGGACCTGGTTTTCGGCCGAGGTGATCTGCTCGGCCAGTTCGCTGGGCAGGAAACGCGAGAGATCCTCGGCGGCGGCCTCCTCGACGGCGGAGCGGATCAGCAAACGCCGCGCCCGCACGATGGCGACGGCCAGGATGCCGGTCACCACCAGGATCGAAATGACCTTGTCGAACTCCGCGCCCAGCAGCAAACTCGACGAGGTGATGTATTCGACGTAGTTGCGCGTGATCACGTCCATGCCGTCGTTGCGGATGACGTAACCGACCATGAGCATCCAGCCGATCGCCGCGACGACGCCCGCCAGCAGGACAAACGCCGCCTCGAAGCGCAGCGCCCTCAAGGCCACGAAGATGAAGACGTAGAGCAAGGTGGGCGCTTTGAGGAAGAAGGAGGGCGGCTGTTCGTACTGCAGGTGGAAGCTCCAGATCAGGCCCATCAGCAGCGTCATGTCGAGCACCACCGACAGCGCCAGGAACCAGCGCGGCAGCCGGTCGGCGTAACCCAGGCCAATGCGGATGACGGTGAAGGCGCCGTAGAACATCAGCGCCCAGGGCACCGGCGCGAACATTTCCTCGCTGAAGGTTTTGGGCGCCAGGGCATAGAGCGTGCCGAAGGTGGCGACCACCGCGAGCTGCACCCAGCCGATCAGGATTTCGCTTTCGTACTGTTGGCGTTCGATGGCCAGCCGGACCCTCTCGGGCGGGTGTTCGGTCGGGGTTTCGCCGAACAGGAAACGGCTAAATCGCACGGTCATGCTGTCCCGCGCCTCCACGACTAATTCTTCCGCAACCACAAACTTGTCTCCAACGCCCCGTCAACCAACGGCAGCCGCCCCAGCACCGTGTCCGCCAATTTAGCCGCCAAGCGGGTCGAAACGTAATGACTTGCGAACACGATCTCGTAAGCGCCCGTGAGCACCAGGCCGGCGACGGCGGATTGCTCGTTGTAGCCGCGCCAGCCCCAGGTAGGGGGATAGTCGTCGGGCAGGAACATGTCGTGGACGTGAACCAGCGCGCCGGCCGGCAGCCGCGGCAGCACGCGGTTGAGGAGATCGTCGACGTCGCTGCCGGGCATCAGGATGTGGCTCGAATCGATAAACACGACATCGCTGGCTTCGATATCGTCGAAGGCCGACAGACCGGCCTGGGCGATGGTGGCTTCGACCGTGTTGACGCCGAGGCCCGCGATCGCCGCCCGGGGGGCCGGGTCGATGGCCGTGATTTCGCAGTCGCTGCCCTCGTCCCGGACCGCGCGGGCCAGGAAGCGCGTCGAATGACCGGAGCCGACCTCGACGATGCGCCGCGGCTTATGGGTTCGCACCAGCGCGTAGGCGGCCGCGGCATCCAGCCGGGGGAACCAGTCCTGGTCCCAGCGCGGCGCGGGCGGAGCCTCGTCCCCGATGGCCAGCAGGGCGCCGGCGTAACCGTCGATGGCGCCGATGAGCTCGGCGAAGGCGGCCCCGCGCGCCGCCATGGCCTTTTCGATTTCACCGTAACGCGGCGTCCGGCCGGCCGGGGGCAGGCTGTCGGCATGGCGGTAGGGAATAAAAAAGCCGCGCCGGCGGACGCCGAGCATGGTCTGCAAACCCATCAGGAGGCGCCGCATCGTCATGAGCGTTAGGGCGTCAGCACGAGACCTTCACGCGCCACCACGGTGCCCGGCCGCATTTTTTCCAGCTCCGCCGCCACGGCGTCCAGGGTGTCGTCATCGCGGTCGGGTTCGTGATGGAACAGCACGTAGCGCTTGGCATCGGCGGCCTCGCAGACCCGCAGGCCTTCCTGCCAGGTCGAATGCCCCCAGGTGACGCGGGCCGGAAACTCATCGTCCGTGTACATGCCGTCGTAGATCACCAGATCGGCGTCGCGCACGAGATTGAGCACGTTTTCGTCCATCGTGCCCGGCGTGTGTTCGGTGTCGGTGACGTAGCAGATCGACTTGCCCTTGTACTCCACCCGGTAGCCGGTCGCCCGGTTGGGATGATTGAGCGGCGTGGTCTTGATCACCACGCCGTCGCCCAAATCCAGTTCGTCGCCCGACATGAAATCCTTGAAGACCAGGTCGGCCCCGAAGATCTCCAGCGGCACCGGAAACAGCGGCGCCATCATCATCTCGCTCAGGGCGTAGCGCACGGTATGTTCCGGCATCAGGTGGCCGGCCCAGATGCGGAAGACGCTGTTGGGATTGAAGAACGGCGTGAAGAACGGCAGGCCGCAAATGTGGTCGAAGTGGGTGTGGGTCAGGAAGATGTCGACGTCGAGGGCGCCGTCGGCCAGCAGCGACGAGCCGAGGTAGCGCATGCCGGTTCCGGCGTCGAGCAATATGATCTTGTCGCCGCAGCGCACTTCCAGCGAAGACGTGTTGCCGCCATAGCGCTCTGTCGCCGGTCCGGAGCAGGCGATACTGCCGCGCACGCCCCAAAATCGTACAAAGAAATCTTCAGACTCAGTCAACCGCACCCCCCGGCAACGGCACAAAAGTGACACACTCAACGCGCATAGTGCATCACTCGGGATAAGGACGAAAGCCTAAAAAACCGCCGTTTTTGGAAATAAATAAGCTTAGGGTACCAGGCGGTAACCGCCCGGCTCCGTCACCAGAATCATCGCCTCAGACGGATTCTCCTCTATTTTCTGCCGCAGCCGGTAGATATGGGTCTCCAGCGTGTGGGTCGTCACCCCGGCGTTGTAGCCCCAGACCTCGGTCAACAACACATCGCGGCCGACCACCTTGGCTCCGGCCCGGTAGAGGTACTTGAGGATGGCCGTTTCTTTTTCGGTGAGGCGGACTTTCTGTTCGGTTTCGGCCTCGACCAGCAGTTTGTTGGCCGGCCGGAAGCTGTAGGGCCCGATGGTGAAGACGGCGTCTTCGCTCTGTTCGTGCTGGCGCAGTTGCGAGCGCATGCGGGCGACCAGGACGCCCAGCCGGAACGGCTTGGTGACGTAATCGTTGGCGCCGGATTCCAGACCCAGGATGGTATCGGCGTCGGAATCCGCGCCCGTCAGCATGATGATCGGCGTTTTGACGCCGGCCTTGCGCATCAGTTTGCAGACTTCCCGTCCGTCGAGGTCAGGCAAGCCGACATCCAGGAGGATCAGATCGAAGACGTCGGTCTTGGTTTTCTCCAGCGCCTCGGCGCCCGTGGTGGATTCGGAAACCGTGAATTCCTCGTGCAGACCAAGCTGTTCCAGCAGCGTTTGGCGCAGGGAATCGTCATCATCGACAAGCAAGATGGATTTGCCCGTTGTCATCGCCGCCGCACTCTCCGCTCATGCCCCAACAACCAGAATTCGCCCACAGGATGCAACAGAACGAAGTTTACGACAACCTGCGGCGCGACGCTCAATCCATACTTAAGCGATTTCCATCAGAGCGCAAGCCGTGGCCATCAATTGGCTGTCGGGCTGGCCCATTTCGTCGACGATCGAAAAATGATGAAGGCCTGAGGGAAAGGCCGTCTCGACCGCACCGCCCCGGGCTTCGAGGCGGGCGGCGTAAGCCTTGGTCTGACGGTGATACTCGTCGGTTTCCTCGCCCCCCACCGCCAGCACCTGCCGCACCGCCACGGGCGGTTCAAGTTTGACCGGGCTGTTGCGCTGCGCCTCGTCGGCATCCATGCCGAGGACTTCGTTGAGGTAGCAACGCTGGATCGGCTCGAGATCGAACAGGCCGCTGATGCAAAGGCCGCTCTTCACCAAATCCGCCGGCAGATCGTCGCCGACCGCCCGCCAGTCGGTCGACGCCATCATGGCCGTCAGATGTCCGCCGGCGGAATGGCCGGAGACGTGGATGCGGCCGGGATCGCCGCCGAAGGATGCCGCATTGCGCCAGGTCCAGGCCAGAGCGGCGCGGTTCTGCCGGACGATTTCGCTGACGCCGACGTTGGGCGCCAAGTCGTAGTTGACGACCACGGCGACGGCGCCGCGCGGCACCAGCCCCTGGGCCACATAATCGAAATCTGACTTGTCCATGGACTGCCAGTAGCCGCCGTGGATGAACACGTGGATCGGCGGCAACGCCCCGTCGGCGGCCGGGGCCGGGCTGAAGATATCGAGCTTTTCACCCGTACTCGGGCCGTATGCGACATCGAGCCGGCCGCTGAATTCCGCGCGCGCCGCCGCGCTGCGGGCGGCATAGCCGTCGAAGTAGTCCTGGAAATCGGGCACCAGTGGACGCAAAAAGTACTGCGCATCCAGGGCCTCCTGATCGTAGCCGAGAAAAACCGTGTCGTTCATGTCCATCCGATCCAAATTGGCCGTGCGGCTTGTGCCCCGTGGCGTTAGCGGGTAATTGTGACGCCTCTTGAGCAACCCGGCAACCTGCCGCGCCTGACCCGGACCGATGACTGAACCCTCCCTAGCCGTTTCCAAGCAACTACGTTCCGTGGGGCGAGCCGCGGCGGATCTGCGGCGCGGCCTGGCGGTCGCCATCAGTGACGATGCGGGCGGATTTGCCGTCATGCGCGCGGCGGAAACCCTGACAGACGCCGGGCTTGGGGAATTGCGGGGTTTGGCCGGCGAAATTGACGGCGCGGCGGCGCAGATCCTGCTGACGGCACAGCGCGCGGAAGTCCTTCACATCGTTCACCGCCACGAGGCCGCCGCCCTGCCCTTGGAAGCGCGCTATGACGCGGCGGCCCTGAACGCTCTCGCCGACCCCACTTCGGACCTCGCCAATCCCATGCGCGGGCCGTTTTCGGCTGACAAGGCGGCCCCGTCGCCGGCGGTAATTGCGTCGCTAAGTCTTTGTAAACATTCACGATTGTTACCTGCCGCCGTGGCCGTTTCGGGCCGACATGAAACCGCTTCGGTGCTCAAGCACTGGACGCAGGAGCACGACGTCCTGACGGTCGCCGCCGAAGACGTCAATGTCTTCACGGCAACCCAGGCCAGGGCCCTGAGGGTGGTCACGTCCGCCCGGGTGCCGCTGGATGGCGCGGAAAACTCCCGAATCGTGGCGTTCCGGCCCCCCGACGGCGGAGTCGAGCACCTGGCCATCGTGGTCGGCGATCCGGCAACCGGTGATCCGGTCCTGACCCGCATCCATTCCGAATGCTTCACCGGCGACCTGTTGGGCTCGCTGAAGTGTGACTGCGGCGAACAGTTGCGCGGCGCCATCAAAGAGATGGGCGATCAGGGCGGCGGCGTGCTGCTCTACCTGGCGCAGGAGGGCCGCGGCATCGGCTTGATCAACAAGCTCCGGGCCTATCAGTTGCAGGATCAGGGCTTCGACACCATCGACGCCAACGAACGTCTCGGTTTCGAGGCGGATGAGCGCATCTTCCGGCCGGCGGCGGAGATGCTGAGGCTGTTGGGCTTCGGCAAGGTCCGGCTGATGACCAATAATCCGGAAAAAATCGACGGTCTGGCGGCCAGCGGCATCGACGTGATCGAACGCGTCGAACACAGCTTTCCTTCAAATGCCCACAACGAATACTACCTGTCGACCAAACGCCGGCGCAGCGGTCACCTGCTCTAAATTGCCCGCACCTGGGTAATTCTTGCCCCATGGCGCCGATCCTGCCCCAGTGCAGCAAATTAACTGTTTGAAACAAAACGATAATTCTTGGCCTCCCGTTTGCTTTGTTTGAGGCGGACAAGGAGATGTCATGTTTATGGGACTAGCCCACGCGCCCGATCACTATGATGCCGCGACAATGTCGGTCGGTTCGAACACGCCCGATATCAAGGTTCTCGATGGGGAAGACGAAACAAATCCCTGGGGCGAGGACGGCTTCACCTTCGGCGACGTGCTGGATATGATCAATCCCTTGCAGCAAATCCCCGGCGTTTCGACGGTGTACCGCGCCATCACCGGCGACGAGATTGCCCCGGCGGCGCGCCTTTTGGGCGGCAGCCTGCTCGGCGGCCTTCCCGGTCTCGCCATGTCGGCCATCAATACATTTGTCGAGGAAACCACCGGCAGCGATATCGGCAGCACCATCCTTGCCGCCTTCACCGGCGACGACGCGGACGAAGCCGTGACGGCACCTACGGCTATTGCCGCGGCGACCACGCCGCCGGCCCAAAGCCCGTCACCGGTCCAGGGTACGCCACCGGTCCCGGCACAGGTCGCCATGGCCGCGTCGGCCACCGCTCCGGCAGTGCGAACGCCTGCCGCCGGCGCGACGTCGGGCAACGAGAACGCGGGCGCCATTCAACAACCGATGCATTTCTTCACGCCCTCGTCCGGACAGCGCGTGATCTATTCCCGGCCGCAACCGGGCGCCCTGAACAATTCTCTGTTCCAGCCCCTGACCAGTGCGCCCCAGACGGCGGCCGCAGGCGTGTCCCCGTCGGCGGCGGCAGCCGCACCGCGCCCATCTCCTGATCCGGCCCCGGTCCCGGCACAGAGCGCGGCGGCGAACCCGGCGGCAACCGCATCCTCATCCCAGGCCGCGGCTGCGGCATCCGCTGCACCCGCTGCGCCGGCCAGCGCGGAAGCCCGGGCGGCTGCCAACCGGGCGGCAATGCTGGCCTTCGCGCGCGATATGAAAGCCCTGGCGGAAGGGCACGCCGGTTACAATGCCAACGAACGCCTGCAGAAACTGGCGGCGGCGCACGCCAAGACCACCGGTCCCAAGCAATAAACCACATACGCCATTTGCCCGGCGGTCCGTAACCCTTTAAATTCAAAGGGTTATGAGGAACATCCGGGTCCATCAGGACGGCCGTCTCGAATTCGCCGGTAAGCGTTTCCGCTGCGCCCTGGGGCGTGGGGGCCTGGCGGCTGACAAGCACGAAGGAGATGGCGTCACGCCCGTGGGCCGCTGGCCGTTGAGAAGGATCCTCTTTCGCCCCGACCGGTTGCCGCCACCGCAAACCGCCCTGGATATTGAGCCCATCCAAAAGGACGATGGCTGGTGCGATGATCCGCGCCACGCCGATTATAATTTACCCGTTACCTTGCCCCACGCCGGCAGTTGTGAGCGGCTTTGGCGGGAAGATTCGCTCTACGACATCGTTGTCGTTCTGGGCCACAACGACAACCCGGTCGTGGCCGGCGCAGGCAGCGCAATATTTCTCCACGTCGCCCGTGACGACTATGGTCCGACGGAAGGGTGCGTGGCGCTGGCGGAACGTGATCTCAGGGAAATCCTCTCCGCGGCCGAGCCCGGTTGCGTCCTTGAGGTCTGCGCCGAATAGCCGGCAGTATCATTCGCGCGGCCGGCGCGGCCCGAATATGGCGGTGCCGACCCGGACGTGGGTGGCGCCGAGAGCGATCGCCAACTCATAGTCCGCGCTCATCCCCATGCTCACGCGGGCCAGGCCGTTGCGCTCGGCGATCTTCGCCAACAGCGCAAAATGTGGCGCGGGCTCCTCGTCGGCCGGCGGGATGCACATGACGCCCACCACCGGCAGGTTCAACTCCTCCCCGCAGAAGTGAATGAAATCGTCCGCCTCCATCGGGGCGATGCCCGCTTTTTGCGATTCCTCGCCGGTATTGACTTCGACGTAGCAGTCAAGCCGTTTGCCTGTCCGTTCCATCTCCTTGGCCAAGGCGCGGGCCAGCTTGGTCCGGTCCAGCGTTTCAATGACGTCGAACAATTCGACCGCCTGCTTGACCTTGTTGGTCTGCAGTGGGCCGATCAGGTGTAATTGCAGGTCGGGAAATTCCAGCCGCAGATCGGGCCATTTACCGGCGGCTTCCTGCACGCGGTTTTCGCCGAACAGGCGGTGGCCTGCGGCCAGGGCCGGACGAATGCTGTCGGCGGGCTGGGTTTTCGAAACCGCGACCAGACTGATATCGGCCGCCGCGCGGCCCGCCGCCCGGGCTGCCTCGGCAACGGCGGCATTGACCTTCGCAAGATTTTGCCCGACATCCACCACGGCGAGGCGCCTAACCCTGGACCGTAAAATGTTCGGAGATGTAGTCGATCATGACGGCGACGCTTTCCGCAACGTCGAGATTTTCGGTGTCGACAACGAGATCGGGATGATCCGGCGCCTCGTAAGGCGCTGATATCCCGGTGAAATCCGGAATGCTGCCGGCCCTGGCCTGTTTGTATAGACCCTTGGGGTCGCGCTGTTCACAGGTTTCCAGCCCGGCGTTGACGTAGATTTCATGGAAATCCTCGCCCGCTGCCGCCCGCGCCCGCTCTCGGTCCGACTGATAGGGCGATATGAAGGCGCTGACGGCAATAAAGCCGGCCCGGGCGAAAAGCGCCGCCACCTCGCCGACCCGGCGGATATTTTCAGACCGGTCTTCCGGCGAAAAGCCCAGGTTGGCGTTGAGCCCGTGGCGGATGTTGTCACCATCCAGCACGTAGACCTGGTAGCCGCGGTTGAAAAGGGCGATTTCCAGCTCCACGGCAAGCGTCGATTTTCCGGAACCGGATAGGCCGGTCAGCCATAGCACGCCGCCGCTATGACCGTGTCTGCCGCATCTGTCGTCGGACGACACGCGGTGGGCGACGCGGGTGATGTTGGTGGCGCGCACCGTACGCAGTTCACGCTGATCGGCATATCCCTCCATGCCGACGCGGCCTTCGCTGATTTGGGCGTCGCCATCGTAGATTCGCGCGCGCCCGTAATCCGGCTGGCGCTCGTACGTATCGATGGCAATGGTGCCCGGCGCGCGCACCACAATCTCGTTTTCTGTTATCGACTGCACGGTCACACCGATGCGGCCCATGGCGATCTCGACGTCGATCTCCTGGCCCGGCGTAAACGAACCGGTGATACCGGCGTCGAAGCCGATGCGAAAGACGTCGGTCTCTATGGGCAGGTCAGTTTCGGGGGCGATCATGGCCGGCCCCGAAAATGAGACCTCACGGTCCAGCGTGAAAACGGCCTCATCACCGTCAAGGCTAATGCCCTCTAGCGTGGCGCGGATATCGGCGGGCGATATAACGAGGGCGGCGCCGATTTCAGCCTCGCCGCCCAGCAGTCGGCCCCGCACATCACGCGTCGGCGACGCCGGGTACGATGCCGGTACGGCCAGTCGCAGGGGAAGTTCGTTCGTAGCTTCGTTTTTGGGCATTAAGCGTATCCAAGCGTCGATCGAGCCAATAGAATTAATATTACCGCGCTCCGGCAGGGGCGCAGCGATTTCCAATTTTTAATGTCCGGCGGCACAAAATATGAGGCTAAATCTAGGTTGTGGGCATGATCACAGGGACGGATTCATTAATGTTGATGTTTCGCCGCAAGTCAATCCGGATCAGCTGGTCGATCTGGAAACCCTGCCTTTACCGTGGGCCGACGATGAAGTCGATGAAATTCTCATCAAGCACACGCTCGAGCACCTAGGCCAGACACCGAAGGCATTCCTCAATCTGATGTGCGAGTTGTGGCGCATCTGCCGCCACGAAGCAAAAATGGCCATCGTCGTCCCGCACCACCGCCACGATCAGTTTCTCAACGATCCGACCCACGTCAGGGCAATCACGCCGGCTGGTCTTGAGCTCTTTTCCCGCAAGCGGAACCGGGAGTGGATCGAAAAGGGTATGGGGAATTCGCCGCTCGGACTGCAACTCGGCATCGATTTCGAACTGGTTTCGGTCGACATGGTGCCCGACCGGCCCTGGCGCGAAAAGGTGGAGCGTGGGGAAATCACCATGCAGCAGCTCTCCGAGGCGGCGCGCGACATGAACAACGTCATTGTCGAAACCACGATCGTCATGCGGGCGCTCAAAAATGAAGATGAGTGAAGCGTGGCGATGAAACCCAACACTTCCGCCCAAACGGTTCTTGCGGAATTCTCGGCCAACCAGCCCTTCCAGTTCGGCCAGCACAACGCGGCGGCGTCGACCAAACAATCGGCGGACGGCGGAGGCCGTTATTACACTTCGTCGCAGCAGTTTCTCAATCAGGTCGTCAGCGCCAACCCGGCCGTCTTCCGCATCCATTCGACGACAAAGCGGCTGAAGGTGACGCCGCGGGAGAAATGGCAGTCGGCCAATTTTGCCAAGCGCAAGGTCCTGTTTCTGCTGCCCTCCCATATGCTCGGCAGCAACGTCGCCACCCTGTTGTTCATCCATGCCTTTTCCGAGCAGAAAAATACCCGCCAAGTGGGGGTCTTCTGTGCCGGGTCGGCCGCCGACATTTACCTGACGTCGGATCTAGCCGAGGTTTACACGCTGTGGATCTCGCGCAGCGAACTCAAGCGCTGGGACGTTGTGATCGACCTTGGCCAGTTGGAGAGCCGACGCGACGTCGACGTCTGGCCGGTCGATATGGAAAGCGAGCTGCTGCAGGCGTTCGGCCTGGCCCCCAGCCAGCGCTATCCGGGCGAGGCCCGGAGCGATGAATGGTCCAGCCCGCCTCGTATCGGTATCCTGCCTCTGGCCTCTTCACCGCTGCGTACATTGCCGCCGCGCACGACGGTTGAATTGTCCAAGGCGCTATCGGCGTTCGGCAATGTCACATTGTGCCTCAACCGATTCCAGCATCAGGGCAGACTGTACCGCACGGTACTCGCCGAACAACTGCCCAACGAAATCGAGATCATCGAAGCGTTCGACACCATCGGCGGCCTGGTCGATGCCGTGCGGGGTTTTGACTACGCTGTCTATGCCGACAGCGGACCGGCCCATATCGCCAAGCTGTTCGCGGCCCCGGGCGCCGCAGTCTATACGGCAGCGCATGGCGATATATTGCAGGGCCGTTTCACAAACCTTGCCCGCTGGAGCGTCGCGTTTTCAGGACCCCACTGCGCGGCACCTTGCGGACTGGCCAAGCTTCGCCTGAACACGGCGGGCAGCATGGGTTGTATGGGATCACTGCAAACCGAACTTGAAAATCTGCCGTCGACGCCAAAAAGCGCAAACAATAGAGAAGTCGAGCGTTTGCTGCTGAATGAGCCGGTTCCGTGCGTTGCGGCGCTTGCCGAACAAACCGAATTGCTCGTCGACTTCGTTGTCGAGGATTTCAAGAACCGTCGGAAAGAGCGCGAAGGGGTTACGGCAGGTACTTAAATTTTTCCATCATGACGTGATGGTCTTCCACCACCTTGTCGATCTGCGTTTTCGACAGCGTTTCCTTCCACTGTCCGGCCTTTCCCGTGCGAAAGAACCGTTCGGCGTGGACGCTGGTTTCAACGAATCCCTTCTCGTCTTCTTGGGCGCGAAGCTGGCGAAAGGATGAAAATTTAATAGCCCGTTTGATTCGTTCGGTCGGCGGCTTGAGGCCGAGAAACCTGGCAACCCCTTTGAATGTCGGCAGCGTTTTGTAAAGCATGTCCTCATAACGCATGACATGAAGAAAATCGCTGGCGTCGCTTGCGGTCCAGCTTTCAACGTGGGTCGACCACGACGATACGTGGTAAGGCACTTCATCGTCTCCGCCACCGCCGTCGAAAGAGGAATCGGCCATCCAGTCGATCGCTTCATCGATGCTGATACCGAAGTGCGGCGCCATTGAAATGCAGACGTCCAGCGGATTGCGGACGATGTAGATGGCGCCCGAGGTATAGTCCATGGATATTTGCGGCACCCCAAGATATTCGCCCAGATAGCAGTGGGTCTTAACCATGACGGTGTCCGGCGAACTCTGGGCCAGAGCCCGATGGGCTTGGGGCCTGAGGGCGGCGATCTCTTGTTCCGTCAATTCACCGAGCGGTTTGCTTGAAACGTGTTGAAACAGGTGGAGCTGGGTGTCGCCCTTGGTAAACTGCGCCAGGTTTTCGATGGCGTTGGGCTTGTCGGCGTTGGTCAACAGGTTTTGCAAAAAGGCCCTGAGCCAGGTGTTTCCCGACTTGGGATACGATGCCAGCCATAGAATTCCACTCATGTCTCATTCCAACAGCAGAACACAGGTTTCGTCCCGCAAATTTTTGCAGGCCTTTGATTCTGTTTATAGCGAAACGGATTTCCGTCCGCCAAAAAAAAGAAGAGCGGGCCGAAGCCCGCTCTTCCCTGATTACAATCGCCCTTATGGGGCGGGATGCAATTCTAGAAGAACAACGCGGTGCCCACGATGATGGACGTGGCGTCGTTTTCGTTCGCCGCCGCATTGGCATTGTCGTCAAGCTTGGTGTTTTCGATACCAGCCGAGAACGAAATGCCCGGACCAAAGGCGTACGAACCGCCCAGGTGCCAGGTTTTACGCTCATCCGAACCGGCGCCGGTGCCAGCTTCGTCTTCGGTGTTGCCGTAGGCAGCGCCGACAGTCCACTGACCGGTCGAGTAGGTCGCACCGATGTTCCAGTTGGTGTTATCGGTGTTCGCCGCACTCGTGCCCTGGTTATCCTTGGAATAACCAGCGCCAATTTTGAAGCCGGACATGGAAACGTCACCACCGATCGACCATACCTTGAAGTCTTCCGAGCCTGCAGCGGCCACTTCGAGGTCAGCCTTCTGGTAGGTGGCGGAGATGTTGTAGGAAGCGCCGCCGGCCTTGCCGCCGACTTCCGCACCGACTTCCCAGATGTTCGACTGATCGCCAGCCGTGTTGTCGGCTTCCGGACCGGAGTACGAACCGCCGCAACCGCCGGTGGCTTCTTCACAGCTGTCCCAAGTGTAGGACGCGCCAACGCGGAACATGCCGCCAATCTTCGGCGAGAAGTAGGTGATCTTTTCGTTATCACCAGAGGCATCGCCGTAGAAGATGTTGGCAGCGTTGCCGCCCTGGCTGAAGTGACGGAAGTTGGACGTCCAAACGCTGGACCAACCGCCGAGCACGCCAGGCGCACCGCGAACCATCTTCAAGTGGGCACCGTTCTCCGCACCCATGATGATGTCGCCGAAGGCACCCTTGAACTCGATGTAGGATTCGTCGATTTGGTCGCCGCAAGACTCAGCTTCGAGCTGAACGTTGACGCCGACGGTCACGCCGTTATCGAGAGTGGTGCTACCGGAGAATGCAATTTCCGCCTCACGGGAGAGACGGATGCTGTGCTGGTTGGCACCAGGCTGGCCAGCGGAATCGTCCTGACTGGTGTGGACGATCAACTGGTGGAAATAACCGCTTACGCCGACCTTAATCGGGTCTGCAGCGAAAGCAGGGGTCGCAAGAGCGCCAGCAGCCACAAGAGCCGAAGACGCAAAGAGAATCTTTTTCATATTAAACTTCCCTCTCAACACAAAACAGTTTCTGTTTTGCCACATAGGCCGCCCTTTATTCCGAACAACGAGGCTTATAACCGGGCCTCTCAATTAGTGTTTCCGAACATCGGGCCGTTTTTCGGATCTTCCGAACCGGTTGATGCTTGAACTCAAATACGCAAATTCAAGTCAACCGGATAACCGAAGAACCGGATGTAGGATGAAAGATACTCGCCAAAGCGCGCGCAAATCAACGGCTTTGGGGACATATGGGTGTTTTCTTGCAATAGTGTGGCAATTTTGTCTCACCACTCTTCGGGTTATTCGATGTCGGTTCAACCCAAAGCCCTATCCCGACCAGCGCATTCATGCAATCCGCAGCGCCGCTGTCACCTGTCTACGGCATGAGGTTGCCGCCGGACGGGCACGCCGGTATTCGATCTGAAACGCCCTTTCTCGGCCGGCTGCAGCGGGCGCCGGCGGCGGTCCGTTCAAAGTCGAAATTTTCAGCCGTGGATCACGAACAATCTGTTTTGCGCGCCGCAACGATAGGCTATCTTTCACCATATTTAGGGTGCTATACGTGCTCGGCAGGATTTAGTTGTTTGTCCGGTGGCGACTAAGGTGGCAACAGCCAGCGGAAAAAACATTCGGTAGCAAGCGAGCGAGGATTTTCCGCGCAATGGGTTTCAGAAACGGATTTTCGCGATTGAACATAGGATTCAACCGCCTCATCGGGATATTCCTGCTCGCGTGGATAGCGGCTTGCTCGGCCATCGAGACCGAACGGGCGCCAACCCCCTTGACGCAAAGTGAATACGGTAAGGATCAGGCTGGCCTGTTTGGCTCACGCGGTGTCAACGTCTTCGGCGGCAAGGAGGACAGCGGCGGCGGCGGCATCGGCGTCAACAGTTACCTGTGGCGGGCCTCGCTGGACACGCTTTCCTTCATGCCGTTGTCTTCCGCCGACCCGTTTGGCGGCGTGATCATCACGGATTGGTATTCGCCCCCGGAATCCCCGTTGGAGCGCTTCAAGATGACGGTTTACATCCTCGACCGGCGGCTCCGCGCCGACGCTCTGAAGGTTGCCGTTTTCCGCCAATCCAGGGTAGCGCGCAACGCCGGCTGGAACGATTCGGAGGTCGCCTCGGCAACCCCCATCGAACTTGAGGACGCCATCCTTTCTCGGGCCCGGGAGCTCCGGGTCGCCAGCGTGACGGCATCGGAATAGTGCGGCGAAATCCGCGGCCGGCCGGAGTACTCCCTCTTCAACTCTGTTGAAACATACCAATCGCATTAGTCGGGATTGATTTATGGCGCGCTACAACGCCAAGGAAAACGAACTGAAATGGCAGGCCGTTTGGGCTGAGAACCGTACCTTCGAGGTCTCCGAAAACGCCGACCAGGAGAAATACTACGTCCTGGAAATGTTTCCCTATCCCTCCGGCCGCATCCACATGGGCCACGTGCGCAACTACACGCTGGGCGACGTCATCGCCCGGTACAAGCGGGCCCGCGGCTTCAATGTCATGCACCCGATGGGTTGGGATGCTTTCGGCTTGCCGGCCGAGAACGCCGCCCGCGACAAGGGCATTCATCCGGCCGAATGGACCTACGCCAACATCGCCAATATGCGCGATGAACTCAAAAGCATGGGCCTTTCGCTGGACTGGACGCGCGAGATCGCGACCTGCCATCCGGGTTATTACGCGCCCCAGCAGCGTTTGTTCATCGACCTGTTCAAGGAAGGCCTGGCCTACCGGCGCGAAAGCTGGGTGAACTGGGATCCGGTCGACCATACGGTGTTGGCCAATGAACAGGTAATTGACGGCAAGGGTTGGCGCTCCGGCGCCGTGGTTGAAAAACGCCAGCTGGCCCAATGGTGCTTCAAGATCACCGAATATGCCGACGAACTGCTGGCCGCGCTCAACGACCTGGAGCGCTGGCCCGAACGTGTCCGCACGATGCAGGCGAACTGGATCGGCCGCTCCGAAGGTCTCTCGATCCGCTTCGGCGTCAAAGGCCGGGACGAGCCGCTCGAAATCTACACGACGCGTCCCGATACGCTGTTCGGCGCCAGTTTCATGGCGCTTTCGCCGGATCACCCGCTGTCCCAAAGCATTGCTTCGGGCGACACCGCTGCCGCCGACTTCATTGCTGAATGCCGCCGTTCGGGAACGACGGAAGAGGCGATCGAAACGGCGGAAAAGCAGGGCTACGATACCGGCCTCAAAGCCGTCCATCCCTTCGGCGGAGCCGACCTTCCGGTCTACATCGCCAACTTCGTCCTGATGGAATACGGCACCGGCGCCATCTTCGGCTGCCCGGCCCACGACCAGCGCGATTTGGATTTCGCCCGCAAATACGGCCTTTCCGTGGTTCCCGTTGTCGCGCCCCGCGAAGCGGATCCCGCAAATGTCGAGATCGGCAACGAGGCATACCTCGGCGATGGCGTTATGATCAATTCCGAGTTTCTCGACGGCCTGGACGTCCCGGCGGCCAAGGACGACGTGGCCCAGCGCCTGGAGGCCGCGGGCTCGGCGGAGCGCACCGTCAATTTCCGGCTGCGCGACTGGGGCGTCTCGCGCCAGCGCTACTGGGGCTGCCCCATCCCCATCATCCATTGCGGCGACTGCGGCGCCCAGGCGGCGCCGGCCGACAGCCTGCCCATCGAGCTGCCCGACGACGTGACCTTCGACAAGCCCGGCAATCCTCTGGACGATCACCCGACCTGGAAGTACGTCGACTGTCCGGCCTGCGGCAAAGCGGCCGTGCGTGAAACCGACACCCTGGATACCTTTGTCGACAGCTCGTGGTATTTCGCGCGCTTCTGTTCGCCGCGCACGGACGATCCGGTCGAGCGCGGCGCGGTGGACTACTGGCTGCCGGTCGATCAATACATCGGCGGCATCGAGCATGCGATCCTGCATTTGCTCTATTCACGGTTTTTCACCCGGGCCATGAAGCGCTGCGGCCACCTCGACGTGGAGGAACCGTTTGCCGGACTGTTCACGCAAGGCATGGTCTGCCACGAAACCTATCGCGACGCCGGGGGCAGCTGGCTCTACCCCGAGGAAGTCGTGTTCGGCGACGGCGGTGACGTGACCCTGGCCGACGGCGGCGGACCGGTGACCATCGGCCGGTCCGAATCCATGTCCAAGTCGAAAAAGAATGTGGTCGATCCGGGCTCCATCATCGACAAATACGGCGCCGATACGGCGCGCTGGTTCATGCTCTCCGACAGTCCGCCGGAACGCGACCTCGAGTGGACCGATGCCGGGGTGGCCGGCGCCTGGCGCTATACCCAGCGGCTGTGGCGGCTGTTCGACAGTTCGTTCGATCTGTTGCCGGCCGTTGGAACGTCCCGGCCCGAGGCCTTCGGCGCGGCCGCGGCGGAGCTCCGGGGCAGCGCCCACCGGACCTTGAAATCGATTACCGACGACATCGAGAAATTTCGTTTCAACCGCGCCGTCGCCAGGGTGTACGAGTTTACCAACGTGGCGATGTCTTTCGAGGCGGGCGACGAGGCCGACGCCTGGGCCTTGCGCGAAACACTGGAATTCCTCGCCCAAATGATCGGTCCGATGATGCCGCACGTGGCGGAGGAGTTGTGGCAGCGTCTGGGATTTGAAACCCTGCTTGCCGACCAGCCCTGGCCCGAGGTCGATCCGGCCTTGCTGGTTGAGGACGCCGTGACCATCGGCGTGCAGGTCGGCGGCAAGCTGCGGGGCACCATCGACGTGGGCCGCGACGCTGACGAAGGCGTGGTCAAGGAGGCTGCGCTGGCCCTGGCCAACGTCCAGCAGGCCATCGACGGGCGGGAAGTGCGCAAGGTTATCGTCGTACCGAACAGAATCGTGAATGTGGTGGTCTAGAGCCATAGCGCTTTGCGCGCTGCTGGCGCTCGGCGCTTGCGGCTTTCAGCCGCTCTACGGCGGCGGCCAGACCAAACAGGGCGTCACGTTCGCCGAACTTTCCAAGATCCGCGTCGATCCCATCGACCACCGCGCCGGCCAGATGGTGCGCAACCACCTGGCCGACCGTCTCACGCCGACGGGACGGAGCGGCCCGAAGCGCTACCGTCTCGCCGTAAATCTGGTCTGGTCCAGCGAAGGTCTGGCGCTGGCCCGGGACGAAACGGTGACGCGGTATAACGTGCAGCTCGAAGCCCTGTTCACGCTCACCGACACGAAGACGGGCAAGAAGATCTTCGGCGGGACGGCGCGCTCGATCGCCGTCTACAACGTCGTCGATGCGGATTATTCCACATTGACGGCTGAGAGGGATGCCGAGCGCCGCGCCGTTCGCGAGGTGAGCGACGAAATTACCACGCGGCTGTCGGTCTTTTTCTCCAGCCCGGGCAAGAAGGGCTAGGATCGGGCGCGGTGAAGATCAAACCGCAACAGGTCGATGCCTTCGTAAACAATCCCGACGGGCAGGTCCGCGCCGTCCTGGTCTACGGACCCGACCTCGGCGCCGTGCGGGAACGGGCGGAGGCGCTTTGTAAAACCGTCGTCGAAGATCTTTCGGACACCTTCCGCGCCGTCGAATTGACGCCGAAATCCCTGATCTCGGACGGCGCGCGCTTAAGCGACGAAGCCGCGGCCATCGCCTTCGGCGGCGGGCGGCGGGTGCTTCGCGTGCGCGGCGCGGCCAACGATCTGGCTGACCGGATGGCGGATTTTCTCGACAGTCCGTCCGGTGACGCGTTGATTGTGGTGGAAGCCGGCGAACTGGCCGCCCGCAGCCGCCTGCGCGCGGTGTTCGAGAAGGCCGACAATGCCGCCGCCGTGCCTTGCTACGTTGATGAGGGTTTCGGCCTGGAAAACCTGATCAGCGGCATCCTGAAGGAAAACGGGCTGTCGGCGGAACCGGCGGCACTGACCTTTCTCGCCGCCAATCTCGGCAGCGACAGGCAGTTGACCCGGCGCGAACTGGAGAAGGTGGCGCTGTACATGGCGCCCGGCGGTACGGTGTCGCTGGCCGACGCCGAAGCCTGTATCGGCGATGCCGCCGCAACGTCACTGGACGATGTCGCCCTGGCGGCCGGCAGCGGCGACTATGCGGCGCTTGAGGTTGCCCTGCGGCGCTGCGCCGCCGACGGCCTGGCGCCGGTTGCCATCGTGCGCGCTGTCCAACGGCACTTTCAGCGGCTGCACCTGGCGGCCGGCGTGCGCGAGGGCGGCGCCTCGGCCGATCAGGCCATGGCCGCGCTGCGCCCGCCGGTGTTTTTCAAGCAAAAAGACGCCTTCCGCCGGCAGCTCAATGCCTGGGAGTTCAAAACGCTGTCGGACGCCCTGATCTTGCTGACGGAAGCGGAGCTCGACTGCAAGTCGACCGGGCTGCCCGACGCCGCCATGTGTGGCCGGGCGCTGATGCGCGTGGCGCGCGGCGCCAGACAACGCCGCCGCTAAGCCTTCAGAGGTAGTTTAGTCGTTTGAGGGACGGCAGAGGCGCCGGCCAATTTCGTCGAGTTGTTCCAGGGTCTGATAGGTGACCCGCAGCACGCCGCCGACGGCGCCGTGGTCGTCGATTTCCACCCTCAGACCAAGCGTCTTCGAAATATCTTCCTCGAAAGCCAGCGTGTCGGCGTCCTTGCCGTGGCCCGCAGACTTACGGCTGCCGGGCGGCTGGCTTTCCTTCTTCACCAGCTTTTCGACCTGGCGGACGTTAAGCCCGCGTTTGACGATCTTGCGGGCGAGCTTGAGCGGCTGGGCGGACGACAGCAGGGCCCGTCCATGCCCGGCGCTGATACTGCCGTCGTCGATCATCGCTTTGACCTTGGCGGGCAAACCCAGCAGCCGCAGGGTATTGGCGATATGGCTTCGGCTCTTGCCGATGATCGCCGCCAGCTGCTCCTGAGTGTGGCCGAATTCATCGATAAGTCTTTGATATCCTTCGGCTTCTTCCATCGCTGAAAGATCGGATCGCTGGACGTTCTCGACGATGGCGATTTCCAGCGACTGGGTATCGTCCAGCTCCTTGACGACGATCGGAACCTGATGGAGGCGGGCCAGTTGGGCGGCCCGCCAGCGGCGTTCGCCGGCCACGATCTCATAGCCGCTGTCGCCCTCGGCGGCCTGACGCACCAGGATGGGCTGCAGGATGCCCAGTTCACGGATGGAGCTCGACAGTTGGTCGATGTCGTCCTCGTCGAAGACCCGGCGCGGCTGGAAGCGGTTGGGCTGAAGTTGTTCGATCGGCACTTCGGTGGCGGTTCCGTCGTGCCGTAACGATGCGCTTTCAGACGCCGGCACGTCGCCCAGGAGGGCCGATAATCCGCGGCCGAGGCCTTTGCTGCGTTTGGCGTCTTCAGCCATCACCATATCCTCAGGCTGCACGGCGACGCTCGCGGCGCAGCACTTCGCCGGCCAATTGGATGTAGGCCCGGCTGCCGGCGCACTGATGATCGTATAGAAGGGCCGGCTTGCCGTGCGACGGCGCTTCGGAAATGCGCACGTTTCGGGGGATGACGGTGTCGTAGACCTTGTCGCCGAGATACTCACGAACGTCGTTGGCGACCTGCCCCGAGAGATTGTTTCGTTTGTCAAACATTGTCAGCACGATACCCTGGATATCGAGTATTGGGTTGAATGCAGCGCTGACTCTTTCAATTGTTGATAGAAGTTGACTCAAGCCTTCCAAGGCAAAGAACTCGCATTGCAGGGGCACCAGCACCGACTGCGCGGCGGTCAGGGCGTTCAGTGTCAGGAGGCCAAGCGACGGCGGACAGTCGATCAGGACGTACTGGTAGGCCGAGACCTCCCCTGCCATGGCGTCGCGCAAGCGGTAGCTGCGGCGCTCGATGTCGACCAGTTCCAGTTCCGCGCCCGACAGGTCCATGGTCGACGGCACGATGTCGAGGCCGGGTATGCGGCTGGCGGCGCAGGCTTCGGCGATGGTGGCGGAACCGGCCAGCACATCGTAACTCGACAGTTCCCGCTCCGCCCGGTCGATGCCGAGACCGGTGCTGGCATTGCCTTGCGGGTCGAGATCGACGATCAGCACACGGCAGCCGACGGCGGCCAGCGCCGTCGCCAGATTGATCGTGGTCGTGGTTTTGCCGACGCCGCCTTTTTGGTTGGCGATGGCAAATATTCGGGTTTGCTCGGCGGCGACATTCAGCGCAGCCGGTGCATCACCCTCTTGTTCGGTCGTCGCGCTCTGTGTGGAATAATCATTCACGGCCTAGGCCCCCAATTCTCAAAACGACGCTGTCCGGGTTGGTCGCGCTTGGCAATTTTTCGATGCTGATATTGCTATTTTTTTGCAATTTCGTCAATTCATTATCAACATCTTGTCCCTTTTGAAAAAAGCATACCGTATCTTGTGACGCTAGTGGTTGTGCCAGCTCAAGCAAAGCTTCAGTTGCCGCCAAGGCGCGGGCCATAATGACGTCCACCGTCGGGGGGCAAAGTTGACTTTCCACAAAATCCTCGATGCGGCAATTGTGAATTTGAACCGGGGCATGGGTCTGCCGCACCACCTCATGCAGAAACGCGCATTTCCGGCCATCGCTTTCGATCAGGTGAACGTCGCCGACTCCCATAATGGCCAGCACCAAACCGGGGAATCCCGCACCGCTGCCCAGGTCGATCCAGGTCTTTGCCGAGGCCGGCGCCATGGCGCTGAGCTGCGCCGAATCGAGCATATGCCGCCGCCAAACATCGGGCAGTGACGCCCGGCTGACCAGGTTTATGGCGCGCTGCCACTTGGTCAGAAGGGAGACATAAAGCTCCAGCCGCGCCAGTGTTTCACGTGAAACATCGGCGGCTTTGCGAAAGTCCTCTGGCGTCAGCGGCGAGGCCGGATTGGTCATGGTCGTTGCCGTGCCGTCGCGGCTGCTCAAGCGGACCGGCGGTCCGTTGTGTCTCGGCGTTTGACATGGGCGAGGAGCGCCGTCAAAGCCGCCGGCGTCATACCGGGAATGCGGGCGGCTGCCCCGAGTGTGGCCGGACGCACCGCATCCAGCTTGCTCCTGGTTTCGGCGGATAGCGCCCCGATGGCTTGGTAATCGATGGCCGACGGCAGTTTCAAATTCTCATCTCTACGGAAGGCCTCGACGTCGGCGGCCTGACGCTCGAGGTAGCCGGCATACAGGGCGTCCGCTTCCAACTGGCCGACGGCCCTGGCGCTGAGGTCACCGAGTTCCGGCCAGATGACGGCCAGCGCTGCGATATCGATTTGCGGCAATGCCAGCAAGTCAAGGGCGCTGCGCCGGACGCCGTCAAGATTGATCGTCAGGCCATGGCGCTGCGCTTCATTGGGCGTCAGCATGAGGGCGGCAGCCAGGCTGCGCGCCGCCGTCAAATCCGCTTGCCAGGCTTCGAAGGCCGAGCGCCGGGCCGGACCGATGCAGCCGATCTCCAGGCCTTTGGGCGTGAGACGCTGATCGGCGTTGTCCGCCCGCAGGCTCAAACGGTATTCGGCGCGGGAGGTGAACATGCGGTAGGGCTCTTCCGTGCCCCGCGAGATCAGGTCGTCGATCATGACGCCGATATAGGCGTCCGCCCGGTCCAGCGTGAACGCCTCCCTGGACTGGGACGAAAGCGCGGCGTTCAGGCCGGCCATAAGGCCCTGAGCACCGGCCTCCTCATAGCCCGTTGTGCCATTGATCTGGCCCGCTAGATATAGTCCCGGCGCCTTGCGTATCTGCAGCGCGGCCGTCAGCTCACGGGGGTCGACAAAGTCGTACTCGATGGCGTAGCCGGGCCGGACGATGCGGGCGTTTTCGAGACCGGGGATGGTCTTCAACATGGCGGCCTGGACGTCTTCCGGCAGGGAGGTCGATATGCCGTTGGGATAAACGGTGGTGTCGTTGAGACCCTCCGGTTCGAGGAATATCTGGTGGCCGCCGCGATCGCCGAAACGCACCACCTTGTCCTCGATCGACGGACAATATCTCGGGCCCGCGCTTTCGATACGGCCGGAATACATAGGTGCCCGGTCTATGTTACGCCGGATGATGTCATGCGTTGCGCCGGTCGTCGTGGTGATGTGGCAATCCACCTGAGGCGTGGTGATTTCGGCTGTCAGAAACGAAAAAGGTTCCGGCGGATTGTCGCCGGGCTGCGCCGCCAGTTGGCTGTAGTCGATGGTCGAGCCGTCAAGCCGCGGCGGCGTTCCGGTCTTCAGGCGTCCGAGCCTGAGTCCCAGTTCGCCGAAGGTCTGCGAAAGCCCCAGTGACGGCGCCTCTCCGACACGGCCCGCCGCCTCGGAATGTTCGCCGATATGGATCAATCCTCGCAGGAATGTGCCCGTGGTTACCACGACGGATCGACTGCGGATCTCCCGGCCGCCGGCGACAATAACGCCCCGGATTTCGGGATCCCCGCCCTCCCCTTCGGCGACGATCAAATCCTCCACCGCCGCCTCCGCGAGCGAAAGGTATTCGTATGCGGAGAGGGTGCGCTGCATCGCCGCCCTGTACAGGCTGCGGTCGACCTGCGCCCGGGGGCCTCTCACCGCCGGGCCTTTGCGCCGGTTCAGCAGGCGAAATTGGATGCCCGCCTGATCGGCGACGACGCCCATGACGCCGTCCAGCGCATCGATCTCGCGTACCAGATGACCCTTGCCCAAACCGCCGATCGCCGGGTTGCATGACAGTTCGCCGACCGTCTCCACCCGGTGCGTGACAAGGAGGGTGTCGGCGCCCAGCCGGGCGGCGGCCGCGGCGGCCTCGCAGCCGGCGTGCCCGCCGCCAACAACGATAACGTCGAAGCCGGGATGACGGTCCAGGTCGGCCTCCGTCAGGAGCGTCAGCCCAGGTGTATGCTGATGGCGTCCGGTCATGGCCGGAATGTAGGGAGGCGGGGTCGGCGAGTCAAACCATCTGAGGACCACCGGACAATTCAGGACCTGGTATGCGCCCGAATGTTTCACGTGAAACACGCCGGAGCGATACGAATTCCGATGTCATTTCAGCAACGCCGTAGCCTATTTTCCGATACAAAACTCTCGAAACACTACATCTAGTAAATCTTCCACATCGACCTGCCCGGTTATCCGTCCGAGCGACCGCATGGCCAGGCGAAGATCCTCGGCTGCCAGTTCCGGCACCGCAGCACCAGAACCCAAATCCCCAGAGCTCAAATATCTCTCCAAGGCGGTCACGCACTCCTGCAATGCCTCGCGATGGCGCAGTCGAGTGAGCCCCGGCGCTGCACTCGCTGCAAACCGCTCCCTGATTTCCTCCTCGATGGACCCCACCAACTCCTCCATGCCGGTCCCATTGAGAACAGAGACAAGGTGGTATTTGTCAACGCCATCGAGGGATCCCCTCACCCCGTCTACCAGGTCCGCCTTGTTGACGGCGACAATGGACCGATCGTCGATCAAGGCGCGAACGCCCGCGTCGATCTTAGGCCAGGTCTGCACATCGAGCAGTACCAGGCGCAGATCAGCCTCCTCGGCGCGTTGCAGGGCGCGCCGAACGCCCTCGCTCTCGACGTCATCCGCGGCATCCCGCAATCCCGCAGTATCCGCGACGATTACGGGGTACCCGGCGATATCCAGATGAACTTCAACGACGTCGCGCGTGGTCCCCGCTGTGGCCGAGACGATGGCCGCATCGCGCCGGGCCAGGGCGTTCAACAGGCTGGACTTGCCGGCATTCGCCGGACCCACGATCACGACGTAAATTCCGTCACGAAGCCGTTCGCCGCGATGCCCGTCATCGAGGTGCTGAACGATTTCCGCACTAAGACCGGCTATTTCCGTTTTCGCAGCAGAATTCAAATCCGGCGGTAAGTCCTCCTCCTCGGCGAAATCGATACCGGCTTCGGCAAGGGCCAGGACCCGCACCAGACGTTGCCGCCAATCCTCGTAAAGCGCACTCAGGTCGCCCGCTGTCTGGCGCAGCGCCTGCCGGCGCTGAACCTCGGTTTCGGCGGCCACGAGATCGGCGATGCCTTCGGCCTGGGTGAGATCGAATTTACCGTGCTCGAAAGCCCGGCGGCTGAATTCCCCCG
>CAZGTM010000054.1:0-15854 GCA_964528595.1 uncultured Rhodospirillaceae bacterium
CGGATGGCAAACAGACTAACATAGGACGTGGTACAAACATTGGGGGCACGTCACATTCTCTTCATCTTCCAATTCCTGGATCGCCTCGTCTTCCAGCCGGCGCTCATAGCCTTGGGCCAGTTCGTCTTCCAGCAACGAGTGATGGAGCAGCTGGAGGCGCCGCGCAAGCTCCTTGCGACCCTGCTCCACCGCGTGTTGACAAGCGTCGAGCAGTTTGTCCGACAGGCGGCGCTTCATCCCACCCCCAGTTAAATTTCATTCCACCAGCGTTTTCGGGCTCGATGATCACCGCCTTGCGGGCAAATCGCAACTTTTTGTTTGTGGCAAGTTCATCCCATTTTCGTTTACTTATAGGGTCGGCTCGATTTTCGAAACTGGGGAGAATTCATGTCGAGCACTGCGGCCAGTGATGCAGCATCAAGGATTGAGGCCACGCCGCAGTCGGTGCTGGAGGTCACGCGTGCGTTGGCGGTTGAACTGCACCCACACAAATCGGCTTCGTTGGAAGTAGGGCTCGACAGCTCGCTGGAGGGCGACCTCGGTTTCGACAGCCTGGGACGCGTCGAATTGTTGATGCGTCTGGAGCGGACCTTCGACGTCAATCTGCCTGAGCAACTCCTGGCCAACGCGGAATCTCCCAGGGATCTGCTGCGCGAGATCGACAATGCCGGTGGCCGGCGGATCTCCTCGGGGGAAGGCATGGAGGTCCGCGTGGCCGGACTGGACCGGACGTCGGCCCTACCCTCGGGCGCCACCACCTTGGTCGAGGTTTTGGATTGGCATGTTCTGACCCATCCCGACCGGCCCCACATGGTCTTCCTGGACGAGGATGGCGCCGAGCATGAACTGAGCCATATCGAGTTGCGCGACCGCGCCCGTGAAACGGCGCAAGGGCTGCGCCAGCGCGGCATCGCGCCGGGCGATGCCGTCTGCATCATGCTACCCACCGGACTTGATTTCTTTTACGCCTTTTTCGGGATTCTGATTGCCGGCGCCGTGCCGGTGCCGATTTACCCGCCGGCGCGCCTGAGCCAATTGGAAGACCACCTGCGCCGCCAAGCCGGGATCCTGGCCAACGCCCGCGTCAAAGTTCTGGTCACGGTCCCCCAGGCCAAGCCGCTGGCCCGCTTCCTGAAAGCCAAGGTCAACGAACTCGGCTACGTCGAAACCGTCGACGATCTCCGGGAAAGCGTTCCCGAAGGCACGGCCTGGCCGGTGTTGAAGGCCGGCGACATCGCCTTTCTGCAATACACCTCCGGCAGCACCGGCAACCCCAAGGGGGTCATGTTGAGCCACGCCAACCTGATCGCCAACGTCCGCGCCATGGGCCAGGCCCTGCAAGCGGATTCGACCGATGTCTTCGTCAGTTGGCTGCCGCTTTATCACGACATGGGTTTGATCGGCGCCTGGATGGGCAGCCTTTATCATGCGGTTAAACTGGTGGTGATGTCGCCGTTGACCTTCCTGGCCCGGCCGGAAAAGTGGTTGTGGGCGATCCACCGCTACCAAGGATCCATCTCAACGGCGCCAAATTTCGCCTACGAACTTTGCCAAAAAAGAATTGCGGCGGAGGATATCGAAGGGCTCGATCTGACATCCTGGCGGGTCGCGGCGAATGGTGCCGAGCCCGTCATTCCCACTACGATGCGGGCCTTCGCTGACCGTTTTGCCGAGTATGGTTTCGAGTACGAGGCCATGAAGCCGGTCTACGGCCTGGCTGAATCCACGGTCGGTTTGGCCTTTCCGCCCATGGGTCGCGAGCCGCCGATCGATCGGGTCGATCGGGATGCTTTCACCAAAGGCGGAAACGCCGCGCCCGCGGACGACAACGACGACAACGCCCTGGAGTTTGTCGCTTGCGGCTGGCCCCTGCCGGGCCATGAATTCAGGGTGGTCGACGACGCCGGGCGCGAACTGCCGGAACGCCGGGAAGGACGTCTCCAGTTCCGCGGACCCTCCTCAACTACGGGATATTTCCGCAACCCCGAAGCGACCGCCAAACTGTTTGACGGCGACTGGCTCGATACCGGCGATTACGCCTACCTGTTGGGGGGAGACGTCTATCTCACGGGCCGGGCCAAAGACATCATCATCAAAGCCGGGCGCAATATCTACCCACAGGAAATCGAACGGGCCGTCGGTGACGTCGAGGGCGTGCGGACGGGGTGCGTCGCAGTGTTCGGCACCACGGATGAGCAAAGCGGCACCGAGCGGCTCGTCGTGATGGCGGAGACGCGGGAGACGGATCAACAAAACCGGATGGCGATCCGCACTGAAATCGAAGCCGCCGCGGGAGACATTCTCGGCATGCCGCCCGACGATGTGGCTCTCGTCATGCCGCAAGCCGTGCTCAAGACCTCAAGCGGAAAAATCCGTCGTGACGCCAACCGTATCGCTTACGAAAGCGGTACGGTAACGCCGCACCGGCGGGCGGTCTGGATGCAGATTGCCCGGCTTGGCGCCTCGTCGGTCGTTCCAGAAATTAACCGCCTGTTGCGTGCTGTGGTGGAGCACCTGTTTGCCGGCTGGTGGTGGCTGATGGTGGGGATTTGCGCCGTCGTTGTTTGGCCGTTGGTCTCTCTCGTTCCGAACCATCGCTTCGGTCAAACCCTCGTGCGACTTGGGGCGCGGTTCATTTTCGCCATGACGGGAACGACGCCGAAAGTCCACGGTCTGGAAAATCTGCCGGATGGCGCCAAGGTGATCGTTGCCAATCATTCAAGCTACATGGATCCCCTGGTTGTTTTTGCAGCGTTTGGCGGCGATTTGGCTTTTGCCGCGAAGGGTGAACTCAAATCGTCATGGCTGACCAATTCATTTGTCGCTCATCTCGGGTCCTTGTTCGTGGAGCGCTTCGATACCCAGCGCAGCGTCGAGGATTCCGCACGCATGCTGGACGCCTTGAAATCCGGGCGGACGCTGGCGGTTTTCCCGGAAGGAACCTTTGGGCGAATGCCGGGATTGCTGCCGTTCCGCATGGGGGCGTTCATGGTGGCCGCGGAGGCCCGGGCGCCGATGGTGCCCGTGGCGATTAAAGGAACGCGGTTTACCCTGCGCGAGGGTTCATGGTTTCCCCGCCGGACGCGTCTAAGTCTAACCGTTTGTCCGGCTGTCCAGCCCGATGGCGGTGACTGGTCGGCCGCGATAAGATTGAGGGATTCCGCCCGTCAGGCAATGTTGGCCGCCGGCGGCGATCCGGATTTAGCCTTTGAAACGGGACAGGTCGAAGAGGTCCGCCGAAAAAATCTGGAGTGAATGTCTGGGGTGGTTGAACCGCCGGGTCAACCTTGGTTTTCGGGTGGCGATATTTGGAAGAGGATTTGGTATGTCTGTTTTTAACTCACCCGCTTGGGACCGCCACGAAGGCGTCCATTTCTTCCAGGATCAGGAAGCGGGGCTCAATGCCATAATTGCCATCCATTCAACGCAGCTTGGTCCGGCAGCCGGCGGCTGCCGAATGCACCTTTACGACAGCGATGACGATGCATTGTTTGATGCGCTCCGGCTTGCCAAGGGCATGAGCTACAAGAACGCTCTGGCGAAGGTCCCCCTGGGCGGCGGCAAATCGGTCATTATCGGCGATCCCGCCAAGGATAAGTCCGAAGCGTTATTCCGGGCGTTCGGACGCGCGGTGGACGGCTTCGGCGGCCGATATCACACGGGGGAGGACGTTGGCACTTCGGTGCAGGACATGGATTGGGCGGCCAAGGAAAGCGACTATATCCACGGCACATCGACCGAGGATTCCGGCGATCCTTCTCCGGCGACGGCTGTCGGCGTACTGGCGGGCATTAGAGCCGCGGTCAAACATAAACTAGGCCGAGACGACCTCGAGGGCCTAGGCGTCGCCATCCAGGGTGTCGGACATGTTGGCGGTGAACTCGCGCGGCTGCTCCATGCGGAGGGCGTGCGGTTGATCGTGGCGGATGTAAACCAGGATGCGGTCGCGCGGTGTGTCGCGGATTTCGACGCCGAAGCGGTGCCAGTTGACGAAATTATACTGGCCGACGTCGAAGTATTTGCGCCCTGTGCCCTGGGCGCCGGCATCAACGACGAGACGATACCCCGGTTTGAATGCGACATCATCGCCGGATCGGCCAACAACGTATTGCTGGAGGACCGCCACGGCGCAGGCCTGGCCGAACGCGGGATTCTCTACGCTCCCGACTACGTCATTAACGCCGGGGGTGTCATATGGGTTGGCGACGCGATGGAAAACGGCTTCGATGAGAAACGGGCGACGGGTCGGTTGCTGGCCATCGGCGATACCTTGACCGAGATATTCAAGCGCGCCGATGCCGGAAACAGGACCACAAATGAAGTGGCCGACGCCATGGCCCAGGAAATTCTCGCGAAATAGATGCCGGCAGCCGGCCAGTCCTATCGCGCCGGTGACGGGTTGGGCAGCGGCCAGGGCCAGGGGAAACCGCGTGGCCAGGTCCAGAACGAAATTTCCAGCACCGGATCTCCCTGTTCATCGCGTTCAACCGCGCGTGCGGCGTTGAAGGGCTGGATCCATCGCTTGGCCATATAATCGTCCCGCATTTTCGGCATGAGCCAGGTGGGCATGGCCTGTTCCAGGAATGTATCTGCCTCGATGCTATCCAAATCCGTGCTGCCGCAAGCCGCCAAGAAGAAACATCCGGCGACCAACGGAAGCAGGCCGGTTCGCACCTGCTTCGCGGCGGTTTTCTTCCAAGGCGTGGAGGCTTTACGCAGCATGATTTATTGATACCGCGCCAGGGTGAGGCCGTCGAGATCGATTTCGGTCTGCCGGTCTGAAATCAGGTCCGCCGTAATCCGGCCAGAGCCGCAAGCCATCGTCCATCCCAGCGTTCCGTGGCCGGTATTGAGAAACAAGTTATCGTAACCCGCCTTGCCCAGAATCGGCGGTCCGTCCGGCGTCACGGGCCTCAAGCCGGTCCAGTATTCGGCAGCCTGATGGTCACAGGACTCGGGAAAATAGGCTTTTGCGACGTCCGCTATATTCCGGCATCTCGCCGGGTTCAGTTGAAGATCGAAACCGGCGATCTCAGCGGTACCGGCCACCCGCACACGATCGCCCAGGCGGCTCATGCCGATACGCTTGTCCTCGTCAGCTAACGAGAGGGAGGGGGCTGCGCCCGCATCCGTTACTGGCAGCGTGACGGAGTAACCCTTTATCGGATAGATCGGCAGCTTCAGACCCAGAGTGCGGGCGAACTGGGGACTGTAGCTTCCCAGCGACAGAACATAGGCGTCGCCCTGCAGCACCTCGTCGTCGCCCTCCAGCCGAATACCGGTGATCTTGCTCCCGGCGCTCTCAAGCGATGCGACCGACGTTTCGAACCTGAATGTGACGCCTTGGTTACGGCACATCTCCGCCAGTTTTTGTGTGAATACGAAGGCGTCGCCGCTTTCGTCAACCGACGAATAGATGCCGCCGGCGATTTCGACATTTGACCGGTTTAGCGCGGGCTCCATGGCCAGGCAACCCGCCGCATCAACAATTCTTTTCGCCTCGCCCGCCGCGATCCGTTTCTCGGCCTCGGTCGCGGCGGCGGCGAAGGACTTTTCCGAGCGGTACAGCGAAAGGAAACCGTCGGTTCGCTGGTGATATTCGACGCCGGTTTCCGCGCGGAGCTCGATCAGCTTATCCAGGCTGTAATGGACCATCCGTTTGAGCCGCTCGCGTCCCTCGGCTTCCCGCGCATTCGTGCAATTTCGCAAAAATTTCAGGCCCCACGACCACAGCGCTGGATCGAGCTTGAAGCGCAGATAGACGGGTGCATCGCTCCGGCCCAACCAGCCCAGCGTCTGCCAAGGCGTCTTCGCCGCCGCCCAGGGCGAGGCGTGTGTGATGGCGATGAGCCCGGCGTTGGCGAAGCTGGTCTCCAGCCCGACGCCGTTTTGCCGATCGACAACGACCACCTCGTGACCGGCCTGTCCTAGATAATAAGCCGTCGATACGCCAACGACGCCGCCGCCCAGTACGATTACTTTCACTCAATTACCTCCGTGGTGAGATGCAAAGCCGCTGCCGCCCTTGCGCCTCAGGTATTCGCCGTGAACAATAGCGGGGCATAGCGGGAGGGAGCAACAAAGTGTCTGACGATATTGCCTACATGTCCGCCGGCGAACTGACGATGCGCTTCAACAACAGATCGTTGTCGCCGGTTGAAGCCGTTGATGTGGTCTTGAAACGCATTGATCGCTTCGACGGTAAAATCAACGCCTTCTGTTTTATTGATGAGAAAAGCGCGCGGGCCGAGGCCCGGAAATCGGAGGACCGCTGGATCAGGCGTGTGCCCAACGGATTGCTCGACGGCGTCCCGACCTCGATCAAGGACTTGAATTTGGCGCGGGGTTGGCCGACGGGGCGGGGTTCGCTGACCAGCAAGGGCGATGACGTGGCAGACGAAGACGCCCCCGCCGTTGCGCGATTGAGGGAAGCCGGGGCGAACCTGATCGGCAAGACCACGAGCCCGGAATTCGGTTGGAAGGGCGTGACCGACAGCCCGCTCACGGGCATCACCCGCAATCCCTGGAACCTCGAAAAGACGCCGGGCGGCTCCAGCGGCGGGGCGTCGGCGGCCCTGGCCGCCGGCATGGGGGCATTGGCGCAAGGCGGGGACGGCGGCGGCTCCATTCGCATTCCCTGCGGCTTCACCGGCATTCCCGGACTGAAGCCGAGCTTTGGCAGGGTACCGGTTTACCCGCCCAGCCCGTTCGGTACGCTAAGTCATGTCGGTCCGATGGCGCGGACGGTTACCGATCTGGCGCTTATGCTGACAGCGATGTCGAAGCCGGACCCCCGTGATTGGCAGGCTCTGCCCCACCTCGACAAGGCCTGGCACAACGGCGTCAGCGAGAGCATCCGGGGCCTGCGCGTGGCCTTCAGCCCCGATCTTGGCTATGCCGAGGTCGACGACGAAGTTGCCGATGTCGTCTCCACGGCCGTTACCGCGTTCACCGAGCTTGGTGCCAAAGTCGAAAAGTGCGATCCCGGGTTTGCCGACCCGACGCCGGTCTTCCGGGTGATCTGGTGGGCCGGCGCGGCCTATCTGGTGAGCACGATGGCCGAGGAAAAGCGTGAGCTATTGGAACCAGCGTTCCTCGCGCTCGCCGAAGAGGGTGCTGAGATTTCCATGTTCGAGTTGTCCGCGGCCAATGCGGCTCGCGCCAAACTCGGTCAAATCATGAATCTTTTTCACGAGCAGTTTGATCTCCTGCTGACGCCGACCCTGGCGGTGCCGGCTTTCGATGCCGGACAGCTGGCGCCCGAGGGCGACGATGATCCCTTGCGCTGGCTCAGATGGACGCCGTTCAGCTATCCCTTCAACATGACGGGCCAACCCGCTGCAACGGTCCCGTGCGGATTTACCTCGGAGGGTCTGCCGGTGGGACTGCAAATCGTCGGCCCGAAATTCCGCGACGATATGGTGTTGCGCGCGGCCCGGGCGTTCGAGCGGGTGCGGCCGCAAAATCTGCGCCCAGATCTGGGAAAGTAGCCGTTGCCATGTTGCCGCCCGAAATCCTGAGCGTTGCTGAGATGTATGCCGCCGATAATGCGGCCATGGCGGCGGGGATATCCGGCGATGCGCTGATGGAAGCGGCCGGGGCAGGGGTTGCCCAAGCCGTCGCCTCGCGCTGGCCGGTGGGGCATGTCGCCATATTGTGTGGCCCGGGAAACAACGGCGGGGACGGTTTCGTCGCCGCACGGTATCTCGAGGAAGCGGGTTGGCAGGTCACGCTGGCGCTGCTCGGCAAACGCGACGCGCTGAAAGGCGATGCCGCGGCCATGGCCGCCCGCTGGACCGGCGATGTTGCCGCGTTGTCACCCGAGGTCGCCAGGGGCGCCGATGTCGTTGTCGACGGCGTCTTCGGCGCCGGTCTGGCCCGGCCGGTCGAGGGAGTGGTCGCCGCTACGCTGGAGGCCGTATCCGGGAACGGCCAGCCGGTTGTGGCCGTCGATGTGCCGAGCGGGCTCAACGGCGACATGGGCGAGGTGTCGGGCATAGCCCTCCAGGCAACCGCGACTGTGACGTTCTTCCGCCGCAAACCGGGTCACCTGCTGTATCCGGGCCGCGCCTTGTGCGGTGAGCTTGAGTTGGTGGATATCGGCATCCCCGATAATGTTTTGCAGGACATTAATCCCAAAACGGCGGTGAACGGGCCCCAGCTCTGGCGCGAGCATTTTCCGGTCCGCGCCGAAGCGGGCCACAAATATCAAAGCGGTCATGTCGTGGTTGCCAGCGGTGGGGCGGCGAGCTCGGGAGCAGCCCATCTCGGCGCTCTGGCGGCGTTGCGGGTCGGCGCAGGCTTGGTCACGCTTGCGTGTCCCGGGGACGCCGTGCCGATTCACGCCGCGCGGACCAGTGCGATCATGACGGAGGTCTGCGAAACACCTGAAGCATTCACCGAATTTCTGCCCAAGCGCCGGCACAACGCGGTTCTGGTCGGACCGGGAAACGGCGTCACCCCGGCAACCCGGCAAAACGTGCTCGCCGCGCTGCAAAGCGAATTGGCCTGCACCCTGGACGCCGACGCACTGACGGTTTTCGAAGCGGCGCCGGATGACTTGTTCGAGGCGATATCGGCCCCCTGTGTCCTAACTCCGCACGAGGGCGAATTCGGCCGGTTGTTCGGCACCCCTGACGACGCCGGCGGCGGCAAGTTGGCCCGCGCCCGCCGCGCCGCCGAGGCCAGCGGGGCCGTTGTGTTGTTCAAGGGCGCCGACACGGTCGTGGCCGCGCCGGATGGCCGGGCGGCGATCAATACTAATGCACCGCCGGCGCTCGCCACCGCCGGCTCGGGTGACGTCTTGGCCGGCCTGGTTACCGGACTGACGGCGCAGGGCATGCCGCCGTTCGAGGCCGCGTGCGCCGCGGCCTGGCTGCATGGCGAGATGGGGCGGCAGTTGGGTGCGGGTCTGATCGCGGACGACCTGCCCGGCATTCTTCCTGCTGTGCTGGCCACCATGCCCTAGCGGACCAGACCGCAATCCCGAGGTGGGAAGAGGGCCGTCCGATCGCTCCTATTCGAAAGTTTGTTCCAAAATATTGTTACGTATTTCAGGCACCGGCCCAGCCGAGGGCCAAAGAAGTTGTCTTCCTGATTAGTAGGACTAATATATTTTCAATCGGTGTGACGGCGGGAGTAGGGAGTTCGCCGTCTGATCCATGTGTTTGGGCTGGCGGCAAGCGTGTCGAAATTCGGCGTGATTTTGCCTCTCGGGGGGACGGGTAAGACAGCGCACAACGCAATTTTGTGAGGATGACCCGGCGGTACCGAGACGGGCATCGCGTTGAGATGGTTGGTGCTGTGATGGACAGTGGTGAAAATGTTGTTGCGCTGGGCCTCAGGCGTTCCGCAAAGACGTCAAGGCGTCGGAGCGCGGCCTATGACCGGTTGGAGAAAGCCGTCTCCAACATGGAGGCCGAACTGAAAATTCAAAAATCGGGCATGGAAGCCTTTTGCAACAACCTCGAGCAACTGAAGGTCGAGGTTAGCGAAATGCGTCAAACCTTTCTCCGGTTCCAGGACAATATCGGTAAAACAAAACTTGGCTCGCTACGGCGCAGTTCAAACAGGCTTCATCAGATCGCGGATGGCTGGCTAAGCCGCTCCCAATAATTAGTCACTGACTGGACCCGCAGAATGATGTGCGCGGCCGATATCGCGTAAACACGCCAGATGATATTTTACTTGAATACCAAACAAGCGTTTGTTTTAATACCGCATGACTGTCAAAACCAAAAAACGCGAAGCTGGTAGGAATGCTGCCACGGGCAAACGTGGAAGCCGCGGGCCGCGGCAGGATAACCGCCGGGAATCTCTCCTGGACGCCGCGGCAAAGCAGTTCAGCAGCCGCGGATTTCATGCCGTGACAATGCGGGAAATCGCGGCCGACGCCGGCATGCTCGCCGGCTCGGTTTACTATCACTTTCCCTCCAAGGACGACCTCCTCATTGCCGTTTATGAAGAAGGGGTGCGGCGCCTGTCCGAACAGGTCGATGCCGCCGCCGCCGGCGTAGCCGATCCCTGGGACAGATTGGAAGCGGCCTGCCGGGCGCATACCAATCTGCTGCTGGACCACAGTGACTATGCCCAGGTGATTTTGCGCGTCTTTCCCGACGATGTGCCGCCCGGTCTGGAACGTTTGAAGACCCTGCGTGACGGATACGAAGAACGCTTCCGGGTCATGATCGAGACGCTGCCGTTGCCGTCAAAAACCAACCGGACCGCACTTCTCTTCACCTTGTTGGGCGCCCTCAACTGGGCCAAGAGCTGGTATCGGCCGGGCGGCATGAACCCCGACCAGATCACGCATGAAGTCATGGAAATCCTGAAGCGTCAGCTGAGTGAAAAGGACAACGATCAATGACCGAGCAAAATGAACTCCAGCGCCCGGCCAAGGTGCTGGTTACCAAGATCGGCATGGACGGTCACGACCGAGGGAGCCGGGTGATCGCCGCCGCCCTGCGCGATGCCGGGGTGGAGGTCGTCTACACCGGACCCTGGCAGGAAATTCCGGTCGTCGCCAAACTGGCCATGGAGGAGGACGTCGATGTCATCGGCATCAGTTCGCTGGCCACCGATCACCTTTTGGTGCCCAAGCTCATGTCGAAAATCGGCGAGGAGGGACTGGGCCATATCCGCGTCGTCGTTGGCGGCATCGTGCCCGACGATGAAGAAAAGGAACTGATGGAATCGGGCGTGGCGCGGGTGTTCCACCCCGGCTCCGATGTCGCCGACATCGTCGACAGCATCAAATCTCTGGCGGCCGACGCGCAAAGCGATCCCAAGCGGCTCGACTGACGGACGACACAAGTATCGAGGAGACCGAGACATGTCTGATACGGCTCAAATGGCGCTTCCAGGGTTTGACGACTGGCAGGAGGCCTACGCCCGCCAGCTTCCCGACGGCAAGGAAGTCCGCAACCGCTCCGGCATCGAGATCCAGCCGCTTTACTCCCCTAACGACTGGGGTAATGAAGGCTACGAAAGCAAACTGGGCTTTCCCGGCCAGGCGCCCTATACGCGTGGCATCTACCCGACCATGCACCGCGGGCGCGCCTGGACCCAGCGCCAGCTGATCGGTCTGGGCATTCCCGAGGATTACAACGAACGTCTCCGCGACATCCTAGAGGCGGGCGCCACGGCGCTCAGCTTGATCCCCTGCACAACCATCTTCCGGGGCGTCGACGCCGATACCGTTGATCCCTTGTTGCTGGGCAATTGCGGCACCTTGGTCAACACGGTCGAGGACATGGAAATCGCCCTCGACGGCATTCCCATCGGCGACATTTCGACGGCGCTCAACGATCCGTTGCCCTTCACCATGCTGGCCCAGGTGCTGGCGGTGGCGGAGCGGCGGCAGATCCCCTGGACCAAAATCTCGGGCACCGCCAACCAAAGCGACTACATTTCCCACTTTGTCGCCAATCACATGTTCTTCCGCCTGGCCTTGCCGGGCTCGCGGCGTGTCCTGCTGGATCACATCGCCTTTGCCCGTGAAAGCATCCCGAGCTGGAACCCGGTGTCGGTGGTCGGCCAGCACATGCAGCAGGCCGGTGCAACGCCGGCGGAAGCCATGGCCTACACCCTAAGCACCGCCATCCAGTACGCCGAGGACTGCCGCGACCGCGGCATGGACATGGACGACGTACTGACCCGCTTCACGTTCTTCTTCGACATCTCGATCAGCTTCTTCGAAGAGATTGCCAAGTTCCGGGCGGGCCGGCGCATCTGGGGCCGCATCGTGCGCGACCGTTTCGGCGTCGATAATCCCAAGGCCCAGCGCTTCAAGTTCCATGGCCAGACCTCGGGCGTCGATCTGACGCGCCAGCAGCCCCTGAACAATATTTCTCGCGTTACCGCCCAGGCCATCGCCGGCATCTTCGGCGGATTGCAGTCGCTGCATACCGATTCCTTCGACGAGGTCCTGGGCACGCCGACGGAAGAAGCGGCGCGCATCGCGATTTCCAGTCAGAACATTCTGCGCGAGGAGGCGCACCTTACCGACGTCGCCGATCCTCTTGGCGGCAGCTACTACATCGAGCGTCTGACCGACCAAATGGAGGAGGAAATTGTTGCCGTCATCGAGGCCATCGACGATCTCGGCGGCATGTACAAGGCCGTGGAAAGCGGCTGGGTGCAGACCAAGATCGGCGATTCGGCCAACACGTTCCAGGATAAGGTGGCGGCCGGCGAGGAAAAGATCGTCGGCGTCAACGCCTATCAGGTCGAGCAGGAAACCGAGCTTCCCGTGCAACCGCTGCCCCGCCCTGCGAAGAGCGATATCGACGCTTACCTGGAGCGCTTGGCGGATTATAAGAAGCGCCGCGACAACGAGGCCGTCACCCGCGCCTTGGGCAATCTCGCCGAAGCGGCCAACAGCAACGACGTCAACGTCTACGCCAAGGTCGTCGATGCGGCGCGGGCCGGCGCCACGCAGGGCGAGAGCATCAAGGTGCTGCGCGACGAACTCGGCTTCGGCCAGCCGCTCGTGGTGGCATGACGGACAGCGCTTCAGACCGACTGGGACGCCTTGCCGACAACCTGAAACAGGGTAAGCCGACGGCGTTGTCGCGGGCCATCACACTGGTCGAAAACGAAACGCCCGAAGCGGCGGCGCTGCAGGCCGCTTTGCGGGGCGAGACCGGCAAGGCCATGACCATCGGCATTACGGGTCCGCCCGGCGCCGGCAAATCGACGTTGGTCAACGCCTTCATCGGCGAATTGCGGCGGCGCGGCAAGACCGTGGGCGTTATCGCCGTCGATCCCTCCAGCCCGCTGAGCGGCGGCGCCATTCTCGGCGACCGCATCCGCATGGCGGAGCATTCCGGCGACGGCGGCGTCTTCATCCGTTCGCTCGCTTCCCGCGGCCACCTCGGCGGCCTGACGCGGACGGCTGGGCGGATCGTCGACGTGATGGACGCCGCGGGCCTCGACGTCGTTTTGATCGAAACCGTCGGCGCCGGCCAATCCGAGGTCGAAGTGGCCGACGTCGCCGGCACCAAACTGGTGGTCAGCGCCCCCGGCCTCGGTGACGACGTCCAGGCGATCAAGGCCGGCATTCTTGAAATCGCCGATGTCCTCGTGGTCAACAAGTTCGACCTGCCCATGGCGGAGCAGACCAGGAAGGCGCTAAAGGCGATGCTGCACCTGCGCAAGGCGGACGCCGCCCACGTCGAGGTGATCGGCACGGTGGCGACGACGGGGGAGGGCATCGCGGAGCTTACGGATGCCGTCGAGGCCCACGACGCGGCCTTACGACAAGAGGGCGGCAAGGTGGATATCACGCCGCGCATCCTGCGCAACCTGACGGAAACCGTCGGGCAGGTCGCCCAGGAGCGCTTCCGGGCTCTGAACGGCGGGCAGGTCGAGAGCATCGTCGAAAGCGTCAGGACGGGCGAGATCGACTACGACGCGGCGGCAAAACAAATATTGGACCGAGGATTGAGCTGATGACGGACATCATACTGGCCGGCGGCAAGCGGACGCCGTTCGGCGATTTCGGCAAATCCCTCAAGGATATCGAAGGCGACAAGCTTGCCGCCCACGCAGCGACGGCCTGCCTCGCCGATATCGACCTCGAAGCGGAGAAGGTCGATCATCTGGTCTGCGGCAACGTCCTGCCGGTCGATCAGGGCGGCTTGTTCAGCGGCCGCGTCATCGCCCTCAATATCGGCATGGCGGTGGAAAGCCAGGCCCTCAACGTCTCCCGCGCCTGCGGGTCTGGCACCCAGGCCATCATCTCCGCGGCCGAGCAGATCATCTCGGGGCACAGCCGATTGGCCCTGGCCGGTGGCTACGAGAACTTTTCCCGCGCACCCTACGTCATGACCGAAGCGCGCTGGGGCGGTAAACGCGGACCGCAGACCGCGATCGATACGCTCGACTACGCCTACCGCGATCCCTTCAATTTGGAACTGATGGGGGAGACTGCGGAAAACCTGACGGACGATTATCAATACCGCCGCGATGATATGGACGAATGGGCGTTGATGAGCCAGCAGCGCGCCGGCGCCGCCATCGCCTCGGGTTTCCTGGCCAAGCAGGTCGAACCCATCGAGGTGCCAGAGGGGCGGGGGACGCGTCTGATGACGGACGACGAATATCCGCGCCCGGAAATCACACTGGAGAAGCTGGCTAAGCTCAAACCGGCCTTCCGCGAGGGCGGCCAGGTCAGTGCGGGAAATTCCAGCGGCGTCACGGACGGCGCGGCTTTCGTCTTCGTCGGCGACCGCGACGCCGCGGAACAGGAGGGCGTTGAGCCCGAGGCGCGCATCGTCGATTGGACGGTGGTGGGTGTGCCGCCGCGCATCATGGGCAGCGGTCCCGTGCCGGCGATCGAGAAGCTTCTGGAGCGCACGGAATTGAAGGTCGGCGACATCGATTATTATGAAATCAACGAGGCCTTCGCCGTGGTCAACCTACACGCCGAAAAGCAACTCGGCATCCCGCGCGAGGCGACGAATTTGTACGGCGGCGGTATTTCCATCGGTCATCCGCCGGGCGCCACCGGGGTGCGTATGACGATGACGGCGATGCATCATCTGGCCGATACCGGCGGCCGCTATGCGGTCGTCAGTATGTGCCTGGGCGCTGGCCAGGGCATGGCCGTCTTGATCGAAAATTTGCGACTTTGAAATGATCGGGGTGGGAAATAGTTCCACTTGTAATCAAAACGAGGTGATATAAAATTCAATTTCAAGTATAAATTGGCGAAAACTGCACAGGAGGAGTCACGGGATGGCTTCGATCACGCACCGCGAAAGGGTTCTCGCCGCTCTCAATCATGAAGCCACCGACCGCGTACCCATCGATTTCGGCGGCACGCAGGTCAGCACCATTTTCCATACCGCGTATGATGCTCTCAAGCAGCAGCTCGGCATGACCCATCCCACCAGAACGTTTTCCGATATTCGCCGCATCGCCATGCCCGACGACGAGATGCTGGAACGCTTCGACGTCGACACCCGATTCCTTTCAACCGGCGGCACCTATATCGCCAAGCAGCGGATTGATGACACGACGGTCATCGACGAATGGGGGATCACCTGGAAGCGGGCGGAAGACGGTAACCCGATGGCCGTCGAAGGGCCTTTCCCAGAGCCCGATCTCGCCGCATTGGACGGCTTCGACTGGCCCGACCCGGAAGACGACGTCTTTATCGACGGCTTGAGGGCAGAAGCCGACCGCTTGAGGCAAACGGATTGCGCCATCATCCTTAATATCGGCACCGGCTTCGGCACCCATGGACAGATCATGCGGGGCACGGCGGAATGGCTCAAGGACCTCTACAAGAACCGCGCCTTCGTGACCCAGCTGATTGACGAGATCAACGGCCGTTGGATCCGCATCGTCGAACGCGCACTCGACGAGCTAGGGAACCGGGTCGACATCGTGTTCTGGGGTGACGATTTGTCGACCCAAGCAGGCCCGATGTTCAGCCCCGACATCTATCGCGAATTGATGAAGCCGAAACAGGCCGCCCTGGTGGAGGCCATCAAGGGCAAGGGCGACTACAAGGTGCTCTATCACTGTTGCGGCTCTGCGACGGCGTTCGTCGAGGATTTGATCGATATCGGCATCGACGCTCTCAATCCGGTCCAGGTCGCCGCCGCCGATATGGAGCCCGCCATGCTCAAGGAACGCTTCGGTGACCGCATGGCATTTTGGGGCGGCATCGACACCCAGCACGTGTTGCCCCAGGGAACGCCGGACGAGGTCCGCGCGGAAGTCCGCCGCGTGATCGACAGCCTGGGGCGGGGCGGAGGCTACGTGCTCAACAGCGTGCACAACATCCAGCCCGACGTACCGGCCGAAAACGTCATCGCCATGTTCGACGAGGCGAGATCCTACCG
>CAZGTM010000054.1:15954-24058 GCA_964528595.1 uncultured Rhodospirillaceae bacterium
TGTTTGTCGGCGGCGGGCCATCCCGTCCTGCGGACGCCGCATCTTGATGCCCTGGCGGCGGAGGGCGTTTTGTTCCGCCGCCACTTCGCCCAGGCCGTTCCCTGCGGCCCGTCGCGCGCCAGCCTGTGGACCGGCATGTACTTGCAGAACCATCGCTCCGGTACAAACGGCACGCCGCTTGATGCCCGCTTCACCAATCTGGCGCTCGAGGTTCGTAAACTCGGCTATAAGCCTGCGCTGTTCGGCTATACCGACACGACCCGCGATCCCCGTCACCTCGACGATGACGATCCGCTGTTGGAGAATTTTGAACAGGCCCTGCCGGGGATGGATGAAGAATTGATGTTGGGCACGAACATCGGTTTGTGGCTCGATGATCTTAAACGCAAGGGCTACGAGGTGCCCGAGCGCCAATTCGATATCTTTCTTCACCGTAACGACCGCGCCGATACCGCCGGGCGGGCCTTCTCCTATGCCCCGCCGGTTTACAAGGCCGAAGACAGCGACAGCCGGTTTCTCACCGATCAGGTGCAGGATTACATCGATGAACATCGGGGAGAAGGCTGGTTCGTCCACGCCAGTTATTTGCGGCCCCATCCGCCGTTCGTCGTGGCCGAGCCTTACCATGACCGCTACAAACCCGGCGATGTTACCCCGCCGGTACGGGCGGCATCGGTGTCGGCGGAGCAGGCGGTCCATCCCTATCTGGCCTATCAGATCGACAACAACACCCCGCACAAGTGGTGTGAAAGCGTGTCGAAACGGCCCTCGGACATGACGGACGGCGAGATCGCTCAGTTACGGGCCACCTACTACGGCATGATCAATGAGGTCGAGGACAATTTCGACCGCCTCATCGATTATCTCAAAACGACCGGTGAATATGACCGTACCCTCATCATCGTCACCAGCGATCACGGCGAATACATGGGCGATCATTATCTGCTCGGTAAGTCGGGTTGGTTCGATTGCGCCTACCACATCCCATTGATCGTTCGGGATCCACGGACGCAGGCAGATGCCGGCAGGGGCAGGATTGTCGACGCCTTCAGCGAAAATATCGACCTTATGCCGACGGTGCTGAAATGGCTCTCGGCGGATATTCCCAGACAGTGCGACGGCCGCAGCTTGCTGCCCTGGTTGGACGGTGGAACACCCGCGGATTGGCGGCAGGAAACATATTACGAATTCGATTTCCGCGATGTCGGGTTTCCCTTTTCCGAGAACGCCCTGGGTCTGCGGCCCGACGAATGCGGCATCAGCGTGCTGCGTGGCGAGCGCTACAAGTACGTCCACTTCACCAGCCTGCCGCCGCTGCTCTTCGATTTGGAAACCGACCCCGGTGAACTGCACAACTGCATCGATGATCCGGCCTATGCGGGTGTTGCCCTGGCGTTTGCCCGGAAAATGCTGTCATGCCGCATGAGCAACGACGAACGCGTACTGACCAACACCGTCATCGATCGAGGAGCCCACGAATACCCCGACGAACGCCGTGGCTTTCGTTCCGACCTGTTTGATCCAGGCTAACGGCAGGTCAACCACTTGGCCTGGGATTTGAGGTTATCTCAACGGCGATCCATGGTTCGCCAAAGCCGGCGGCTGGTTTTTGCGGCTGCAAGTAGGTATTATTATCAAGTGGTTCGTGGTTCTGCCTATTGAAGAAGGGGCTTGGTAGAAACATTCGAGCGTGATTTCCCAGTATCGGCACGATGGGCGGCAGCGTGGTTCTGACCGCAGGGCGCTGTCGTCGAACAAAGGGATATCGGCATGCATACCCTCAACGGACTGGCCACCGCCTCCGCCGCCTTGTTTCTGCTGGCGTCCTGCCAGACGGGAACGCCCTCCATGTCGCTTGAGGAGGCGAAGCAGGTTACCGCGGACTTGAGCACCGATTTTACGCCGCCGCCCAAGACCATCGAGGATCTGCTCGAAAGGCTGCCGGATGAGGACAAGACGGTAGACTGCACCTACTCCTCCCCCATGAGCGACGAAGAGTTCCGCAAGACGATGGCGTCGTTGCCGGCGCCCGTCCAAGGGCGCTCCGGCAAGGTGGGATTTGCCGAACAGCGGGCATACCGCTCCTTCGAATTGGGCAAATACGCCGACGCCGTGAAATATATGAAGGCGGCGCTTCAGGCGATAACAGGCAACCTGCGTGGATACAGGGTCTCCAGGACCGCCATGTATGCCTCGCTGCTGGCCTACGCCGGCGAATTTGACAAAGCCGCTAGCGCTGCTGCGGCTTCCGAAGACCTGATGCCAAACACCAGGCCGACCCGTTGGCGGCAATCCTCTTTTGACGCCAATAGCTATCTTTTAAACGAAGCGCTGGCCGCGGTCGCGCAGTCCAGGGGGCGTCTGCAGGAGGCCGAGGCCTATTACCGCCGCGCCCTGGAATTCAATGCCAAGGTGAGCTCCCGGAAATACCAGACATGGGGCCGTTTCACCCACATCGAACTGGCGGGCAATCTGGCGCGTCAGGAACGCCTGCTTGAGGCGGAAAACATCCTGCGTGAAGTTATCCAGTCCCAACCTCTTTATGAACCGGTTACTGCCAAGGCGCTCGGCCGGTTGAGCGGGGTTCTTTATGAGCAGGGCGACTACGCCGACGCCGAGGCGTTGGCCCGGGCCACGGTGCGTGTTTACAGGATTGTTTGTGCGGAACCGGAGAGCATCAGCCTGGCCGTGGTCCGTGACGTCCTGGGTAAATCGCTGGTTGCCCAGGAGCGCTGGGGCGATGCGATCGAGGTTTATGAATCGGCCCGGATCGCCATGGTCAAGGATCCCGCGTCCTATAAGCGGTTGTTTGCCGGCAATCTCTACCGCGCGCTGGCCTTGCTGCGGCACGGCCAACTTGCGGAAGCGGAAACCGCCTTGACTGCGGCGCTTGAGCGCAGCCGTCGGCAGTTTGGTGAAAACCAATACCAGACCGCCGAAATTCGCGGCTTTGTCGCGATGACCCGTGCCGCAAAGGGCGATCAGGCCGGGGCGCTAAAGGATTTTACGGCAGCGGCGGAGGTGCTGCTCTCCGATTCGCGTGAAACCGATAACGAAGACGCGTCGTTCAAGGCCCGCGACCGTCGTCTGGCGATCATCTTCGGCGCCTACATCGATCTTCTCGCTGATCTTCGCGGCTCGACGCTGTTGGCGTCGGCCGGCGTCGATGCGGTGGCGGAGAGCTTCCGCCTTGCCGAGGTCGCGCGGGCCCGCAGCGTTCAGCGCGCGTTGTCGGCGAGCGGCGCGCGGGCATCCTTAGGCGATCCCAATCTGGTCGAGTTGGCGCGGCGCGAGCAGGACCTGAAAAAACAAATCTCCACGCTTTACATCACGCTTTCGACCTTGGCCTCTCAACCCGATGCCGGCGCCAAGGCGAACGGCGTTCGCGCCACGATCGACAAACTTCGTGGCGCCCGGGCGGCGTTGGGCGGAGAACTGAAACGGCAATTCCCCCAATACGCGGACATGATCAAACCGAAGCCGGCGACGATCAAGGAGACCCAGGCGCACCTGCGTCCCGGCGAGGTCATGGTCTCGACCTTCGTGGGAACCAATCGGACTTACGTCTGGCTGATACCGCGCAGCGGCGAGGCAGCGTTCTCAAGCATTGCAATTCCGAAGGGCGAAATGGCGTCCGCGGTGGATACCGTCCGGGCATCGCTCTATCCGGGCTCGATCGCGACGCTCGGCGATATTCCCGAGTTCAGGTTCGACACGGCTTACGGTTTGTACGAAAAACTGCTGAAACCGCTGACCTCGGGCCTGGCTTCGGCAAATCACCTGATCGTCGTGGCCCACGGCGCACTGGGGCAACTGCCGTTTTCGCTGCTGCCCACCCAGCCGTATGATCTTTCGAACGAGACACCCGTGCTGTTCGGGAATTACCGGGATGCGCCGTGGCTGGCGCGGAAGTACGCGGTCACCATGCTGCCCTCGGTCGGAGCTCTCAGCGCATTGCGCCAGCCCCGTTCAGGCATCGCCGCGACGGTCCAGCCCTTTGTCGGCTTTGGCGATCCATTTTTCTCCAAGCAGCAGGCCGAATTGCAGGCCGCGGAACCCGTCCAGTTGGCAGCGGCATCCGCGGCGAAGACCCGTGGCCTGAACATCCGCTTGCGGGCAGCACCTGTAACCCGCGCGGTGAACAGCGCGACGCTGGCGCTGCTGCCGCGCCTCCACGACACCCGGCCTGAACTCCTGTCGGTGGCCCGGTCGCTTGGCGTTGAACCCGGCCAGTCCGTTTTCCTCGGCGCCGATGCCAGCGAGGTTCGGGTGAAATCCATGAACCTGACGGGGGTTGGCGTCCTGGCCTTTGCGACACATGGCCTGGTGCCGGGCGACCTGAATGGCCTCGACCAACCCGCTCTGGCGTTGTCGTCTCCCAGCGTCACGGGCGAGGAGGGCGACGGGCTTTTGACCATGGGTGAGATCCTTGGCCTCAAACTCAATGCCGATTGGGTCGTGCTGTCGGCCTGCAACACGGCGTCCGCCGATGGTCAGGGCGCCGAAGCCGTATCGGGCTTGGGCCGGGCGTTCTTCTATGCCGGCGCCCGCGCCCTGCTGGTCAGCAATTGGCCGGTCCATTCGGCGGCGACGACGGAACTGATGTCGACCTTGTTCAAAACTCAGGCTGACGAGGCGGATATGACGCGGTCGGAAGCTGTGCGCCGGGCCCGGCTGCACCTGATCGACAAGGGGCTGTTTACGGACGGCGAGGGGACCGCCATTTTTTCCTATGCCCACCCCCTGTTCTGGGCGCCGTTCACCATCGTCGGTGACGGCAGCGGCAGCCGTCGGGATACCAGTTGAGGATGCCGGGCATGAATTGGAAGGCGATTATCGCGGTATCCATTCTGGCTCTGACGGCTGAAGCCTGGGCCGGACCGACGGCGATCATTGAGGAAATCGGCACAGCCAGAGAAGATTTTCAGCCAATGGATTTTCTCGATGCCGGGGAGAAAATCGATCTCAAGTCAGGAGAGACCCTGCACCTTGGATACCTCGATTCCTGCATACGTGAGGAAATACGGGGCGGTACCGTCACCATAGGGAAAGAGCAAAGCATCGTCACGGGAGGCCGGGTTACGCGCAACGTTTTGGTTTGCGAGGGCGGAACCAGCATTGCCAAGGGCAAAAAGAAACGCGACGCCGGCGCCGTTGTTTTTCGGGCCAATGTCGGCAAGTCGACCGCCAAGCCAGAGCACGTTGTCTTTGCCCTCAGTCCGCTAGTTCATCTGTCGTCGACACCAGGTGAGATCCGCATCATGCGCCTGGACGGCAGGGGGAAGGTGTTCCGGATTCCTGTCGAGGACGAATGGGTCGATCTGGCTAAATCGAGGATCAAGTTAAAACGCAATGTGATCTACCGGCTCGAAGCCGGTGATCGCGCGACGACTTTCCGCATATCACCCCAGGCCAAAAGCGAAGCGGTCCTGTTGTCACGTTTACTGCGTTTCTGAGCGTGCCGAGATTGGTATCATCCGACATCGATGAAAAAACGCTTAGGTAACACTCTGTTTGCGTTTGGCGTGGTTGTGGCGGCGACGGCGCTGGCGTCCTGGCCTCCGCTCGATCGCTTTCACGGCCTTGATATTGATGTCCTGCACTGGTTGCGCGCCAATCTCTTCAGCAGCGAAAATGTCCCGCCGGGAGAGTCGCCCGTCGCCATCGTGGCGATTGACGAAAGGACGCACGCCGTTTCACCCTTCAAGGGGATTCCCAAAGTCATGTGGACCCCCCAAATCGCGGACGTCCAGACGGCGGTGTTGGAAGGCGGCGCGAAGGTTTTTGGCTGGGATATCATTTTACCCACCACGGCGAGCAGCTATCTCGACAACCGGCGTTTCGACCAATCCCTGCTGAATAGCTTTGCCCGGGAACGGCAAAGTGGCCGAATTGTCCTGGGCCGGACGAGATTGAGCACTCAAGCGATCGGGCCGCACCGCGCCTTCGCTTTGATGGCGGGGGGCGCCGCCAATATCCGCAATCTTGAAACATCCGTGGATGACGACGGCATATCGCGTAGCCTGCCGCTGTTCCAGACCTACAGTTTGGAATCCGGCGGCTTGCGGGAAGTGCCAGGTATGGCCATGGAATTGGCCGCCCGCACGGCGGGCGAGAGGCCCCGCCAGACAGCAGCCGGCGTCGAGTTTTTGGGCCAACGCCTACCCGCTAGCGCCGAAAGTGAGCTCCACCTGAATTTCGATGCCCGGCCGGGCGCCATTCCAACCTACTCCTTCGCTGACCTCTACCATTGCGCACGGGCGGGCAATACCGACTACTTCAAGCGAGCCTTCGACGGTAAAGCGGTGTTGTTCGGCCTGGTGCTGGATATCGAAGACCGCAAGCTCAGTTCGAACCGGTTGATCAACAAGCCGGATTTCCAAGGTGCGCCGGCCCCTTGTTTCAATCCGGAATCAGGTCAGCAAAAATTTCCCGAGCGTGACAAGGTTGCCGGGGTTTACCTGCACGCCACGGCAGTCAGCAATTTGTTGCGGGGCGATGCCTTGGTCTTGCCGGGAAATTTATCCCGAACTTTGGCGGTGGTACCGTTTGCGGCTTTGGGCGTCATGCTGGTGCTCACGCTGGCACCGCTTCGCGCCGCGGTCGGTCTTGTAATAGTCGGTTGGGCCTGGACTTTTGCAGCGGCCTGGACGTTCCGCAGCGCCGTCGTGATGCCGCTGATCGACCCGCTGGCGGTGCTCGCCCTCGCTTCGGTGATATCGCTGGGTTACCGGTTTGCCGTCGTGGACAAGGACAAGCGGTATCTGCGCGACGCCTTTTCTTCGTACGTTTCTCCCAATCTGGTTGACGTCATCGCCGAGAACCCGGACGGCTCGACGGTGGCCGCCAGGCGCCGGGAATGCTCCTTCATCTTTACCGACCTCGCCGACTTCACGGCCATGGTGGAAGGCACCGATCCGGAGGTCATGCATCCGATCCTTAACGACTATATCGACGGCATGGTGGCCATCGCGTTCAAACACCACGGCACCCTCGATAAGGTTGTCGGCGACGCGCTGAGTATTTTCTTTTCGGCGCCGGTGGAGCAACCGGACCACGCCCAAATCGCCGTTGACTGCGCCCTTGAACTCGATGCCTGGGCGCGGCGCTACGCCGCCGGCGTGAACGATAAGGGCATCCCCATGGGCAAGACCCGGATCGGCGTGAATACCGGGACGGTAGTAGTTGGGAATTTCGGCGGCAGTTCGATGTTCGATTACACGGCGCATGGCGACGCCATCAATACCGCGGCCCGGCTGGAAAGCGTCAACAAGCATCTCGGCACCAACGTCTGCATCGGCGGCGACACGGTGGCGAAGTGCCGACGGTTTGTCGGGCGGCCCGTGGGGAAGCTTGTTCTAAAAGGAAGGTCGGGGGGGACCGACGCTTTCGAACCGCTCACCGAAGCAGCTCTGGAGAGTCCCGCCGTCCGGGACTACTTGGCGGCGTACAAACAAATGGCCGAAGGCGACCCGGGTGCAAAAGCGGCTTTCGCCAGGGCGGCAAGCCGATATCCAGACGACCCCCTGATCGCGTTTCACGACACTCGACTTTCTAATGGGGAAAGCGGCGATGTCGTCGTGATGGCGGCGAAATAGGCCGGGTTCAAGCCGATGACAGGCAGCTTACAAAGAATTGCCTAAAATTTTTCATAAATAGATATAAAATAAAAACATAATCAAAATTTAAATCGAAACGATAATTACATCGTTTTACATATTTTTTATTGAAGAGCGCCAAGCATCTCCCTAAGTACAAGTCAGCAGAACGCAGCAAATCCCAAAAATTGTCCTTTAAGGGAGATTGGTGATGACATTTTATACACGGGCCGAAAAATGCGCCGATCCGCAGTACGGCTACATTGAAGTGGGTGCTCTATATCAGCGGGTTCAAGGCACCAATGTCATCGAGACGGCCGAAGTAATCGCGCTGAGTGACGACTTCTACGGTGTGCCCCATGTCCGTTATCAACTGACCTGCCATTTGGGCCTCAACCTGCTCGACAGGGAAATGCGAACGCTGGCCGTTAATTCCTTTCTTTCGACGTTTTCCCCAATCGGCGAAGCCGAACTTTCCTAAAGGAGAGTATCCAGAGGTTTGTTCC
>CAZGTM010000055.1:0-5581 GCA_964528595.1 uncultured Rhodospirillaceae bacterium
CAAGCGCGGCTATGCCAGCGCGGTGCTGGAGATCGGCCAAATGGTCTCCCTGATCCCCAAACCGTTCAAGGACGACCCCAAACCGCAAACCGCCCGCGATATTGAAGTCGCCATCGGCCCGTTGCGTGAAATCGGCAACAAACTGGTCGACAACGGCGGCGTCAACATCGCCGCCGCCCAGATCGTCAACCAGATCGCCAACAAACTGCCCAGGCTCGGCCGCGCCTCCGATGACATCCGCGCCGCCGCCTGGGACAAACACACGGCCGGCCTCAAGGGTGGGGACGCGAAGGCCTGGAAAAAAGCCAAGGCGTCGTTCGCGGATTGCCAAGACCGCACGTTCGGCGGCTACGTCTCTCTGCGACAGTGCCTGAGTTCACAGCACGACATCATGGTCGGCAAGCTCAACACACGCTATTGGCAGGCCACCGACCAGAATATGTGATTTTTTCGTCATCCCGCACTTGTTGCGGGATCCATGCCTGAGCGCCTGGTTTCCACGAGGCGGTTTCAAACGGAGTGACGACGGAATGGATTCCGGACAAGCGCTTCGCGCTTTTCGGAATGACAGGGATAGATCAATCTAGTTTTGGTCGCCCGGTTTCATGTAGCGGGGATTGGCCAGCCGCAGCTTATCCTTCACCGTTTGCCTCAGATGATCCAGCACTTCGACGTTGCGGCCGTCCAGTTCTCCGGCCTCGATCATCTCCGCCAACCGGGCATTCAGCTCCTCCAGGTTTCCGCTGTCCCGCAGCAATTCGCGCAGCCTTGACTGTTCTTCGGCATCCATCGCCGCACCGTCCGACAAGGTGCGCTGTATGGTCGCCAGGAGATTTAGGGCAATACGAAGCTGAAAGGCAGTGCGCCCTTCGAGGTTCGGCGCGACGTCGGTGGCAAGAAATTCGCTGACCGCTTCGATCAGTTCGGCGGCGTCGGGGCGGTCTGTCGGCATACCGGTTCTCTATTCAATCAGACGGTCAATCGACCAGTTGCAGGAGATCGTATTCGGTTTCAGCGGCGCGGCGGCCGATGGCGGCCTTTTCCATGGAACGGTCGGTGCCGCTGAGGTGGCCAAAGGCGAACTGCAGACAGATTATGCCCCATTTCAAGCAACCGAAAACCAACCAATAGTGCAAGGTTTCGGGGCTGACCGGGTCGCCGCCGCCGGCCGCATAGCCCTCAAGCATGTCATCGACCTCACCGAACCCGCCGACGGTTTTCTCTTCGCCGTAACGCCAGGCGGGAATGCAGATCCAGCCGAGGTCGCCGACCGGGTTGCCAAGCTGGGCCAGCTCCCAATCCAACACGCCGCACAGGCCTTCCGGTCCGACCATGATATTGCCGTTGCGAAAATCGCCGTGGATCAGACAGTGGCCGTCACCTGCCAGTTCGGCGCGCTCGGCCAACCAGCGGAGGCCGTATTGGAAACCGGGATGGGGGTGGCCGAATTCATTCAGCACGGAACGGTAATCCGCCAACATCTCCAGAACGGTTTGGGATTTGAGCGGCGGCAGCTGGTCTTGCGGAAGGTTATGAATTTGAGCCGCCGCCCTGCCGCACTGGTAGGCCAGCCGTGTGCGCGCGTCGGCAAATGCCTCGTCCCTCAATATCCGCCTCGCCAACGTCTCGCCTTCCAGCCGCTGCATGACGAAGCCTTCGCTGGTCCGCTCCTCGGCCTCGAGAAAGAACGGCACTTCGGGGGTCGCAACGCCGGCGCCGTTGGCCAATCTGATAAGTTTGCCCTCGGTGATCCGGCTGACGCTGAACGGGCTAGCCGCCGAGGCGGTCATGGGATCGCGCTTGAGGATAAGCGGAACTTCCTCGCCGTCGGACAGCACCGCCTCGAACGACCAGGTCTCGCGGCTCGCCCCCATCGACAATTGCCTGAGCCCGGCAAGTCCGGTCCCACCGCCATAGTGCGCCGCGAGTTTTTCCCGCAAGACGGCTTCGAGCCGTTCGACGTTGGCGTCCGGATTCAGGAGTACCTCCCCCGACTATGCGCTCTTTTTGCGGCGAGCCGGTTTTTTCGCGGCTTTGGTCGATTTGGTCTTCTTTGCCGCTTTTTTCAGGGGCGCTTTGACAGCTTTGGTCTTTTTTGCGCCTTTGATGGTTTTGCGGGGTGCCCGGGAGGCCTTGGCGAGAACCTTCTTCAAATAGTCACCGGTAAAACTGCCCTTGACCTTGGCGACGTCCTCGGGGGTACCGGCGGCGACGACCTTGCCGCCCTTGTCGCCACCTTCGGGGCCGAGGTCGAGCACCCAGTCCGCCGTCTTGATGATGTCGAGATTGTGCTCGATCACCACCACCGTGTTGCCGGTATCGACCAGGGTATGCAGCACCTCCAGCAATTTGGAGACGTCTTCGAAGTGCAGACCCGTGGTGGGCTCGTCCAGGATGTAGAGCGTCTGGCCCGTGGCCCGTTTGGAAAGTTCCTTGGCCAATTTGACGCGTTGTGCCTCGCCGCCGGAGAGGGTGGTGGCGGCCTGACCCAAATGGATATAGCCCAAGCCGACGCGCTGCAGCGTTACCAGCTTGTCGCGGATCACCGGCACGGCGGTGAAGAAGTCGGCGCCTTCGTCGACGGTCATGTCGAGCACGTCGGCGATGGATTTGTCCTTGAACTTAACCTCCAGCGTCTCGCGGTTGTAGCGCCGTCCCTTGCAGACGTCGCACTGCACGTAGACGTCGGGCAGGAAGTGCATCTCGATCTTGATCATGCCGTCGCCCTGGCAGGCCTCGCAGCGCCCGCCCTTGACGTTGAAGCTGAAGCGGCCCGGCTTGTAGCCGCGTGCGCCGGCTTCCGGCAGGCCGGCAAACCAGTCGCGGATCGGCGTGAAGGCGCCGGTGTAGGTGGCGGGATTTGAGCGCGGCGTGCGGCCGATGGGCGACTGGTCGATGTCGATGATCTTGTCGAGGAATTCGAGGCCTTCGATGCGGTCGTGGGCACCTGGATGGTGGCGGGCGTTGTTGAGGCTGCGCGCGGTCGCCTTGTAAAGCGTTTCGATCACCAACGTCGACTTGCCGCTGCCCGAAACGCCGGTGACGGCGGTGAAAGTGCCGAGCGGAATTTCGGCGTCAACACCGTGCAGATTGTTGGCGGTCGCCCCCAGCACCTTGATCTTCTGCCCGGGGTGACCCGGCCGCCGGTCGGTCGGCACGGAGATCTGCCTGGTGCCGACGAGATATTGGCCGGTCAGGCTGTCGGCGCTCTGCATGATGATCTTGGGCGGACCCTCGGCCACCACTTCGCCGCCATGAATGCCGGCGCCTGGCCCCATGTCGATGACGTGATCGGCGGCGTGGATCGCTTCCTCGTCGTGTTCGACGACAATCACGGTATTGCCGATGTCGCGCAGCCGCACGAGTGTTTCCAGGAGCCGCGCGTTGTCGCGCTGATGCAATCCGATGGATGGTTCGTCCAGCACGTAGAGCACGCCCGTCAGGCCCGAGCCGATCTGGGAGGCGAGCCGGATGCGCTGGCTTTCGCCGCCCGACAGCGTGCCGGACGAGCGCGACAAGGTTAGGTATTCCAGACCCACCTTGTTGAGGAAACCAAGCCGTTCATTGATTTCCTTGAGGATACGTTCGGCGATCTCCAACTGTTTGTCGTTGAGCTTTGCGCCCAGTCCTTCGAACCAGGCGCCTGCGCCATGGATCGACATGGCGGCCACCTGGCTGATGTGCAGACCGTCGATCTTGACCGCCAGGGCTTCCTGCTTGAGGCGTTGGCCGCCGCAGGCCTCGCAGGGCGCAGAGCTTTGGTAGCGGCCGAGTTCCTCCCGCATCCAGGAAGAATCGGTTTCACGCCAACGGCGTTCCAGGTTGGGGATGACGCCCTCGAAAACGCGCTCCGTCGAATAGGAGCGTTCGTCGTTTTCGTAGACCATCTTGACGGTTTCCTTGCCCGAACCGAACAGGATGCCGTTGCGGGCGCGTTCCGCCAGTTCATTGAACGGCGTATGGACGCTGACCTTGTAGTGCTTGGCGAGGCTCTCCAGGGCCTGGGTGTAGTAGGGCGAGGTGGTCTTGGACCAGGGCACGATAGCGCCCTGGCTGAGGCTGAGATTGGCGTCGGGAACCACGAGGTCGGCATCGAAATCGAGTGTCGTGCCCAGTCCGTCGCAGGAGGGGCAGGCGCCGAAGGGGTTGTTGAAGGAGAACAGCCGCGGTTCGATTTCCTCAATGGTGAAGCCGGAGACCGGGCAGGCGAACTTGGCCGAGAACATCGTGCGCTCGCCGCCGTCCGCGCTCTCGGCGACGGCCAGGCCGTCGGCCAACTCCAGCGCCGTCTCGATGCTGTCGGCCAGGCGGTTGCCGAGATCGCCCTTGATGACGACGCGGTCGACGACGACTTCGATGTCGTGCTTGAGCTTCTTGTTGAGCGCCGGGGCGTCCTCGATCTCGTAGTGTTCGCCGTCGATCTTGACGCGCTGGAAGCCGCGCTTCATCAGTTCGGCGAGCTCCTTGCGGTATTCGCCCTTGCGGCCGCGCACGATGGGGGCCAACAGATAGAGCCGCGTGCCTTCCTCCATCTCCAGCAGCCGGTCGACCATTTGGGAAACCGTCTGGCTTTCGATGGGCAGGCCGGTGGCAGGCGAGTAGGGGATGCCGATGCGGGCGAACAGCAGACGAAGGTAGTCGTAGATCTCCGTCACCGTGCCGACGGTCGAGCGGGGATTGCGCGAGGTGGTCTTCTGTTCGATGGAGATCGCCGGCGACAGGCCCTCGATGCTTTCGACGTCGGGCTTCTGCATCATCTCCAGGAACTGCCGGGCGTAGGCCGACAGGCTTTCGACATAGCGCCGCTGTCCCTCGGCATAGATCGTGTCGAAGGCCAGCGACGATTTACCGGAGCCCGAAAGGCCGGTAATGACGGTCAGCGTATCGCGGGGAATTTCGACATCGACGCCGCGCAGATTGTGTTCTCGGGCGCCCCGGATGGAGATATTTTTTTGCATTCGTGCCGGTTTTTCTCTTCAGAACGGGACAACCCCCCGGGGAGGGACGGAAACGATCCATCATAAATGATGTGGGCAGATTTTCGTCAAACTATTCGCATCCCCCCCAACAATTCGCACCCAGGTGGTGGCTTTTGACCGATCAGCGGCTATAGTGCCGCAGGCCTAAATTTGCGGGTACACAAGCACCACAAGATCGTGCTATTAATCTAGCACGAATGAGAACATATGGGGAACATAATCATGGCGGGCAGCCTCAACAAAGTACTTTTGATCGGCAACCTGGGGGCTGACCCGGAAATCCGGACGACCAACGACGGCACCAAGCTGTGCAACCTCAGGATCGCCACCAGCGAGGGCTGGCGCGACCGTAATTCGGGCGAACGCCGGGAAAAAACCGAGTGGCACCGCGTCGTGATCTGGAACCCCCAGGGCGGCAAGCGCGGCCTCGTCGACATCTGCGAGCAATACCTGCGCAAGGGCTCCAAGGTCTACATCGAAGGCCAGCTCCAAACCCGCAAATGGCAGGACCAGAGCGGCCAGGACCGCTATTCCACCGAGGTCGTGCTGCGTCCCTTCAACGGCGAACTGACCATGCTTGACAGTCGCTCCGGCGGCGGCGG
>CAZGTM010000055.1:5681-23987 GCA_964528595.1 uncultured Rhodospirillaceae bacterium
TGCGTCCCTTCAACGGCGAACTGACCATGCTTGACAGTCGCTCCGGCGGCGGCGGGGGCGGTGACTTCGGCGGCGGCGGAGGCGGTGGTGGTGATTATGGCGGCGGCGGCAACGACTTCGGCGGCGGCGGCAGCGCCCCCGACATCGACGACGAAATTCCGTTCTAGGGATCGGGTCGCCTGTTTTCTGCGGTTGCCCGCCGAAGGCAGGCGGGACAATCGATCAACTCGTCGCCAGTCCGTTCCTAATCGGCAAACAATAACGGCGATCAATCATCCGTCACGACCGGCTAGATTGCGTGGCCAATGTCCGGCTTGGGTCGGATCTTGGATGTTTATTAGGTCTACGCTAAAGGTCTGCCGATTGCCGACGGGAGATATGAATGGTGACAGTAGCAATCAACTAAATTTCAAATGGCAATTGATGTCGAACCGAGATCGTGGGCCCGCCAAAACTCATCGTTTGGAACGCAGCCTTCGGCATCCGCCGAAAATTCCGGCTTGATTCGATTTAGGTAGTACATGTCGATCGAACCGAGGTTTTTCACTTCAATCTGACCACGTGGTTCTGTTTCAAAAACGCTGCCGATCCGGTGAAACGTGCTGCCGGAGATATTGATTCGATCCGGTTCACAAGCCTGTTCAAGACGGGCTGCCGTGTTCACAGACGTACCCCAAATGTCGTAAGTGAGCCGGTTGGACCCGACTATTCCCGCAACCAGCGGACCTGAGTTGATACCAATCCTCTGGCGCCAAGGGTTTAGCCGAAGCAACTCCCTTTGCCTATTGCTCTCGGCAACAAATTTCTGCAACTGCAAGGCCGCGAGACAGGCATCAGCCGGATGAGTGGAATTCTTGTCCGGAATTCCCGCCGCGCACAGGTAGCTATCACCGACGCTTCGTATCGTTATCACTCTATTGTCGGCAGCGGTTTGATCAAATTGGGCAAAGTTCTTATTCAACTGCTCAATAAGACGTGCTGGCTCCATGCTGTCCGTCAATTGACTGAAATCGACAAAATCTGCCACTAGAACGGTCGCCATATCCACGTATTTTGGGTCCACGCGCCCTTTCGTTCTCAGTTCTTCCGCGACTGATTTTGGAAAAATGTTGTCCAGGTATGCATCTGCTTCGTGCTTTTTCAAATCAGATGCCGATTTCGCTTCTTCCAATTCCTTTACCAGCGCTTTTTGAGTGATTAGTTGGCGACGCATTTCCAAAAGCGACATGGATTGTTGAGCCAGACGGCGAACGGCCTCACGTTGAGAAACCGTCAGCTCATGTGGTTCGAAATCGACAACGCACAGCGTGCCCATGACGTAGCCTTCGGCATTGATTAAAGGCATGCCGCAGTATGATCGGAGATTCGGTTCGCCGACGACGATGGGTAAATCCTTGAACCTTTCGTCCTTGGTCAGGTCCGGTACATACATAATGTCGTTCGAGCAGATTGTGGTTGAACAGACCGAAACCTCTGCGGGACATTCGGTCATATTGGACAGGCCGTAGTTCGATTTGAACCACTGACGGTGTTCATCCATGAGACTAATCAACGCAACTGGGGAATCACAAATCTGAGCGGCAATTTCGGTCAGACAATCCTGTTCGAATTCGGGTGGCGTATCTAAGACTTCATAACTCGCCAAAGCCGCCAAACGGCCCACGTCAAGTAACGGGTGTTTATCGTTCATCCGGTTGGCCTCAAGTGAACTGGGAGGAAGCGATCGAAATCTGAAACCAAACACTAAAGTAGGTTACAGCGGCGTTGAATCCAGATATTGCCCAGCAAAATTTTCATCAAATGGCTCCGCTTGCGCAGTTCGCACTTGTATTGAAAATCTAGTTAGAAAAATTGAGCCGATCATAATCGGAAGCCATTCAGGCCGGGCAGCCGGAATGAGTCGTAGTGACCACCTCAATGATGAAAACAGTTTCGAAAATTACTGCTAGTTACCTGACTAGGGACAAACTCTATTTGAATGAATACGTCCGCACGTAGCCAGGAGCGGAAAAGTGAAACCAATTTCTGATCGGCATGATCCAGGAAAACCTATCTCTCAAGACTGGGAGTAGATTTTATTTTCGTCTTGCAGCTCGAGCAAATCCATTCTGCCGTACCGTCAAGAGCACGATTCGACTCCTTCAAATCGAAATGGGGAACAGGACGGCGCTGGCGACAAACCGGGCATGTCGCCAAAGCATGAAATGCGGGGATGTGTACGATTCTAGGCGGAACGGGATTACAAACCATTCTGTTACCTCCCTTCTAGGTCCGACCCCAATTGACGCCAATTTGAAACGGTATTGAGCTCATAGCAAAGAAAGTTTGCTTCATCAATTCATCAAAAACCTGGTGGTCGTCCTAGTGTCTGCTTCGGGTCAATTACGGACATTATCCGGCGTTTATACGGACGGTCGTTTTGGGGTGGGGAACTGTCAGAATAGTTTTCCGACGGCCACGGGAGAGGTTATTTGCGGATAGGGATTGATGGACGGAAATTGGGCGTGTCCGCTTGGTGCAACGAGCCTGTTGCGAGCCTCAAATCAACCCCTTTTTCCGCAACTGCGAAGCTTGTCCGAAATCACAAAACTTGGTATATTGGAACGGTTCGCAATCCCAACATGTTGGGGTTTTTATGTAATTGATTTTCTTGGGTATTTTGCACTGCACTCAAGCGTGCCGAGGGCCCGAAAATTGAACCCCTAGACGGCCTTTTTTTTGACCGAAACCCAATCACCCCCGCCGCCTCCGCCTGACGATCCCGAAGGTCCCGGAACGGACGATATCGCGCCGATCACCATCGAAGAGGAGATGCGCCGCTCGTACCTCGATTACGCCATGAGCGTGATCGTCAGCCGGGCGCTGCCCGACGTGCGTGACGGGCTCAAACCGGTTCACCGGCGCATCCTGTTTTCGATGAACGAGCAGGGCTTCACCCACGACAAAAGTTACCGCAAATCGGCCACCAGCGTTGGCGACGTCATGGGTAAATACCACCCGCATGGCGACCAGGCGATCTATGACGCCATGGTGCGCATGGCCCAGGATTTTGCCATGCGCCTGCCGCTGCTGGATGGTCAGGGTAACTTCGGCTCGATGGACGGCGACCGCGCCGCGGCCATGCGGTACACCGAAATCCGCATGGACGAGACGGCCGAGGCGCTGCTTGAAGATATCGACAAGGACACGGTCGATTTCCAACCCAACTACGACGAGAGCCGCGAAGAACCGATGGTTCTGCCGTCGCGTCTGCCGAATTTCCTGGTCAACGGCGCCGGCGGCATCGCCGTCGGCATGGCGACCAACGTGCCGCCGCATAATCTTGGCGAAGTGATCGACGCCTGCTGCGCCTACGTCGACAATCCCGAGGTCACCGTCAACGAGTTGATCGAGTTCGTACCGGCGCCCGATTTTCCCACCGGCGCCCTGATCCTTGGTTCCGGCGGCGCCCGACAGGCCTACCACACGGGCCGGGGCAGCGTACTGATGCGCGCCCGCACCCACTTCGAGGATATCGGGCGCGACCGCCAGGCCATCATCGTCACCGAGGTTCCCTACCAGGTGAACAAGGCGCGGATGATCGAGCACATGGCCGAACTGGCCCGCGACAAGCGCATTGAGGGCATCGGCGACCTGCGCGACGAAAGCGACCGCCAGGGCGTGCGCGTCGTCATCGAACTGAAGCGCGACATCAACGCCGACGTGGTGCTTAACCAGCTCTTCCGCCACACCCAGCTGCAAACCAGTTTCGGCGTCAACATGCTGGCGCTGAATGGCGGACGCCCCCTGATGCACAACCTCAGGGACAGCATTTCAGCCTTTGTCGATTTTCGCGAACAGGTCATCACGCGCCGCACCGTCTTCGAACTCAACAAGGCGCGCGACCGGGCCGAGGTTCTGGTCGGCCTGGCCATCGCCGTCGCCAACATCGACGAGGTCATCGCCATCATCCGGGGCGCCAAGGATCCCGCCGAGGCCCGCGCCGGCCTGATGGAAAAGGACTGGCCCGCCGGAGATATTGAACCGCTGATCGCGCTGATCGACGATCCCAGCCATGCCATTGTCGACGGGTACTACAAGCTCAATCAGGCGCAAGCCCGCGCTATCCTCGAACTGCGTTTGCAGCGTTTGACGGCGTTGGGCCGTGACGAGGTCGCTGACGAACTGACGGTCCTGGCCGAGAAGATCAAGGACTACCTCGATATCCTCTCGAGCCGCGAACGCCTGATGGGCATCCTCCGGACCGAACTGGTCGAGATGAGGGAGAAGTTCGCCACGCCCCGGCGCAGCGAGATCATCGAAGGTGATTTCGGCGGCGTCGACGATGAAGACCTCATCCAGCGCGAAGACATGGTGGTGACGGTCAGTCACGGCGGCTACATCAAACGCGTGCCGCTGTCGGCCTACCGGGCCCAGCGCCGCGGCGGCAAGGGCCGCTCCGGCATGTCGACCAAGGATGAGGATTTCGTCGCAGAGGTTTTCGTCGCATCGACCCATGCACCCATGCTGTTCTTCTCGTCCGCCGGCCAGGTCTACAAACTCAAGGTCTACAAACTGCCACAGGCGACGCCTCAGTCGCGGGGCAAGGCCATGGTCAACCTGTTGCCGCTCTCCGAAGGCGAGACCATCCGGAAGGTCATGCCGCTGCCGGAAGACGAGAACCTCTGGGATGAACTGCACATCATGTTCGCCACGGCGCGCGGCAACGTCCGGCGCAATTCGCTGTCGGATTTCAGCCAGGTCAAAGCCAACGGCAAGATCGCCATCCGGCTGGATGAAAGCGACGCCCTGATCGGCGTGGCGACCTGCAGCGAGGAAGACGACGTTTTGTTGGCGGCGCGCGGCGGCAAGTGCATCCGCTTCCCGGTGACCGACGTGCGCGTCTTCAAGAGCCGCACCTCGGACGGCGTGCGCGGCATGAAGCTGGCCAAGGGCGACGACGTGATCTCCATGTCGATCCTGCGTCACGAGAAGATCGATGTGGAGGAACGCGATATCTATCTCCGCTGGTCCAACGCGCAGCGCCGGGGGGAGGACGCCGAGGACATTACGCTGTCCGCTGACCGACTTGCGGAGTTCGGCGAGCGCGAGGAGTTCATCCTCAGCGTCACCGAAAACGGCTACGGCAAACGCACCTCGGCTTATGAATACCGCATTGCCGGACGCGGCGGGCAGGGCATCATCAATATCGAAACCTCCGACCGAAACGGCGGTGTCGTGGCGGCCTTCCCGGTGGCCGACGAAGACGAGATCATGCTGGTTACCGACGGCGGGCAGTTGATCCGTTGTCCGGTCCATGATATTCGCGTCGCCGGCCGCAACACGCAGGGCGTCACGCTGTTCAAGACGGCGGAGGACGAACGCGTCGTTTCGGTTGCGCACCTGAAGGCGGAAGACGAAGACGATGATGATGAGGAAGATTCCGGCGTTGACGAAAGCGCGGAGCAAACCGAGGATGTGGGTGCGCCCGAGGATCATCCGGACGGAGAAGCCTAAGCGCTCCGTCGCTGCCCAATTTCACTGATCGATATTCGACCGTAGGAGCCCCCGTTGAGCAACAAGCGTATTGCCGTCTATCCCGGTACGTTCGACCCCATCACGAACGGCCACATGGACATCATCTCCCGCGCCATCAAGGTGACCGACCACCTGATCATCGGCATGGCGGTCAATCCTTCAAAATCTCCCATGTTCACCCTGGAGGAACGGGCTGACATGGTGAACCGCGAAATCGAGCCCCTCCAGGGCAAGCATGGGTGCACGCTGGAGGTTCAGACCTTCGATAACCTGCTGATGCACTTTGTCACCAGCGTCGGCGCCAACATGATCGTACGGGGACTGCGGGCCGTGTCGGATTTCGAGTTCGAATTCCAGATGACCGGCATGAACGCCCATCTCAACGCCGACGTCGAAACGGTCTTCCTGATGGCCTCGGAGCGCAACCAGTTCATCGCCTCCAGCCTGGTCAAGGAAATCGCCAGCCTCGACGGCGACGTCAGCGCCTTCGTGTCCGCCAACGTCAAGGATGCACTCTCCAAACGGGTTGCGGAGCGAAAGGCGAGCGCTTAACGTGCCGGCATAACGATGATGGAAAGTACTTGGTTCTGATGATTAAACGCCTCATATCGATCTTCACTTTTTGTTTCTTGCTAACCGCGGGGGAAGCCATGGCTGCCGATCCGGAAAATACCCTTTACCTCGAACTGGAACACGGCCGGGTGGTCATTGAATTGCACCCTGATCTGGCGCCCAATCATGTCGCCCGCATCAAGGAATTGACGCGCCAAGGATTTTACGACGGCATCGTTTTTCACCGCGTGATCGATGGCTTCATGGCGCAAACCGGCGATCCGACGGGTACCGGTTCGGGCGGATCGGGTCAAAATCTCGACGCCGAGTTCAACGACGCACCACACGTCCGGGGCGCCGTTTCCATGGCTCGGGCGGGTCATCCCGACAGCGCGGACTCGCAATTCTTCATCGTCTTCGGCGACGCGCCGCACCTCAACGGCCAGTACACTTTGTGGGGCACGGTGGTCGAAGGCATGGACAACGTCGATCTGATCAAGAAGGGCGCGCCCGGCAGCGGCATGGTCAACGCACCCGACAAGATCGTCAAAATGCAGGTGGCCGCCGACGCCGACAAATAGTGCCGTGGCGCTCAACGTCGATATCCGTGTCGGCAATATTGACGACGCGGAAACGCTGCATGCGGTGACCTCGGCATCCGTCGAGGGCCTCAGCGCCGATTACTACACGCCCGCCCAGATCAAGGGTTGGATGGAAGGCCGTCCGGCCAGCGTTTTTCATGAAAGCCTGACCGCCGGGCGTATCCGCGTCGCCGAATTTGCCGGCGAGATCGTCGGTTACGTCGACGCCATCCCCGGTGAAATTTTGCGGCTCTTCATCCTTCCCGATTACGCCGGCTACGGTATCGGCGAGCGCCTGCTGGAGCTCGGCCTGGAGCTATCCGCCCAAACCGACGGCGACCGCATCATCCTCGAGGCCACGCTCAACGCCGAAACGTTTTATCACAAACACGGCTTCACTTCCGTCGGCCGCGGCCACTTCACCCACGGCGGCGATGGCGCCGAACCGCTCGAGATCGTGCACATGGAACGGAAGATTTAGCCGCTGAGGACGCGGTACTAACGTTTCGTCATTCCGGCGCAGGCCGGAATCCAATTTTCTCTTTCTTTACTCCGCCGCTTTGAGTAGATCCTCGGGCCTTGGCGGTTTGGCGGCGTCGCGCAGTTCGGTTTGCTCGTCGTTCTCACGCTCCGCCAGGGTTTCGACCTGGGCTTTGCCGGCCAGGTACTGCACCGGCCAGGCCTGGGGCTTGAAGCCGTAGTGGGCGGCTTCGTGCAGGGTGGCGTAAGGGTCGGCCAAGTGGGGCCGTGCCATGGCGCACAAATCGGAGCGGCCGGCGGCGACGATGGTGTTGACCTGATCGCCCGTCGTGATGGCCCCGACGGCGATGGTCGGCAGGCCGGCCTCCAGGCGGATGCGCTCGGCAAAGGGGGTTTGGAACATGCGGCCGTATTCGGGTTCGGCGTCCGTTGAGGTCTGGCCGGCGGAGACGTCGATGACATCGCAACCGTGCGCCTTGAGCATCTTGGCCAGCGCCACCAGTTCTTCCTCCGTCAGGCCATCCTCCCGCCAATCGGTGGCGGAGACGCGCACGGAGACCGGCTTGTGATCGGGGAAGGCGGTGCGCACAGCATCCAGGATTTCCAGAGGGAAGCGCATGCGGTTCTCGATCGAGCCGCCGTATTCGTCGTCGCGCTTGTTCATGACGGGCGAGATGAAACTCGACAGCAGATAGCCGTGCGCCATGTGCAGTTCGACCATGTCGAAGCCCGCTTCGTCGACGCGCTTGGCGGCGGCGGCGAAGTCGCCGACGACGGCATCCATATCGGCCCGGTCCATGGCTTTCGGCACCTGGCCCTCGGCCAGGAAGGGGATGGCGGAGGCGGCGAATATCGGCCATTCCTCGTCCTTGGGCAGCGGCGTGTCGTAGCCGCCCTGCCAGGGAATGCAGGTCGCGGCCTTGGGCCCGGCGTGGCCGATCTGCAGGCAGAACTTGGCGGCTGAATTGGCGTGAACGAAATCGACGATGCGTTTCCACGCGGCGGTGTGCTCGTCGCTCCAGATGCCGGTACAGCCCGGGCTGATGCGGCCGTCCGCGGAAATGCCCGTGGCCTCGCCGTAGATCAGGCCGGCGCCGCCGATGGCGCGGCTGCCGAGGTGGACCATGTGCCAATCGTTAGGTAGGCCGTCGGTGGCCGAATACTGGCACATGGGAGAAACCACGACACGGTTGGGCACGACCATGTCGCGAAGCTTGAACGGCGTGAACATCGGCGCCGGGGCCGGGTCTCTGGGTATGTCGAGGCCGGTCTGCTCGGCTGCCTGTGCCGCCACCATTTGATCGATCTTCTCGATAAACCCGGCATCGCGGCGCCCGAGGTTTTCATAGGTGATGCGCTTGGAGCGCGACAGCAGGCTCATGGCGAACTGCAGCGGCTCAAGCTCCATATAGCGTTCCGCGTTTTCGAACCATTTGAGGCTGGTGTCGGCGGTCTTCTGCAACCGGGCGACTTCCTCCTTGCGGCCGTCCTCGTATTCGGCGAGGGCAGCTTTGACATCGTTGCCGCGCAGTTTGAAGGCTTCGAACAGGGCGATGGAATCCTCCATGGCGAGCTTGGTGCCCGAACCGATGGAGAAATGAGCAGTATGCAGGGCGTCGCCCAGCAACACGACATTGTCATGTGTCCAGCGTTCGTTGCGCACCGTGGGGAAGGTGCGCCAAAGCGAGCGGTTGAGCAGCAGTTCGTGACCCTTGAGGTCGTCGGCAAAAAGCTTGGCGCAGTAATCACGGGTGTCTTCTTCCGTGGCCTTGTCCAGACCGGCTTTCAGCCAGGTTTCCTCGGTGCATTCGACGATGAACGTGCTGGCTTCGGCCTGGAACTGGTAGGCGTGAACGCGGAACAGGCCGTGCTCGCTTTCGCGGAAGATGAAAGTGAAAGCGTCCAGCGGCAGGGTGGAGCCGAGCCAGACGAACTTGTTCTTGCGCCAGTCCAGACTTGGTTTGAAGTGATCGGCGAACTCGTCGCGGATGAAACTGTTGATGCCGTCGGAGGCCAGGATGAGATCTGAATCGCCGAACTGATCGAGGCTGGTGATATCGGCTTCGTACTCGATCTTCACGCCTGCGGCGAGGCAGTGCTTCTGGAAGATCTGCAACAGCCGCTTGCGCGACATGCCGCAGAAACCGTGGCCGGAGGAGGTAACGACCTCATCGCCGTAGACGATGTCGATGTCGTCCCAGTAGGCGAAGCTTTCCACGATGTCGGCATAGGTGCCCTGGTCGTAGTCGATAAATCCGGAGAGCGTTTCATCCGAGAACACGACGCCGAACCCGAACGTGTCGTCGGCTTTATTGCGCTCGTAAACCACGATGTCATGATTCGGGTCTGCCTTCTTCATGAGGAGTGAGAAATAGAGGCCTGCCGGACCGCCGCCAATCACCGAAATCTTCATTATTTCTCTCCTGATCGCCTAAGATGGCTACGCCAAGGAATATCAAATCAGTACCCGAGTACCAATTATTATTTTAAGCTTAAAATATATCAAATCAAGAAGATTTCTAAACTTAAATAATTATTTTTATTTTCAATAGGTTAATATCCATACTTAATGTCTGTTATACATCTCATGTAATGTAAAAATGAACCCAAGCGATAGATATTTTACCAAAAACGCTGAACGCCTTGCGAACGCAAAGGGCGCATATCTACTAAAGATAAGGCTATCAGCTGAATTGACGACCCGGATCGAATGTCTGGAAAATCCGAGGTTTGGCCGCGGCACCTATATCTATGCCGGTTCGGCCAACGGACCGGGCGGTATTCGCGCCCGCTGCCGTCGTCATCTCCTCCCTGAAAAGACCCGGCGCTGGCATATCGACCACCTGACCTGTCAAAGCGCCGACCTGCGGGCAGCGGCCTTTCCCGGTGATGACGAGTGTCGCTTGATTGATGTTCTGGCGAACGTGGAAGGGGTTAATTTCCCGATCCGCCGGTTTGGCAGCAGCGATTGTCTGTCGTGTACCAGCCATCTGGTGAAGATACCTGCAGGTCTCAATGTATTAACCATTTTCAATGATGTGCGGTGACAGAACTGGTTGGGCGGACTAAGCTTTGAAACGATGAAGTACGGTGGCGGGGGCGGTCATGATTTGTGGTTTGCTTCGGATCGGTCGTTGGATGCGAAGTCTGGTGTCGGCGTTTAACGCCGCCGATAGCGGCGTTACGGCAATTGAGTACGGAATGATCGCGGGATTGATTGCCGTTGCCATAATCGCGATATTGACGACACTGGGTGGGGATTTAACGAATGTTTTCAACTCCATCTCCAACGCCATGCAGTAATAAGCGGTGTTTGCCGCGCGTGTAGATTTGATCAACCGGATGAAAGCACCCGCTATATGAGATTCTACGTTGTCGATGATGAGCCGCCGATTGTGGGCGCCGCCACGGCGCTTCTCGAAGCGGCTGGTCACGAGGTGACGGGATTTACGTCCAGCACGGAGGCTTTGGCCCGCATTCTGGCGGACCCGCCGGAGGTTCTGCTGGTCGATATCATGATGCCGGAAATGGATGGACTGGAGCTTTGCCGGCAAGTCAGGAGCAATGCCGTCTCGTCGGGTGTCCGCATCCTGGTATTGTCCGCCAAGACCTACGAATTCGATAAGATTCGCGCCAAAGAGATGGGCGCCGACGGTTATCTGCAGAAACCGATCAATCTCGAAACCTTCATTTCGGAGATCAATGCGCTGATGGGCGACACGATGACGGCGAAGTTCTGGGGGGTGCGCGGCACACTGCCCGTTCCCGGCCAGAAATTACTGCGCTATGGCGGCAACACGTCGTGCGTCAGTCTGACTTTCTCCAATGCACCGATGATGATTTTCGACGCCGGTTCCGGCATCAAATCGCTGTCCGATCATTTGATGGGGGAGGGTGGTCGTATCACGGCCAAGATTTTCATCTCCCATCCGCACTGGGATCATATCAACGCCATTCCGTTTTTCGTGCCGCTCTACGTCCCCGGCAACGAGTTTGAAATTCTCGGCGCCCGGCACGGCGATATATCCATGCGCGAGCTGATGAGCGCCCAGATGGACGGAATTTATTTCCCTATCACAATCCGTGAATTCGGCGCGCGCGTCTTCTTCCGGGACCTGGGTGAAGAAGTTCTCGAATTCGACGGCGTCACGGTAAAGACCATCCTGCTCAGCCACCCCGGAAACTGCCTGGGTTATCGCGTGGAGTACGGCGGCAAGTCGATCTGTTACATCACGGACAACGAGATGTTTCAGCACGGCCAACCCGGCCACAATCCGGGATACATCGACCGCCTGGCCGATTTCTGCCGTGACACCGACGCCCTGATTACGGATACCACCTATACCGAAGCCGAATACTCGGCAAAAACGGGGTGGGGGCACAGCAGTATCGGGCAGGTCGCCAATCTGGCTTCACGGGCGGAACCGAAGATGCTCTACATGTTCCACCACGATCCGGACCAGGACGACACAGCGATCGACGCCAAGCTTGGGGAGATGCGGGAATCATTGCGTATGCTGGGCTCCGACGTGAACTGCACGGCAGCGCCAAAATTCGTCCTCCACGACCAGCGCGGTATTGTCCGCCACGGCAAAGACGTCTCAAGGTTTTTCGGCTGGGATGCGGCGGATGTCGTGCTGTTGCAGGCCATCCCGCTATGCGGCACGTTCGGACATTCTCAAGCCATGGCGACGCTGGCGGCGGGCCGGCCGATGGTCATGATGCCGGTCTTTTCCGGCCCTGAAGCGGCGCGCCTGATGACGGAATACGGCGTGACGCACAGCAACGGCTCGGACGAAATGTTCGCCGCGCTGCTGGACGCCGGCGAGGGCGATAAGCCTTTCCCAAGCTTCCGCAACGGCGGTTACGCCGCCTTCAATCCGGCCTATGGCGACATCCTAGAGCGGGCCGAGGAACGCGGTATGACCTTGACCGGTCTTTGGGGTATGAGCGAGATGCAAGCGCTTTACGCCCGCCAGGACCCCATGTCGGAAGCGCAAACGCGCAAACGGGCGGGCGGCATGCTGGCCTCGCCCGACGCCGCCGTCCGGGCGAGGGATCCCGAAAGCGGCGAAATCCTGCCCCACGGTTCTTCCGGCGAGCTTGAGACGTCCGGGCCGAGCCGTATGCGTGAGTATCTGGGCGATGCGGCGGCCACGGACAAAGCACTGACGGAAGATGGCTTCGTGCGCACCGGCGACCTCGGTTTCACCGAAGCGGACGGCGGCTTCGTCTTCCTGGCCCGTATGGGCGATGCCTTGCGGCTGGGCGGGTTTCTCGTCAATCCATCCGAAATCGAAAGCCACATCGAAAGCCATCCCACCGTACATAAGGTCCAGGTCGTCGGCGTCGACACGCAAGCCGGGACGCGGGCGTTCGCCTTCGTCATTCCCGAGGGTGGTGCAGCCTTTGATGAGAGTTCGCTGTTGGCCCACTGCTCCGCCGGCATGGCCAAGTTCAAGGTGCCGGCCGGTATCCAGGCTGTGGCTGATTTTCCGGTGACGATGAGCGCAAACGGCGTCAAAATTCAAAAGAAGAAGCTGCGCGAGATGGCGTCGGCCGCGCTGCGGACGGCTTAGCCGGAAACATGGAGGGGTGACGGCTTGAATTCGGTAACCGAACCATTTGATCTTTATTCAAAGTCCATCGATGCGGATCCCTTCGGCCAATACCGGGCGTTGCGCGACGATCATCCCTGTTATTGGTCCGACAAGGCGCAGATCTGGTTTCTTTCGCGCTATGACGACGTTGTCGAAGCGGCGCAGAACTGGCGCATATTCTCTTCTTCCCGCGGCAACCTGATCGACGAAATTCCCGGCCGCTCCGGCGGTACGCTGGGCACCACCGATCCGCCCCGTCACGACCGCTTGCGGGCGCTGGCCCAAGCGGCCTTCCTCAAGAAGAACCTGGACCACGTCGTTGAACCGACCCGCCAAATGGCTGATGCCGCCCTCGACGCAATCATCGAGAAGGGCGAATTCGACTTCGTTGCGGATTATTCCAGCGCGGTTACCGTCGGCATCATCTTCCAGCTTCTCGGTCTGCCGGCGCGGGATCATGTCGAAACGCGCAACAAGGTGGTGCTTTCCGTCTCTTCCGACAAGGCGGCGCGGGGCCGTAATCCGTCGCTCGACGCCGCCTTCAAGGAGCTCAACGAGTTCATTGCCGAGGAAGTGGCGATCCGCCGCGCCGAACCGCGCGACGATCTGGTCACCCATCTGGCGGAAGCGGAGATCGACGGCGATAAGCTGACGGAACGGGAGGTGGTGTTGACGACCTCCATGTTCGTCGTGGCCGGCGTCGAATCGCTGTCCAGCTTCATGAGCATATTCGCTCTCAACATGCATGATTATCCCGAGGCGCGGCGGCGCCTGAGGGAGAGCCCCGACCTCATGGCCCAGGCGATCGAGGAATCGCTGCGCTTCAACACTTCGGCGCAGCGCTTCAAACGCGTGTTGACGCAAAGCCATGAAATGCACGGCCAGACGATGCGTGAAGGCGATGGCGTGGCGCTGCTGTATGGCGCCGCCAACCGCGACGAGCGTAAATTCCCCGATGCCGATGTCTACGATATCGATCGTCTGCCGCAGGGACACCTCGGGTTCGGCATGGGCAAACACTTCTGTATCGGCAGCCATTTCGCCCGGCTGGTCACCGAGGTCGCCATGACGCGCTACCTTGAACGCGTGCCCGAATACGATCTGTGTACGCGCGATTTTGACTGGGTTTCCTCGTCCAACTTCCGCAGCCCCATGACATTGCCGTTTCGCGTGGCCTGATCCGGGTGACGCCGCCGGGCGTTCGTGGTAAGTCCCCGCCATGAAAGTTGAATTGTTTGATTTCGAACTGCCGCGCGAGGCCATCGCGGACCGGCCCGTCAGCCCGCGCGATTCATCCCGCATGCTGTGCATCGGTGACCGCCTGGCCGACGCCCACGTGCGCGATCTGGCGAAGCGTCTCAGCCCGGGCGATGTGCTGGTGTTTAACGACACGCGGGTCATACCGGCCCGCATGAAGGGCGTACGGTCGGCGGAGCGCGGCGAAGCCCACGTTGAAGTGACGCTGTTGCAGCCGGCCGGGGACGGCAACTGGACGACGCTGGCTAAACCGGCGAAGCGCTTGCGCAAGGGGGACACCGTGACGTTCGGCAGCGGTTTCAGCGCCCAGGTAACCAGGCGCGAGGGGCCGGAAGTCGATCTCCTGTTTGACCGCTCGGGCGACGATCTGCTTGAGGTGCTCGACCGGCAGGGAAGCATGCCGCTGCCGCCCTATATGGGCCGCGATGGGGACGCCCAAGATCTCGTCGACTACCAAACGGTTTACGCCGATGAAGCAGGCGCCGTAGCCGCACCAACGGCCGGATTGCATTTTACGCCGGAACTGCTGCAGGATTTGGAGCAGGCTGGGATCGGGCGCGCTCTGCTGACGCTTCATGTCGGGGCGGGTACCTTCCTGCCTGTGACGGCCGAGGATACCGACGATCATAAAATGCATGCGGAGTGGGGCCGCATCGACGAGGCCGCCGCGGACGCCATCAATGCCGCCAGGGCGTCGGGCGGGCGTGTCGTCGCCGTCGGTACGACGAGTTTGCGTCTGCTGGAAAGCACCGCCGACGACAACGGCCTGGTGCAGCCCTGGAGCGGCGAGACCGATATCTTCATTACGCCGGGCTACAGTTTTCGCTGCGTCGATGTCCTGTTGACCAATTTCCATCTGCCGAAGTCGACATTGTTTATGCTGGTCTGCGCATTCGCCGGTATCAAACGCATGCGCGAGGCTTACCGCCACGCCACGGAAACCGGCTACCGATTTTATTCATACGGCGACTGCTGCCTGATCGAAGGTGTAAGGGAATGAGCGACGGTTTGCAGTTCGAGATCAAGTGCCGCGACGGCGCTGCCCGGACAGGCGTCCTGGAAACGGCCCACGGCGCGATCCGCACGCCCGCCTTCATGCCGGTGGGAACGGCGGCGAGCGTCAAGGCCATGACGCCCGAGGCCGTGGCCGAGACCGGCGCCGATATCATTCTCGGCAATACCTATCACCTCATGCTGCGGCCGACGGCGGAGCGTATCGCGAACCTGGGCGGGCTGCACGAATTCATGAACTGGTCCAAGCCGATCCTGACGGATTCCGGCGGATTTCAGGTCATGTCCTTGGCGGGCTTGCGGGAAATGACGGAAGAGGGCGTGACCTTCCGCTCGCACATCGACGGCGGGTTGCACGAACTGTCGCCTGAGCGTTCCATGGAGATTCAGGGCTTGTTGGGCTCGGATATCGTCATGGCGTTTGACGAATGCACGCCGTTTCCCGCCACCGAAGAAGACGCCGCCCAATCCATGCGTCTGTCGATGCGCTGGGCTCGGCGTTCGAAGGACGCCTACCGGGCGGCGGAGGGGAAGGGCCTGTTCGGCATCGTCCAGGGCAGTGTCTATGAAGACTTGCGTTTTGAAAGCGTCGAGGCATTGGCCGAAATCGGCTTCGACGGCTACGCGGTCGGCGGTCTGGCGGTGGGCGAGGGGCAGGCGGAGATGTTCCGCGTCCTCGACTTCACCACCCCCGGCCTACCTGACGACAAACCGCGCTACCTGATGGGCGTGGGGAAACCGGACGACATCGTCGGCGCCGTGCTGCGTGGCATCGACATGTTCGATTGCGTGCTGCCGACCCGCTCGGGCCGCACCGGCCAGGCCTTTACGCGGCGCGGGCAGGTCAACATGAAGAACGCCCGCCACATCGACGATCCCCGGCCCATCGACGAAGCGTGCCCGTGCCCGGCCTGCCAGGGCTACAGCCGGGCCTACCTCAACCACCTGTTCCGGGCCAAGGAACTGCTCGGGTACACGCTGCTGACCTGGCACAATCTGGTTTATTATCAGCAACTTATGGCGGGTTTGCGCGAAGCCATAAGCGAGGGCAATCTAGCCCAGTTCGCCGCCGATTTCGCGGACGAGCAGAACGCCGGCGATATCGAGCCTGTGTGATGAGCGACAAATGGGACGACCAGGCGGCGAACTGGGATGGCAATGAAGATGTCCGGTATTTTGCCGATCAGGCGTTTGCTTCCCTGCTTAAACATGTGAACCTCCGGGACGCTGGCTGGAATCGCCGCCGGGTGCTCGATTTTGGCTGTGGCACGGGATTATTGACGGAGAAGATCGCGCCCCTCGTCGGCGAGGTCGTGGCGCTGGATACCTCGCAAAGCATGATCGATGTGCTGCGGGAAAAATCGATCACCAACGTGACTGCGGTGTGCGGCGATTTCAATGATCCGGAACTGCACGCGTCGGATTGGTGCACCGGTTTCGACCTGATCGTCGCCTCTTCGGTCTGCGGTTTTTTGCCGAATTACGAAGACACCATTGCCCGTTTCATACAAATTCTCGCGCCGAACGGCCACGTCGCCCAGTGGGACTGGCTTGCCTCCGATGAGGAAGAGGGGATGACGCCGGAGAGGATCCTTGCCGCATTCGAAACCGCGGGGCTCCGTTCGGAACTGGTGGAAACAGCGTTTTCCCTTGATTTCGACGACGGTGAGCTGTCGTGTCTGGTCGGTGTGGCCACACATTCGTGAACGCCCCGTATTTGTCTGATCGGGCGATAACGACTATTATTCCAGCCATGCGGAAGATTTGGATCATCGCTCTCGTTGTTTTGGCGGCCGGCATCGGTTTTTCGGCGCCGTCCTGGGCCGGCGTCGTGATTGACGGCATCGGCACGGCGGCGCGCTACGTTTACGAGACGCACCTCATCATGATGATGGACGCGGAGAGCATCCGCATCGGATGTTTCGGCTGATCCCCACTTTCGTTTCCCGCGATAGCTAACTGGTCAATTTGCAGGGGGGCGCATGGCCGACGATCGCTTACGGACAATCGACCATATCGTTGCGGGCATGGCGGCCAGCGACGGCGCCGGCGTCGACCTCACCCGTGTTATCGGCACGCCCATGGTCGACAATATCGATCCCTTTCTGCTGCTGGACGAATTCCGCAATGACGATCCCAGCGGATACGTCGCCGGATTTCCCGCGCACCCGCACCGCGGCTTCGAAACGGTCACCTACATGCTGCAGGGCAAGATGCGGCACGAGGATTCCACCGGCCAATCCGGATTGCTGACGGACGGCTCGGTGCAGTGGATGACGGCCGGCAGCGGCATCATCCATTCCGAGATGCCGGAACAAACCGAAGGTTTGCTGTGGGGCTACCAGCTTTGGGTCAACCTGCCCGCCAGCCTGAAGATGTCGCCGCCGAAGTATCAGGACATTCCGCCCGAGGATATCCCCGAGGTGGACGAGCAGGGTGGCAAGGTGCGGATCATCGCCGGCGAATACGCGGGCGAGAACGGCGCGGCACAAACGACCACGGAAATCTGTTACCTCGATGTCAGGCGCGAAGCGGGCGCCGGGTTTGACATGGCATTGCCGGATGGCTGGAACGGTTTCGTCTATCTTTACCAGGGTGATGCCGAGGCGGCGGGACCCGAAGGCGCGCCGGTCAGGCTCAAGCGAAGCGACATGGGCATCATGGCACGCGAGGGGAATATCAAGATGACCGCCGGCAACGACGGCGTCTGCTTCCTGTTGCTCGCCGGAAAACCGATCGGCGAACCGATCGCACGCATGGGGCCGTTCGTCATGAATACCCGCGAAGAACTGTTCAAGGCCGCCGACGATTACCGGCGCGGTACGTTGACGGATCCACAGCCCGCCGCAAATCCATGAGCGCCGCCGGCGAGGTCGCCTTCGATCCGCTGGCGCACAAGTGGCGGAACGTCGGTTTGTTGGCGTTCTGCGAGGTTCTGGCGCTGGCCCTCTGGTTCTCGGCCACCGCCGTCGTTCCCGTCCTGAAACAGACCTACGCCTTGCCGGGCTGGCAGGCCTCGCTGTTCTCCAGCGCCGTGGCCATGGGCTTTGTCGCCGGCACGCTGACGAGCGCCATCCTCGGACTGGCCGACCGTCTTGACCCCCGGCGCTTTTTCATGGCGTCGGCTCTGGTTGCCGCAACCGCAAACGCCCTTGTGCTGGCGCTTGAGCCCACCTCCCTCATCATCATCGCGTTCAGGTTCATCACCGGCGCCTGCATGGCGGGACTCTATCCGGTCGGCATGAAGATGGTTTCGACCTGGGCCAAGGGTGATACGGGCTTTTTAGTCGGCCTGCTGGTCGGCGCCC
>CAZGTM010000056.1:0-23969 GCA_964528595.1 uncultured Rhodospirillaceae bacterium
ATGGACAGATACTAGATGTAGCGGGTGTCTGCGTCAACCGGATAGGCACGGTTGCTTCGTCATCGCGACGATCTAAAGTTCCGGCGGCGGGTCGAAGAAGCCGATGATTTTTGCCAGCCTGCCATCGTCAGCAAGTTCGCCGAAATCCGTGCCATTGATCCTCTCCTGCCCATCACCGTCGACGAAATGCCAGGTAAACCGGATCTGGCCGTTGTGTACGTCGATACCGCTGGTCGCACTGACCACCGCACCCGGAGAAGAGGAATGGATATTGCCAATGTGGTCCGAGAGGGCTTTTCGACCAACGGCCGAAGACGTCGGATCCCGATAGATGCCGTCCTCAATCCAGGAGTTATCGAGCAAAGCCTGCCGGGTGGCCTCATCCGGTTCCGACCAGGCGGCGCAATAGTCATTGACGACGTCGGCAACCTCACGCATGACCCTGTCCCTCTTCGGTGACGTAATCGTACCGGCCCGGGCCCTGGACGATGAGAAACCGGCAGCGCCGGCCGTCCTTTCCCGTGACGCGATGAGCGGTTCCCGGCGGCACGGCGCAGGTCTCGGCCAGTTGCAATTCGAAATCCGGCTCCGACGTTTCCGTTTCTATCACCACCACGCCCTCAAGGCAGGTGAAGGTATCGGAAACAACCGTATGGTGGTGCCAGGGAACTTCTTCATCCGGTCCGAGGGTCAGGATCTGCACCCTGAGTTCAGGCGTCTCTTCGATCATCCATCGACTTTCGATCGAATAGCGATTGTCCAATTGGGTTGCCACGATCCCCTCCCCTTGCAGCACGGTTGGTCTATTGGCCTCAACGACGCAATATATATCGCTCACCGGCCGGGGCAAAATATCCCGCCTCGGGCTGACCATATCGTTGGGGGAATAGATGACATTGCATGCTGCGGCCTCGGACAGGGAGAGGCGGACGCACTATCCGAAGATCGAGCCCTATAACACCGGCCGCTTGCAGGTATCGGACCTGCACGAGATCTATTTCGAGGAAAGCGGCAACGCGCACGGCAAGCCCGCCGTCCACTTGCATGGCGGGCCGGGCGTCGGCAGTCAGGCCGTACATCGGCGGAATTTCGATCCCGATGCCTATCGCATCGTGTCGTTCGATCAGCGTGGGTCGGGCAGAAGCACGCCGCACGCAGAACTTCGCGAGAACACGACCTGGGATCTGGTCGAAGACATGGAAAAATTGCGCCGCCATCTGGAGATCGAGCGTTGGCAGGTTTTTGGCGGCTCATGGGGATCAACCCTGGCGCTGGCCTACGCCCAGACCCACCCCGATCGCGTCAGCGAATTGGTCCTGCGGGGCATCTTTCTGGTCCGCCACGCCGAGATCCAGTGGCTCTACCAGGCCGGCGCCGATGCGGTTTATCCCGACGCCTTCGAAGATTACCTGAAACCCATTCCGCCGGCGGAACGCGGCGACTTGCTGGGCGCCTATCACCGACGGCTTACCGGCAAGGACCGGCAAATCCAGATCGAGGCCGCCCGGGCCTGGAGCAAATGGGAAGCCAGCACCTTGGCGCTTTATCCCAATCCGGATCAGGTGGCGCGCTACGACGACGATGATCTGGCCATCGCGCTGGCCTGCATCGAGTGCCACTACTTCATCGGCAACGGCTTCTTCGAAAGCGAAACGCAGTTGCTCGACAATGTCGACGCCATTCGCCACATTCCCGGCGTCATTGTGCAGGGACGCTACGACATGGTGACGCCGATGACGACGGCGTGGGATTTGTACCGGGCCTGGCCCGAGGCGGATTTCCAACTCATCCCCGATGCCGGACACGCAGCAACCGAACCCGGTATCGTGGACGCTCTGGTGCGAGCGACCGACCGCTTCCGCGAATAGCCTTATTTTGTGCCGTAAAGCCTGTCGCCGGCGTCGCCCAGACCCGGCATGATGTAGCCGATATCGTTGAGTTGGCGGTCAAGGGAGGCGGTGAATATCCGCACGTTCGGGTGCTGCTCGGCAAAAACGCGAACGCCTTCCGGCGCCGACACCAACGCCATGAATGACATGTCCTCTTCCGCCACGCCCCGGTCGCGCAACAACTGCACGGCATAGGCGCCCGAGTGCCCCGTCGCCAGCATCGGATCGACGACGATAACGCGCCGTCCGCTCATGTCGGGCAGTTTCACGAGGTATTCGACCGGCCGCAACGTTTCCTCGTCGCGGTAGAGACCAATGCTGCCGACCCGGGCCGACGGCATCAATTCCAGCAAGCCGTCCGCCATGCCGGTGCCGGCGCGCAGGATCGGCACAATGGCCACCTTGCGGCCTTTCAAAATGGGTGCGTCGAACTCTTCCAACGGCGTTTCAATGCGCTTTGTCGTCAGCGGCAAATCGCGCGTGATTTCGTAACCCATCAACTGCGCGATTTCCCTCAAGAGTTGGCGGAAGGTCCGCGTCGAGGTGCCGATATCGCGCATGTGGGTGAGTTTGTGCTGGATCAAGGGGTGGTCCAGAACCGTCAGCGTGGGGAATTGGGATGCGATTTCGGCGCCGTTCGACGTCATCTGGATCTCCATTTCTTTAGAATTTTTTATTGTTCGCAAGGTACCACGTCCTTGTGCCCCGGCAAGCCGATCTTGTATAGAGCGTCACCAGTCAGGAAAATATGTACGGCAGCCCATGAACGAGCAACATTTGAGCGCCCTGATCGTCGATGACGACGACGTCGTCCTCCGCGTGCTTGAAAAGTCCCTGGTGGAAGTGGGAATTACCAACGTCGTTTCCGCCAGAGATGGCGTCGAGGCAAAAGCCATCGTAGAAGATGGCGGCACCAGGTTTGCCGTCGTGGTTTCAGATCTGATGATGCCGAACATGGACGGCCTGGAATTTCTCGAATACTTCCGCGGCGTCGATCAGGAAACGCCATTCATCATGTTGACGATGGTGTCGGACCTCGAGGACCACACCAAGGCGAAAAGCCTGGGCGCCACGCACTTCTTCACCAAACCGTTGTCGTTCGAGGACATTACCGCCCGGCTTCGCACCATTCTCCTAAACGAATTCGCCAACAACACTTGAAAGCGGTGTGTCCCTACATGGCGGGCTTGTCGGAAATTTCGAACAACTCGCCGCCGTAGCCAGCTTCCGCCGGAATACGCAGCTTCCGGATGCCGTCGATAAAGCTTTCCAGGGTGGGCGACACGGTTACGACCTCGCTTCCCCTGGCCGCCGCAATCGCCGCTGCGGTGTTGGCGCTGCGACCCAGCTTGGTCAGGTTCATGCGAGTGGCAAAAACCAGGCGCACCCGATCGGCATCGGCCTCGGCAATCGCGTCGCTCGGTTTTATCCAGGCCGAATCGACGGATTCAGAACCGTCATGGACGGCGACCTGATCGTCGGGCGCGGGCACCAGAAAAAAATGCGTGTCGAAGCGCTTGGGGATCAATGGCGGCGTCACCCAGTGCGCGAAATAGACCAGCCGGTCCAGAGCAAGCTCCAAATCCTCCGCTTCGACGAATTCCGCCATCGTCACCTCGCCGGCGTGCAGTCGGGCGGCCCAGGGTTCCAGCTGCTGCAGACGTTCGGCGTCGACCAGATCGGCCGATCCTGACGGCCGCGCCAGCAGGACCGCGCATTCCTCGAAGGTTTCCCGCACAGCCGCAACCTGCAGCGAAAACATCAGATCATCCAGATCGTCGCCGCCAGCGGCGCGTTGACGCAACACCGGATCGCCGTCGCCTTCGTCGACCTTGCCACCGGGAAAGACCATGGCGCCGGAGGCGAAATCGATCTTGTGGTGACGCTTGACCATAAAAACCTCGACGCCGTCGTCGCCGTCGCGGGCCAGAAGCACGGTCGAGGCTGGTTTCGGCACGACGTGACTGAAATCCTTCTTATCCTCCCAGTTCTTCTGGGCTTCGGATTTTTCCTTGGTCATAGTCGTTCCATTGCGCTCCCGGTCGTCGCGATGAATTGATCTTACACCACGATGTCGGGTTAGTATCGCGGACGAAAATTGACCTGCTGAAAAGAGACGTATGGCAAGCGTAACCGGTTCCCGCCTCATCTTCGTCATGAGCGCTTCCCTTGTGCTGGGGCTTTTGGGCATCTCGGTTTTGCCGGCCCTGCTGCCTGGCTTCATCAAGATTTGGCAGCTTTCAGGCACCGAGGCCGGCTGGCTCAACGGCATATTCTTTGCCGGATACACGGCGGGCGTACCCGTCCTGATCACGCTGACCGACCGCATTGATGCGCGGAAGGTTTTCCTCGCCTCCAGCGTCCTTTGGTTTGCCGCCATGATGGGGTTCGCCGTTTTGGCGGAGGGGTTTTGGAGCGCCTTGGTATTTCGTTTGCTGGCCGGCATCGGTTTCGCCGGCGGCTACATGCCAGGCCTGAAGGTCCTGACGGACAGGCTCGACGAGCAGGACACCTCGAGGGCCGTTGCGTTCTACACGGCAAGCTACGCCTTCGGCGCCGCCATATCATACTACCTGGCCGGTCTGATCGACGCCTGGCTGGATTGGCGTTGGGCATTCGGCCTGACCGGGTTGGGCGGCCTTGTGTCGATCCTCCTCGTCTGGCTCACCACCGCGCCAAAGCAACCGGCGCACGCCCGTGACACCCGCGCCCTGTTCGATTTTCGCCCGGTATTCTCAAACCGGCGGGCGCTTGGCTACATATTGGCCTACGCCCTGCACAGTTGGGAGTTGATCGCACTTGGGTCGTGGGTCGTGGCGTTCCTGGCATTTTCGGCAAGCCTGCAGGCCGACGGCGCGGCCGGCTGGAACATCACGCTGGTGGGCGCCTTGGTCATCCTGGCCGGCATGCCGGCCAGTATCGGCGGCAATGAACTGGCGCGACGGTTCGGCCGGCGCAGAACCATAAGCCTGTTGATGATCGTTTCCGCGGCATTGGGCTGCGTCGTCGGCTTTTCCGCGACCCTGCCCTTCGGTTTCGTCGTCGTTCTGTGTCTGCTGTACGGCGCCGCCACAGCTGCGGATTCGGCGTCGGTGACCGCCGGAACCGTCATGAGCGCCCTGGCGGAACATCACGGCGCCACCATGGCCATGCACGCCTTTATCGGTTTCGGCGGGGCGTTCCTCGGACCGCTGGCGTTCGGCGTGATACTGGATGCGGCCGGCGGTCAGGGAGATGTGGCGGCCTGGGGCGCCGCCTTCGCGGTGATTGCCCTGACCACGCTGCTGGGACCCTTGGTTTTGCGTCGTTTTGTTGCGGACCAACCGTAAGCGTGGCCGGAATTAGCGGTTTCTGCTAAGTTTCCGCCATGCGGTACCTCTTCCACATCGGCCTCGTTCTCGCCCTCCTCGGCCTCGGCGGTTGTGAGAACATGGGTCAGTTCAACAAGACGTTCGAGGAAATCAACAAGACCTTGGCGCCGCTCGCCGTCATCAAAAAGGGAAGTTGAGCGGGATGCCGAAGCCGGTCCGGAGTGTGATCGCTTTGGCCGTCGTGGTGGCCGCCGCCTGGGTCGCCAGTCCCATCGCGAGAGCAGATTCCGTTGTTGCCCGAACGCACATTATCGCCGCAGCAAATCCACACGCGGCGGACGCCGGATTGGCCGTGTTGCGCGCCGGCGGCAGCGCCGTGGACGCGGCGGTAGCCATCCAGATGGTTCTAACCCTGGTCGAGCCGCAATCTTCCGGCATCGGCGGCGGGGCTTTCATGCTGCATTACGACGCGGCGGCCAAAAAGGTTGGCGCCTACGACGGCCGCGAGACGGCTCCGGCGGCTGCAACGGACGCTTTGTTTCTCCGCCCCGACGGCTCGTCGATGAAATTTTTCGAGGCCCTGGTCGGCGGCCGCGCAGTCGGCGCGCCCGGCGTTCTCCGCATGCTGGAACTGGCTCACCAGAAACACGGCAAACTGCTCTGGCGGGACTTGTTCGCCCCGGCAATCAGGCTGGCGGAAGAGGGCTTCGCCGTCTCACCCAGACTGCACGCCCTGCTGGCCCGCGACCGGCACCTCAAGCTGCATGCGGCGGCGCGAAGGTATTTCTATCAATCGGACGGCGCGCCGAAGGATATCGGCGTCATCCTGAAGAACCCGGAACTGGCGGATACCCTGCGCAAAATCGCCGAGCTTGGGGCGGATGCGTTTTACTCGGGCGAACTGGCTCAGGCCATTGTCGCCGCGGTTAAGGCCCACAAAAATCCGGGCCTGTTGACCACCCAAGACCTGTCGGCTTACAAGGCCAAGCTGCGCGAGGCGGTGTGCCGGCCTTATCGGACCTGGCGCATCTGCGGCATGCCGCCACCCACCTCCGGTGGCCTGACGACCCTGCAAATTTTGGCGCTGCTCGAAGGTCACGATCTCGACAAGTTGGCGCCGGGTTCTGCCGATGCCGTCCATTTGGTTTCCGAAGCCAGCCGGCTGGCCTATGCGGACCGCGGTATGTACATGGCGGATGCGGATTTCGTCGCCGTGCCGGTAAAGGGTCTGCTTGATCCGGCCTATGTTGCGGAGCGCGCAAAGCTGATCGACCCGGGCGCCGCCATGGGCAAAGCGGCCGCCGGCGAGGTACCGGGACGGCAGGGCCGGCTATTCGAGGGCCTATCGCCGGAGTTGCCGTCGACCAGCCATTTCAGCATCGTCGATGGCGCCGGTAACGCCGTGTCCATGACCTCGAGCGTGGAAAACGCTTTCGGATCGCGGCTGCTGGTCAGGGGCTTTCTGCTCAACAACCAACTCACCGATTTTTCCTTCCGGCCGGAGCGCGACGGCAAGCCCGTCGCCAACCGCGTCGAGGCCGGCAAACGGCCGCGCTCCTCGATGTCTCCCATGCTGGTGTTCGACGGACGCCAGGCGGGCGGTGCGTTTCGGGCGGCCGTTGGCTCGCCGGGCGGCAGCCGCATCATCGCCTACGTCACCAAGACCCTTATCGCCCTGCTGGATTGGCGCCTGACGCCAAAGGCCGCGGTCGCCCTGCCCCACCACGTCAACCGCAACGGTTCGACCGATCTGGAACAGGGCACGCCGCTGGCGGACCTGAAGGACGAATTGACGAGCAAGGGTCACACGGTCAAGGTGCGCGGACTGAACAGCGGGCTACATGTCATCGCCAAAGTGGCGGGCGGTTATCTCGGCGGCGCCGATCCACGGCGCGAAGGCGTGGTGATAGGGGATTGAAGGAATGCAGCGTTTAAGTGGGATCGTTGTCGCGGGAATTTTCGGTTTATCTTTGCTGTGGACTGCCAGCGTACCTGCCGTAGACGCCATCACGTTGGCCCGCATTCCCCATATTCACGCCATCGCCGTCGATCCAGTCGACGACAGCCGGCTTATTTTAGGCACCCGGAAAGGCCTCTACCGGGTTACCCCTGACCAGGCCCTGACGCCGCTGCTCGACGGCAAGCACGAAATTACTGGCCTGGCGGTCTCCGCCGACGGGCGACGGCTCATCGTCAGCGGCAGCAAGTCCCGCAAAGGTTTTGGTGCTCTATACAGCAATGATAGCGGCAGCACCTGGAAATCCGCCGCCACGGGGAAATCGGGGGCTCTTTCGCTGCGGCTTCTCGCCAATGGATCCGGTGACATGAAGCGCCTCTACGCCATCGGTAAAGCCCTTCATGTTAGCCGCGACGGAGGCGGCAACTGGCGCGATGTCGGCGCACCACCTGCCGCCACTCTGGGGCTCAAGGTTCTGGACGCTTCAGCCGGGAATCTGTTGGCCGCGACCGCGAAGGGTCTGATGGAAAGCACCGACGGCGGCAAATCCTGGAAATCGGCCAGCGCCGGGCCCGACGGCCGCCCGGCCAGCATGGTCGGCAAAGCAGGCAGCGGCGCCTACGCCTTCGTCGTCGGGGGCGGGCTGTACACGCGCGCCAAGCCCGGGCGGAAATGGCAACAACTGTCCGGTCCCAAGGCGTTTGATGGGGCCCTCATTCACCTGACCGGCAGTTCAGAGCGGCTTGTCGCGGTAACCCAGTACATGAAAATACTGATCAGCCGGGATGGCGGGCAAAAATGGACGCGCTACGGCAGGTAGGATTTTTCGTACCGGGCAAGAATAATCGCCGAAAATCGAATAATATTAGATAAATCCGAGATTATATATTGAATTGATATATCTCGATCCAATATAAGCCTGACATCGTAAATGTCAGGATCCCCAATCCATGGACGTCAAAACCTTTTGCCTGGGCATATTGTCGATTGGCGACTCAACCGGTTATGAAATCAAAAAGAAGCTGGAAGGGCCTTTCGGCCACTTTTTTGATGCCAGCTTCGGCTCGATATATCCGGCGCTTAAGAAACTGAGTGAGGAGGGACTGGTCGAACGGACCGAACTCGCCCAAGACAAAAAGCCCGATAAGAAAGTCTACAGCATCACCACCGCGGGCCGGCTGGCGCTTTTCGACAGCCTTGCCAAGCCGGTTACGCCGGACAGGATCCGTTCAGATTTCCTGGCCACTATGCTTTTCGCAGACATTCTACCCCCGGCCAAGATCGACGACATGATCCTGGACCGTATCTCGGCCTACCGGGAATCGCTTAGCCAGCTGGAATGCGATGTCGAAACCGACACCCCCGGCGGGGTGTTTGTTTGCGGCTTCGGTAAAGCGATCTACGGCGCCGCCGTCGAATACCTTGAAACGCACCGCCACGAGATTGTCGGCGAAAGCCTCCTCGTTGCGGCGGAGACCGCATGATGAACAAGTCATATCTTATCGCCTTTGTTTTCGCCGCCGCCGTCGCCGGCTGGATTTTATCGGGCCAGGTCGGCGCCAACGACGACCCCGCCGGCACGACGCCGCCGGAGGGTCAATCAGCGGATGAACAGGCCAAAACGTCGCCGCCCGAGGAACTGGTTTCCGTCCGGGTACGCGTGCTCAAAGCCCAAGCGCACCGCCGCGAAATCGTACTGCGCGGCCGCACGGAAGCCGTTCGCTCGGTCGCCGTCAAGGCCGAGATCCCCGGCGTGATCACCAAGATTGCGGTCAAGAAGGGTGCGCGCGTCAAGGCGGGCGACCTTATCGCCAAGATCGACATGCAGGATCGCGCGGAACGCCTGGTGGAAGCCAAAGCCTTGGCCCGTCAGCGCCAGCTTGAATACAAGGCCGCGGAGGCGCTCTCGAAAAAGGGTTACCGGGCGGAGACCAAGCTTGCAGCTTCCATGACGCAATTGGATTCCGCCAAGGCGCTGGTGACGCGAATTGAGATCGAGATCGAGCACACTGATTTACGCGCACCGTTCGCCGGCATCGTTGATTCCCGCCCCATCGAGATCGGCGATTACCTGAAAGTGGGCAATCCGGTCGCAACGATCGTCGATCAGGAACCCTATTTGGTGGTCGGTGAGGTTTCCGAGCGCGAAGTCAGCTATCTGAAGATCGGTCAGATGGCCGAAGCGACCTTGATCACCGGCCAGAAGGTTGCCGGCAAAATCCGCTTCATCGCCAAGACCGCCGATCCGCAAACGCGGACGTTCCACGTCGAAGTCCAGGTGCCCAACAAGAAACGCAATCTCAGGGACGGCGTCACGGCCCAGATCCGAATTCCGGTTGCCGAGGTCCAGGCCCACTTGGTGTCGCACGCCGTCATGACCCTGAACGACGAGGGTCTTATCGGTGTCAAAGTCGTCGATCTCGACGGCATCGTACACTTCGTTCCCGCCGTGATCATTGCCGACAGCCAGGAGGGCGTTTGGCTTGCAGGCTTGCCGGAAACCGTCGGCGTCATCATGGTCGGCCAGGAGTTCGTGCGTGACGGCGACAAGGTCGATCCCGTGATCGAAGCGGGACCGACCTCATGAACGGAGTCATCTCCGCCGCCATTAATCGTTCCCGGACGGTTCTCGCGACGTTGGTGCTGATCCTGATAACGGGATCGGTCGCCTACGTAACGATCCCCAAGGAATCCGACCCCGACGTCGACATTCCAATTCTCTACGTCTCGATGAGCCACGAGGGCATTTCGCCGGAAGACGCCGAACGTCTTTTGGTGCGGCCCATGGAGAAGGAACTGCGGTCCATCGAGGGCGTCAAGGAGATGCGCTCCACTGCCGGAGAGGGTTTTGCCTCTGTGCTGTTGGAATTCGAAGCCGGATTCAATGCCGACCAGGCCATGGTGGACGTACGCGAGGGTGTCGATCGGGCCAAGGGCGAACTGCCTGGCGATACAGAGGATCCCACGGTCAACGAGGTCAATGTCGGCCTCTTCCCGGTGCTCGTCGTGGCGCTTTCCGGCGACGTGCCGGAACGCGCGTTGATGAAACTGGCGCGGAATCTCAGAGACGACGTCGAAGCGTTACCCGGCGTGCTGGAAGCCGATATCGCCGGCAACCGCGAGGAACTGCTGGAAATCGTCGTCGATCCTTTACGGCTGGAGAGCTACCAGATTTCGCACACCGAATTGATTAATGCGGTGTCGCTGAACAACCGCCTGGTCGCCGCCGGCGCGCTGAATTCGGGCACCGGCCGGTTCTCGGTCAAGGTGCCGGGACTATTCAAAACCGCCAAGGATGTTTTTGATCTGCCCATCAAGGTGCGCGGCGACGGCGTCGTCACGCTGGGCGACATCACCAGTGTGCGCCGTACCTTCAAGGACGCACAAAGCCTGGCCCGGATCGACGGCAAACCCGCCGTCACCCTGGAGATCAAAAAACGTCTCGGCGAAAACGTTATCGAGACCATCGAGGAAGTGCGCCGCATCGTGGCCGACCGCCAGGATAGCTGGCCGGCCGGCGTCAAGGTCTCGTTCATGCAGGATAAGTCCAAGGACATCCGCACCATCCTCAAGGACCTGCAGAACAACGTGATCAGCGCCATTATCCTTGTCATGGTGCTGGTCGTCGGCGCCCTGGGTCTGCGCAGCGGCCTGCTCGTCGGCATCGCCATTCCCTCGTCGTTCCTGATCGGCATTCTGGTGCTCACGATCATGGACCTGACGCTCAATATTGTCGTGCTGTTCAGCCTGATCCTGGCCGTCGGCATGCTGGTCGACGGCGCCATCGTGGTGACCGAGTTTGCCGACCGCAAGATGGCCGAAGGGCTGCACAAGCGTGAAGCCTACGCGATGGCGGCAAAGCGCATGGCTTGGCCCATCATCGCCTCCACGGCGACGACACTGGCCGTGTTCATGCCGCTGCTGTTCTGGCCCGGCATCGTCGGCGAGTTCATGAAATTTCTGCCCATTACGCTGATCGCGACGCTGGCCGGTTCGCTGGTCGTGGCGTTGATATTCGTGCCAACCCTGGGAGCGTTGATGGGCAAACCCGGCAGCGGCAATACCGAAGTACTCACCCATCTTGCGGCTGCCGAAACCGGCGACATCAACAAGGTTCCGGGATTTACCGGCGCCTACGTTCGCACGGTCTCTAGCGCCGTGCGCCACCCGATCCTGGTAGTTTTCGCTGCGGTCGGAATTTTGATTTCTGTCATGCTCTACTACGCCTTCAACGGCAATGGCGTTGAATTCTTCCCCGAGGTCGAACCGGACAAAGCGATTGCCTACGTGCACGCCCGCGGCAACATGTCGATCGATGAAACCGACAACCTGGTAAGCGAGGTCGAAAAACGCCTCCTGCCCATCGACGGTCTGTCCGCGGTCTATACCCGCGTGGGTCGGCCCTCCGAGGGCGCCGACATCGCGGATGACGTCATCGGTACATTCCAGTTCGAATTCCGTGATTGGCAAACCCGGCGCCCCGCCAAGGAAATCCTCGCCGAGGCCCGCGAACGCACCGGCGATCTTGCCGGCATCGACGTCGAGGTCCGCATCCCCGAAAGCGGCCCGCCCACCGGGAAACCCGTGCAGCTTCACTTCCGCTCGCGCGATCCCAGCGCCATCGAACCGGTTTTACTGAAAGTGTTGCAGGGTGTACGCCAGATCGACGGCCTGGTCGATATCGAGGACAGCCGGCCCATACCCGGCATCGAATGGCAGATCGACGTCGATCGCGCCCAGGCCGGACGCTTCGGCGCCGACGTGACCACCGTCGGCCAGATGATCAAGCTTGTCACCAACGGCATCAAGGTGGGTGAATACCGTCCCGACGACGCCGACGAGGAAATCGAAATTCGCGTGCGCTATCCCGAGGACGAACGCAACATCAACCAGCTCGACCAGATCCGGGTGATGACCAACCACGGGCTCGTGCCGATTAGCAATTTCGTCTCCCGCAAGCCCATGCCCAAGGTCGGCACGGTCAAGCGCACCGACGCCATGCGCGTCATGAACATCAAGGCGGAAGTCGCCGACGGCATCCTGGCGGACGACAAGGTTACGGAAGTCAAAGCCTGGCTGGCGACGCAGGACCTCGACCCCGAGGTGCACATCGCCTTCAAGGGCGAGGACGAGGAACAGAAGAAGGCGGAACAGTTCCTGACACGCGCCTTCATGGTCGCCCTCTTCGTCATGGCCATTATCCTGGTCACCCAGTTCAACAGCTTCTATCAGGCCTTCCTGATCCTGACGGCGGTCATCATGTCGACTGTCGGCGTCGTGATCGGACTTATCGTCACGGGTCAAACCTTCGGTATCGTTATGACAGGCGTCGGGATCATCACGCTGGCTGGAATCGTGGTGAACAATAACATCGTGCTAATCGACACCTATGATCGTCTCAGGCATTCCGGCATGCCGGCCCATGAGGCCATCGTCCGAACCGGTGCACAGCGCTTTAGGCCGGTGTTGTTGACAGCGGTAACGACGATCTTCGGCCTGATGCCCATGGTGCTTGCGCTCAACATCGATTTGGTTACGCGGGAAGTTTCTTCTGGCGCACCCTCGACCCAGTGGTGGCTTCAGCTTTCCACCGCCGTGGTCAGCGGTCTGGCGTTCGCCACCATCCTGACCTTGATCGTGACACCGAGCCTGCTTGCCATCGGTGCCAACACCGGCGCGTTTTTCGAGAACCGAAAAGCCAAGCGTCTGGCGAGACGCCAGGCCAAAGAACAGCGGTCGGTAAAAGCGCCGGCGGAATAGATTTATTCCACTTCCTCGTTGCCTGAATCGTCTTCCAATTCCGCTTTGCCGTTATCCGCCGCGGCAAGGCGGGCATGGCCGCGGATTGAAAAGGGGATGCTGAAGAGGTAGAGCGTCGTGGCGGCAGCCAGGACGAACCATGGGTAGCTGGTGATAACGGCGCCCAAAAGTCCGACCACGATGAGGACGGGCAGCACCGCTTCCCGTTTGACCCGCATCTTCTTGAAGGAATAGGTCGGGATGCGGCTCACCATCATGAAGGCGACGAACACGGTGTTGATGGCCACGACGAAGGGCAGCCGGAAGACATCGTCACCCAGTTGAAAGCTGATCATCACCGGCAGCAGAACGAGACCGGCGGCGGCCGGGGCCGGAACGCCGGTGAAAAAATTCGCTTCCCAATCCGGCACGTTGTCATCCTCGCTCGCCGTATTGAAGCGGGCCAGGCGCAGGCCGCAACAGACGGCATAGGCCAGCACCAGTATCCACCCGATGCCGCCCATATTCTCAAGGCTCCAGCGATAGAGCAGCAGCCCCGGCGCGACGCCGAAACAGACGAAATCCGACAGGCTGTCGAGTTCAGCGCCGAACTTCGACGTTCCCTTCAACAATCGTGCGACGCGCCCGTCGAGGGCATCCAACAGTGCCGCCAGCGCAATGGCCATAACCGCCATTTCCCAACGTTCCGCCAGCGCGAAGCGGACGGAGGTCAGACCGGCGCAGACCGCCAACACCGTCAGGATATTGGGGATCAGGCTGTTGACCGGCAAATCCCTGAGTCTGGGACGACGCGAACGCAGCATGTTCAGCGCACCTCCCCATGGCGCTGGGGCTCGTCCGAGGCGCCATCCGCCAAGACCGTTTCACCCGCCACGGTCAACTGCCCTGGCAGGACCAGCGGCGCCATGCCTTCGTCCAGGTAGACGTCGACGCGGCTGCCGAAACGGATCAGGCCGAAGCGGCCGCCTGCCTTGACCTCCTCACCCTCCTTCAGGTCACACAGGATGCGCCGTGCCACCAGGCCGGCGATCTGGACGAAAGCGATGTCCTTGCCGCCGGTCGTCGTCATGCGGATGGACTGGCGTTCGTTGGCTTCGCTGGCCTTGTCGAGGGAGGCGTTGAGAAACTTGCCGGGGCGGTAGCAGACCTTGGTGATCGTGCCGTCCATCGGCGCCCGGTTCACATGGACATTGAAGACGTTCATAAAGACGCTGATACGCATGCGGGCATCGTCGCCCATCCCGAGTTCCTCCGGCGGAACCGCGCGCTCGATCATCTGGACGACGCCGTCAGCCGGGCTGATAACCAGACCCTCGCGCGTCGGTGTGGTGCGTTCGGGGTCACGGAAGAAGTAAGCACACCAGGCCGTCAAAACGACGCCAATCCAGCCGAGCGGTTCCATCCACTGGAAGAGAAAGAATGTTACGACCGCGAAGATCGCGATAAAGCGGTAGCCCTCGCGGTTGATCGGTACCAGAACTGATTCCAGAGCGTGCACGTTGGGTTTTCTCCCGTCATCGGGCCTAGGCGGCCTCGTTGGCGCGCAGTCTACCCCCGCAAGGCGGATACGTTAAGTGGTTGCGGCGGGTACGGTTTCAAGCTCTTCCTCGCCGATCGCCTGTGCCAGGCGCTCGCGGTATTCGGCGGCTTCCTGCTGACGCGCCCACATGGCGGCATACTGGCCGTCCGCCCTCAGCAGATCCTGGTGCTTACCGCGCTCGACAATCTCTCCCTTGTCCAGCACAAGAATCTCGTCGGCATCGATCACCGTTGACAGCCGATGCGCGATGACAAGGGTGGTGCGGTCGGCCGAAACTTCCTTGAGGCTGGCCTGAATTTCCCGTTCGGTGTGGGAATCAAGCGCCGACGTGGCCTCGTCGAACAGCAGGATTTCCGGCTGTTTCAGGATGGTGCGGGCGATGGCGACGCGCTGCTTTTCGCCACCCGACAGTTTCAGGCCCCGTTCACCAACCCGCGTGCGGTAACCGTCCGGCAGACCGTCGACGAAATCGTGAATGCGTGCCAATTTGGCGGCTTCGATAACCTCCGATTCTTCGGCGTCGGGTCGGCCGTAGCGGACGTTGTAGCCCACCGTGTCGTTAAACAGGACCGTGTCCTGAGGCACGATGCCGATGGCCTGGCGCAAGCTTTTCTGGGTGACCTCGCGGATATCCTGTCCGTCGATGCGGACGCTGCCGCCCGCCACGTCGTAAAAACGGAAAAGGATGCGCGAGATAGTCGATTTACCGGCGCCGCTGGGTCCGACAATGGCCACGGTGTGGCCCGCCGGCACGGTGAACGACACATCCTTGAGGATGGTGCGGTTGGCCTCATAAGCGAAATCGACGTGCTCGAAAACGACTTCCCCGCCGTTCGACTTGAGCGGGACGGCGTCGGCTTCGTCGGCCACTTCGGTCTGTTCATCCAACAGCTTGAACATGATCTCCATGTCCACCAGCGCCTGCTTGATCTCGCGATAAACGAAGCCGAGGAAGTTGAGCGGCAGGTAGAGTTGGATGAGGAACGTGTTGACCAGCACGAAATCGCCGAGCGACATGGAACCGTCAGCCACCCCCTGCGCCGCCATCAGCATGACGATGATCAGCCCGACGGCAACGATCGCGCCCTGACCGATATTCAGATAGGAAAGCGTCGTCTGGCTTTTGACGGCGGCGATCTGATAACGCTCCATCGAACTGTCGAAACGCCGGGCTTCGTGCTCTTCGTTGCCGAAATACTTGACGGTCTCGAAGTTGAGCAGGCTATCGATCGCCTTTGTGTTGGCTTCCGAATCGCTGTCGTTCATGGCGCGGCGGTATTTCAAACGCCATTCCGTAACGACCAGTGTGAAGGCGATGTACCCGCCGATCGTCAGGAACGTCACGGCAGCGAACCAGACGTTGTACTTGACCAGCAGGATGGCGCAGACCAGCAGGATTTCCAAAAGCGTCGGCAGGATATTGAACAGCGTGAAGGTCAGCAGAAACTGAATGCCCTTGGTGCCGCGTTCGATGGTACGCGACAGGCCGCCGGTCTGGCGGTCCAGGTGGAAGCGCAGCGCCAGGCCGTGCAGGTGCTGAAACGTTCTGAGCGCCACGCTGCGGATCGCGTGTTGCCCCACCTTGGCGAACACGGCATCGCGCAATTCGCCGAACGCCTGGGCCACCACGCGCGCCAGGCCGTAGCCGACGATGACCGCGACGGGCACCAGAATCAAACCATCTACCTCTGCGGAAAGACCGTCGACGGCCTCCTTGTAGAGAAACGGGATGTAGACGTTGACGATTTTCGCCGAAGCCAGCAGGCCGAGCGCCACCACGACGCGAAAGCGCAGATCGCTCCGACCCGGCGGCCACAGGTACGGCAGCAAGGTAAGCAGCGTTCTCAGGTGATTTTGCTTGTCGCGCGCGGGTGCGGCGGCAGAGGAAGGCGGGCTCATGGCATATAAGTGAGGTCGGAGACCGGCGGGATCAAGCCCCGGCTGCCTCCAGGCCGGTCAGCCGCCCGAGGCGGCGGAGTCCGGCATGGTGAATATCTGACCGGGGTAGATCAGGTCGGGATCGCGGATTTGCCCGCGGTTCGCCTCATAGATAACCGTGTAAAGTACGCCTCGGCCGTAATTCCGGCGCGCGATCCGCCAAAGACTGTTACCCGGCTGAACGATAACCTGACCCACAGCCAGTTTCGTCTTTTCAGGCTCGGCGCGCGTGAACGGCAGCTCGACCCGGCGGATGACCTTGCCCGCCAGATCGACCTGATCGACGCGCAGTCTATGGTCGCCCGGTTCAACGCTGGCTTTGGGCGTGAGCTTCCAGGAGCCGCCGTCCATGACCTCGGCACCGCCGATGGGCCGGTTGTCTACGTAGAGCTGGACTCTGGAGCCGGCCGGCGCCTTGCCGGACAGAATTAGTTCGCCCTCCTCATTGTAGTCGACGGTGTCCAGCGAAAGCGGTTCCGGAGCAGGCGATTGGACGGCCGGCTGGGACGCGGACGATGCCGCCGCTGTTTGCTGTGGCGCGGATGTTTGAGCGGAAGTCGATTGAGACGTTTCCGTCGATTTCGCTGCAGATTGCGCCGCCGACGATTGGGAGGTCGTTGGCGCTTGCGTCGTTTTTGCTTTCGGCGCCTGCAAGACCTTGCTCGCGCCGCCGCCCTGCCGCGGTGTCAGGACGGCAATGCTTTCGCCCTCCTTATCGCGTTCGGGGACGGCGACAACCACGACGTCCTTGGATTTGAGCAGTTTTTTATCCGGGCCGACGGCCTCCAGCGACAATTCGCGGGAACCGGCTTCCAAGGGCTTCAGCGGCACCAACACCCATTCCCCGCGTTCGTCGGCCTTGACCGTGCCGACCAGCATATCCCCGGCCCGCACGCTCACCCTCGCGCCCGGCGCGGCGCGGCCCGCAATAACGGCATCGCCCTGCCGATTGACCCGCACCACGTCAAAACTGGGCGCTACGAGCTCAGGCACCTTCTTGGGCGCGCGAAGATCGGTTTTCCTCGGTGTGGGACCGGCCGTTGCCGGCGCTTTGGCAACTTCCGTCGTTGCCGAAGCCGCGGGCGCAGAGGCGGAGGGCGCAGAGTCTTGGCTCGGTGGGGTGGTCGACCCCTCTGTGGATTGACTGCTGGACGGAGATTTTGCGGCGCTGGACGGCTCGGAGGGAGCTTCATCGCCGGGACGCAACACGAGTGCGGCAATTACCCCGATGGCGACGAGAACGCTGATGATAACGGTTAGACGCAAGGATCGATCCAAGGTACGTGCAAAAGTTCCGCTACCCTAGAGCATAACTCTGACAATTTGAATCCATTTGATTGGATTGGCGTCATTCACAGACGCATCCTTACCCGCTCGTCAGATCGGCGAGTTTTTTTGCCACCTCATCAAGAACACAGGTCCAGGTTTTACCGGCCGGCTTAACGAACATTCGCACGCCAGGTTGCCAGGGAAAACCATCGGTGCCGAACATGCGCCAGTCCCCCGGACGTTGCAGAACCCAGGTGGGAGTCCCCATACCTCCAGCGAGCCAGGAAGTAGCGATGAGAGGCGATATTACCAGATCCAGCGTCGAAATCAGGGCCGCCAAGTCATCGATGTCGTTCATGAGATCCAGGTCGTCGAACGTGGTAACGCGTTCGGCAAGCGCGGGATCGATCCGATGAAGGTCGGCCTCACCGTCGCCATACTGCAGATTGACAAAGTGCAAACCGGGCAGCGAAAGGATGGGCGACCAGTCAGCGATGTCGGTGTAGAACCGTCGGCGTTCGGCGTTAACGAGAGCACTGCGCCAGGCGATGCCCACCTTCGGACCCTCTCCCACGGCCTCGAGCCTGCCTCGCCAACCGGCCCGCTTGGCATCGTCTGCGCGAAGATATCCGCCCCGCTGCGGAAATGACTCCAGGGTCGGCCTCAGGTACCGGGGCAAGGCGCTAAGGCTGGTCTGATAATCATGCCCCTCGTCGCTTGCTCGTTCGTCGGGTGGATTTGATACGGCCACCACTTCGGCGCTTGGGAACGAGCGGGCGAACAGAGGCACAAGCCGGTCCTCGACCTCAACGACGCAATGCGCCGCCGTTTGTTCGATGTCGGGCAGGCACGAGGCGTAGAGGATCACATCGCCGATGCCTTCCTGGGGCCAAACGACAATCGATTTCTTGTCCAGGTCTTCGCCCCGCCAAACATCGTGCGTAAACGGCCGCGGCCGTTCATTGAGCTGAGGCAGGTACTCGTGCGCTTTGAATCCGGCCTCAAACCGCTGCCTAATCAAGAGCGGGGCAAAACGGTAGCTAAGTATTTCGGGATCATCGGGCCGCAGCTTCAGCACCTCGTCGTACTGCTCGAGCGCCCCGTCCGCATCGCCGTTTTCCAACAACGCACTCGCCAGCATCAGGCGCAGGATCGTGTCTTCGGGTGTCTGCGGCAATGCTTTCCGGTAAAGCGCTATGGCGCGTACCGGATCGTCCGCCGCCAGCATGTAACCCAGTCCGCCATTGCGCAACGCCGCCGGATCGTCCGGCGCAGCCGCCAGCGCCCTGTCATGGGCCGCCATCGCTTCGTCAAACCTGAACGCGTCGCAGAGCAGCAACCCCATATTCGAATGGGCCGCAGCGAACGTGGGATCGATTTCAATTGTCCGCGCAAAGGCCGCCAGAGCTTCCTCAGGTTTACCCTGGGCAAGCAGAACATTGCCGATCTCACATTGTGCTTTGGCGTGACCCGGCTCCAGGCTGATCGCCTTACCAAGCACGGTCAAGGCTTCCTCATGGTTGCCGAGGCCGCATTGAAGCCGGCCCAAATCATAAAACCAGTCTGCATGGGTGGGGTCAGCTGCTACCGCGCGCTGGAGGGACTCAATCGATTCCGCGATCCTCCCCGTTTGTTCAAGAACCACGGCCATGTTCACCAAAATCAACGGATGGCCGGGAAGCAGCTTCAACGCCCGGCGGTAGGTGGCTTCGGCCTCAGGCAATCTGCCAAGCCGATCGAGGAGACTGGCAAGATTACTGAGGGCTTCGGGAAATTCCGGCTTAAGCGTGAGCGCCTTCTTGTAAGCCTGTTCCGCCTTATCATACTTGTTCTGGCTCGCCAGCAGATTGCCTTCGTCGTACCAGCTTTCGGCATCAGCGTTACCGGCCGCCAAAGCCTGAGGTCCCGCCTTTCTCGCGGCCTTTTTTCGCTCCTTCTCAAGGCGACGCCGTTCCGCGCGGTTCAATTCGCCAGTCTCCTTATGCCTAAATGGACGCCCTTACTTGAGTGGGTACGTTAGCCCGCACGGACCCAGACGTCAGCATGAAGGAGATTATTTTTTCTTCTTGCTTACGATCTTGTTTCGAATGGCGGGGATCGATTTCAGATATACCGCCATGGCCATGAGGTCTTCGTCCGTCATGTATTTCAGTCCGTACTCCACGGCCTCTTCCATGCCGCCCTGGACGTCGTCCCAGTCGGGCTTGCGGCCGTGCTTCATGACGTCGACCAACTCATCCAGCGTCCACTTACCGACGCCGGTCTCGTCATCCGGCGTAATGTTGGGGATCAATTCATCATTGGGCCCCTCGTTGGTGCCGGCCATGTGCATGGATTTGACGATGGCCCCCGTTTCACTGCGCGGGGTATGGCATTCGCCGCAATGGGCGACCGCCTCGACGAGATAGGCGCCGCGGTTCATTTGCGCCGACTTACCGGGATCATCCTTCATGACGCCGGGTTCGAAGTTGAGGACCTTCCAGGCGCCGAGCAGAAATCGCCAGCCGAACGGCGGCCCGACCTGATGCTCCTGAACTGAGCGAACGATGGGTTTCAGGCTGAAAAGATAGGCCTTGATGGCCAACATGTCTTCGTCGCGCATCTTGGTGTAGGTCGGGAACGGAAACACCGGATAGTAATGCTCGCCGTTCGGGTTAACGCCTTCGCGCATGGAGCGGACGAAATCGGCGTCCGACCAATTGCCGATCCCGGTTTCCCGATCAGGCGTGATGTTGGGGGAATAATACGTACCAAAGGGCGTTTTCATGGGCCGATTGCCGCCAAATTCCGGCCCCTTGCCCTTGACGTCGGTGTGGCAGCCGACGCAACCGGCGGCGCGCACCAGGTAGCGGCCTTTCTTAACCATCTCCGGAGATGCCCCCAGGGCCGACCCGGAGGCCAGAGCGAGCAGCGCCGCACCAGCGTAAATAATGGCTTTCAACATGGTCTCACCTCACCAAACAGCTATGCTTTTTCACTAACGCGGCAAGTCCACCACGACTTCCGCGCCCCCGTGCCCGTGCACTAGATCATGGGCCCGCAACGTTACGCGCTTGATGCCCGACGGCACCTCTACACCGGCCAGGCTTCGGGCAAAGGGCTGTTCGTTCACATGCGGATGGAGCAGAACCCGGGTTCCCAAAACGTTACCCTTGGCGTCGAGAACCTCCCACCGGTTGGCGTAATGCTTCCAACCGGTGTCGCCGTGGCGCACGGTGACGCGGAAAGAGTAAACGCCCGGCTTGGCCTTCACCGCCTTCACGTCTATAACATCGGCTTCACCGGCGAGCCCATCGCCAGGCGCCCCAATCGTTACCGCCAACAGGCACACCACCAGGAAATTCAAGGCACGTTGCATGGCTAATCTCTCCTCACTTTGCGTTTACTGCGGATCGAAATTTGGCGGCGATCCGGAACACCGCGCCGCCGCCGAACGGCTGGGCCAAATGATGGCGGAACGCGGCGTCCAACTGGTTTTTGGCGGCGGCCGTGTCGGCCTGATGGGGGTGATCGCCAACGCCGTCATGGCCGGTGGCGGCGAGGTTATCGGCGTCATCCCCGATCATCTCCACGAAATCGAGGTCGGTCACGATGGTCTTACCGAATTGCACGTTGTCGACTCCATGCATACGCGAAAACAAAAGATGTTCGACCTGTCGGACGCCTTCGTCGTCCTGCCGGGCGGCCTCGGCACGATGGACGAGACGTTCGAGATTATCACCTGGCGGCAATTGCACCTTCATGACAAGCCCGTGATCCTGGTCGATAACGAAGGCTACTGGCAGCCCTTCACCAACCTGATCCAGCACATTATCGATCATGGATTCGCCCGCAAGTCGGCCGCCGATCTGTTCACCGTCGTCGGCGGCATCGACGATGTCATTCCGGCCATCGAAGCCGCCCCTGAGCCGCAGGAAAAGGCGCTTTCCGACATATTCTAGCGCCATGCAACCCCCCTCTTTCCACGGTTTGCGTACTGCTTGACCCACTGGCGCGCGATGCTATTGTGCGCCGCAGCGAAAAAAGGCCTCCCCCCGAGAAGGACACCCTGATGAGTAAAATCAAAGTTGATAATCCCGTCGTGGAACTCGACGGCGATGAAATGACCCGGATTATCTGGGATTTCATCAAGAACAAGCTGATCCTGCCCTATTTGGACATCGATCTGAAATATTACGATTTGGGCATCGAGGCCCGCGACGAGACGGATGACCAGATCACCATCGACGCGGCCCATGCCATCCAGGAACACGGCGTCGGCGTCAAATGCGCCACCATCACGCCGGACGAGGCGCGGGTGGAGGAGTTTGGCCTGAAGAAGATGTGGCGCTCGCCCAACGGCACGATCCGCAACATCCTCGGCGGCACCGTCTTCCGCGAACCCATCATCTGCAGCAACGTGCCGCGCCTGGTGCCGGGCTGGACCGATCCCATCGTGATCGGCCGTCACGCCTTCGGCGACCAGTACCGCGCCACCGACATGGTGGTGCCCGGCCCGGGTAAGCTGACCATGACCTACACGCCCGCCGACGGCGGCGAGCCTGTCGAGCACGAGGTCTTCGACTTCCCCGGCGGCGGCGTCGCCATGAGCATGTACAATCTCGACGATTCCATCAAAGGTTTCGCCCGGGCCTGCATGAACTACGGCCTAGTGCGCAATTGGCCGGTTTACCTGTCGACCAAGAACACCATCATGAAGGCCTACGACGGCCGTTTCATGGATCTCTTCCAGGAGGTCTTCGACGCGGAATTCGCCGATAAGTTCGCCGAGGCCGGCATCACCTACGAACACCGCCTGATCGACGACATGGTGGCCTGTGCGCTGAAGTGGTCGGGCAAGTTCGTCTGGGCCTGCAAGAACTACGACGGCGACGTGCAGTCCGACACCGTGGCCCAGGGCTTCGGTTCGCTCGGCCTGATGACCTCGGCGCTGATGACGCCGGACGGAAAGACGGTCGAAGCCGAAGCGGCCCACGGCACGGTGACGCGCCACTACCGCGAACACCAGAAGGGCAACGAGACGTCAACCAACCCGATCGCCTCCATCTTCGCCTGGACCGGCGGCCTCAAGCACCGGGCCAAGCTCGACGGCAACGACGCCCTCGGCACTTTCGCCGAAACTCTGGAAAAAGTCTGCGTCAGCACCGTCGAAGCGGGTTTCATGACCAAGGACCTGGCCTTGCTGGTGGGTAGCGACCAGTCGTGGCTCACCACGACCCAGTTCCTCGACAAGCTGGACGAACGGCTGCAGGACGCGATGGCCGCGGCCTAAGCCGACCTACGGACCATCGAGAAGGGGACGCGCCTCGGGGTGCGTCCCTTTTTCTATGCCCTTGGCCTTTCGAGCACCCTCAGCCTGGAGAGCAGTTCGTCGCGGTCGAGGTAGCAGCCCTGCAGGCGGCGCGCGCCGGTTTGCGGGAAAAACTCCGTCCGGCCGTGCAGGACGCGCCGGTTGTCGAAGGCCATCAGGTCGCCGGGCTGCAGCGAAAACGTCACCCGGTGCTCAGGCTTTTTGCTCTCCTGCATGAAGGCGCGGTAGGCGCGATATAACCCTTCCATCTGGTCGGCGGGCACGCGGAGTGGGCCTTTGAGGAAATTACCGAAGCGCACCTCCCAGAAATCCCCGTCGTCATCCAGACCGATTACGGGTGCTGCACAGCGATAGTCGGTATCGCGGTCCGTGTTGCGCCATTCGATCTTCAATTGCGTCAGGGCCGCAAACATCTCGGGCGAGCGGTCCCGAATGACTTCACCCAGGCGGAAGCCGTCGACCAGCACGGAAGCGCCGCCCTCGGCGTCGTTGGTCATGCAGTGCAGAAACTGCAGACCGGGTTCCTGCTCCCGGGTCGGCAGGTCGGTGTGCGGCGGCAGTTCCAGCGATGTGTTGGCGTTGGTGTTGGTCTCCGGCAGCGACTGAACATCGAAGATGACGCCGAAGTTAGTCTGCCGCATGAAGGAAATGCGCTCCGCCACCCTGCCGACCATGCCCTCCTCCAGCGACAAGTTCCGGAGGAAGGCGGTGCCGTACTCATGAAGGTCGCAGAGCCAGGCGTACAGCGCTTGGTCGTCGGTCAGGACGGCTTCGGCGTCGTGGGAGGGCATTTCGAAATTTCCACCCCAGGTCGTTTGCCGCCGTTTGGCGGAAGCCGCCGGGCCGTCAAAATACCGGTTCTCCCGCAACCAGCCGGGGTGGTAGTGGCTGACGTGGCCGTCATCCGCCCAGACGATGGACAAACCACCCAAATCGGTTGTCCCGACCTCGGCCGGCGTGACGGTCAACGGCACGCTGTCGATCTCGAACACCT
>CAZGTM010000057.1:0-23786 GCA_964528595.1 uncultured Rhodospirillaceae bacterium
TGGAAGCACCCTACATGAAGTGGGTGTCTGCGTTAACCGGATAGGCACGGTTCCAGGAACCGACCACTGTTGTCGAAAAAATGGCCGAATCTTCAGGCGTCCATCACCGTCTTTACCTTCACGGCGAGTTCCTTGAGGCTGAAGGGTTTGGGCAGGAAGTCGTAGGGGCGGTTGCCGGCGATGGTGTTGCGGAAGGCGTCCTCGGCGTAGCCTGAGATGTAGATCACCTTTATGTCGGGGGCGCGCTCGACCATCCAGGAGATGAAAGTGGGGCCGTCCATCTGGGGCATCACGACGTCGGTGATGGCGAGGTCGATCTTGCCGTCGAATTCCTCCACCAGTTCCATGGCTTCCTCGGCGCAGTCGGCGGGCAGCACGGTGTAGCCCTTGTTCTCCAGCGCCCGCGCGGCAAACAAACGAACGGGGTCTTCGTCCTCGACCAACAGGATGGTTTCCTTGCCCGTGAGGTCGATGGGCAGCGCCGATGAGGCCTCCTCCTCGGCCGCAATTTCCGCCGCCGCGGCTTCGGCCGAATATTCCGGGAGATAGATGCGGAACACGGCGCCCTCGCCCGGCGTGCTTTCGGCCATCACGAAACCGCCGGTCTGCTTGATGATGCCGTAGACGGTGCTGAGACCCAGGCCGGTGCCGGCGCCCACCTCCTTGGTGGTGAAGAAGGGCTCGAAAATCTTGACCATGTCGTCTGCGGAAATGCCTGTGCCGGTGTCGGCCACCTCGATCATGACGTAATCGCCGGGCGGGATGGTCTCGTGGGCGGTCGGCGTCGGCGTGCTGAAGGCGATATTGCCGGAGCGGATGGTAAGTGCGCCGCCGTCGCGCATGGCGTCGCGGGCGTTGACGGCGAGGTTGATGACGACCTGCTCGAGTTGGCCCTGGTCGACCCGGATCAGGCCGACGTCACGGCCGTGCACGATATCGAGTTCGATGTTCTCGCCGATCAGGCGGCGTAAGAGGTTCGAAAGCTCGGCCAGCACGTCTGTGAGGTTCAGCACCTTGGGCTGCAGGGTCTGGCGGCGTGAAAAGGCCAGCAGTTGGCGCACCAGATTGGCCGCCCGGTTGGCGTTTTGCTTGATCTGCATGATGTCGGCGAAGGACTGGTCGCCCGGCGAATAGCGCTGCAGCAGGAGATCGCTGTAGCCGATCATGGCGGTCAGCAGGTTGTTGAAATCGTGCGCAATGCCGCCCGCGAGCTGGCCGACGGCCTGCATCTTCTGGCTCTGCGCCACCTGGGTTTCCAAGCTTTTCAGTTCCGTCGTGTCGACAATGTAGACGATGAGGTCCGAGGGTGCGTTGCCGCCCTCCCCCGCGCCGCCGCCGGCGCGTCGGGCGTAGAGCTGGACGATGCGTTGTTCCGTCCCGGCCAAGCGTACCTCCAGCGGCGCGTCGGCGTGGTCGCCTCGGCGTGCAGCTTCGAGCCTGATTTCGACGCTGTTGCGGTCGCCTTCGCTGACCAGTTTGATAAAGTCGGCCGCTGTTTCCTCGTCCTCCAGACCCGTCATAGCCTGAAACGCGGAGTTCGTTTCAACGGCCACGCCGCTGCGGTCGACCATGACGATACCGACCGGCGCGTAATCGAAAAAACGCCGGAAGCCCTCTTCCGCCCGCCGCAGCGTTTCCTCCAACTCACGTTCGCCGGCCAGTTCACGCACCGCCAGGCGGACACCGCCGCCTTCGGCATCCGGCACGTCGCGCCGGCTGAGATGGGCCGGAAAAGCATCGCCGTTGAGGCCGAACAACTCGACGTCGCCGGAGAGTTCGACCGCCCCCTCGGCATAGGGCTGAGCCATGAAGCTCGCCAGTTTTTGCCGGTTGTCGACGAGTTCCCGCGGATCGCGGCCGAGCCAGTCGGCCAGCACCTGATTGACGAAGACAAACCGCCCGCTGGGATCGAGTTGCACCAATCCCATCGGACTGCCGTCCACAAAATCGCGGGGTATTGCACCGGGGGAGCCGCCGTCAGCGGTCATTCCGCCCGCGCCGGGTTCTCGCGTTCCGGCGCCGATCCTCGGCTGTGCCAAACCCTGGTGGCTGGCTGATTGATCGGCGTTGCCCTGTGCTTTGGTGGCCGGATCGATTTCGCCCCAGAGAAGCACCCCCGCCAGGCTGAGCGCCGCGACCGCCAGGGCCGCCGACAAGGCGCCGCCCCAGGGGCCGATTTCGTTCCACGTCAGGGTGATGGCAAACAAACCGAAGGCTACGGTGGCTAGCATGCCGGCGACGATGAGCCGCGCTGTCGGTCTTGCCGATGGGGTTTCCCGCTTGTTTCGCTGGGACGGATCGACGCTCAAGTCCACAGGCACCTCCACCCGCCGGGCGTCCGCCCTTTAGGCCGTCGCCCTCTGCGCCGGGTTGCCCGCATTCTTGAGGCCCATAACGTAGCCGATGACTTCGGCGACCGCCTGATAGTGTTCGATCGGGATTTCCTGTTCCAGTTCGGCGCTGGCGAAAAGGGCCCGGGCCAGGGGCGGATTTTCGACGATCGGCACGTCGTGCTGCTCGGCCAGTTCGCGGATGCGAAGAGCGGTTTCGTCCGCGCCCTTCGCCACCACGATCGGCGCGTCCATTTCATCACCCTCGTATTTCATGGCCACGGCAAAGTGTGTCGGGTTGGTGACCACGACCGTGGCTTCCGGCACCGCGGCCATCATGCGTTGACGCTGACGCTCCATGCGGATCTGCCTAAGCCGCGCCTTGATCTTGGGATCGCCGTCCGAATCCTTGGCCTCGTCCTTGACCTCCTGCTTCGTCATCTTGAGCTTCTTGATATGCTCGTATTTTTGGTAGAGATAATCGATGAACGCAACGACGGCCATGACCGCGACGACCGCGATGAGCATCGTCACGATATGGTCCTGGATTTGCAGCAACACGCCTTTAAGGTCGATCGTCATCAGCTGCGGTAAGGTATCCCGGCGCGGCCAGATCAGCGCGCCAGCCACGGCGCCAACAAGGCTCACTTTGATCAGACCTTTAGCGAACTCGACAATTTGTTTGAGCGAGAATTTGTTCTTCGCACCTTCTATCGGGCTCAATTTGCCGGGTTTGGGAATCAATTTTTGAGTGGAAAAGACCAACGGATGCTGAACAAGGTTGGAGGCAATGGCCGCCGTCAAGAACAGGATCACCGGAACAAGCAAGATCGAGAAAATATCGCTGCCCATGGCGATCATGGTCTGCCAGAGGTTGGCGGCATCCATGGGAATGTTGTGGGGCTGGGCCAGGAATTTGGTAACGGTCTGCCGCACGCCGGTCATCATGCCGGGGGCAAATATCGCCACCACCGCCGTACCTACGGCGATCATGAACCAGCTGGAGACTTCCTGCGACGTGACGACCTGGCCTTTCTTGAGGCTGTCGGCCATCCGTTTTGAGGTGGGGTCCTCTGTTTTTTGTGACGGATCTTGGTCGTCGGACATCTTACCTCACGATCAACAGTTCGGTGATGCGTTCCTCATAATAGGTAAGGAACCATAGCATGATCGCCGAGATCGTTATCGAAAGCACCAGGAACGAAGCATAGATCTGCAACGGCATAAGCACGAAGAAAAACGGCAGCATGGGCATAAGACGCGCCAGCAACCCAACGCCCGTGTACAGCACAATACCATAAACAATGAAGGGCGCCGCCATTTGGACGCCGAGTTTGAACGAATTTGCGATGAGGTTGGAGGCCATTGCCGCCATATCGCCCGTCAATGGTACGCGTCCCGGAGGAAACAATTCGTACGAGCCGTAAATCGCCCGCAACATCAGAAGATGGAGATCGGTGGCGAATATCAAAACGATGCCGATCAAGGAAAACAGACTGGCGATCAAGGCGCCCTGAATGCCTTGCGAGGGGTCCATCATCAAAGCGAAGGCGAGACTGGATTGAAAGGCGATGATCGTCCCCGATACATGCAGTGCGGTAACCGTAAAACGACCGACAGCCCCCAATAGCAGACCGATCACGATTTCCCCAGCGATCAGGAGAAAGAGTTCCAGCGGGTTTTCCGGCAGAGCGGGTAAAAGATGAACGAGGGCCGGCGCCATCGCCAGGGTAATGCCAAAAGCAATGACCAGCTTAACGTTGGAGGGTATGTAGATTTCACCAAATCCCGGGACAATCATGAGGACTGCGCCAAGGCGAACGAATACCAGAAATACCGCAAAAATTTCCGCCGGGAGGATATCGGCCAGCATCGAACTTAGGAGATATTGCCTATGCGATCGACGATGCGTTCCATCAAGCCCGTCAGGTTCGCACTCATCATGGGCATGAATATCAGAAGCGCGAAAAAGATCGTAAGAATCTTTGGCACAAAGGTCAGGGTCATTTCCTGAATTTGCGTCAAAGCCTGGAAAATAGCGATGACAAGTCCGATGACCAGACCGGACAACATAATGGGACCCGCCACCGCCAACAGCGTGTAGATGGCGTCCGTCGCCACATCCATGACCTCAGCGCCGTTCATGATCCGGATCCCAAAGTCAGATTGCTAGTGTTGACTGTCCACAATGCCCTAAATCGGCATCTTGATAATGTCTTGGTAGGCGGCAATCACCTTGTCGCGCACCGCCATAACCGTCTCGAGGGTCATCTGCGCGCTTGCCACCGCCGTTACGACATCGACGATTTCAGCTTCCTTGGTGACCGATTTGATGCTGAGCGTTTCAGCGCTCTGGCTTTGCTTAAAGGCCGTTTCAGACGCCTGCTTGACCAATTCAGCGAAGCCCGTACCAGCCGTTTTGGCATTGGTCTTGGCGCCTGCGGCGCCTCCGACGGCGCCGACACCGGGGATCATGGCAGTTTTATCAATCATCGGCTTTTCCTCCCGATTTACGGGTTATCTCGGTTTGTTGCGTCAATTGCGCAGTAGGTCGATCGTCCGGGTCAACATCTTCTTGGCGGTTTCGACCATATTGAGGTTCGCTTCGTAGGAGCGCTGGGCTTGCCGCATGTCCATCATTTCAACCAGCGAATTCACATTCGGCATTTTTACGTAGCCGTCTTCATCGGCGGCTGGGTGATTGGGGTCAAGGCGCTTCTTGAACTCGCCTTTTTCTTTGCTGATCTTGGACACCTCAACCAGCCGGACATCCAATTCACGATTGAGCCGGTTGCTGAAGGATATGAGCTTGCGCCGGTAGGGTTCTTCACCGGGTTTGTTCGGCAACGATTCGGCATTGGCGATGTTTTCGGAGATGACCTGCATGCGCTGGCCCTGCGTCTTCATGCCGGCTGCCGATATAAGCATAGACTTCAGAAGTTCCATTGCATTTTTTCCCGGCTATCGCTCTACCTGGTCCGCCAAAGCGCGGGGCCTTACTTGCCCCGGCCCAGAGCAGTGCGCAGCATGCCCATGTGTTTGCGGTATAAATTCGTCATGACATCATAGTCCATGCGCGTTTCGGTGACTTTCATCAATTGTTCTTCCAGCACGACGGCGTTGCCATCGGGGCTCATTTCATAGGTATTCTTCTGCTTCCGAGTGGTGAAATCCGTCGATTGGGAGCCCGGATTTTCGAAGATGTGCTGCGGGCTCGTCACCTTCATCCTCATCTTCGTTGTCCGGCGCAATTCCTCATTGAAGCTAGGCTCCTCGAGGTCGCTCGGACGAAATCCCGGTGTGTTGGCGTTGGCGATATTGTCGGCCAACACCCTCTGGCGCTGATTCAACCAATGCATCCGCTTGGTGATCGCTGCAAAAACCGGGATTTTATTAAGATCCATGGGCCAAGTTCCGCGTTTTCGTACATTGTCCGCCGCGGCCAAAATAGGGCTTTGCGACGCCTACATACTGACTCCCGCACCTTAACAATCAGTGAATCAATCTCCGAGCGGAAATTTTCGTCCCGCGATCAGGTAATCGCGGCAATATCGGCCTGTGAAAGGGACCCCGGAACCACCGTCACAGGTATGCGAAGGACCCCGGAAACCTTGTTGACCAGGGCGCTTACCAGGGGACCGGGTCCGTAGTCCCCGGTCGCCGCCCCCAGCACCAGATTGCAGATCGACTGGTCCTCATTGATCAGGCTGATCAATTCCTCCTGGATATCGCCTTCGCGAATGTAGATCACGGGCATTGAACCGGTGCGCTGTTGGACAACCGCCGAGATGGTCTGCAGCAGATCTTCGGCTTCCTCGCGGCGTTCCTCGCGCATTATTTCGCCGACGTTCAACCAGTGCTGAAATTCCGCCGGTTCGAGCACCACCAACAGCGCCACCCGGCCGCCGGTACGGATCGCGGTGCGGCAGGCGTAAAACAACGCCTGGCTCAGCTCCTCGCTTTCGTCCACGACGACGAGGATGATGCGGTCGCTTCCGCCTACCTTCTCAGCACCCTCGTTTTGGTCGCTCATGGACTCACGCCTTTCGGAAAGCGACGCTCGCCAACCACCCCGCGCCGATCGCAATTATGATGGAAATTACACCATATGCCGGCGGGTAGCGATGGGCCAAATCGTATATACCCGCTTCCACGCCCGTTTTGCCGACTTCCAAATGTGTGGTGCCGGTACTGACCACTTCGCCGTCCCTCACCAGGAGAACCCGGACATCAAAACTGCCGACCGGGACGTTGGTGGGAAAATGCAAGCCGACCCGGAACAGCGAATTGCCGAGAATTTTCACCGGCGTCGCGATATCGCTATAGAGATCGCGGTTTCTCATGTTGCGAATTAGAGCTGCCGTGAATTCGCCCGAATCGATCCCCTGCGGCGTTTCGCTGGCTAGGGGCAAAATGAGATGCTCCGTGCCGATGCCGTAACTTTCCATCGCCTCGTCCGACAACAATTCTTCGGGGGGCCGCGTTGCCGCGACCGCATAGAACGACGGAATCCGCTCGAACGTAACTGAATCGCCGTTAATCCATATGCCGGCACGACGCTCCTTGCGACGCACCGTTTGGAAAACCCTGGGCCCCCGGACAATGACGATGACGTCGCTCTCTCCCTGTGTCGCGCCGAACAGCAAAATATCCGACCCGGCAAAATTGGCCGTGATGCCAACCACATGTTCGGACAAATCCGTCACCACGGGAGCCGCCGCGAGGGATGTCATCACGCCAAACTGCAATATTGCGCTGGCGCAAATGGTCCTGAGGGTCCTCATCCGTGCCCTCCGGAACCGGCCAGGGAAAAGAGATCCGCTGGAGTGGCGACCAGATCGATACCCATTTTCACGCAGACGCCGAGGACCATGGCGGCCAGCAGAATTCGCAGATGTTCGCCCCTCAATTTACCCCCGGCGCGGGCGCCCAACTGGGCCCCGATCACCCCGCCAACCAGCAGGATGAGCGCCAGTACGACGTCAACCGTCTGGTTCATGGTGGCCTGCAGGAAGGTAGCGTTGGCCGTGACGAAGATGATCTGAAACAGCGACGTGCCGACGACAACGGAGGTCGGCATGCCCAGCAGGTAGATCATTGCCGGCACCATGACGAAGCCGCCCCCGACACCCATGATCGCTGCCAGAATGCCGACGAAGATGCCGATACCGACAGGCAGGATGCCGCTGATGTAGAGACGCGAGCGGCGAAACCGCATCTTGAAGGGCAGGCCGTGCATCCAGGTGTGCGTGCGCCGCTTCGGCGGCGCCTGGCGGCGTCGGCGCATCATGGCGCGGCTGCCTTCGATGAACATCAATCCGCCGATGGTGCCGAGAAACAGGACGTAGGAGAGTTTGATGACGAGATCGATCTGGCCCATCGTCCGCAGAATGGAAAAGAGCCAAACCCCGAACGATGAACCGATGACGCCGCCGATCAACAGCATCAGACCCATCTTGAAATCGACGTTGCCGCGCCGCCAGTGCGCCAGGACGCCGGAAACCGACGACGCCACGATCTGGTTGGCTTCCGTCGCCACCGCGACGGTGGGCGGTATGCCGACGAAAATCAGCAACGGTGTCATGAGAAAACCGCCGCCGACGCCGAACAGTCCGGACAAAAAGCCCACGCCGCCGCCCATGCCCAACAGGACAAATACGTTTATCGAAGTTTCCGCAATGGGCAGATAGATCTGCATACCGGATATTCCAACCGCCCCCGGTCTAAAGGGATCAACCGCAAGCGGTTGTAAAATATAGAAATTTGCGCTCGTGGGTATTGGGGCGCCATCGATCAGCGGGACCGCTGACCGTGTAATAATGAACTATTCGGATTATTACAATCGGCAAATCCCTTTGCTTTAGAAAGTTCTAATGTAACCGGCATGCACGGTAAAGCAAAACCTCGAACCGTCCGCCGGCAGGACGTCTTTTTTCCTGCCGAAACGTAATTGCCGGTCGCCCTTTAAACCATTTATTAAGTACGGCTGAGCACACTCGTTAGCGCGTTATTATTCGCCCAAGCCGTCAGGCCGAAACGGAATTCGATGAGCGAGCCCGAAGACACCGCCGACAAGCAGAAGCGTCAAGTCGCGATCGCCCTGAAGGACGATCCGGCGACGGACGCCCCATCACGCATTACGGCGACCGGCCGGGGTAAGGTGGCGGAACAGATCATATCCATCGCACTGGCGAACGACGTCAAGGTCCGCGAGGATTCAGACCTGGCGGAAGTGTTGTCGGTTCTCGATGTCGACAGCGTCGTGCCGCTTGAGGTATTGGCGACGGTGAGCGAGATCCTCTCCTACGTATACCGGGCCAATGCCGCCATGACGCCGCGTCGGGATGTGCCATGACGCAATCGATCGATATCGACACCGAACTTGTATCCCTAGCGGAAACGATCGCGGCGGCGCGGCAGCGTATGACGGCGGGCCAGTCTGTCGATGTTGCCGGCTTGCCCGAGCAAACCGACTTGGTGTGCCGGGCCATTGCCGAACTTCCGCGCGAAACCGGCCGGGAGTATGAAGGGCGCATTCTTTCCATCATTGGCGCGCTGGACGATTTGGCGACCAAGATCGACGGCAAGAACACCTCGCTCAATGAACTGTTGGCGGAACTGGGCGATCCTGACCCCGAGACGCCGGACAACGGGTGACAATGGCGGATCTGGATCTTTACGGCCGCTTTTTGTTTGGCCTCATATTCGTTCTCGGGGTCATCGGTTTGCTGGCCTGGGCGGGACGCCGCTTCAATCTTATTCCCGGCGCCATGCGGATCACGCAAAGCCGGGAAAAACGCCTCTCCATCGTCGAAGTGGCTGCTCTCGACGCCAAAAGGAGAATGGTCTTGGTCCGCCGCGACAATGTCGAGCATCTTCTGTTGCTCGGCGCCACCTCGGAAAGCGTCATCGAGCGAAACATTTCACCGCCGCCAGCAAATCCGTCCACAAAATCTACCGCCAATGGAGGGCGAACATGACTGCCCGCCAGCGCCTGATCCTGCTGGGCGGCGGCGTTCTTGTCACCGCCGGCTTGAGCTTTACGGCCGAACCGGCCCTGGCACAGTCTTTCAACCTGGATCTCGGCGCCGAAGGTTCGGGTGTGCTGACGGGCCGCATATTCCAACTGGTCGCCCTCGTTACGGTCATCACGCTGGCGCCGTCGTTGCTCGTCGTCGTCACGTCGTTCACCCGGATCGTCATCGTGCTGTCTCTGATGCGCAGCGCTATCGGTGTGCAGCAAACGCCGCCCAACAGCGTGATCATCGGATTGGCGTTGTTTCTGACGGCTTTCATCATGGGGCCGACCTTCGAACAGGCGTACGATGAGGGCATCTCACCCCTGATCAACGAGGAGATCACCGAACAGGACGCGATGGTGAGGGCGGCCGCACCCTTTCACGCATTCATGCGCAAAAACGTCCGCGAGAAAGACTTGTTGCTGTTTCTCGATCTGTCGAGAACGGATATGCCGGAAGATGTGGCCGAACTGCCCTACCGCGCCCTGGTGCCGGCCTTCATGATCAGTGAACTCAAACGGGCTTTCGAAATCGGTTTTCTCGTGTTCGTGCCGTTCATCGTCATCGATATGGTGATCGCGTCAGTGCTCATGTCGATGGGCATGATGATGCTGCCACCGATCATGATATCCCTGCCCTTCAAGTTGATTTTCTTCGTCCTGGTTGACGGTTGGCACCTGATCACGCGGAGCTTGGTGCAAAGTTTCGGCTAACGCTTCGCTCTAGTTCACCGCGCCCACTTCATCGCCGTACAGCTTCTCGCGATAGCGCGTCATGAAGCTTTCGAGCGTGTCGATTTGGGCGATCGCGCCGGAAACCTTGCGGAATTCGGTTGTTCTCGGATCGATCTTCTGCGTAATCAGATCAAAGCCCTCGAAGTCCGCCGTATCCCGCATCTTCTCGACGTAGCGTTCACGCAGGACGTCAAGCCCCTCCTCGTTGCCGTCCAGAGCCATGGCGACCGCGGTCCGGAGAACGTAGGCCCGTTCCTCACGCAGCAACGCCCGCGGCCCTTCCCAGGCATCGCCGAGAAGATCGCCGAGCATGGAAACGGTATCCTGCCAACGGCGCATCTGCCAGTAGAGATCGACCCTGATTAGTTTGGCCTCCTGGCTTTCGTCGCCGACCATGGCCAGCAGCGCATCCTCGGGCTTATCCAGGTTGGCGAGGATGCGCGCTTCGACCTGGCGGCGTTCCGTCAGGAGGTCGCCCGGCAGGTTGCGCCAGCGCGTAATTTTCAGCGTGCTCAAGGCCTTTTCAAATTGCCGGTTGAGCATGTAAATCACCGCCAGGCGCAGGCCCACGCGCGCTTTCTCAACCGATTTCAACCTGAATTTCACCTGGTGTTCCAACAGCTGGGCGGCCTGGGTCAGCAGATCGACGGACACCAGGCGTGAAGCCAATTGACGGATCATCTCATCACCGGGTTTGCCGACGGGCGTCAGCTCCCTGAAATCGTAGTACAGAGCGAGCGCACTGATTGCCGACAAGGCGTCGGCCTCGCCGTCCAGGAACAAGCGCTTGAAGATATCGTTCATTTCCTGTGCAACGACCTTGCCGTCCGGCAATTTCGGGAAGTAAGTCACTGCCAGCCGGTACACCGAAAGGGCGTTGCGGTATTCACCGTTATCCAGGTAGAGGTCGCCGAGGCGGCGCAGAAGCTCGAACTCGAAACTGTCGCCACGCCAGGAAAAGCGCAACTGCTCCAATTCCTCGGTGGCGTCCTGCAGGGTCAGCTCCCGGTTTTTCAAACCGGCGTTGATCCGGGCAAACTTGGCGCGGGCCTCGGTCGGACGAATGCCGGCATCCATGACTTCGAGATAGTTTTCAACGGCCGCGTCCAAATCGCCGACAGCTTCGAAACCGTAACCCCGAAGCAATTGAATTTCGGTAGATTGCAGGGGACGGAGGTTTTCTTCCTTATTGAGGGCGATGAGGTACTTGTTGGCCATCTCGAGATCGTTGGCCTTGAGGGCTGCTTCGGTCGCCCGCATCTCAAGCCATACTCTGGAGCGCTGGGAGTATTTTTGCGGTACGCCGCCGGCTGAAACAAACTCGTCGTACGACCGCTTCCATTCATGCTTAAGGGCAAACATCGCCCCCCGCCAGACCGCCATCTCCGGATCGCCGTCCAGTCCCGGAACAAGTAGGTCAGCCTCGGCATCCGCGACCCGGCCCAACCATAAATTGGTGGCGCCCCTGAGTGCTCTGAAGTTCGGATCCTCGATGATGGCGGGATCGTTGCTCAGAATAGATGTCAGGACACCGCTGGCATCCGCGGCGTAATGATTTGCGAAAAAGAACCTTGCGAGCGGCCAACGTGCCCGGTTGCGCCGTCCTTTGGTAACCTTGCCCAACGCGGTTTGGAGTTTCTGCTTGCGGTCTTCAAACGGAATTTTCGCGTTCCCGGCCCAACCCGCATAGTTGAAAATACGCGCGGGCGGCCCCAGGTCGTCGTTTTCGTCCTCCCCGCTAGACGCAGAGTCCTTACTTTTATTCAGAATGCTTTTGGCCTGTTTGCCGACTTGGGAAACCGAAAGCCCGCCGGACAAGGCGACTTCCAAACCGTTTTTCCTGGTCCGCAAGCTGAGGCCGTCGGCCTTCGGAACCACTGCCACGCCCTGTGCCGAACTCAGGAGTGTGAACTGCACAAACTCTCTGGCCTTTCCGATGCCCACGCCCGGCGTCAGAATCGGTGCGACGTGAATGGTGTCTCCCACTTCCGGATCGACGATCTTGATTATTTTATTGGCGTTCGCCCCCGCCAGCAAAATGGCGTCGACCTTGTCCTTTGTGCTCGTGCGTTCGATTTGAACGGGTTTCGGCGGCGTCGTCGAAGACGAACGGAACTCGATCGCCCAGCGGTTTCCCTGGCGGCGGGCAACCGGTTTGAGCTCGGGGTCGACCCTGAAGCGCAGCGCCAGCCGGTTCCGCACATTGATGCGTTCGGCGAGAAAGACGATTTCCGACAGCGACTTGGGGATTGGCGACATATTGATCTTGCCGCCCCGGTCGAACACCGCCCAGACGTGTCCGGCACGGGAGAATACGGCGGCCGCAACCGTCGAATCCCAGGCGAACGACAGCCGGGCCCCGCCGCCTTCGAGCGGCGCAAAAACGATCTTGGTGCCGGGGCCCTTGGAGGTGGGTTCTTCGGCCGGCTTTTTCTTCGCGGTTTTTTCTTCGACTTTCTTCGGCTTTTGATCAGCGGGCTTGGCGGCTTTCGCGGCCGGCGGCAACAGGCTTTTTGGCTTGCTCTTATCAACGGGCTTCGGCGGGGCGGTTGTTTTGGCAGGCGCGGTGTTCGCCGTCGCCGTCGGAGCGGCCGCCGCCGTGGCCGAGCCACCAAGGATATCGATCACCACTTTGGTGCCGCTTCTAAAATGACGGATCCGTGTATCCGCGCCGAGACCCAGTACGACGCGCGATCCACCCGCGGTCTGGGTAAAGCTGGCCGATGTCATCCGCGGTGGAATGGCCCTGGTCAGGCGGGATATGGCGATGGCATCCGGCTTGTTGAAAGTAACAACGGCCTGATCACCGTCCCGCTTGACCTGGTAGGTGACGTTTTGCGTCCAATCGAAGACGACGCGGGTGTGGTTTTCGTGCCGGCCCACGCGAACATTGATCGCCTTTGTAGAACCGGCGCTTGCAGTGGGCTGTGGGGCTGCCGCGGATGTCGCTGTCAAATCGACGACAATCGAATTACCGCGAATCGTAGTTTTCCTGAGTTGGACACCGGGCTTCAGCGTGATCAGCGTCGCCGAACCGCCGGCATCGGACATGCCGGCAATGTAGCTCGGCAGCCTGCGCGGCACGGCGCTGTAATCGGCGGTTATCGGCCGTTGAAAGCTGATCGTCAGTTGTTCGCCGGCCCCACTTGTCTGGTAGCCCACCGAGGCCGGCCAGTCGAATACGATACGGCCGTAATTCAAGTGCTCCCAAGCTCGAACCTTAACTTGATCCGCGAGCACGGGTGCCGCGTGGACAATCCCCATGGCAAGCCCAAGGCAGAATATCCACCATCTCGTGCGAGTTCCGGAACTAAGGTGCATATGCGCCTCCCGACCCCTCACGAATGATTATATCGACCCGCCGCGCCATGTTAAGCCGATCTTCATCGGACAGATCGCCCGGCAAATCCTCGAAGCGCGAATCGCCGTACCCGATAGCAGCGACATCGGCGCTGTAACCGGCCTGCCGCAAACCCGACGCCACCGTCACCGCGCGCGCCAGGGACAACTCCCAATTCGAAGGATAGGCCGGTGTGTTGATTGGCCGCGGGTCGGTGTGGCCGGCGACGTCAATGCGGTTACCGACCACCAGCAACGCGTCGCCGAGGATACCGATGGCTTCGAACGCCGTCTCGGTCAAATCGGCGCTGGAAGGCTTGAAGAGGACGTCGCTGGGAACGGAAATCACCATCCTGTCGGTCAGGCGCTTTAATTCGGCGCGGACCAGAATCGGATGACCGGCGAACTTGCTTTCCAGAACCGTTTGGAAATAGTCGAGGTCAACCGCCTTCGGTACGAAGGTCTCCTTGATGGCCAGGGGCGCCGTTTGGTCGTCCTCGGTACTTTCGATATTCAGACCGAGCCGTTCCGAAAGCGAGGCCACAATTTCTTCCCACTCGGCAATTTCAATACTCGACATGGAAAACAGCAGGACGAAAAAGGTCAGCAACAACGCCGTCAAGTCGGCGAAGGTAATCATCCAGGCGTTGCTGGTCGGCTTCGCGGCCGGCGTGAAATCGTCGGACGTCATTGTTCTTCGTCCTCGTTGGAATTCTCGGCGCCCTCCGTTGCGCGGGAATTGAAGAACATGAGAATTCCACCCTCGTTTCCCGGACTTAGACCGATGCTCATCAGTTTTTCGGGTACCCTGCGATCGATAAGTTCGCGCGTGAAAAGCGTCACCTGTCGAAGCGCTTGATTGTTTGCGGCATCAATGGTTTCCGGCAATTCTTCGCCCACGCCGATAATGATTTCCAACTCGCGGCGCTGTCCGTCTTCCGTCCGGCGGAATACGCGGCCGATCCGGTCCATGAATATCGCGGCGTTTTCATTGAACACCTCGGCGCTCTCGTCGAACAGACTGTCCACGTCCGTTTCGACCCTCAATTGATTGCCGCCGAGGGATTCGACTTCGGCAACCGCCAGGATACTGGCCATCGCGGCCGTCAATTCGCCTTTGAAGCTGTCGGTGGCGACCACAGCCCCTTGGGCAATGAGATCGTTTTCACTGCGAAACCGCGAGGGTATCAGTTCGCTGAACGCCTCACCGACACTGTCCACGGCTTGCGAAGATCGTTCCTCATCAATTTTCGAGATGCTGTTGAGCATGATGAAAAATGCCAGAAGCAGCAGGTACAGCCCCAGAAACAGCACAATCGAAGGGTCGTTCGCGCCGCCCTTGGCCTTGGGAAGACTTTCGTTTTCCATATTAGCTATCAGTCAAAACTCGCCAACAATGCGTCGATGTCCTCTTGGCTGGGAACATCTTCCGCGTGCTGCGGTCCGTGCAACAGGTCCGCGTCCGAGCGTATTTCAGGCTCTTCCTCCCTGTCCGCTTCGACGCTGTGTCCAAGCGCCGTCAAAACGCCAACGACGCAGCCGTCGATCTCACCCAATGCCCGCTTGGCATTGACCAGACGTTGACCCGAAATGTCCTGAAACGTCGACGCTTCAAAAATCCGGGTGGTCACATCCCTGATCTGGGCGGCTTTTTTCTTCGGCAAGTCATCGGCCAGCTGCTCCAGTTCCTCGGCAGCGGCCATGAAGCTTTCGGCTGCGTCTTCGGTGTGCTTGATAACGGCGTCAAGCTCGTACTGCGCCTCCTCGACGCGCCAGCCGGGAATCTCCTCAGGCTTCAGGTCGACAATCTCCGACCGGGTTCTGGCGACCACGGCCACCAGCCGGTTGATCTCCGACTGGACCCGATCGCCGACGCCCTTCCGGCTTCGCCGGACGGCGCTGATCAGGTCTTCGGCGGCGGACTGCGCCTCCGACAACGCCACACGGCTACCGTTGGTTTTGGAGGATGAATTGGACTTCCGCTTTGATTTCGCCATGGCGCCATTCCGGTTAGAATTCGCCAATCACCGCCGTCATTTTTTTCTTGAGCGTTTCGGCGTTGAAGGGTTTGACGATGTAGTTGTTCACACCCGCTTGTTTGGCGGCGATTACGTTCTCGGTCTTGCTCTCCGCCGTGACCATGATGAACGGCGTCGCCTTCAACCGCTCGTCGGCGCGCAATTCCTTGAGAAATTGCAAACCGGTCATCGGTTCCATGTTCCAGTCAGAGATGACCAAGCCAAAATCTTGCGTGCGGCACATTTGCAGCGCCATACTGCCGTCAGTCGCCTCTTCAACATTGTTGAATCCGAGCTGCTTGAGCAGATTTCGTACGATACGCAACATTGTCTTGTAGTCATCGACAATGAGAATTTTCAAATTTTTGTCGACGGCCATACTTACACTCCTTCAGACCTGATTATGTTTTCCGGGCACCGCGGCTCGAAGCTGCGTTCCCGATCTTGGTTCTCATGCCCCCATGGAAGTTTGGCGTTCACTGTCAACGTCAACTCTCACGCATCTTAGACATTGCGGCAAAATCCGACAATACACTCGGAACACCGCAACTAATTCCATCAACCTCCTGTTTTTGGCAACTTTTTTCGGGTTGCCAGGGTCGTCGTCAATTTCTTGGCCGCGTCGGATTGCATCGCCGCCATGACCGGCGCCATGCGTCGTTCGCTCATGCGCTCGACGACGGGAATAAGAATGTTCATATCCAGCTTTTCAAAAATCCGTGCCGCATCCTTGGGTTTCATCGTTTCGTACATTTTTACCAGTCGCCGGATTTTCCGCTCTTCCTGTTCGTCATGCTTTTTCAGCAGTTCCTGGATGGTCGCTTCGATTTTCTTGAGTTCGAGGATTTTCTCTTCGATCCGTTTTTCCGTCACCTTCAGCAAATCTTCCTGAAGCCTGATTTCATCGGACCGGGCGTCCAGTTGCTCCCGCCGCGTTTGCAGATTTTGCAGCATATCCACTTCGGCGCGGGTAAAGAGTTGGGGTTCACCCTCAATTTCGTCATTCTCACCACGCTGGTCCCGGGGCGTCGACGACCCGCCATCCTCGTCACTATCTTGCGCCAACGCCGCTTGAAAACCCGGTCCGGTATTGTCTGCGAATTGCCATAAACCGCTTACGCGCAAGCCGAACACCAGGCCGGCGATTAGTATCATCAGGGGGAGCAGTCTTACTTTGCCGATCATCGAGAGATCCGTTCTCTATCCTATATCCGCCGGTCCCAATCCGAACAAAATTAACGCGCCTGACGTAACGCTTGCAGCAGCTGGCGCTCAGCCTCCGAATCGGGGCCCTCACCCTCTTCAGCTGCGGCGCGGGCGGCTTCGAGCGCCGCGCCGATTTCCTGCGGCTCACCCGGCGCGTCAACAGCTTCCATGCCGGCAGAGGCCGTTTGGGATTTGCGGCCACCGGCCAGTTTGTTCGCCAGCGATTCTCCGGATTCGCTGAGAAACGCCAATTCGTCGCGTAAAGCTCTGGCGGAATTGACAATCTCCTGCAATTCAGCCCCGTCTTCCTCAGCCGCCTTCTTCAAAGCGGCGATGCCCGCCTTGGCTTGTTCCGCCGCCGTGCTGAACGTTGCCACAAGCTGCTTCATCTGTTCGCCGGCGTCCCGGATGTTGCTGAGGCGGCGGTTGAGGATGAAGCAATAAAAGATAGTGGCGACCAGCAATACGGTAAGCAAACCATCCAATAGAAGCCCAGGCGGTATATTATTCATGTTGTTTCAAACCACTTTCCACCCGGATCGAAATCGAATTGCCGACGCGACCCATCTTTCCGGTCATCAGCGGCACGCCGCCGCAGCGCATTTCGATCTGATTGTCAGGGGTGGTGTTCAGCATCAAAGTGTTGCCGACCTCAAAGTTCATGACCTCGGAGAGCATCATGGCTTGTTCGTCCAACACCGCTTCAATGGCCACCTCGGTCGACCAGAGCTCGGTAGCCAGATGGCTTTCCCAGATCGTGTCGCGTCCGAATTTCTCACCCATGAACTGCTGCAGCAGCAATTCGCGGATGGGTTCGAGCGTGGCGTACGGCAGCATGATTTCCAATCGTCCGCCGCGGTCTTCCATGTCGACGCGAAGTTTGATCAGGATGGCCGCGTTGGCCGGCCGCGCAACCGTGGCAAAGCGCGGATTTGTCTCAAGCCGGTCGTAGTTGAATGAAACCGGGCTCAGCGGTTCAAACGCCGCGCCCATGTCTGCCAGCACGACGGTTACCAGACGTTCCACCAAATTCCGCTCGATCGTCGTGTATGGCCGGCCTTCGATGCGCATGGCTGCGGTACCGCGCCGGCCACCGAGCAAGACGTCCACAATCGAGTAGATCATCGCCGAATCGACGACGATCAGGCCATAGTTGTCCCACTCGACGGCCCGGAACACGCTGAGAATAGCCGGCAGCGGAATGGAATTGAGATAGTCCCCGAAACGAATGGACGTGATGTTGTCCAGCGATACTTCGACGTTGTCCGACGTGAAATTTCTCAGACTGGTCGACATCAAACGCACGAGGCGGTCGAACACCACCTCCAACATCGGCAGGCGTTCGTATGATACCAGCGCGCTGTTGATGATGGCCTTGATGCCGGAGACGTCTTCGTCGCCATCGCCGGCGGAGTCAAACCCGAGCAGGCTGTCGATCTCGTCCTGGTCCAGGACGCGGGTCGACTGACCGCTGCCGCCATCGTCGTCGTCGGCCATGGCGGCCCATTCTTCGGCCATGGCGTCGTCACCGCCCTCGCCATCGCCGTCACCGCCCTCTGCGGCCATGGACGCTTCCCATTCGGCAGCCACAGCCTCGTCGTCGACAGCCTCGTCGCCGCCTTCGGCTTCGGCGGCCATCGAGGCCTCCCACTCCGCGGCTACGGCTTCGTCATCAATTTCTTCATCATCAGACATGATATGGGCCTATTGAAATCTCTGACTTACTAAGTTCCAAACCAAACGCCTGCTCTGGCTTTATTGAACCAACATTTCGCGAAACAAAACGTCATTCACCTTGTGCGGCTTGATCGCCGTGTTTACGCGGACGAGCAACTCTTCCTTCAAGCGGTACAATCCGGCGGAGCCATTCAAGTCCTCGACCCGGAGTTCTCTCAAGTAAACCTGGAAATTGTCGACAACCCGAGGCAGCAGATTATCCAATTGCGCCAACATGGCTTCATTTTCGACTTCCAGTGAAACCTTAATCTTCAAATAGTTCGTCTGCTTTCCGCCGGTGTTCAGGTTAACCAGCATTTCCGGCAGGTCGTAGAACATAACGTCGCCCGCCAGAGGTGAGGATTCTTCCGCTTCCTCCGATGTCAGGCCGCCCAGGACGGAATCCAACAGGCCCGTAAAATAAGCGCCGGCAACACCACCGATAATCAGGAGCAGCGGCAATCCAGCGAACAGCGCGATCTTCTTGCCGCTGAACCCGCCGCCGGAACTGCCTCCGTCTTCGTCGCCGCCTTCCAGTTCGCCGTCTTCGCCTTCACCTTCGTCGTCGGCGTCTTCGTCACTCATGCAGCCACATCTCTTTCGTCAGCTGACCGGCCCCCGCGCGGGGAAGCGCGGAATTCCGGAATTTTCCAGTCTGAATGCTAGCGCGGGATGGTTAACAAGTCGTTGAAACCAAAGGTCCTCAAGCGGTTGGCGAAACCGTCCCATAACGGCGCGAGCACGCGGGCCAGGGCGAGCATTCACCCTAGTCCCGCTATTATCGACCCGGTCATTTCCGATCCGGGCCAATCCGGCAAGTTCTACCGGGCAAAGGCTACCAATTTGCCGCCAAAAGAGCCACCCCTTTGGATCCGCGAATGCCGCAAATATCTGAAATATATCTATTTTTTGAATTGGCACGCGATCTGCAATGGAACTGCCGCGACCGTCCGGTGCGCAGAGAAGTCCGAATACAAGGGCCGGCTGCCGGAACGGAAAACAAAACAAGGGCTGAGAAAATGGAAAACACAGTATTTGTGTCGTTATCCCATCAAATGGCGTTGAAGCGTCAGATGGAGATCATCGCCAACAACATCGCCAACCAAAGTACCATGTCGTTCAAGAGCGAAAAGGCTTTGTTCGAGGAATATCTGCTGCCGACCAGCAACGGCAAGGAAGTGTCCTACGTGCAGGATTACGGCACCTTGCGCAATACCGAGGAAGGCACATTCCAGACAACCAACAATCCTTTCGATTTCGCTATCCACGGCAAGGGATACTTCGTGCTGGAAACGCCATTTGGCAACCGCTACACGCGGAACGGCCATTTCCAACGGAACGAGGAAAGCGAGTTGGTCACAACGGCCGGACGAAAAGTGCTGGACGATCAGGATGACATCATCGTTATCGATCCGGCGCTCGGAGAATTTTCGGTTTCCCCTGACGGCACAATCGCCACATCCGCCGGACCCATCGCCAGGTTGAAAATCGTCGAATTCGAAAATGAACAGAAAATGCGGAAGGTCGCCTCCGGCGTCTACCGCACCGACGAAAAACCCGTCGACGAAGACGAGATGAGTTCGACGATCCTCCAACACACAATCGAAGCCTCGAACGTCAAACCCATTCTGGAGATGACAAACATGATCTACGTGCAACGGTCATATTCATCTTCACAGCGGGTATCCCAAACCGACCATGAAATCCAGCGCAAGATGATCGGCAAGCTGGGCGGCGCCGACTAGGCGCCCCGCCTGCGATCAAACAAGTAATTTAGGAAAGGAACTTAGTTATGAGATCTTTGAGCATTGCAGCCACGGGCATGTTGGCCCAACAGCTGAACGTCGAGGTGATCTCGAACAACATCGCCAACATGAACACCACGTCCTACAAGCGCCAGCGTGCTGAATTTCAGGATCTGCTCTACCAGAACCTGCGCCGCGTCGGTGCTGCGTCCTCTGATGCCGGAAGCATCGTCCCCAGCGGCGTTCAGGTCGGCGTCGGCGTGAAAACCGCGTCAATCTACCGAATTACCTCGCAGGGCAACCTGAATTCAACCGAAAACCCGCTCGATCTGGCGATCGACGGCAACGGTTATTTCAGCATTGCGTTGCCCACCGGTGAAACGGCATATACCCGTGCCGGCACCTTCCAGTTGAGCCCGACCGGACAAATCGTCAACGCCGACGGTTTCGTGGTCGGACCGGGCATCAGTGTACCGCCGGCCGCCACGGACATCACCATCAACTCCTCCGGCGAAGTCCTGGTTAAAATCGACGGCCAGGCCGCCTTGCAGAACGTCGGTCAAATTCAGATCAACACGTTCCCCAATCCGGCTGGCCTGGAGGCGATCGGCGACAATAATCTGAAGGAAACACCGGCCTCGGGTGCCGCGACCGTCGGTAACCCGACCGCCCCTGGTTTCGGCAAGATTCTTTCCGGCATGCTGGAAACTTCGAACGTCAATCCTGTGTCGGAAATCACCACGCTGATTAACGCCCAGCGCGCCTATGAAATGAACTCAAAGGTGATAACGACATCTGACGAAATGATGCGGTCGATCACCACCTTGAGGTAGGAAGCAATTATGAGACAGTTTGCCAATACCATAATCGCTTCCATCGCCGTAGCCGCCGTCGGCCTTGCGCTGACAACTGCGGCGGAAACCGCGGTGCGGATCAAGACAAGCGCTATCGTCGAGGGACCCACGATTACCCTGGGCGATGTGCTGGAAGGCTTGGGCGACTCCGCTACCGTGCCGGTCGCAGAATCGCCGGAGCCCGGCAAGCGCGTGATCCTCCGAGTCGCCCGCATCTCGGCGATCGCACGGAAGCACGGCGTCGAGTGGCCGAACACCTCGATCAATGCGCTGCCCGTCATCCGCGCGAGCCGAATTGTTCCTCAGCGCACGTTGGAAAGCGAAATCAAGAGGGCGCTCGCCGAAAGCGGCGTCAGCGGCAAATTCACGATTTCCCTCGCCAACAAGCGGCTGCGGATGCACGTGGCCCGATCCGAAGAAGCAACCGTATCGATTGACGATATTCGCTTCGATGCCGAAAGTGGACGCTTCAGCGCCATGGTCAGCGCGCCGGCAAACAGCCGGAGTGCCGAGAGGACCGAAGTCAGAGGCCGGGCATTTGCCGTGATGGAAGTGCCTGTACTAAACCACCGGGTGGCGATCGGCGACAAGATCGCCAAGTCAGATATCGACTGGCTGGAAATACGGGTGGACCAGGCGCGGCGAGGTATCGTCACCGACGAGATCGAACTCGTCGGCATGGCGCCCAAGCGGTCGATCCATCCCAATCGTCCAATCCGTGCCGGTGACCTGCGCAGGCCGGTGGTCGTCGCCAAAGGCGCCACGGTGTCGATGGTCGTCGCCATCCCCGGCATGACCTTGTCGGTAATCGGCCGGGCATTGGAAAACGGCGGAAAGGGTGACGTTATCGGCATCATGAATCCGCAAACTCACACCGTCGTCGAAGGCACCGTAATCGGTCCCGGTCGCGTCGTGGTTCGTATTGCCCACAATCTCGTTACGGCTCTCAACTAAGCCGTCCTCACCTACGTCTCAGATTTCAAGGTTTTCGTCATGAATTCAGCAGTATCACTAACCAGAAGCGCCAGTCGGCTCCTTGCAATCGCCCTCCTCGGCACGGCGCTCACCGCCTGTTCCGCCGCCGAGCGCATTTCAAGCATCGGTGCGGCGCCCATGCTGGCACCAATTCAAAACCCCGTCGCTGCGCCAGGTTACAAATCTGTCAGCATGCCGATGCCGGAGCCCGACACTCCCCTACCGATGGCAAATTCGCTGTGGCGCCCCGGTTCGCGGGCCTTCTTCAAGGATCAGCGGGCCCGCCGTGTCGGGGATATCGTAACGGTCAGCGTCAACATCGAAGATACGGCCGAAATCGACAACACCACGACCCGGACGCGATCCAATACGGAAGACGCCGATCTGACGAACATGCTGGGTTATGAGACGAACTTGGGCAAGGTTTTGCCTCAAGGCGTGACGCCGGGCAGTCTGGTCAGCCTCGGTTCCTCCAGCAACAGCACCGGCGTCGGCGAGGTCGAACGATCGGAAACCATCAGCCTGACGGTTGCCGCCGTCGTCACCCAACTGCTGCCCAACGGCAACATGGTGATATGGGGGCATCAGGAGGTGCGCGTCAATTTCGAGGTTCGCGAACTCACGCTTGCCGGCGTCGTCCGGCCCGAGGACATTTCCTCAAGCAACACCATCAATCACACCCAGATTGCCGAGGCACGGATAGCCTACGGCGGACGCGGCCAGCTCACGGACGTGCAGCAACCGCGTTATGGTCAACAAGTGCTGGATATATTCCTGCCCTTCTAGACCTCATCATCGGCCCTAAAACTCAAGGCCGGTCCCTCGGGACCGGCCTCTTTTTTTGTCTTATTGGCCCAGTCCTTCGGGACCGGCCTCTTTTTTGTCTTGTTTGGGCGCTCCCCCGGGAGCCGCAAAGCTATTCGTCGCGGTACACCCGCTCGCGGCGTTCATGGCGTTCCTGCGCTTCAATGCTCAGCGTGGCAATGGGTCGCGCTTCCAATCGCTTGATGCTGATCGGCTCGCCCAATTCGTCGCAATAGCCGTATGTTCCGTCGTCGATCCGCTGCAGTGCGGAATCAATTTTTGACAGCAACTTCCGTTCCCGGTCACGGGTGCGCAATTCCAAAGCCCGTTCGGACTCCGCCGATGCGCGGTCGGCAATATCAGGTTCTTGACCGCTGTCCTCTTGAAGGTGCTGGAGCGTCTGAGTCGATTCCCTAACCAATTCTTCCCGCCAGGACTTCAATTTGCGGCGGAAATACTCCTGCATCTTCGAGTTCATAAACGGTTCGCCCTCCGTCGGCAGGTAACTCTTAGGAAGACGTGTAGCCATACTCACCCCCAATACAAGTGAACAATCATGCTTAAACGGCGCGGAGTATATGAATGCAAACCACTGTTCGCAAGCCCCGAAACGACTTTGTGAAATTATGTTAGGAAATCGACGGAAAAGGCGTAATTAGCTGAACCGGCCCAGTTTCGCGAGTTCAACAGACGCTCTGACTTCGATCTCGTCTAGCACCGCGGCCAGACGGGGATCATCAACCTCTTCCCGGCTTTCGCGGACAGCGTTCATCAGTGCGCTCAGCTTGGTGTGGGGGATGGTCCCAACCAGCAGTCCGAGGCGGATTTCATCGAGGTTATCGAGGAGATCCACACCCCGCAAAACGGCGCGTGACCGCCCCGTGGTGGCGTCCGGGACTTCCTGTAGCGCCAACAGTGAATCGACTGCCGCGATCGGGCCGGAGCCGGCCACGGAAGATGCCGCCGATTCCTCGGTCGGGGAATCGACTTCAACCGGAATCGCCCGGGCAATCCGTCCACGCTCCAATTCGATGGCGCCCCGCGCC
>CAZGTM010000058.1:0-22764 GCA_964528595.1 uncultured Rhodospirillaceae bacterium
GCGAGCGCCTAATCCCACATTGATGCGCGGCGTCAAGGCCACCGCCCGCCGGCGCAGGGCCGGAGCGGGCGGGACCGTAGCGGGCTTATTGGGTTGTCACGACGCTGGTTTCAGGCGCCGGCGGGGGCTTGGGAAAGCTCGGACTGTGTGGAGGTCCTGCCGAAGCTGAAAACGAGGAACGACAGGATCGCCAGCAACACGGCCGCCGGCACGGCCTGGGCGATCGGATCGTTGACGGCGTGCATGACGACGGCGCCGACCATGATGATGGCCAGGCCCGCGGCTGCCAGCCGTTTGAGCGGCCAGGGTCCGACCGGCTTCTGGGGCAGCCAGAGACCGATGGCGCCGGCCACTTCACTGGCGCCGATAAAATACATGAAACCGACCGGCAGGCCGTAGCGCGCGAAATTCTGGACCATTTCTTCCGCCCCGGAAAGCTTGAAGCTGCCCGCGGCCAGGAACGCCAGGGTCGCCAACGCCGTCAGGGCCAAGGTTCCCCACTTGCCAAATTTGCTGTTCATCTGTGCTTCTCCATCGAGTGACGAGTTGATGGGCAACACTTGGGGTTAAATTTTGATCAAAAAACCAATATAATATCGCTGTTTTTAATCGAATTATTCATACGAGTTTGCGATGATCCATCCCAACCTTCTCGACCAGCTCGAAATGTTCGTGGTCGCCAGCGATCTCGGCTCGTTTTCCGCCACCGCCAAACAGCTCGGGCGGGCACAGAACGTCGTCAGCTACGGTATTTCGACGCTGGAGGAAAACCTGAACGTCGAATTGTTCGACCGCGGCGGCCACAAAGCCGTCCTCACCGGCGCCGGCCAGGCCTTGCGCAAGGAGGCCCGAAGCCTGGTCAACGCCGCCGCGGGATTGAGCCGCAAGGCCCGGGAACTCTCCGCGGGCGTGGAGGAAATTCTCACCATCGCGGTCGACGACATGGTGCCGTTCGATTTCTTCGAAGCCGCCCTGACCGCCGTCGCCGGCGAATTTCCGGGCCTCGAGGTGCGCCTGATCCGAACCGCCGGCATCGATGCCCGGTACCGGGTCAACGACGGCGCCGCCGCCCTGGGGATTGCCGCCGACATCATCGGTCTGGAGGAGAAGCACGACTTCGCCCTGGTCGGCCGCTTTCAGATGGTGCCGGTCATCAGCCCCGAGGTTTATTCGAACGCCGCCGTCGAGGCCGACGCCGATCTGCCGGAGTTGCGCCAAATCGTGCTGTCGAGCAGCGAGGCCCCCGAAACCCGGCCGGACCTCGGCGTGTTTAGCCGCCATATCTGGCGCGTCATCGATCTCAGATCCAAGTTCGAACTGATCCGCCGGGGCCTTGGCTGGGGCATGCTGCCGACGCACATGGTGGCGGAAGACCTGGCCGCCGGCCGTCTGATCCGGGTAGAAACCAGGCACTTCGCGGCCATGCCGGAAATCCCGATCGCCCTGTTCAGCTTGGTCTCAATGCCGCTCGGTCCCGCCGGGCAAACTTTCAGGAAGGCAATCATGGACCAATGGGCCGGGTGAAACGGCCTAATTTGGAATCGCTTTAATTGTTGGGGTACCAAACAATAACACTTGCAAATGTAGGGGTATTTCCAGCATCATGCGGACGTCATCAATCTTAGCGAAGCGATCCCCATGGCCCCCAAGGTTACCGGCGATATCCTGCGTCAGACCGCCGAGCGCTTGAACGACAAACCGGCCCTGGTGTTCGCCGGCGGCTCGATGACATTCGGCGAACTGGATGTCCGCGCCAATCAGCTGGGCAATGCGCTATCGGCGCTGGGCCTGATCCGCGGCGCCAAAGTCGCCATCATGGCAAGGAACGTCCCGGCCTATCCCATCAGCTACTTCGGCGCGGCGCGTTCGGGCCACGTCCTGGTCCATGCCACCACCCGCTATACGGCCACCGAACTGGCCTACATCCTCAACAAATCCGACGCCGAAGCCCTGCTGGTCGAAGCGCCGTTCGCCGCTATCGCCGCCGAAGCGCTAGCCGAAGCGCCGAACGTAAAACACGTCGTTCTGATCGGCGATGACGCGGAACGGAGCCTGCCGGACGCCTTGGCCTTCGACGATTTCGTCGCGGGCGGGTCCGACAGCCCTCCCGATGTCGAAATCGCCGAGCACGATCATTTCGCCATCACCTTCACGGGCGGCACCACCGGTTTCCCCAAGGGTGCGGTGGTCGACCACAAGGCGCGCATCGTCTCCAGCGAAGCCAGCATCATCGGCCAGAACATGGTGGACACGGATGTCGCGGCGATCACCACGCCGCTCTTTCACACCGCGGGTCTGTTCGTGTGGTACCAGTCGACGGTAATGGTCGGACAGACCGCCGTCCTCATCCCGGATTGGAGCGCCGCGGCCTTCCTCGGTGCCGTGCGCGACCACGGCGCCTCCTCGGCCTTCCTGGTACCGACCCAGATCATCATGCTGCTTAACGATCCGGCTTTTGACGAGGATCTCTTCCGCCGCATGGGCAAAATCACCTACGGCGGCGCGCCCATGCCGCCGGCCCTGAACGACGAAATTCTGGAACGCTTCCCCAAGCTTGAACTTTCAGCCAACTACGGCCAGACCGAAGCCTGTCCCCTCACCGTGCTGCGCGTCGACCGGCATCCCGACCGTTCGGCATCGCTGGGCCAGCCGCCGGCTGGCATGGAGGTCGCCGTCCTGGATGAAGACGGCAATCCGCTGCCGCCGGGCGAGGTCGGCGAAATCGCCACCCGCGGCGAGCATGTCATGGCCGGCTATTACAACGACCCGGAGCAGACGGAAGCCTTCTTCAAAGGCATGAAGGACGGTTGGGGCTGGACCGGCGACCTCGCGGTGATGGACGAGGCTGGTTTCATCTCACTCGTCGACCGGGCCAAGGACATGTACATCTCGGGCGGCGAAAACGTCTATCCGAAGGAAATCGAGAACGTCCTGCACAGCCATCCCGCGGTGGCCGAATGCGCCGTGTTCGGCATCCCCGATCAAACCTGGGGCGAAATCGGCGCGGCCCACATCTGCCTGCGCACCGGCGTCGAGGCGGACGAGCAGGAACTGATCGATTATTGTTCGGAAAATCTGGCGCGTTTCAAACGGCCCCGCGTCCTGCGCCTGGTGGACGAGTTGCCGAAGACGGCCGTCGGAAAAATCCAGAAAAACGTGTTGCGCGAACAGTATTTGTAGACTGCCGCCAAATTAAATGGTGACAGGTACACATTTGTTCAAAAGTGTACCTGTCACCATTTAATTTGTTATTCCGCCTCGGCCAGCACGACCTTGTTGCGGCCGTCTCCCTTGGCCTTGTAAAGCGCCCGGTCGGCGGCTTCGCGCAGTGAATTCGAATCGCCAAACTCGGAAAAATCGGCGGCGCCGCAGCTGAACGTCACCGAGAACTCGGCGGTATCGGAGAAGTGCACGACGCCGGCGAAATGCTGGCGCATCTCGTCGAGCACGCGGAGGGCGTTTTCGGCATTGGTATCGATCATGATGGCCGCGAACTCCTCACCGCCAACGCGGCCGACGATATCCACCTTGCGCAGGCGCTGCTGCAGCAGGCGCGCCAAGCCCTTGATCACCCGGTCGCCGGTCGGATGGCCGTAATTATCATTCACGTTCTTGAAGAAATCGATATCGATCATGGCGTAGATGAGGTTGCTCTGCGTCCGCCGGGCGCGCGCGATCTCGACTTCCAGTTCTTCGTTCGTGCGGGTGTGGTTCAGCAATCCGGTGAGGCTGTCGCGCACCATGAAGGATCGCAGCGTGCGCCAGCGTTCCACCCGCGAGGTCACGGCGGAGACCAGGTGGGCCGGATCGATCGGTTTGGTCAGGAAATCGTCGCCGCCGGCGCTCATCGCTTTCAATTGCCGCTCGCGGTCGCTTTCCGCTGAAAGGTAAACGATCGGCATGCTGACATAGGATTCCTGCTGGCGGATCATCTGCGCCAGTTCCAGACCGCTGCAGCCCGGCATGAACGAGACCATCTCGGACATCACGGCCATGGGATCATTCAGCGTCGCCACCTCCATGCCGGCGGCTTCCAGCACGGCGCGGTAAAAACTCGTCATCGGCGCTTCGTCGTCCACCACCAATACGCGGTAGTGATCGGGCGGCTCGGACGACGTCAGCGTGTCCAGCTGGTCGATCAGCAAACCAACGTCGAAAGGTTTGGTAAAGTAAGCCAAACCGCCGGCGCGCACCGCCTGCAAACGCGCTTCGATATCGTCCCGCGTCGACATGAAGATCACGGGCAATTCGGCGCCGAGCTTTTCCCGGATCAGCTTCATGGCTTCGATGCCGGCAAGCCGGCCCTCGGGAAAAACGATATCGGCGATAACGGCGGTCGGTTTCTTGCGGTTGATGGCCGACTCCAAATCGGCAAGCCGGAAATAGGTTTCGACGTCGTAGCCGAAATGGCCGACCTGAATGGCCAGGTTATTCGCAAAATCCTCGTCGTCTTCGATCAAATAGATCAATCGGCGTTCGTCGTCGTTGCGCCGCACCGCCGTGGGGCGGGGCGCATCGATGTCAACGGCGCGGCGTTCACCGGCGTCCTCCATGATGGCGCGCAGGGCGGCCAGGCGGGCCGTGATGGCGCCGCTGGAGGCGATATCGGCCGTTTCCTGAACGGCCTCGACGGCGCGTTCCAGGGCGCGTGAGGCTTCGCTTACGTCGTGGAGGCCGAAAGTGGCGCCCGAACCGGCCAGACTGTGGGCCAGACGATGCAGAGTGTCCTGCGCATCTTCGTTACCGGCGCACGCCTGCTCCCACGCCTTGTCGATGTCGACAAGGCGTTGGGCAAGGCCGGCGCGAAACGAATCGCGCATCGCCATAAGCTTTTCTTCGAGCGTTTCCTCGACCATCCCTCACGTCCGACCAGCAGGACCTCTTGAGAAAGATGTCCCGCGAATGCCGGTTCGTCAACGCTTCAGTTGGAAAATCTTAGGAATTTCAAGGGGATTGCATTATTTGCCCGGCTCATGAATCGGCCAGAACCTTGTCGATCGCGGAGAGCAGATGGGCGGCACTGAACGGTTTTTCCAATGTTCCACAGGCGCCGAATTTACCCGCAAACGACAGGAAACTGTTGGTCTCAAGCCGACCGCCGCCCGACATGGCGATGATTTTGACGTCAGGAAAATCGCGTTTCAGTTCGAGAATGGTTTCGATGCCCTCGCGTTCGGGCATGATCATGTCGGTCAAGACGATATCGGCCGGTGAATCGCGGAAACTCCTGATTCCCGCCAAACCGTTCCCCGCCTCATTCACGGCATGACCGGCATTTTCGAGGGTGGCGCAAAGAACGGTCCGAAAATCGTTGTCGTCGTCGATAACAAGTATGTTTGCCATGTTGCACCTGTTCCCGAAGCCTTCCCCTCGCTGAAAATTGAACGAACCCGATGACAAACCATGGTAACAGGTTCATCCGGGGTTAATCCGAACCGCGCCATCAATTTGGCTCACGAACGCTTGACCCGAAGGTTACAGAATGGTCCACTCCGCCCGCCCCGCCCAGGTGAATATGTTGGGCGTAAATTCACGCGTGGAGGAGAGCCGTTGTCCGGAACATTGGTAATAACCGGCGGCAGCCGGGGTATCGGGGCGGCCACGTCCCTGGCGGGTGCCGCTGCCGGATACGCCGTGTGTGTCAATTATCAGGGTCGCCAGGATCGGGCCAACGCCGTGGTTGCCGAAATCGAGAAAAGCGGCGGCAAAGCGTTGGCCGTGCAGGCCGATGTCGGCCGGGCCGAAGACGTCGAGCGTTTGTTTCAGACGGCCCAGGACGAACTCGGCCCCATCACGGGTCTGGTCAACAACGCCGGCATCACCGGCCCCCGGTCGCGCCTGGACGAAACCGGTCCCACCGACATCGCCCGAACGGTCGAGGTTAACATGACCGGTGCCCTGATGTGCGCCGCCGAAGCCGTGCGGCGCATGTCGACCCGCCACGGCGGCAGGGGCGGAACAATTGTCAACGTATCGTCGGCCGCCGCCCGGATCGGCGGCGCCAACGAGTGGGTCGACTACGCCGCAACCAAGGGCGGTCTCGACAGCATGACGGTGGGCCTCGCAATCGAAGTGGCCGGCGACGGCATCCGGGTCAACGGCGTGCGTCCCGGATTGATCGATACCGAAATTCATGCCGCCGCCGGCGCTGTGGACCGCCTTGAGACCATCGCCCCCAGTATCCCGATGCAACGGGCCGGAACGGCGTCGGAGGTTGCAGAAACCATCATTTGGCTTTTGTCGGACAAGGCCAGCTACGTCTCGGGCGCCATCGTCGATGTTGCCGGCGGACGCTGACGCACGTCATGTTTCAATAGATTAAGGACCGTCGACATAATGCCAGACGAATTCATAGCCGGCCTCTGCCAAGCCACGCGCGCCGCCGGCGACGCCATCATGGAAATTTACAAGAGCGATTTCGAAGTGCGCACCAAGGGCGACGAAAGCCCGGTTACCGCCGCCGACGAGGCGGCTGAAAAGATCATTCTGGAGCACTTGGCCCGCCTGACCCCCGATGTTCCGGTCGTGGCGGAGGAAAGCGTTGCAGCGGGGCACATTCCGGATATTTCGGGTGGGCGGTACTGGCTGGTCGATCCGCTCGACGGCACCAAGGAATTTATCAACCGCAACGGCGAGTTTACCGTGAATATCGGCCTCATCGAGGATCGCCGCCCGGTCATGGGCGTGGTTTTCGCGCCGGCGCGCGAGCGTCTGTTCTACGCTGCCGGGCCCGGTCAGGCGTTTGCCGAAGAGGGCGGTTCACCGGCCCGCCCCATCGGCGTCAGAGCCGCCGCGGAAGATGGCCTGACCGTGGTCGCCAGCCGCTCCCACCGCGACGCGAAAACGGACGAATACCTTGAACAGTTCGAGGTCAAGGAACTCAAATCCGCCGGCAGTTCCTTGAAGTTCTGCCTGGTGGCGGCGGGCGAAGCGGACCTTTATCCGCGCCTGGGCCGAACCATGGAATGGGATACGGCGGCCGGCCACGCCGTCTTGAGAGCGGCGGGCGGGCGTGTCGAAACGCTCGACGGCGAGGAATTCCTCTACGGCAAACCCGGCTTCGAGAACACCTTCTTCGTCGCGCGCGGCGACTGCTAAGGACCAATTCCCGCGACGATGACGGCGCCGAACCCGGCCAACAGGATCGCCGAAAAGCGGTTTATCCAGACCATGCCGTTTTGGTTCAAACGCTGACGCAACGCTCCAGCCAGGCCGGCCAGGAACAGCCACCAGATGGCTGACCCGAGAAAGACGCCCACTACCAGGATGCTGGCGTCGAGATAGGCGCGCCCCTTGGCCGCCAGTCCGAGGCCGGCAAAAATCGCCAGAAACGTCAGGATGGTGGAGGGGTTGGCCAGCGTCAGCAGGAAAGTGCCGGCGTAGCTCGCCAACAACCCCAGTCCGTTCGATTTGCCGTTTTTCGCGTTGCCGGCTTTTGGTTTGGAACGCCAGGCCCGGATACCCAGCCAGATCAGGAAGGCCCCGCCGCCGAAGCGCAGGAATTCTTGGGCGTCCAGCAGAAATCCCGAAATGGCCGTCAAACCGAAGGCCGCGACGAAGCCGTAGCAGGCATCGGCGCTGGCCGCACCGAGACCGGAAACGAAACCGGCAAGGCGGCCGTGCGTCAGCGTGCGCCGGATGCACAAAACGCCGATGGGACCGACGGGCGCCGCCACGGCGAAACCGATGAACAGGCCTTCCAGAAACGTACTGTCCATTAGTCCACAGCTTCGGCAATCATCGCCCATACCCGGTGCGGCACGCGAAGCGGTTCTTCGGAAAAACCGTCCTTCAGGACAATTTCGTGTGCCGTGTTGAAAGCCGTGACCGCCGCATCATCCAAACTCGCCCCGACACCCGCGCTGGCCCGGACACGCCCCAGCCAGGCCGCATGGCTGTACGGCACGTTAAGATCGAATTCAAACGTCTTCACGTCGCCGAAGCCGGCCTCTTCGACGGGTCCGATCCACTGCGGATAGCGGCCGTTGCCGCCGTCGTAGGTCCAGGCCGGATTGTGCGCGCTGATCAGCGCCTCGGTTGCCGCGACGACCGACCCCGGCAGGGACAACCAGTCGAAGTGGGCGATGACGAGTTGGCCGCGCGGTTTTAAAAGGCGTCTGACCTCGGCGGCGGTGCGGGACCGGTGGAACCAGTGCCAGCACTGCCCCGCCGTGACGGCATCGAAGATGTCGTCCGGAAAGGGCAGAACTTCCGCCCGCGAGGCGACTGTCTTCAGGTCTCTGGCCTGCCGCAACTGGGCGGGGTTGAGATCACTCGCCACCACGTCCGCGCCCGCTTCTTGCAGCCCGCGCGCCACCGTGCCCGTCCCGGATCCGAGGTCGAGGATCCGTTGCCCGGGCCGGCCGATGCCGTACTCGCCCAGCCGGGCGAAAAACTCGACGGGAAAGCCGGCGCGATGGCGGGCGTAATCGTCCGAAGTCCGGCCGAAGTCGACGCCGTCGGCGAACGTCATCCGTCGATGACGATCACGTCGTCTCCCGGCGCGTCGGCATGCAGGGCCGCCACCAGTTCGGCGCGCCGGTCCAGCGTGGCGCGCTGATTGATGTAGCCCTTGTCGGTTATTTCGTTGGCGTCGATGGACGGTGGCTCGGTCATCAGGATCACTCGGCGAACCCGGTTGCTGGAGCCGCCGGCCTCCGCGTTATAAGCCGCCAGGGTAGAGGTCACATGCTCCCTGACCTTGTCGTGGGCGACGATGGCGGCGGGAGAGGCATCCTCTCCCAGACCCGCCAGTTCACGGCAGGCCGGCAGGTTCGGCCAGGCCAGCAGGCCGATATAATCGCCGTCGTGACCGGTGACGACGGCATCCTGCAGGGCCGGGCTGGCCGCCGCCAGGACGCGCACACGCAAGGCGCCGACGGCGACCCAGGTGCCGGACAGCAGTTTGAAATCCTCCGCCACCCGGCCGTCGAAGGCGATGCCTTTGGTTCCGTCATTTTCATCGATCAGACGCCCGGCGTCGCCGATGCGGTAGAAGCCTTCGTCGTCGAACGCCGCCTTGGTGAGCTCGTCGGATTTCAGGTATCCCGGCATCACGTTGGGCCCCTTGACGCGCAGTTCCATCTTGTCGCCCGACGGCACCATCTTGATCGTCACGCCCGGCACCGGCACGCCGATGTTGCCGGCACTTTCCAATTCGAAGTGCGCGGAAGTCGAGAGCGGTGAGGTCTCGGTCGACCCCCAAGCCGACGTCATCATGACCCGCTCCCCGCGCGAGGCGACGGAGAGCGCTTCGAGCCTTTCCCACAAATCCTGCGGCAGGGCGGCGGCGGCATAGAAGATCAGCTGCAGCTTGGCGAAGAACATGTCCCGAAGCTCGTCGTCCGCCTCCAGATAGGGCAGCAGCATGTTGTAGCCGGCGGGGACGTTGAAATAGATGCTGGTGGAAACGTCGCGGATGTTGGCGATGGTCTGGTCGATCAAGCCGGGCGCCGGCTTGCCGCCGTCGACGTACATCGTACCGCCGTTGCGCAGCACCAGATTGAAATTGTGATTGCCGCCGAAGGTGTGGTTCCAGGGCAGCCAGTCGAGCACCACCGGCGGCTCGTCCGCCAGGAAGGGCCAGGCCTGAAAGAGGCTCTGCTGGGAGGCGCAGAGCATCCTCTGCGTATTGATCACGCCCTTGGGCAGGCCTGTCGAGCCCGAGGTGAAGAGGATCTTGGCAATGGTGTCGGAGCCGACGCCGGAATAGGCGATCTCTACCGCATCCAATGGCACCGTCTGCACCAGATCGGCGAAGTCCGTCGCCGCCACGCCCTCGGGCGGAGCGGCGCTGACGACAACCTCGACGCCGTCGAGATTGAGGCTGCCCAGGGCCGGGGCGAACATCTCTCCGTTGGCGGCATAGATCAGACCGGGCCGGCAGAGATCGAAGATGTGCTTCACCTTGGCGTGGTCCTGGCTCATCAGGGAATAGGCCGGCGACACCGGGACGACGGGCACGCCCACCTGCATCGCGCCCAGCGCCAATATGCCGTGATCGACCGCGTTGCCCGAGAGGATCATGACCGGGCGGTCCGGACCGAGACCGCGGTCCAGCAAGGCCTGGGAAATCGCGTCCGCGGACTTGCGGGCTTCGGCATAGGATAGCCGCCGCCAGCCGCCCGCGCCGTCGCGTTCGGCGAGGAACGTCGCTTCCGGCGTCGCCTCGGCCCAGCGCCGCAGCCAGACGGAGACTTGCGTGTCGTAATCGCCCAGGGGATCGCGCGAGGACAACAACACCTCGCCATTTTCGCGTTTGAGAGTTTCGATATCGGGGGTGGCGAACCCAAGGGACGCGCGGGGGGCTGCGGTCATGACTAATTCCGTTAACTGTCAGTTGCTGTAAACGGAGATCATCATATCACCGGATGATGCGGCGCAAGAGCCCTTCCAGCAATTCCTGTTCATTTTCATCGAGCGGCGCGAGGGTTTCGGCAGACGCCGCGCGGGAGTGGCGGGCGACTTCGCCGGCCGTCTCCTGCCCCACCGCCGTCAGGGCCACCAGCAGCAGCCGCTGATCCTCCGGCGAACGCCGGGTTTCGACCAGACCGCGGCTTTGCAGACGCCGGATAACGCCGTGCACGGTGGCGGGTTTCATGCCGCTTTGTCGGCCCAGCTCGTTCTGCGAAGTCTCGCCCAGTTCCATCAGCTTGAGCAGCGCACCCAGTTGCGGCGGCGTGAGATCGAGACTGCCGGACTTGCGCCGCAAATTGCCCAGCGCTACGGCGCGCGCCCGGCCCAGGAGATAGCCGATCTGGTCCTCCAGCCGGTAAGGCGGCGCTCCGTCGTGCTTGCGGGCGGGCTCACTCATGCGCCGTGCCCCGCGATGCGGGCGCGGGCCTCATCGGGGGTCTCGGCGGCGGCATAACGCCGGCGGCCCTCGGCCCGGTCGGTCGGCGCCTTGGCCATGTTGTCGGGCTCGGGCCACATATCGGGCTCATGAACGGCGAGCTTGGCGGCCTTGGGTTCTTTCTTGTCGAGATTGAGGCCTCGTTCGTTGACGGCGGCGGCGGGACCGACCCGCCCGTCGACGGTTTCGAGATCGAACCACCAGCGGTTCTTCGGGTTCATTTCGCCGTACCTGAGTTTGTCGTCGAGCCAAATGAGAAAGCGCCGGGTAAAGGGCAGCTTGATCGCCGCCCACATGGCGAGGCGGTGGTGCAACAGTCCTTCCTTGTTCCATGGGCACATCTTCATGCAGCGCCCGCAGGCGGCGCCCTTGGGGTTGGTGGTGCGGTATTTGGTGCAGCCTTCGGAATCCGGCTTCCAGGTCTCGTAGCCGTTGTACATGATCTTGCCGCCGTAGGGGATGGCGCCGCAGGGGCATTCGCGCGCGCATTTTTTGCAGGCGGCGCAGAAGTCCTGCATGCCGAAGTCGACGGGCTTGTCGATCTCCATGGGCAGGTCGGTGGTGACGACCACGGTCTTGAGACGTGGCCCGACGAAGGGGTTCACCACCATCTCGCCGATGCGGCTCATCTCGCCCAAGCCTGCCAGCAGAGACAGCGGCACGTGCTGCACGTGGCTGTCGAAGTTGGTGTGGGCGCGGGCGGGATAGCCCAGGCGCCGGATGTAGTCCGCCATGATATCGGCGATCTCCGCGCCGCGAACATAGGCCCGGTAGCTTTGCGCGGCGCTGACCCAGTCGTCGCCGCTGGCGCTGTCCATGGTGTCGAAACCCTGGTCGATGATCATGACGATGGCGTGGCTGTGGTAGGGCTCGATGGGTTTGCCGTGCTTGTCGTGGCTGTACCAGCAGTAGTCCTTGGCCTCGCAGATGCCGGTGAGGTCGGCGTCGAGGAAGTACGACAGCGACTTGATGTGCTCCGCCAGCTTGCGCGGATCGTTGCTGATGGGCGCCACTTCCGCCGCGACCTCGCCGTCCTGGGCCTTGATCAGGTTCTTGCCGACGTGGCTGATGGCCGCCGACAACGGCGTTTTCTTGATGAAGCGCTTGACCTCGGTCTCCGCCCGCTCCCCGAAATCCCCGTGCGCCGCCCGGAAAAACCCGTTCACCCGCATCGGCGTGCGCAGCACCTCGTCATCGATAATCAACGTCGTCGGCTCATCGACCCGCTTCAACTTATGCATCGGATACCGCCCCTCGTGCATGGGCCGGTTGCGGCGGGAGAAAATGGGCAGCATGGGGATTCTCCGTTTTGGAAATTCGTTCGTATTATAATGTTATAATTATAATGAAATACCTATACTTAGTCAACGACGCCCGGATTGAGGAGCCCAACGAAGCGGCAATTCCATTTTTTATGGAAGTCACTGCCACCTGGGCAGTGTTCACTCGATGGGCAAACCATGTTGCTTCAGGAATGAGAGTTTGTCCCAGTAACCCCGTTGAAAGGTAATTTTGTCGTTGCTGATTTGGAAGAAACCGCACCCCCGCAAGCCTAACGGGTCTTTCCACTCCAGGATCGCCCAGTCACCATCCTCAAAAATGTTCTCAACGAGGCAAACCATCTCGGCCTGGGCAAATTCGGACGCGAACCTTTCACGTATTGCGCTACGCCCTTTTACGGGGTCGTTGGCCACTTGATGGTTCACCGCGTCATCAGCGTAAAAGCCGGCCATCTCGTCGGCATCTCCGCGGTTGAACGCCTCCACCCAGGCCTTCACAACATCTCTTGGCCGCATTCCGTTCCTCTCCAAATCAAATTCATGACCAGCAATCAAGGGAAGTTTTCGTAGTTCCCAAACGCCGACAACAGCCGATGAAGTATTGAATCTTACCTCAAAACGTCGGCGTACCCTCCGCCAGGCCTTTCTCGAACACCGTATAACCCAGCGTCTGGTTGAAGGTTCCGTTCATCTCCAGTGGCACCTTGACCTGGTGCCAGGATTTGTATTCCTGGTTCACGATGTCGATGGAGCCGCAGCAGTAGATGGTGCGGCCCTCAGCGATGACGTCGGCGTTGTATTTGCGCAAATCCGCTTCGGTGTGGGCGTAGTTGCCGTCGGATATGTACTTGCCCGTCATGTCTCGCGCCCCCATCGCCACCAGTTCGCCGCCGACCAGGACGAAGAGGTAATCATCCCTTTCCTCGACGTAACGGGTGATGACGCAGTTGGGCCAGTATTTGCTGAAGGCGGGTTCCTGGAACTGGCGTTGGGTGAACATAGCGTCACCGGCGGCCTCCCGAACGGCGGCGACGAACGCTTGGATCCGCGGGTTGTCTTCGGCAGCCTTGCAATCGTGCTCGAACGGCATGTCTACGGCTCCGCTTTCCAACCGAATTCTAGTCAAACACCGAAAAGCCCAAGGTTTGGCTGTAGGTCCCGTTCATCTCGAAAGGTATCTTGACCTGCTTCCAGGTTTTGTATTCGAAGTCCTCGTAATCGACCGAGCCGCAGCAGTAGATCGGCTGTTGCAGCCGGATGACATCGCTGTTGTAGTTCCTGAGATCCTCCGCGGTGTTCATGTAGCTGCCGCCGGAGATGAACTTGCCCGTCAGGTCACGGCCGCCCAGGGCCACAAGATCGCCGCCCATGAGGACGAATTCATAGTCGTCCTTATCTTCGACGTAGCGGGTGATGACGCTATTGGGCCAGAATTTGTTGAAGCGCCTTTCCTGGAACTGACGCTGGGTCAGGATGCCGTCGCCCGCGGCCTCCCCGACCGTATCCATGAACGCCTGGATCCGGGAGTTCTCCATGGCGGCTTGGCAATCGCGCTCAAACAACATCTGACAACATCCGAATTATTGTCATACTCACGCGCCCATCACATCGGCCAGCTCGTCCAAACCGTCGACGACGACATCAATGGAGGGGTCGGGGTCGGCGGCGACGGCGGGCTGGGGCCCCTCGCCCCACTCCGTGGGACGGCGGATGAAAGCGGTGCGGTAGCCCTCGCCGGCCGCCGCCATCAGATCGAGGTTATGGGCCGCCACCATCATGATCTGGTTGGGTGCCAAATCGAGGTACTTGGCGCCCAGCTGGTAGACCTTGGGGTTCATTTTGTAAACGCCGAGCATCTCGCAGCTGATGACGCAGTCCCACTGGAACGGCACGCTGCGCGAGACGTCCATGATGAGCGAAATGCTGAGGATGGTGAGCGTCGACATCAGGTATTTGGCATGAAGTCTGGCGTGACCGGCGGCCGAATCCGGCCAGGCTGGCAGGTCGTGCCATAGCCGCGCCAGCCGGTCGCGCGCCGCCCCATCTAGTTCGCCGAGGCCGAATTGCGGCAACACGTCGTCCAACACGCCGTGCGTGACGCCGTCGATATTGAGGCCGGCAAAGCGCGGATCCGTTTCGCCCTTCAGTTCGTCGCCCAGCATGCCTCTCAGTTGCGCCATGCGCCAGGCGTTGGCGAAGGCCGGCCAGTCGACGTCCCCGCCCGCCGGGCCGACGATGCCGGGGGCCTGGGCGCAGATGCCGGTGTGCCAGTCCAGCACGGTGCCGCCGACGTCGAAAGCCAGCGCCTTGACGCCGTCGATCTTTGGCGCGCCGGTCATAGCTGCCCCGTCGCAGCCTTGCTGGCCTGGCCGCCGCTTTTGGCCATCTTGTGGTGGTAGGCATTGAACAGCAGATAGCTGCCGCAGCGCGAGCAATCGACGTCATTGCCGTAGCAGCAGAAGGTCTGTTCGAAATTGCCATCGTCACCGACGTAAAGCGTCAGGGTGGTGCCGCGGATGACGCAGTCCGCACCGTCCGTGCCGGTGACGTCGAGTGCGGTATCCGACAGCATCAGGCGCAGCGAGGGCACGTTGGCTTTCAAGAGATCGGGATACTTCTGTTTGAGCGCGATCAGGCGGTGCACCACCTCGTCGCGCGCCTCCAGCGTCGGCCAGTCGAGGCCGCTGTCGTCGTCCTTGCAGGGTACGTAAAGCGAGACGGCGACGCCGGCAATGGGCCAGTCCTTCACAACTTCGAAGAAATCCTCCAGGCCCGGCTCGTTCTGATAGGTCACGACCATCTGCACGATAACGTCGGTGCCGTCGTCGGGATCGCGGGCGAACACGGCGTCATGCACCTTTCTAAACACGCCTTCCCCCCGGATCGGATCGTTGACCGCCTCCGGCCCGTCCAGCGACACCGTCACGACGTGGCCGGGTACGGAGGGAATGCCGTAGGTGCCGTTGGTGACGATCTGGCACTCGTCAAAGAGTTCCATGCCCTGCATCACCAGATCGCGGCGGATCATCGGTTCGCCGCCCATGAAGTACATGTATTTGATGGCGTGGCGGTCACGCAGGATCTCCAGCTGGCGCAACATCGTGGCGTCGTTCATCTTGTCGCGCGCGCTGTTGGGGTTGCCGTCGCGGAAGATAAAACAGTGGCTGCACTCGAGATTGCAGGCGTTGGTGACGTTGACCAGCGCCACGGGATAGTCGCGCTCACCGAAATCCGTCGGTTCGTTCGAATCCATAACTTCATTCATTGCGCGATTCTCCCACACGGTATTCGACCAGCAAAACTTTGCCGAAGGCGGCTTTCACACTGTATGTTTGACCAACTCTGCAGACATAACAAAACAAAACCGCCGAAAAGGTAAGGTTTATCATCGGGGAGCAGACAATGGGCAAGGCACATTCCTGGACCGCGTTTTATCCGGAAGAAGCGAGAAACTACGACGAATCCGCGATCGGGCACGGCCATCTGGCCGACGTGGTGGGTGCCGCGGCCGAAAAATACGGCGACGCGCCGGCGGTTTCGACACAGCTCTCAACAGGCGCCTTCACGACCATCGATTTCCGTGAACTCAATCAACTGACCGACGATTTCGCGGTCTTCCTCAGGGAGGTTGCCGGCCTGAATGCGGGCGATGCGGTCGCCCTGATGTCGCCCAACTGCATCGATTTTCCCGTCGCCGTGTTCGGCATCTTCAAGGCCAATTGCATCTGCACCAACATCAATCCGCTCTATACCGCGCCGGAGATGGAACACCAGCTCAAGGATTCCGGCGCCAAGGTGCTGGTCGTCGTCGATCTATTCGGCGACAAGGTCGACCAGGTCGCCGCCAATACGTCGGTGCAGCAGGTGGTGAAGATTTCGCTGCTCGATTTCTTCCCGACCATCAAGAAAGCCATCATGGGTTTCGTGCTCAAGCGCGTGAAGAAGATGGTGCCCGACATGCGCACCGGCCACGTCACGATGCCCGAGGCCCTCAACCAGGGTGCTGCGAAACGCACCGGCGGCGACATCGACGTCGCTGCCTACCGCGAGGGCGCGACGGTCAACGATACCGCGCTCTACCAGTACACCGGCGGCACCACGGGCCGCAGCAAGGGTGCGGAACTGACGCACCGCAACATCCTGTGCAACGCCGCGACGACGTTTTCCCTGGTCGGCGACAAGATGGATGAGATGGGTGGCGATTGCACCGTTGTCGCGCTGCCGCTTTACCACATCACGGCCTTCGCCCTGATCATGCTGCCGGGCATCGAGTACGGCGCGCACTGCGTCATGATCCCCAGTCCGCGGCCGCCGAGCAATCTGAAAGCCGCGTTCGAGACCCATCCGGTTACCCATTTCAGCGGCATCAACACGCTGTTTGCCGCCATGCTGGAGGAGCCCTGGTTCACCAAGGACGTGGTCCAGAGCCTCAAGTTCTGCGGCTCCGGCGGAGCAGCCCAGCACGTCGCCGTGGCGGAACGCTGGGAAGAGCTCACCGGCGTGACGATCAACCAGGGCTACGGCCTAACGGAATGCGCGGGCGCCCTGACCATGAGCCCGGTCGGCAGCAACCGCCTGGGCGTCGCCGGCGTCCCCGTGCCCGACACCATCGTCAGGATTGTCGATGGCGACGGCAACGAGGTGGCGGCCGGCGAGGAAGGTGAGGTCATCGCCAAGGGCCCGACCATCATGAAAGGTTACCTCGGCCGCCCCGAGGCGACGGCGGAAACCATCAAGGACGGCTGGCTTTACACCGGCGACATCGGTTTCCTCGATGCCGACGGCTACCTGCAGATCGTCGACCGCAAGAAGGACATGATCCTGGTCTCCGGCTTCAACGTCTATCCGAACGAGATCGAGGACGTCATCTCGGCCTTGGACGGCGTCGCCGAAGTGGGCGTCATCGGAATCCCGGACGACAAGACCGAGGAGGCCGTCAAGGCCTACGTCGTCTCAACCGATCCCAACATCACGGCCGAACAGGTCATCGCCCACTGCGAAGGTTCGCTGACCAACTACAAGCGGCCCAAGCACGTCGAGTTCGTCGACGAAATCCCTAAAACGCCGGTCGGCAAGGTGCTGCGCCGCAACCTCAGGGAGATGCACGCGGGGTAGAAAGTTTGTTGTCATCCCGGAATTTGCGTCAGCAAATGTCCGGGATCCATGCCTGAGCGCTCTACCCTGCACCGGCGGTTGGGTCGGAGAAACTACGGAATGGATTCCCGCCTGCGCGGGAATGACGACGGTTGTTTTTCCTCAGGCGTTCACGTCGATCACCGTTCGGCCGCGGACCTGGCCTTTGATGATGTCCTTGGAGAGCGGCAGAAGGTCGTCGAACGGCACGACGTTGGTGGTCTCGTCCAATTTGTCCATCGGCAGATCGGCCACCAGGCGCTGCCAGGCTGTCAGGCGTTTCTCGTAAGGCACGAACACCGAATTGATGCCCATCAGGCTGACGCCGCGCAGGATCAGCGGCAGCACCGTCGTCGGCAGGTCGAAACCGGCGGCGTTGCCGCAGACCGACACGGCGCCGTTGGGCGCGATCTTGGGGATGACGTTGGCCAGGATCTGGCTGCCGACGGTGTCGACCGCCCCCGCCCAGGTCGCTCGGTCCAGCGGGCGGCCTTCGCCTTCCAGTTCCTCCCGCCCGACAAACGAAGCCGCGCCCAGCGACGTGAGATACTCGCGCGTTTCCGCCCGGCCCGTGCCGGCGGCCACGGTGTAGCCCAGCTTGGCCAGGATGGCGACGGCGATGGAGCCGACCCCGCCGGCAGCACCCGTCACCAGGACATCGCCTGAATCAGGCATGATGTCCATGTGTTCCAGCGCCATCACAGCCAGCATGGAAGTGAAGCCCGCCGTGCCGATGGCCATCGATTGCCGCAGGCTCATGCCGTCGGGCAACGGCACCAGCCAGTCGGACTTGACCCGGGCCACCTGCGTGTAGCCGCCCCATTCGGTCTCGGACATGCCCCAGCCCGTGATGATGACCTCGTCGCCGGCGTTGTAGTTGGGATTGTCGGAGCTTTCGACCGTGCCGCAGAGATCGATGCCGGGGATCATCGGCAGGCTGCGCATCACCTTGCCGCGGTTGCCGTTGATGGCGAGGCCGTCCTTGTAATTCAGCGTCGAATAGGCGACGCGGACGACGGTATCGCCTTCCGGCAGGTCGTCGAGGGTGAGTTCGGTGAAGTCGGCCACGGCTTTGCCTTCGTCGTTTTCGCTGGCCAGCAGGGCTTTGAAGCTATCGGACATGATTTCTCTTTCGGGTTCTAGATATGTGAAATTGGAAAGTTACTCGGGCAGCCACTCCTGAAGCACCAGCTCCAGCGTGACGAATGTGAGGTTCTTGCCGCGCACGAATTCGCCGGCAAAGGCGTCGCTGTCCCAGTTGGCCACGAGGCCAAACAGCCGGGCGCGAGGACTACCGCTTTCGTCGGGACGGACTTCGCCGGTGGTCAGGGCGATTTCCAGGCCCGGGCCTTTGACGAACTGTTCGCGGGCGGTTTCGCCGCCGCCGCCGATTTCCAGCACGGCGTCCATGACACTGCCGACGCAGCCGCGGATTTCGGCGCAGGCTATGTCGTTCTCAACGCAAATGGCTTCGATGCCTTCGACGAGGTCGACGTTGGGCCGGATACGGGCCGTCAGGATGCGGCCGAAGCGGCCGCGCTCGACGACGACGCCTTCCGTGACGTCATTCATGGGGCCGCTCCTTTGGTCGGGTGGAACAGGGGGAAGTTGGTTTCCGGATCGTGCCGGGCCTGAAGATCGACGGCGCCGCTGGAGGTCGCCCAGGCCACCATGCCGCCCGGACCGATGATGCATTCGCCGGGGATCAGATGGCCGCCTAGGGTATTGCCCTCGGCGTCGAGGAAAATGGCGTGGCAATGGCTCTTGGGCCCGGTTTCCTCGTCCAGGCCGATGATGACGTTGGCGATGGACATGTGCACCGGACACGGCGGATGGTGCGGCGGCGAAAACGTCGCGACACGGTAGCCCGTCGGATCTTCGTAGCCCGTGTAATAGGAAAATTCGGAGAAGCTGCCGCCGCCCAGCCGCACGCCAGCCGTTGTAATACCGAGATCGTTGAGCGCCTCGCAGAGACCGTTCAAGAGGTCCATGCCTTCGGGCAGCACCAGACGCAGATCTTCGCCCGTTTCGGAAACTTCAGTCAGCACGCGGGGCTCGATCACCTCGCCGGGATGGGTGACGCGGCGCGGTTCGTTCATACCGCTTCCCCCTCGACCAGATCGCCGCGTTCGAACAGCGTCTTGCGGATCAGGTGTTTCGGTACCTTGCCGTAGGCCGACTTGGGCATTTCCTCCCAGAAGAAGTAGCGCTTGGGGTGTTTGTAGCGCGACAACTCGCTGTTGACGAAGCCCGCCAGGGCTTCCTCGGTGGCGCCTTCGTCCGTCGGCACCACGACGGCGACGCCGACCTCACCCCACTTCTCGTCCTCGATGCCGACCACGGCGACCTCGGAGACGCCGGGATGGGTCAGCAGCACCTCCTCGATCTCGCGCGGATAGACGTTGGCGCCGCCGGAGATGTACATGTCCTTGGCCCGGCCCGTGATGTAGAGGAAACCGGCTTCATCAAGCCGGCCCAGGTCGCCGGTGTGGAACCAGCCGTCACGGAAAACCTCCGCGTTGGCCTTGTCGTTCTGCCAGTAGCCCGACATCACGCCGGGACCGATGATGCAGATCTCCCCCTGCTCGCCGGTCGGAAGCATGTTGCCCTCCGGATCGCGGATGCCGATCTGCATGCCGAGGCGGGGTATGCCGCAGGTGCCGGGCCGGGCGTTCGGATCGTCGGCGTTCACGACGTAGTGCTCGGGCGGCTGCACCGTGATGCAGCCCGTCACCTCGCCCAGGCCATAATATTGGAAGAGGACAGGTCCAAGCTTCTGCAACGCCGTCTTCTGGTCCTCGAGATACATCGGTGCGCCGGCATGGATGACGTGGCGCAAACTGGAATGGTCGTATCGGTCGACGGCGGGATGTTCCACCATCATCTTCACGATGGTCGGCACGGTGAACATGTTGGAAATTTTGTGTTGCTCGACCAGCTGCCAGACGGTTTCGGCGTCGAAGCTTTCACCCGGCAGCAGCACCGTCTTGGCGCCGCGCGCCACCTGGGGGAAGGCATGCGCGCCCGCCCCGTGGCTCAAAGGCGCCACTACCAGCGAAGCGTCGTCGCGCGTCAGGCCCGGCATCAGGTCGGCGGTAAAGTTGTTCACGACGAAGCCGATCTGGCCGTGCGTCAGCACCGCGCCCTTGGGTCGTCCCGTGGTGCCCGAGGTGTAGAACAGCCAGCAGGGATCTTCGTATTCAACCTGGGCTTCGATGCGTTCCGCGCCCTGATGGGCAGCAATGACGTCGTCATAGGCGGCCGCGCCCTCGACCTCGCCGCCGATCGAAATCAGGTGCTCCAGCTCGCCGGACGCCTCTTTGGCGGCGGCGGCGTGGTCGGCGAAGACGGCCTCGAACAGGAAGGCCCGCGCGCCGCAGTTCTTAGCCACATAGGCGATCTCCGGCGGGGTCTGGCGGAAGTTGGACGGCACCCAGACGCAGCCCGCCTTGAAGATGCCCCAGAGGCTTTCGAACATGGCCCGGTTGTTGCGCGACTGCACCATCACCCGGTCGCCGGCCTTGACGCCCATGCCTTCGAGCGCCGCCCGGAAAGCATTGGCGTTGGCGTCAAGCTCCGCCCAAGTCCAGGCGTCCTCGCCGTGCACCAGACCGATGCGCTCGGGGTAGAGGCGGGCCGTGTCGGACAGAAACCGGCCGACGTTCATCGCACTGATCATAACGGCAGGTTCCTAGCGCAGCGGTTCCAGGATGGAGACGTAGTTGGCCACCGCCGCCCCGCCCATGTTGAAGACGCCGCCCAGTTCCGCGCCGTCGACCTGGCAGCCGCCCGCGGTATCGGTGAGCTGCATGGCCGCCATGACGTGCATGGAAACGCCGGTAGCGCCGACGGGATGGCCCTTGGCCTTGAGGCCGCCGGAAGGATTGACTGGCAGTTTGCCGTCCTTCTGGGTCCAGCCTTCCTTGATGGCCTGCGCGCCCTTACCGGGCTCCGCCAGACCCATGGCCTCGTATTCGATCAATTCGGCCACGGTGAAGCAGTCGTGCGTTTCGACGAACGAGAGATCATCGAGACTTAAACCGGCGGACTCCAACGACGTGGCCCAGGCGAGTTTTGGGCCTTCGAAGGAGACGATGTCGCGCCGCGCCATGGGCAGGAAGTCGTTGACGTGGGTGGTCGCCCGGAAGGCGATGGCCTTGTCGGCCTCGGCGCTGGCGTCGGCGTCGGAGATCACCACGGCCGCCGCGCCGTCGGACACCATGGAACAATCGGTGCGTTTCAAGGGCGGCGCCACGAACGGGTTCTTTTCCGATTCGTTGCGGCAGAAGTCATAACCGAAGTCCTTCTGCATGTGGGCCAGCGGATTGACCGAGCCGTTCTTGTGGTTCTTGGCCGCGATCATGGCCAGCGCGTCCATCTGGTCGCCGTATTTCTGGAAATAGTTCTGCGCAATCAGGCCGAAGACGCCGGGGAAGGTCATGCCGTCGGTCGCCTCATCCTTCACGTAGGAGGCCTTGATCAAGGTCTCGCCCACGGTCTTGGTATCACAGGCCGTCATCTTCTCCATGCCGACGCACAGGACATGGCGGGCATTGCCGGCCTTGATGGTGTTGAGCCCCTGGTAGATCGCCGCCGACCCCGTGGCGCAGGCGTTCTCCACCCGCGTCACCGGCTTGTAACGCAGGCGGTCGTCGGCCTGCAACACCAGCGAGGCCGTGAAGTCCTGCGGCGACATGCCGCCGTTGTAGGTGCCGAGGAAAATCTCGTCGATGTCGCCCGGCTCCAGGCCGGCATCGGCGATGGCATCGGTGGCGACGCGGACGATCAGCGATTCGGCGTCATCGTCTTCCAAACGGCCAAAAGGCGTGTGCGCCCAACCGGTCATGCTTGCGGTCATGGGGGGTCTCCTGAAACGGGGGAATATGTCAGGGAAAGACTAGCAGATTTTCCGGCAATGCAAGAGATGTGATGAGTTCAAAAAAGAAACCTGGATTCCGGCCTATGCCGGAATGGCGATGAACTTACTGATACTCACACTCGAAAAACCGCATCGGCTGGCCCGAGGCCTCGCCGAGAAGTTCGTCCTCGCGCATGACGGCGCGGCCGGCGATGAGTGTGGCGCGGAGTATTCTTAGATCAACTCAAGGGATTTGCATCGTAAATTCTACACTGTTTATACCTTATTAATTACCGCTCATAGAGCCCAACGGTTGAATATAACAATACGATCATTAGTATTAATATTTGCTAATTGACTCTCATAAATTGTTACATCAGAATTGTTACTCTAATAAGTTGGTAATATGAATAAAAAATTGAGATAAATTCTACTTTACCCGTGACGGATAAACTTTCAAGAGCACTCAGTATTTGGGGGCGGCAATGGACAATCCGGTAGCTGAATCGGAAGCAGAAGTAGTAATTGTCGAAAAGCTCGAGTCATTGATTCTCAATTCAAATGAATCAGAATTTACTCCCGACAATGAAGCGTGCCTATCCGGTTGACGCAGACACCCGCTACATCTAGTATCTGTCCAT
>CAZGTM010000059.1:0-20640 GCA_964528595.1 uncultured Rhodospirillaceae bacterium
CCGGACCAGCCCCGCCCGGCCCGCGTTTCGGCGTCCAGCGTCGGCAGCCGGCGCAAGATACCGAACATCAGCGCCAGCGTCATTTCCGCCACGGCGCGGGTGTTGGTGCCGGGCATGTTGGCGACGGCGACGCCGCGCGACTTGGCGGTTTCCAGATCGATGGTGTTGAGACCAACGCCGATCTTCTGGATGAACCTGAGGTTCGGCGCTTGCGCCATGACGTCGGCGGTGGCGGGTTCCAGCACGTGCAGCAGGATCTCTGCGTCGGCCATCTCTGTCGTCAATGCCTGAAGATCGCCGGGTTCGACGACGACGACCTCCAGCCAGTCGGGCTTGGCCGCCTGAACCCTCTCACGGAACCCCGGGCCGGCGCGGAAATGAAGGACGGCTTTCAAGCAAGCCTACTTTCGGCCGGGCAGCACGCCGCCGCCGGCGAACGTCGCTCCTTCGCCCATCGCTTCGGCGATGCGCAGGATGTCATTCCACTTGGCCATGCGTTCGGACCGGGCGAACGAGCCCACTTTCAACTGTCCGGCGTTCCAGCCGACGGAAAGATGGGACACCGTAACGTCCTCGGTCTCGCCCGAACGGGCGGAGACCACCGTGCCCCAGCCGTTGCTTTGGGCTGCGCCGAGGGCCGCTCGGGTTTCGCTGACGGTACCGGCCTGGTTGGGCTTCAGCAGCACCGCGTTACAGGCCCCGTCCTGCGCCGCGGCGTGGACGCGCGCGGCATCGGTCACGAGGAAATCATCGCCGATGACCTGGATGCGGTCGCCGACCGCCGCGGTGAACCGCTTCATGCCCTCGGCGTCGTCCTCGCCCACGGCGTCCTCGATGGATACGATGGGGTAGCGTTCGGTCCAGCCGACCAGCATTTCGATCAAACCGTCGCTGTCGATCTCCCGGTCTTCCAGGGCGAGACGATAACGACCGCCCTTGCCAAATTCCGACGCCGCGACATCAAGCGCGATGGCCATGTCGGCGCCCGGCCGGTAGCCGGCTTTTTCGATGGCCCGGACAAGCATTTCGAGGGCCTCTTCGTTGGAGGCGAAGTTTGGCCACCAGCCGCCCTCGTCGGCGACGCCGGCTAGTCCGCCCGCCTCCGCCATCAGTTCCCCGGCGGCGCGGTAGACCTCCGCGACCCAGACGAAGCCCTGGTCGGCGTTTTTCGCGCCAACCGGCATGACAAGAAAATCCTGAATATCGACACGCCGCCCGGCATGGGCGCCGCCGCCGAAGATCTGCACCTGGGGCAGGGGGAGGGTAGGTGTGGCATCCCCGGCTAGGTAGCGCCACAAAGGTTGTTCGTGGGCCGCCGCCGCCGCGTGGAGCACCGCCATTGACGTGGCGACGAGGGCATTGCCGCCGAGCCGCTCCTTGTTGGCCGTGCCGTCCAGTGCGATCAGTGCGTCATCGATTTCCTGCTGGCCGGCGGCGTCGAGGTCCTGCAAAGCGTCGGCGATGTCGCCGTTCACGTTGGCCACCGCCCGGTCGACGCCGAGGCCGCCGAAGGCCGCACCGCCATCCCTCAAGTCGATGGCCTCGTTGCTGCCCCGTGAGGCTCCCGCTGGGGCAATGGCCCGGCCCGTGGCGCCACCCTGGAGGCGGATTTCGGTTTCGACCGTAGGCCGCCCGCGCGAATCCCAAACCCGCCGTCCGATGACGGCGGTAATAGTCGTGTTACTCAACGTGTCAGCCTTTCATGCCAAGCCGCCGCGACGTCCATCAGCCGGTCGGGCGGAAATTCCAGCAGACCGCAAGCGGTCCGGCGGATCAGATTTTTCTCTCCTTCGTCCGTGACGTATTCCGCCGGCGACTTGCCGTCGACCCGGGCGAGGAATAGGGCCGGCAACAGATGCGCGGCGCGGGCCTCCATGCGGCCTGGCGGCTCCCAGTCAATATGATCGAGGTAGACGGCGACGAACCGCCGGAAGCTCTCCATCAAAGCCTCGACGCAGTCGGGTCGCGCCAGGCACTTCAACAGCAAATGATTGAGGCAGAAGGCCACGTCGAAGGCCGGATCGCCGTACCAGGCGCATTCGGCATCGAGGAATACCGGGCCGTCCGGGCCGATCAGAATGTTCTTCGGGCTGACGTCGCCGTGGACGAGGCAGAGCTTGTTGGCGGCGGTGGTGGCGGCGATCTCCTTTAACTCCTCGGCAAGGCCGGGATGGGCCGTCGCAGTGTGAAGGAGATAGGGCTCCAGCCGGATGTCATGGAAGATTTGATCGGTTGGCAGGGCGGCCGATATTTCCTCAACGCCTGCCGTCGCGGCGTGGATGCCGCCGAGTACCGCGGCGACGGAAGCCGCGAATTCTGCGTCAACGCGGCCCGCCAGCAATTCGGATTTCCACAATGGATGATCGGCCGGGTTGAGGTACGCCATGGCCAGCGTGCCGCTGTCCGCGTCCTGGCCCAGCAGTTGGGGTGCGCAGCTCGGCACGGCGCTGGCCGCCCGACGCATCCATTCGGCTTCATAGGCGTTACGCTCTACGGGCGCGCGCCAGTCCGCCTCGACCCTCAGTTTGGCCAGGGCCCGTTTGACGCAGATCGGGCCGCCGGCCAGATCCACCCGCCAGATATCGGAGGATACGCCGCCCGTCAGGCGTTCGAAAATCGGCGTTTCGCCGTTTTCGGCCAAACCGAGCCGGACGAGGGCTTCGAGGACACGCGCGTCGGGCGCACTTTCATCGGGGGGCTGAGGTGTGTTCATGACGGCGGCGAAAATATGCCCGCAGTTGGGGTATGATGCAAGCAGGCCGGCAAAAGCCACGGGGGATCACATGTGCCGCAACATCCGCACGCTGTTCAATTTCGAGCCGCCCGCGACGGACGAGGAAATCACGGCCTCGGCTGTTCAATTCGTGCGCAAGCTCAGCGGCTTCACGAAACCCTCCAAAGCCAACGAAGCGGCATTCGACCGGGCGGTGGAGGACGTCGCAAACGCCGCCCGTGATTTGCTGGCCTCCCTGGAGACGGCCAGCCCGCCGAAGAACCGCGAGGAGGAGGCGGAAAAACGCCGGATGAAATCTGCGCTAAGGTTTGCGGGGCTAGCGGGACAGTCCTGACAGGCGGAGTGAACACAATGTACACATTGTGCATATCGTTGATTATAAAGTATAAACCTGCTCTGCGGAGCGGCCACGGATAGGAATCTCACCCACGGTTTTGGCCTCAATGGGATCGCGGCAGGCCTCGATGGTCGGTCCCGCAATCAGGATCGTCGTGCCGGTTTCCTTGTTCATCTGCTCCAGTCTGGCGGCCAGGTTGACGGCGTCGCCGTGCACCGTATAGGCCAATTGGCTGCCGCTGCCGACTGATCCCGCCATGACCTCACCGGTCGCGATGCCGATGCGGGAGCGGACGGTGTGGCCGGCGAAGGAACGGTTTTCCACGGTTTCGTGGATCTGCCGCGCCGCCCGAATGGCGGCGGCGGCATGGTCTTCGTCCGGAACCGGGATATTGAACGTCGCCAGGATGGCGTCGCCCTGGAACTGGTTGATCACACCGCCCTCGTCGACGATGACCTCACCGACGGCGGCGAAGTAATCGTTCAGCATGGTCATGACGGCGGCGGGATCCATTTGCTCGACCATGGCCGTGAAGCCTTCGATGTCGGTGAACAGCATGGTGGCGGTGCGGCGCTGCGGCTCCAGCGCGCCGCGGTCTTCGATAATGGCGTTGGCGACGCTGGCGGGCACGTATTTACCCAAAGCCTCGCGCACGAACTGGCGTTCGCGCTCCGCCGTCACCTGGCGCAACACCAGGCGGCGCGAACGATGGACGATGGTGGCGATCAGGCCGGCGGAAACCAGGAACACCACGACTTCCTGCAACCTGACTCCAAGGTCGACGAACTTGGGATCGTTAATGTACTTCCAGGGATCCGTCAGCAGTTCGTCGTCGCTGACGTTCAGTTGGGAAACCGTATCGGGCAGGCTCACAATCCACAGCAGTCCGACCCCCCAGCAAACGGTGCCCGCCAAGCCTCCCCAAGCAACGAACTTGGGCCGATAGGAGAATGCCAGTCCGATCAGCAGGACATAAAGATAGATGACGTTGCCGAAGCGATAGCTGATCTGCGGCGGATACTCGAATACCGAAACCGGGTTGGGGTAGGTCACCGTGAACGTGAGGAGGGCGAAGTCGGCGAAAATAAAGATGTATTGGTGCCAGGGCCGGTACCACGATTGCTGCTGGCTGTAGTGGCCGCCGACGCCAATCAGGAGGAACACGGCGATCAGTCCGTGGTAGTAGAGGAGGTCGGGGTATGGGGTTACGAAAATGAGCAGGACGCTGATGACGCCCAGGGCGATCAGCCGTCCCTTGAGCGCCAGGTGCTGGCCGTCCCGCTCCTCCGAGATCAGTGCATCCCTGATGTCTGACATTCTACTCCCCTAGAATTGGCGGTTCGAAACGGCGGTTCCAATGCGGCTTCCGCATGGCCTTCGGCATGCCATGGCGAAGGCGGGTCTCCCCGGTCCGGTCAGCGGGGGAAGGGGAGGGGTTCGCCTTCCGGCAGCGGCACGTGGAAGGCGTTGAGCGTGAGGGATACCAACATGTAATAGCCGATCACGCCGACCAGTTCGACGATGCCCTGTTCCCCCAGCGCTTTGACCGCCCGCCCGTGAATGCCGTCGCCCGTCTGGCCCGTCCCGACCAGTTCGCTGGCGTAGTCGTAAACCAGTAATTCCTTTTCCGCCAAGTGGTCGGGCCGCTCACCCGCTTTGATGGTGGCAACGGTTTCCGCCGTGTGCCCGGCTTCCATGGCCAGCTTGGCATGGGCGTACCACTCGAACTGCGCCTGCCAGTGGCGGGCCACCACGAGGATGGCGATCTCCGAAAGGCGCGGCCCCAGGACGGTGTTGTAGCGGCAGTATTCACCCAAGCTCTGCGCCAGGTTCGCCATGACGGGACTGCGCAGCCAGGCATTGAACGGCCCGCCGATGCTGCCGCGCACGCCGCCGACGATGTCGTCGTAAACGGCGCGTTGATCGGGTGTCATGACCTCCGGGTCAAGTGGCGGAAAACGGTTGGACAATGGTCGACTCCTCTTCAGAAAATCTACTAATTGGTGCCTGACACCAATTAACGGTTGTCAGTCGAGGACGATTACAGCGCTTCCCTGATCATCCGTAAACCAGTGTTCGACGAGATTGTCGCCGCTGCCGCCCCGGTCGATGACGAGAAAGTCGTGGTCGGGCCGCAGAACCAGCAGGGGGTGGTGCCAGACGCCGGCGTGGTAGTTCACGCCCTGGCCTGCGCCGGCGCGAAAGGCCGCGAGGTCATCGGGTCCGACCCGGGCTGCCGGTGCGGCCACGACCACCAGGTAGTCGGAGGCGATTAGCGGCATGAAGGCCTGGGAGCCCAAGGGGTGATGTTCCATCATCCTGATCTCGATGGGTTGCGGGCGGGGCTGGCCACGGAAGATGTTGATCAGGGGTCGTCCGCCGTCGGTCGACGTGTCCACTGCCGCCAGATCGTGAAAGCGGATGGTCGTGCCTTCGTTGATCGTCATGGTCTCGGCCCCCGCCGCCTCGATCACGTCGCCGAACGGCGCGAAGGCGTCGCGCGTCAGCGGCTGCAGGGCAAGGCTTCGGGGCATGGTTCAGGCGACCGGCGTGCCGAACACCCGGAAGCGGCTGATGCCGCCGTCGGGGAAGATGTTGAGTTTCACGTGGGTGACCGGTCCGACGTCCTTGATGTCGTCGTCTTTGTAGGTGTGCTCCGCGTCGGCTTCCAATTTGGATTGGGCCAGCACTTCCTCCCAGAAAACGGCCTGGGTGACGATGGATTGCTCGGTATCGCCCGCCACGCGGGCGGCCTGAACCGAACAGCGGTCGGGGTAGTTGCCCTTGAAGTGGGCGGTGTCGACCTCGATGCGCTCGATGGTGCCGAGGCCGCCGAGGGCGACGATGATCCAGTCGTAGCCGGGATCGCGCCGCCGCCGCGTCTCCCACCCGTCGCCCATGTTGAGGCCGCGGCCCTCGGTCAGGATGATCCAGGGATCGCCGTAATGCGAATCGTTGTAGGTCACCACGCGGCCGCCGCTGGTGACCGCCGACAGCTCGATGGTGCCGAGGTCCGGGCTCCAGTCGCGCACCGGATCGCCATAGACCCTGAGACGCGCGATACCGCCGTCGGGATACATCCTGAGCCGCAGATAGTTGAAGGCCGAGGCGTCGTCGACGGCGACGAAGTGATGGGCCGAGGGACCGAGTTTGGTGGGCGGCACGATCTCCGTCCAGGCCGCGTCCTCGCCGGGATCTTCATCGGCCAGCAGACCTTCCAGCGACGCCGCCGGCGGGTAGTTGCCGGTGAAGTGGGCGGTATCGATGTCGACGCCCCGGATGACGCCGCTGACGCCCAGCTTGACGATGCAGTAATCCTGCTGCCCATGGCGCTGGCGGCGGCTTTCCCAGCCGTCCATCCATTTGCCGTTGTCGTCGTATTTGTCGGCAATGAAGACGGGCGGTTTGTCGTCGAGCAGGCGTTCCTTCGGCGCGAAAAAATCGTCCGTGGCGTAGATCGCCCGGGAGCCGACGCGCGGCGACGCCAGGTTGATCGCGTTGCGCGCGAAATCGGGCAGCTCCAGGTCCTCAAATTCATTCATCTAGGCATTCCTACTAATTACTAGTCTATATCGTTCAAACGGAGTTCGGCGATGCGGTGAACCTGGTTGAGAGCCTCGGCAAACTCGACGTCCGCCGAATTGTCGATGCGGCTGCGAAAATTATCCAGGATTTCCATCCGGTCGCGGCCCTTTACCGCGAGGATGAAGGGAAAGCCGAAGCTTTCCTTGTAGCGCCCGTTGAGGCTTTGGAATTCCTCGAACTCCGCCGGTGTACACTGGTCCAGTCCGGCGCCGGCCTGCTCGCCGGTCGATTCCGCCGTCAATTCGCCCCTTACCGCAAGCTTGCCGGCAAGGTCCGGGTGGGCTCTCAGCAGCGCCAGTTGCGCGTCCTTGTCGGCGGCGTCGACGATGGCCGAGAGCACGGCATGCAGGGACCCGGCGTCATCGTGTGCTGCCGTCAGGCCGCCGTCCCAGGCCACCCCGGCAATCCAGGGCGAGTGTTCGTAAACCCCGCCGAAGACAGCTATGAAGGCGTCCCGGTCGAGGCGGCTGGGAAGCGATGCCTTGTATGTCCGCGCGCCAGAGCTCATGAGGCGGCGCTTTCCCCGTGGGGATGGTGTTCCCGCCAATGCCGGGCGATATCGATGCGTCGGCAGATCCAGACGTCGTCATGGGCGCGCACGTGATCGATGAAGCGTTCCAATGAGGCCAGCCGGGCCGGGCGTCCGACCAGGCGGCAGTGCAGGCCGATCGACAGCATGCGAGGCGTCTCCTTGCCTTCGCGGTAAAGCACGTCGAAGGCATCCCGCAGATAACTGAAGAACTGATCGCCGGAATTGAAGCCCTGGGGCGAGGCAAAGCGCATGTCGTTGGTGTCCAGCGTATAGGGCACCACGAGGTGGGGTTTGGCCTCGACGGTTGACCAGAACGGCAGATCGTCGCTGTAATCGTCGGCGTCATACAGGAAGCCACCTTCCTCCGCCACCAGCCGCCGGGTGTTGGGACTGGTGCGGCCGGTGTACCAGCCCAGGGGGCGGTCTCCGGTCAGGCGGGTCTGGATGTCGATGGCCTTTTGCATGTGCTCGCGCTCGACGTCTTCGGGCACGTCCTGGTAGTTGATCCAGCGGTAACCGTGGCTGCAGATCTCGTGACCGTCCTCGAGGAAGATCTCGGCGGCGGCGGGATTGCGCTCCAGCGCCATGGCCACGGCAAACACCGTGATGGGAATTTTCTTGGCCCGGAACAGGTTGAGCAGGCGCCAGACACCGGCCCGGCTGCCGTATTCGTAGAGCGATTCCATGCTCATGTGGCGCACGCCCTGAAGCGGCTTGGCGGCGACGATTTCGGACAGGAAGGATTCCGACGCGGCATCGCCGTGCAGGATGGAATTCTCGCCGCCTTCCTCGTAGTTGAGGACGAATTGAACGGCGATGCGGGCACCGCCCGGCCAGTTCGCCTTGGGCGGGTTGGCGCCGTAGCCGATTATGTCGCGGGGATAATCGCTGCTCATGCCGGTTGGCCTCCGCCTTCATCCCGGGTGGCGAAGACCTCGGAGAAAACGGCCCGAAGATCGGTTCCGGCTTCGCGTTCCTCGAGGTCCAGCACCGCCTCGCAGCCCCGCAGGTGCCGGGTCATGAGGTCGGTCGCCAAGGCCTTGTCGCCGGCTTCGATGGCGTCGATTAAGGCCAGGTGCTCAGGCTGCGAGCAGGCCGACTGTCCAGGCGTCTCGTATTCCGAAATGGCCAGCGAGGTCCGGCTGACAAGCGCCCTGAGCGTATTCGCCAATGTCTGGTTACCGGCCACCTCGGCCACGCGCAGGTGGAACTCGCCCGATAGCCTGATCCAAGCGCCCCGGTCGCCGGCCGTAAAGGCGGCCTGTTCCTCGGTCACCAGGTCGCGCAGGGCGGAGACATCGCTGTCGTCGCAGCGCCGGCAGGCGAGGTCGATCACGCCGGCTTCGATGACGCGCCGGGCCTCGAACACGTCGCGCACCTCGTCGACCGAAAGCGACGCCACCACGGCGCCGCGGTTGGGCCGGATATCGACCACGTGATCGTGACTGAGGCGCTGCAGGACGGCGCGGATGACGGTGCGGCTGACACCGAAGATGTCGCCCAGGGCGTCCTCGGCGAGTTTGGTGCCGGGCGCCAGGCGTTGCTCCAGAATGGCCCCGAAGATCTGGCCGTAGATCCAGGTCTGGATGTTCCGTTTGCCGGATTTGCCGTTGCGATCAACGGTTTCGGCGGATTGCATTAGTTCGGTCATGACGAATCTGGCCTTCGAGTTCAATCAAAAGCACTTTGTGTTTGTATGCAAAACATAACCTAATTTGTATCCATAATTGCGTTTGGTCAACACAAAATCCAGTAAATCAGCACAAAAAATTAAGATATTTTGCCAATCGCTCGATTTGTTTGGGTCTGAGGATCGATGAGTGAATACAATTTCATTGATTTTTGGATGCAATTTGTAAACGGCCATGTCATAATTTCTCAAAATTCGCCGCGCTCCCCCAATTGCGGAGTAAGCTGCGGAATATCGAAGGGAGAGGCGTCCGTCCCGCCGGGGCGGCCGAGTTAAGATGGGACGGCTGACGACGCATGTGCTGGATACCGCGCTGGGACGCCCGGCGGCGGGCATCCGCATTGAGCTCTTTTTGCAAGGCGGTGACAAGATTACCGAGGCCGTGACCAACGACGACGGCCGTTGTGACGCGCCCCTGCTCGATGACGCTAATTTCGCGGTTGGCCGCTACGAATTGATCTTTCATGCCGGCGACTATCTGAGAGCTTCCGAAGCCCCGGTGACCGATCCGGCTTTCCTGGACGAAATCGTCATCCGCTTCGGTATCGCCGATGCGGACGCGCACTACCACGTCCCCCTGTTGCTGTCGCCCTACGGCTACAGCACCTACCGGGGGAGCTGAGGTGCGCGCGTCGATCCGCTTTCTGCTGGGCGATGAGGCCCGCGAGCTGCGCGACATCGATCCCACCATGACCGTGCTGCGCTATCTGCGCGAGGTCGAGGGCCGGGCCGGCACCAAGGAAGGCTGCGCCGAGGGCGATTGCGGCGCCTGCACGGTGGTGGTCGCGGCGCCGAAAAACGGCGGCTTGGAATACCGGGCGGTCAATGCCTGTATCCAGTTCCTGCCGACGCTTGACGGCAAACAACTGCTGACGGTCGAAGATCTCAAGACGAACGACGGCGTACTCCATCCGGTTCAGACCGCCATGGTCGACCAACACGGCTCGCAGTGCGGTTTTTGTACGCCGGGCTTCGTCATGTCGCTGTTCGCCCACCACCGCCAGGGCGGTGCGCCGGATCGGCAATCCCTGGACGACGCCTTGGCGGGCAATCTCTGCCGCTGCACCGGATATGGTCCGATCATCGCCGCCGCCCGGGCCTCGTCGGAGGCGCGCCCGGAACGGGCGCACGGCCTGTCCGACCAGGAGGTCATCGACAAATTGTCCGAGACGGCGGCCCTGGATAGCGTCGGATTGCAATACGACGACCGGGTGTATTTTGCGCCGCGCAGCATCGACGAATTGGCCGAGCTGTATGAGGCGCGGCCCGATGCCTGCCTGTTGGCGGGCGGCACGGACATAGGGCTTTGGGTCACCAAACTGCATCGCCGTCTCGACACCGTGATCTACCTCGGCGACGTCGCCGGCTTCTGTAGCGTTGACGAAAGCGGCGGCACCCTGCGCATCGGCGCGGGGGCGACTTATGAAGACGTGCTGCCCGCGATCAACGCCCACTATTCCGACTTTGGTGAGTTGATGCGGCGCATCGGTTCGCGGCAGATCCGCAACGCGGGTACCGTGGGCGGCAACATCGCCAACGGCTCACCCATCGGCGACACGATGCCGGCCTTGATCGCTCTGGGCGCTCGCCTGGTATTGCGCCGGGGAACCGAACGCCGCGACATGGCGCTGGAAGATTATTTCGTTTCCTACGGCAAGCAGGACAGGCAGTCGGGCGAGTTCGTCGAACGCGTCGACCTGCCGTTGCACGGCGAAGACGTGGATTTCCTCTGCTACAAGGTCTCCAAACGCTTCGACCAGGACATCACGGCGGTGTTGGGCGCGTTTGCCATGCGGCACGAAGACGGCGTGGTCGCTGATGCCCGCATCTGTTACGGCGGCATGGCGGCAACCCCCCAGCGCGCGGCGGCGGCCGAAGCCGCCCTCATCGGCCAACCCTGGTCCGAAGCATCAGTGGCGCAAGCGCGCGCCGCGTTGGCGAAGGATTATGCGCCGATTGACGATATGCGAGCGAGTGCTGCCTACCGCCTGAACGTGGCGCAGAACCTGCTGACGAAGCTATATGTCGAGACCAGCGAACCGGCCGTCGAAACCCGGCTGGTGGGAGCGCGGGCCCATGGATGACGCCGTGGTTCAGGCAGCGGCCCCGAATACCGCCGTAGAGGGCGGCGTCGGTCAGCCTCGTCCCCACGACAGCGGCCACAAGCACGTCAGCGGCGAGGCGGTCTACGTCGACGACATCGCCACGCCGCCCGACACCCTGCATCTCTATGCCGCCCCCGCCGCCGTCGCGCACGGCAAGATCCTGCGCCTCGACCTGGAAAATGTTCGAACCGCCGAGGGCGTCGCCTGCGTGTTCACGGTCGACGACATCCCCGGCACCAACGACATCAGCCCGACCGGCACCAACGACGAGCCGGTGTTGGCCGACGGCACCGTCCACTTCCATGGTCAGCCATTGTTCGCCGTCGCCGCCGACACCATCGACCAGGCGCGGGCGGCGGCAGCGCTGGCCGATATTGAGTACGAGGAACTGGAGCCCCTGGTGACGGTCGATCAGGGCTTGGCGGCGGACGCCAAGGTGCTCGAACCCGTCACCATGACATGCGGCGACGCTGCGGCGGCTCTCGCGGCGGCGCCCAAACGCCGCCAGGGACATGTCCGCATCGGCGGCCAGGATCATTTTTATCTCGAGGGGCACGTCGCCCTGGCCTGGCCCCAGGAGGACGGCGACGTGCTGGTCCATTCCTCGACCCAGCACCCCTCGGAAATGCAGCACCTGATCGCCAAGGTACTGGGCCGTCCGGACAATGCGGTAACGGTCGAAATCCGGCGCATGGGCGGCGGCTTCGGCGGCAAGGAAACACAAGGCGTACAATGGGCGGCGCTGGCGGCCATGGCGGCGGTGACGACCGGCCGGGCGGCCAAGTTCCGCCTCGACCGCGACGACGACATGATCATGACGGGCAAGCGTCACGACTTCGTGGCCGACTACGACGCCGGTTACGATGAAGACGGACGCATCCTGGGCTTGACCGCCACGTTGGCCTCGCGCTGCGGCTTTTCCGCCGATCTCTCGGGCGCCATCAACGACCGGGCGCTGTTTCACCTCGACAACGGCTACTATCTCGAAAACGTCGAGGCCACTTCCCACCGGACCCGGACCAACACGGTCTCCAACACCGCCTTCCGGGGCTTCGGCGGACCGCAGGGCATGGCGGTGATCGAGCGCGCGATCGACGACATCGCCCGCGACCTCGGAAGGGACCCGCTGGAGGTACGGAAAATAAACCTCTACGGCACCGACGAGCGAAACGTGACGCCCTACGGCATGACGGTCGAGGACAACGAACTGCCTGAGATGATCGCCGCCATCGAGGAAAGTTCCGACTACGCCGCGCGGCGCGAAGATATCGACGCCTACAATGCCCAAAGTCCCGTGCTCAAGCGCGGCCTGGCGCTGACGCCGGTCAAGTTCGGTATCTCCTTCACCACCAGCCACCTCAACCAGGCCGGCGCGCTGATCCACATCTACACCGACGGCAGCGTTCACCTGAACCACGGCGGTACGGAGATGGGTCAGGGCCTGAACCAGAAGGTCGCCCAGGTGGTGGCCGAGGAACTGGCCATCGATCTCGACCGCATCAAGATCACGGCGACCAATACCGGCAAGGTGCCCAACACCTCGGCGACGGCGGCGTCATCGGGTTCCGACATGAACGGCATGGCCGCCCAGGCCGCCGCCCGGACGCTGAAGACGCGCCTTGCGGCTTTTGCTGCCGAGCGTTACGGGGTTGGGGAATCGGAGATCGTTTTCGCCGCCAATCGCGTGCGCATCGGTTCCGAAGACATCAGCTTTGCCGATCTGGTGAAGCAGGCTTACCTCGGCCGCATCCAGCTTTCGGCCACCGGCTTCTACCGCACGCCCAAGATCAAGTTCGATCCGGCGACTTTCACGGGCCGGCCCTTCTATTATTTCGCCTACGGCGTCGCCGTGGCGGAGGTGAAGATCGATACCCTGACCGGTGAAAACCGCATGATGCGCGTCGACATCCTCCACGACGTCGGTAATTCCCTGAACCCCAGCATCGATCTGGGCCAGGTCGAAGGCGGCTTCATCCAGGGCGCCGGCTGGCTCACGTCCGAGGAGCTTTACTATGCCGACGACGGCAGGCTGCTGACGCATGCGCCGTCGACTTACAAAATTCCGGCCTGCGCCGACCGCCCGGAGGACTTCCGCATGGCGCTGTGGAAAAAGGGGCGCAACCGCGAGGAAACCATTCATCGCTCCAAGGCGGTGGGCGAGCCGCCTTTGATGCTGGGTTTGGCGGTGCACCACGCGATCGCCGATGCGATTGCCAGCGTCGGCGGTCCGGGTTATGTCGTTGGGCTTGATGCTCCGGCCACGCCGGAGACCGTTCTCAAGGCGGTCGATGCCGCCCAGACAAAGGCCGCCTCATGACCTGGTACCAAACCGCCCGTGACGCTTTCGATGAGGGCGCACCCTGCATCCTGGTTACCGTCGGCAACATCCGGGGCTCCGCGCCGCGTGAGGCCGGGGCCGAGATGATCGTGTTCGCCGACGGCTTTGCCGGCACCATCGGCGGCGGGGCGCTGGAATATAGCGCCACCCACCGCGCACGCGAACTGGCGGCGGACGGGATGGAAGGAAGCTTCAGCGAAAACCTCATCCTGGGCCCGGATCTCGGCCAGTGCTGCGGCGGCTCGGTCGACGTCACCTTCGAAAAGCTCGACGGATCAGGCTTCGAGGCCATCGCCGAACGCCACGCCGCCGCCGAGGCCCGCCTGCCGCAGGTCTTCATTTTCGGCGCCGGCCACGTGGGCCGCGCCATCGTGCAGGCACTGGCTCCGCTGCCGCTCTGCCTCACCTGCATCGACGAACGCCCGGACATTCTGGATCAGGTTGACGAGGGCGTGCGACGCATCCCCAGCGCCGGCAATGCCGCAGACGTTCTTGGGTTGCCCAGCGGCGCCTTGGTCCTGATCATGACCCACAGCCACGACCTCGATTACGACCTGGTGCAGGCCGCGCTGACGCGCGACGACCTCGACTACGTCGGCCTGATCGGCAGCGCCACCAAACGCGCCCGTTTCCTGCAGCGCCTGCGCGCCGACGGCCTGACGGATGAAAGCCTGGCCAGGCTGGTTTGCCCGATTGGCATAGACGGCATTGCGGGCAAGGAACCGGCCGTCATCGGCGCTTCCGTGGCGGCGCAGATTCTAATGGTTTCCGAGGCCCGGGCGGCTGAGCGCCTGGATGACGCACTCCGCATCGTGGGAGACGAGACATGAAACCAATTCGCGGAGGCTTTGACCTTGAGTAGTCACGAAGACCTGATGCGCCGTGCCATCGCCATATCAGCGGAGCAAATGCGCGCCAATAAAGGTGGGCCGTTCGGTGCCGTCATCGCCAAGGACGGCGAAATCATCGCCGAGGGCTGGAACAAGGTGACGTCGGCCAACGACCCCACGGCCCATGCCGAGGTCGAGGCGGTTCGCGAAGCCGGCCGGGTGCTTGGCACTTTCGATCTCTCGGGCTGCGTCATCTACACCAGCTGCGAGCCCTGCCCGATGTGCCTTTCCGCCATCTACTGGGCGCGTCTCGACCGCATCTATTACGCCAACACGCGAAACGATGCCGCCGACATCGGCTTCGACGACGCTTTGATCTACGACGAGGTGGCCAAGGATATCGCCGAACGCAGCCTGCCCATGGAGCATTTGGTGCTGGCGGAAGCGGCTCAAATCTTCGACGAATGGCGCGACAAAGACGACAAGATTGCGTATTGATAGTGGTCAAACGACCACGCGGAGACGTGGACGAAAAACCGGACAGAGAGCCGGGAGGAAACAGGGGGACGGTTAGGTGACGGACGCGACGAATACCGCCGGAACGGAGGCAGCGCCGCTGTTGTCACTGCAGGGCATCACCAAGGCCTTTCCCGGCACGCTGGCCAACGACGACGTAAGTTTCGACATAACGCCCGGCCAGGTTCATGCCCTTCTAGGCGAGAACGGCGCCGGCAAAAGCACGCTCGTCAAAATCATTTACGGTGTCCTCCGGGCCGACGAAGGCAGCGTCCAGTGGAACGGCCGGCCCCTCATCGTCAGCGGACCCTCGGCCGCCCGCGAGTTGGGCATCGGCATGGTGTTCCAGCATTTCTCGCTGTTCGAGGCGATGACGGTGCTGGAGAACATCGGCCTGGCCGTCACGGATGAAAAGAACCGCAGCGTCCTGCGTCAGCGCATCATCGACGTTTCCAAGAGCTACGGCCTGCCGCTCGATCCTGACCGCCACGTCCATTCCATGTCGGTGGGGGAGCGCCAGCGCATCGAGATCGTCCGTTGTCTCCTACAGAACCCCAAACTGCTGATCCTCGACGAGCCGACCTCGGTGTTGACGCCCCAGGAGGTCGAGCGCCTGTTCGAGACCCTGCGTAAGCTCTCGTCGGAGGGTTGCGCCATCCTCTACATCAGCCACAAGCTGCACGAGGTGCAGGACTTGTGCGAACACGCCACCATTCTGCGCGGCGGGCGCGTCGTGGCGACCTGCGACCCCAAGGTGGAAACTGCCCGCAGCATGGCCGAACTGATGATCGGCGACAAATTGACGCCACCCGAACGCCACCACGACGAGGACGCGCTGGGTGACGTGCGTCTGGCGGTGAAAAATCTCAGCCTGGCGGCCGACAGTCAGTTCGGCGTCTCGCTCGAGGATATTTCGTTCGAGGTTCGGGGCGGTGAGATCCTCGGCATTGCCGGCATCGCCGGCAGCGGTCAGGTCGAACTGATGGCGGCGCTGGCCGGCGAGGACGTGTTGACCGGCAACGCCGACGCCATCGTCATCGATGGTCAGGCCATCGCCGACAAGGGGCCGGTGCAACGCCGCGCCCTGGCGGCCGTCTATGTACCGGAGGAGCGCAACGGGCATGGCGCCGTGCCCTCGATGACGCTGGAGGAGAACGCCTTCCTCACCGCTTTCGCGCGGCTCGGTTTGGCCCGGAACGGGTTGATCCAAAGCGCCCCGACGCGGGACTTCGCCGCCGACGTCATCCAAAGCTTCGATGTGCGCACGACCGGCGTCGACGCCGAGGCCGGCAGCCTCTCTGGCGGCAACCTGCAGAAGTTCATCGTCGGCCGGGAAGTGCGTCAGGAACCCGGCATCATGGTCATCAACCAGCCGACCTGGGGTGTCGATGCGGGTGCTGCCGCGGCCATCCACCAGCAGCTTATCGACCTGGCCAAGCGCGGCACCGCCGTCCTGGTGATCTCGCAGGATCTGGATGAAATATTCGCGGTGTGTGACCGCATTACCGTGATGGCGGAGGGACATCTATCCGATTCGAAACCGATCGGCGAGGCGACGGTCGAGGAAATCGGCATCCTCATGGGCGGGCTGCACGGCATGGATAGCGTCCCGGCAGAGACGGCGGAGGCGGCCCATGGTTAGGCTCGAACCCCGCCCGCAGCACAGCGAGATCATGATTTACCTCTCGCCGGTGTTCGCCATCGTGCTGACGCTATTGGCGGGCCTGGTGATCTTTTCGCTGTTCGGCAAGAACCCGTTGACGGCGCTCTATACCTTCTTCGTCCTGCCGCTGACGACCGTGTTCGGCCTGACGGAACTGATCGTCAAGGCGACGCCCCTGGTGCTGATCGGCGTCGGCCTTGCCATCGGCTTCCGCGCCAACGTCTGGAACATCGGCGCCGAGGGTCAGCTTACCATCGGCGCCATCTTCGGCGGTGGCATGGCCATCTGGTTCCACGATTCGGAATCGATCTTCCTGCTGCCTGCCATGGTCGTTGCCGGTGCCATCGGCGGCATGGCCTACGCCGCCATCCCGGCCTGGTTCAAAACCCGCTTCAACGCCAACGAAATCCTCACCAGCCTGATGCTCACGTACGTCGCGACCCTGCTGCTGAGTTATCTGGTGACCGGACCGTGGCGCGATCCTGGTGGTTTCAATTTCCCCGAATCCCGCATGTTCCCCGATGCCGGCACCATGCCCATCCTGGTTGAAGGCAGCCGCATGCACTTCGGCCTGTTCTTCGCCCTGGCGGCCATCGTCGGCGGTTGGGTGCTGTTGACCCGCGCCGTCATCGGCTTCCAGCTCAAGGTCGTGGGGCTGGCCCCGGCAGCGGCAAAGCATGTTGGTTTCGTCGAGAACCGCCTGATCTGGTTCAGCCTGCTGCTCGGCGGCGGGCTGGCGGGCATCGCCGGCATGAGCGAGGTTTCCGGCCCCATCGGGCAACTGGTGCCATCCATCTCGCCGGGCTACGGCTTCACCGCCATCATCGTCGCCTTCCTCGGCCGGCTGCACCCGGTCGGCGTCGGTCTGGCCGGCCTGGTCATGGCGCTCACCTATATCGGCGGCGAGACGGCGCAGATCGAAATCGGCCTGCCGGCGGCAGTCACCGGCCTGTTCCAGGGCATATTGTTGTTCTTCCTGTTGGCCTGCGACGTGCTAACCAGCTACCGCATCCGCTTCGGCCGTCCCGTCATCCAACACGGAGGCGCGTCATGAGCGGCATGGAATGGTTCGTCCCTGTCATCCTCACCGTCATCACGGCGTCGACGCCGCTGCTGTTCGCCGCCACCGGAGAATTGGTGACCGAGAAATCCGGCGTCCTCAACCTCGGTGTCGAAGGCATGATGCTGGTCGGCGCCGTGTCGGCGTTCGCCGTCGCCTCCGCCACCGGCAGCGGCGCGCTGGGCATTCTGGCCGGAGCGCTTTCGGGCATCGTAATGTCAGGCATATTCGCCTATCTGGCGTTATCCTTGCTGGCCAACCAGGTCGCCACCGGGCTGTCCCTGACGATCTTCGGCGTCGGTTTCAGCGCCCTCGTGGGCGCCGGTTTCGTCGGTTTCGCGCTGGAGCCTCTGCCCAAACTGGCGATCCCCTTCATCTCCGATATTCCCGTTATCGGCCCGATCATTTTCGGCCAGGACTTCCTGGTTTACCTCTCGTTCGCCGGCGTGTTCGGCGTCGGCTGGTTTCTCAAGAATTCGCACGCCGGCATGGTTTTACGCGCCGTGGGCGACAGCCACGATTCGGCCCATGCCATCGGCTACCACGTCGTCCGTATCCGCTATCTGGCGACTTTGTTTGGCGGCATGATGGCGGGGCTGGGCGGCGCCTATCTGTCGCTCTCCTACACGCCCATGTGGGCCGAGAACATGACGGCGGGGCGGGGCTGGATCTCGCTGGCGCTCGTCGTCTTCGCCACCTGGCGGCCGGGCCGGCTGCTGCTCGGCGCCTACATGTTCGGCGGCATCACCATTTTGCAGCTTCACGCCCAGGGGGCGGGTTTCGCCGTGCCCTCGCAGCTCATGTCGATGCTGCCCTATCTCGCCACCATCGTCGTCCTCGTGCTGATCTCGCGGGATCGCACAAAGATCCGGTTGAACGCCCCGGCCTGCATCGGCCAGGCGTTCCGCCCGGCGCAATAAGAAGAACGCGGACCTGTGTTTCGGCCCGCAAAAGACTAGGTAAATTTTTGAATGCTCAACAAGGAGGCAAGAATGAAAAGACGTACAGTACTCAAGTCCCTCGCGGCGGCCGTCACGGCCGGCGCCATGCTGACAGGCGCGGCGGCCGCGTCCGCCGAAGATCTGAAGGTTGGCTTCGTCTATGTCGGTCCGACCGGTGACCATGGCTGGACCTACCGCCACGACATCGGCCGCATGGCCATCGAAAAAGCGTTCCCCGGCAAGGTCAAAACCTCGTTCGTCGAGAGCGTCAAGGAAGGCCCCGATGCCGAGCGCGTCATCCAGCAGTTGGCGGCGAGCGGCCACAAGCTGATCTTCACCACCTCGTTCGGCTACATGAACCCGACCGTCAAGGTGGCGAAGCGCACGCCCAACGTCATGTTCGAACACGCCACGGGATACAAGCGCGCCAAGAATGTCGCGACTTATTCCTCGCGCTTCTATGAAGGCCGCTACGTGATCGGCAAAATCGCCGGCAAGATGAGCAAGACCAACACAGTGGGCTATGTCGCCTCCTTCCCGATCCCGGAGGTGGTGCGCGGCATCAACGCCTTCCTCATCGGCGCCCGCACCGTCAATCCCGATATCAAGATCAAGGTGGTTTGGGTGAACTCCTGGTATGACCCGGGCAAGGAAGGCGACGCCGCCAAGGCCCTGATCGATCAGGGCGCTGACATCATCACCCAGCACACCGACAGCCCGGCTCCCCTGCAGGTCGCGCAGAACCGCGGCGTGTACGGTTTCGGTCAGGCGTCCGACATGATTAAGTTCGCGCCGAAATCGCAGCTCACGGCGATCATCGACCAGTGGGATCACTACTACGTCGCCCGCGCCAAGGCGGCCATGGACGGCAGCTGGAAGTCGATGGACACCTGGGGCGGCTTCAAGGCCGGCATGGTCGAGATGGCCCCCTACACCAACATGCCTGCCGATGTCGCGGCGATGGCGGATAAGGCCAGACAAGACATTGAAAACGGCAAGATCCATCCCTTCGCCGGTCCCCTGAAGGACCAGACTGGCAAGATCCGCGTCAAGGCCGGTGAAACGCTCGAGGGTGGCCCCTTGGCCGGCATGAACTGGTACATCGAGGGCGTCGACGACAAATTGCCGAACTAAAACGGCGTCCCCAGCGATAGCCCGCGTCCGGTTGATCCCGGGCGCGGGTTCTCGATATTCCGAACGATTATTCTGCGGAGCGACGATTGAGCGCCGATTACATCGACCGCCTGCCGAAGGCGGAACTGCATATCCACATCGAGGGCAGCCTGGAGCCCGAGATGGCGTTCGCTTTGGCCGAGGCCCAGGGCATCGAGCTGGCCTATCCCTCGGTTGAGGCGCTGCGCGCGGCTTACGATTTCAGCAACCTGCAAGAATTTCTCGATCTTTACTATCAGGGCATGTCCGTTCTCAATCGGGAACAGGATTTCTACGATCTGACGGACGCCTATCTCTCCCGTGCCGCCGCCGACGGCGTAACATATGCCGAGATCTTCTTCGACCCGCAGGGTCATACGGAACGCGGCGTGAGTTTCGAGACCGCGCTGGGCGGCATCCATCGCGCCCTCAAGGAGGGGGAAGCGAAACACGGCTGCAAGGCCAACATCATCATGTGTTTCCTGCGCCATCTCGACGAAGCGGACGCGGAACGGGCGCTGGACGCCGCGCTCGGCCACAAGGACAAGATCATCGGCGTCGGCCTTGATTCCTCGGAAGTCGGCCACCCGCCCAACAAATTCAAAAACGTATTTGCCCGCGCGCGCAATGAAGGCTTCCGCCTCACGGCCCATGCCGGCGAGGAAGGTCCGCCCGAGTACATCTGGGAAGCCTTGGATGTCCTGGGCGTCGAGCGCATCGACCACGGTAACCGGGCGCTGGAGGACGACGCTCTGATGCGCCGCCTCGCCGCTGACAACATGGCGCTGACCATGTGTCCGCTATCGAACCTCAGGCTTTGCGGTGTTGACGACATGAAGGACCACCCCGCCCGCGCCATGCTGGAGGCCGGGTTGCGGGTGACCGTGAATTCGGACGATCCCGCCTACTTCGGCGGTTACATCGGTGAAAACTTCCGGCAACTTGACGCCGCCCTCGGTCTCACGGATGACGAGCTTGCCACAATGGCCCGCAACGGCTTCGACGCCGCGTTCGTGGCGGAGAGCGAGCGGGCCGCCACCCTGGCCGCGTTCGACGCCGCGCTGGACGCCTCCTGACGACGAAGAGAGTAGAACCATGGAAAGCATCATTTGGGATTGGGCCGAACTGCTTTTGCGCTGGACGCATGTCATCGTCGG
>CAZGTM010000059.1:20740-22398 GCA_964528595.1 uncultured Rhodospirillaceae bacterium
GGCGCCTACGTTCATGCCGGCGCCGCCATCGGTACGATGATGGCGGCCAACGTCTTTTTCGTCATCATCCCCAACCAGAAGAAAACCGTGGCCGCCCTGGTGGCCGGCAAGGAACCGGACGCCATCTGGGGCAAACAGGCCAAGCAGCGCTCGTTGCACAACAATTATCTGACCTTGCCGGTGCTGCTGATGATGATCAGCAGCCATTACCCGATGACCTTCGGCCACGAATACAATTGGGTGATTTTCGCCGGCGTCGTCATCCTGGGCGGCGTCATCCGGGACTTCTTCAACACCCATAACGCCGGCGGCCGGGGCCTGTCGATCTACTGGCAATGGCCGGTCTCGGTCCTTCTGGTGGCGGGTCTGATCTGGCTCACCGCCCCCATCACAGGCGGTTACGACGAGGACACGATCGCCGAAATGGACGCCTTGGCCATCGTCCAGACGCGCTGTATTTCCTGCCATTCGGCCAAGCCGACGAACGAGGATTTCGAGAAGGCGCCGGGCGGTCTGAAGTTCGACACGCTGGCCGAGGTACGCAGGGCCTCGGCCCGCATCCTGGCGCAAACGGTCTTGTCCAAGGCCATGCCGCTTGGCAATCTGACCAAGATGACGGACGGGGAGCGCTCCCGCCTGGGCCAGTGGATCAGGGCGGGCATGCCCGAATAGCCGATTTCAAAACCAAGGGTGGGGACCTCAATGTTGGTGGAATTTGAAACGCTCAAGCTCAGTTGGAAGCCCAACCAGTACCTAATGGCGCCGGCCAACGTTTGCCGCAACGCCAAACCGCACGCCGAAAGCCCGGTCTTCGATGTGCCGGTGCAGACCCTGCATGACGCGTTCCTGGCCGTCGTGCGCCGCCAGCCCCGCACGGAACTGGTGGAGGAAGGGCCGGATGGAGAGCGCTTCGTACAGCGCAGCCGCGTCTTCCGCTTCCCCGACACCGTCGACGTGAAATACCTTGCCATCGGAGACAATCAGTCCACCATGGGGATTTACAGCCGCGCCAAATACGGCGTGCGGGATTTCGGCGTCAACGAGGCCCGCGTGCGTATTTGGATGCTCGAGCTGGAAAACGATTTGAAGACCGCCTGACGCCTTGTTTCTGCCGGGAGCTGCCGCCATCGCCACCGCCCAACCCGCCCGCGGATTTGCCCGATCTGAATTCGAAGACCGGCTCGGCCGCGCCCAATCCCTGATGCTGCAGGCCGAACTGGACGGCGTTCTGGTCACGACGCCGCCCAACGTGCGCTACTTCAGCGGCTTCGATACGCAGTTCTGGGAAAGCCCGACACGGCCCTGGTTCCTGCTGGTACCGCGGGAGGGCGAGCCCATCGCGGTGATCCCGGAAATCGGCGCGCCGGCCATGGAAATAACCTGGGTCGAGGACATCCGCACCTGGCCGGCGCCCCAGCCCGATGACGACGGCGTAACGTTGTTGTCGGCGGCGTTGAGCGGGGCGGGGGGCCGCTTCGGCCGTATCGGAGCGGAATTCGGACGCGAATCGGTGATGCGCATGCCACTGGACGATCTGGCGGAAATCCGCCGGCGGCTCGACGGCGTCGAACTGGTCGATGCCGCGCCCCTGATCCGCGAATTACGCATGGTCAAGAGCGAGGCCGAGATCGACCGCATCCGCCACATCTGCACCATCG
>CAZGTM010000060.1:0-21800 GCA_964528595.1 uncultured Rhodospirillaceae bacterium
CCGACCGCGCCGGCTTCGCTCGGCGTCGCCAGGCCGAACAGGATGGAGCCCTTGATGAAGGCGATCAGGAATACCGGCGGGAAGAAGCTTTTCAGCAGCAACGGCGGCAATTCCCTCGGCGGCACATAGAGCATCTCGCGCGGCAGCGGCGGCGCCATCTCGGGCTTCGCCTTCGAGATAACCGTGATGTAGGTGAGGTAACAGACCGCCAGCACCAGACCCGGCGCTAAAGCGGCCATGAACAACGTGCCGACCGAGACCGACAGCAGGTCGGCCATCAGGATCAGCATGATGCTGGGCGGGATGAGGATGCCGAGTGTGCCGGACGCGGCGATGGTGCCCGTCGCCAGGGCGTGGCTGTAGTTCTGCCGCAGCATGGGCGGCAGCGCCAGCGCGGTCATCATCGTCACCGAGGCGCCGATGATGCCGGTCATGGCGGCCAGGATGGTGCCCATCACGGTCACCGCCAGCGCCAGGCCGCCAGGGACGCGGCGCAGCAAGACCTGACAGCAGTAAAGCATGTCGTTGGCCACGCCGCTGCGTTCCATCATGACGCCCATGAAGACGAATGTGGGCAGCGCCACCAGCACCAGGTTCTCCGCCGCGCCACCCCAGATGCGGGCGATGAAGTTGAAGAATTCGATGAGATGGAAGGCGCCCAGCGTATAACCAATCAGGCCGTAGATGATGGAAATGCCGCCCAACAGAAAGGCGACGGGATAGCCCGTGAACAGCAACAGCGCCAGCGTGGCGAACATGAAGACGGGCAGGTAGTCGATGAATATCTGGATGATCATGTCGGGGGTCTCGGCGAGTGCGGGAGCCGGACGATACTATAAATCTATTGAATAGCGATGAAAAAATGCGCTCCCGCCCACTCGACAGATCACTATCCGGTGACCGTGACCGACAATGTGCCGATGCCGGGCGAGTGGACGTCGATCACGTCGCCGGGCGAGACCGGGCCGACCCCGGCCGGCGTACCGGTCATGATCAGGTCGCCGGGATGCAGGGTGTAGAACCTGGAAGCCATGGCGATAAGCTCGGGGATCGAGCGGATCAACTGCCGCGTCGTCGCCTGCTGCCGCACCTCACCGTTGACTTTGGTCGTCAGGGGCAGGGCGGCGGGATCGGCGATCTCGTCCGCCGTCACGAACCACGGCCCCATCACCGCATAGCTGTCGCAGGACTTTCTGAAACTCCGGTCTTCCTTGCCCCGGATGGTCATGTCGAGGCCGAGCGTGTAGCCGGCGATATGGTCGAGGGCGCCGGCTTCGTCCACCTCCTTGGCCGTCCGGCCGATCACGACGACCACCTCCCCTTCATGATCGGTGCGGCGCTCTGGCATGGTCAGCGAGACGCCATCGGCTGGCCCGGCCAACGCTGACGTGGCCTTGAGGAAGAGGCCGATTTCATCGATCGGCATCACCCGTTTGCCCTGGTGCATGGCCTCGTCCTCACCGGCTTCATCGAGGTGAGCCTGGTAGTTGACCGGCGCGCCGATGATCTTGCCGGGATTGGCGACGGGCGCCCGGAGGCTCACGTCGGCAAGCGGAATTTGCTTGCCGGACGCCGCCGACTTGGTGATTTCGGGCCCGAGCGTCGCGAGGTTCGCGATGACGGGATCGCCGGCGGGATAGGCCCAGCGGTGTTGCGGGAGAACGTCCAGGGCGGCGGTGACATCCGTCACCTGGCCGTCCCCGACCAGGCCAAGGCGGTCGTCGTCAAAGCGGCAGAGTTTCATACCGGTCCTGCCACTAACTCTGACACCGCCCGCGCCTCGCGCCACAGTCCCAATTGCTCCAGAGCCGCCCGGTCGGAGTAACTGAACAACACGGCGTCGCCCGTCGCTTTGTGCGAAAACCAGGTCCAGTTGGGCACGACAAAGACGTCGTTCTCCGACCAATCGAAGGTCTCGCCGCCGATCTGGCTGCGGCCCTCGCCCTCGACCACGAAGAACACCTGGGATTCCGTGGAGCGCAGCGAAAGCCCCTCGAAGTCCGCCGGCAGCAGCTGTAAATAGGCCGCAATGGTCGGCATGACGTGGCCGCCGGTGCGCGGATCGGCGTATTTCATGCGGACGCCGTAAACCGGATCGAGCCTGCCGTCACGCTGCGCTTCCAGAATTTCACGGCAATTTTCGTAAGGGTACTTGAAGATCGGCGAATGCCGGTGGCCGGGCACCTCTTCCGGCAGCATGCCGCCGCCGAAACGCCGGACGCTGTCATCGTCCGGCCGTTGGATGAGCTGGTGGTCCGTTTCCGCCATCTCAGCGAAGGTGGCCTGCAGGAAATTCGTCAGCGGCACGTCGAGGCCGTCGAGCCAGACCACCGTCTGGTCCGACAGGTTCTCGTGATCGTGCCAGGTCCACGACGGCGTTGTGATGAAGTCGCCCCGGCTCATGAACAGCCGCTCTCCGTCGACCGCCGTATAGGCGTTCCCGCCTTCCACGACGAACCGGATGGCGGCCTGGGTATGGCGGTGGCAGCGCGCGGTCTCGCCGGGACCGACCACCTGGAAGCCGCAAAAGAGGGTATGCGTGATGCTGTGGCCCGGCGCGTTGCTGAGGATCAACACGCGCCGTTCAGCCTCGCTGAGGTCGACGGCCTCGAGCGATTCGTCAATCAGGGGCCGGAGGTCACTGTATTTCCACAGCCGGGCATCGAGCGCCGGTCGCGGTTCGCGGAAAACAACGTCGCCGAAAATCTCCCAAAGCGGTACGGCATGGGCCGACTTCACCCGGTCGGAAAAGTTCAGGTCATCCACCGCCGCCGGTTGAACCTGTTTCATTGCGCGCCCCTCCCACCCTGTCTCTGCCGTCGCCCGGAAGTTGGAGAGTAAGCGAGGCCCGGCGTCAGGCCAAGCGGGTATCACTCAACTGTTGTTCATGTCGCAGGGGCCAGCCGCTATGATTGGACATAGTCGGTATACCTCCTAGCTCTTGCAGGGAGGGTGGTTCGTAATCCGACAGTTCGACCGGTCCGGCAGGGGTTAGTGGATGGACGTTGTCACCGTCATTGTCGTCAGCAGCGTAATCCTGTTGGTCATCGGCGCCGTCTTTGCCGCCATCCATAAAATGACGACGGAGACCGTCCCGCCGTTGATGTGGGCCGGCGCCACCGCCGGCTTCGCCATCGGTTATCTTTTGTTCCTGGGGCGCGGAACCCTGCCTGATTTCCTGACGGTCGTGGTGGCGAACGTTTTGCTCATGACCGCCAATATCGTCTTTTTCATCGGCATCGCGGATTTCCTCCACTGGCGCAAGTTCCTCCCGACCTGCCTCGATTGATGGCGGACGAGAGGTTGTTGATCCAGATCTTCATCAATCTGCTTTCCAACGCCGTCAAATTCACGCCGGACCGCGGCCGCATAGAAATTTCGGCGCGGCTGGATGAGACCGGCGGCATCGTGGTGAGCTTCGCTGATTCAGGCATCGGCATGCGTGATGAGGATATCCAGAGAGCACTGGAGCCCTACCGGCAGGTGGAATCGGACCAGGCCGACCAGCAGGAGGGAACGGGCCTGGGGTTGGCGCTCTGTCAGAGGTTCATGCAGCTATTCGACGGCACGCTGAAAATCGCCAGCCAACAAGACATCGGCACCACGGTCACCTTGATTTTTCCGGCCGAGCGAACGGTGCGCTGACGACACCGGGACCGGTAGCGGACATAGTGATCCGTTTCTGGTTCGGCTCGGTCGCATAGCGAGTTTCCTCGGCGAAATCTAACCGCGTCCGACACCAAATATAGATGCTATGCCAAGCCTCCACCCGCCGTATCAATTGAAACCGGTGGTCTGAAGCAAGCTTGACAACTTACCAAGCGTTCAGTAAGTTCTTACCGAGCGATTGGTAAGTTACGATCGAATTGGATACCCGGGAGATGGGCATGGAAGTTGCCGTTCAGGAAGTAACGCGGAAGCGTCGCGGGGGGCGTCAGGTCATTCTCGATGCCGCGCTGGAGATGTTTTACCTGCATGGCTATCAGGCCGCCTCGATCCGTGACATTGGCCGCGAAGCCGAGGTTTCACAGGCGGCTCTTTATCATCACTTCCCCGGCAAACAAGATCTCCTGTTCACGATCATCGACGAGTTTTCAGACCTCATTCTGGAAACCACCACAACGGCCTTGGCCGCACACGAGGACCCAATCGAACGCATGGTAATCGCCGTCCGCCGCCATGTTGAATTCATGAGCACCCATCGCAAGCAGCTGCGCATCCTGTTCGAGGACAAGCGTCACCTCACGGGCGACGGCAAGGACGTATCGCGGACCAAAGAGAAGGCCATCTTCAAGCTTTACCGGGATGCCCTGGCTGAGATTCAAAAAGCTGGTTTCATGACGGACGCGGATCTCACCTCCGCGACCTTCAGTATGCTGGGCATCATCAATTGGAATTACCACTGGTACGTTCCGGGCGGACGGATGTCGATCGAGGAACTATCCGATCAGATCATCCGCTTCATCTTTCAGGGAATACTCAACGACAAGGGGGGCGCCCGGTTCAAGTCCGGTGCGTGAAGACATACGACGACCGCTTACCGCTATTAGCAAACCATAAAATCCAGGGAGACATTGTCATGGGTAAGACATTTACAAGTTTGGCCGCCCTCTTGTTCGCCGCCTCAATCGGCGGAGCCGCCAGTGCCGCGGAGCCCATCAAAATCGGGGCGCCGATCCTGCTGAGCGGCCCCGGGGCTTTCGTCGGAGGGGCGCAAAAGAAGACCTTCGAAATGTTGTCAGAAGAGGTCAACAAGGGCGGCGGCATCAATGGCCGTCCGCTGGAATTCATCTACTACGACACGGAAGCAAAGCCCGACGTCGCGGTCAGGTTGGTCAAGCGTCTGATAAAGAAGGATGGCGTCGACGCGATCTTGGGTATCTCGGCGAGTTGGACGGCTTTGCCGGTTCTGCCCATCATAGAAAAAGCCAAGATTCCCACGGTCGCGCTGGCGTCGGCGAGCAGCATCGTCAATCCGGTTAAGAAGTGGGTTTTCAAGTCGCCGGCGGGCGACCTCATTGTCGCGTCCAGAATGCTGGCGCACATGAAATCCCGGGGTTTGAAAAAACTCGCGCTGGTTACCACGCAGGACGGATTTGGCTCGGGCGGTCATGACGCTGTCGTCGGCTTGGCCGGCAAATACGGTGTCGAAGTCGTGTTCGACGACAAATACAAGATGGATGACACCGATATCACGCCGATGCTCAGCCGCATCAAGAAAACAAACGCGGATTCGGTATTGAACTGGTCCTCGCGCCGCGCGCCGGTCGTGATGACGATGAACTACCGGCAAATGGGTTTGAAGCTGCCGCTATTTCACAGCCATGCCAGCCTGTCGCGCGGCTTCCTGAAGGCGGCCGGCAAAAATGCCGACGGTATCGTCGTCAGTGCCGCGAAATTCTATGGCTCCGAGAAGCTTCCGGAAAGCGATGCGCAAAAGAAAGTGATCCAGGGATATCGCGAGAGCTATCAGGCCAAATGGGGCGAGCCTGCAAACCAGTTCGGCGCCGCGGCGTTCGATGCGTTCAATATCCTGGTCGCCGCGTTGAAGACGGCCGGAGCCGACAACGAAAAACTTCGCGCCGCCATCGAGAACACCAACAAGTACGTGGGGATAAGTGGAGAGTTTACTTACTCTCCGACGGACCACGGCGGCCTAACCCGCAACAGCCTGGTGATGTACCAGGCTGTTGATGGCGAGTGGAAAATGATTGAATAGAACCGATTTGAGGGGGCGGGATTGTTCCCGTCCCCTCCCACTTTGCCGTACCCTCGATTACCAGTAGCCATCTTATTTTTTTACGAGCAGGCAACCGCCCATGATCGCCGACCTCACTCAGGCCACCATTGCGGCATTGTCCGTCGGCAGCATGTATGCCCTCGTCGCCCTCGGCGTCACGCTTATTTACGCAACGACAAACATCATCAACTTCGCCCAGGGCGAGTTCGTCATGCTCGGCGGCATGATCATGGTGACGCTGTACGGTGAACTTGGCTGGCCGCTATACGCGGCGATTCCGGCTACCTTGGTCGTTACCACGCTTGTCGGCATGGGCTTGATGAAGATCTCTTACCGCCCCGGCCGCAGCACTTCGCTGATCACGATTTTGATCATTACGATCGGCGCCTCCATGGCGATTTCGGGCACGGCGCAGCATGTATGGGACGCCGACATCCATCGCTTTCCCCCCTTTTCCGGAGACGCCCCCATTGGTTTTCTGGGTGCGGCGATCGTTCCCCAATCACTCTGGATCATCGGCCTGACGATTTTGGTCGTCGGTGCCCTGGTGCTGTTTTTTCAGTTCTCCATTTACGGCAAAGCGATGAAAGCGTGCTCGATCGACCGGGGCGCGGCATCGCTGTTGGGCATCCGTGTCACCGTCATGGTCCTGGCGTCGTTCGGGCTGAGCGCGGCGCTTGGCTGCGTCGCCGGTATCGTGATGACGCCGATGACCATGATCGACTACAGCGGCGGCATGTTGCTCGCCATCAAAGGATTCTCGGCCGCCATGCTCGGCGGCATGGGCAGCTTCGTCGGTGCGGTGATCGGCGGTTTGCTGTTCGCCTTTCTCGAATCCTTCACATCGGCCTACATCTCAAGCAGCTACAAGGAACTCGTCACCTTCATCGTCATCATCAACGTCCTGATTTTCATGCCGCGCGGCCTCATGGGCCCGCGCAGTGTGGAGGGCTTTGAGGACGACGAGGTGCTGGGACACTAGGATGGCAACACCGCTCCCCCCTTCGCAGCGTCTGGCGGCCCATGCCGCCACGACGGTCTATGACGATCTCCCCGCGGCTGCCGTCCAGGCCGCCAAACGCAGTACCCTCGATACGCTCGGCGCCATGCTCGCCGGCACGGCGGCGCCGGGGATCGATATCCTGGTCGCCATGGCGAAATCATGGAGCGGCAACGGCGAAGCCACCGTCATGGGACATGACATGAGGCTCCCGGCTCCCGTGGCGGCATGGTGCAACGGCAGCATGGCGCGGGCGCTCGAGGTCGATGACTGCGTGGATTTCCTTCCCGTCCATCCCTCGGCTTCATGCGTACCGGCGCTACTGGCCCTGGCTGAACTCAAGCGCGGGATGTCGGGGCGCGACTTCGTCACCGCCTTGGCCGTCGGCCAGGACGTCATTATCCGCATGGGCCTGGTCGTTCGCGAAAACGCCATGCAGAGCGGCCGCAACAACATGTTCAAAATATTCGGCCCGGCGGCGGCGATCGCCAATGCCTTGGGCCAGGATGCCGACACGGCGCTTAACACTTTGGGTATCTCGTTTTCGCATGCCGTGGGTGACGGACAATGCGCCATCGACGGCGCGCTTTCGTTGCGCCTCCAGCAAGGTATCGTCGCCCAGGGAGCCTTGCTTTCGGGCTTGCTCGCGGAGCAGGACTTCACCGGCGCGAAAGATTTTCTGCTGGGACCGTTCGGCTATCTGACCGCTTTCGAGCCCGACCCGCGGCTGGAGTATTTCGAAGACCTGGGAAGCAGGTTCATGGGCGAGGAAATTTCCATCAAGCCCTACGCAACCTGCCGCGCGACGCACGCCGCCATTGATCTCGCGTTGGACTGGCGGCAGAGAGCCGGAGACGCTCAACCGGAATTCGACAAGATCACCATCGAGGTGACCCCCGAGGTCGACAATCTCGTCGGATCACCGAGGGAAAAGCACCTCAGGCCCAGGTCCCCCGCCGGCGCGCAGTTTTCCTTGCTCTACTCGGTAGCCGCCGCCCTGGTTCGCGGCAAGGTTTCGATCGGCGAAATCCAGCCGGCGTCGTATACCGACGAAACGATACTTGCCGTCGCCGAGAAAATAGCGGTCAGCGCCGACGAAGCGCTGAGAACCGATAAGGTCGTCGGTTGCACCAGAATGCACATCGACGGTCCGAACAAAGCGAGGGAGACGCTCGAAAGCGCCGACCCTTCGGGAAGCCCCACCAAACCTCTCGATTTCGCCGGCTGCGCCGACAAGTTCGCGGCGTTGGCCGAAAGCGGAATAAAGCCGCCCAAGTCCGGGCAAATCGAAGAAATTGTCGACTTGGTGTCTCGGCTCGAGAGCCTCGATGACGTCTCTGTCATCGCGGACAGGGTCGGCTGAGGCGGGGACATGAGGCAGGCCCGCAAAAAGGACTTGAACCGCAGCGTCTGGTTGCCCATCGCGGTGGTGATCCTCGCTTTACCTCTTGTTGGGGGCGACGGCTACTATCTGAACGTCCTCAATTTCGTGGCTCTCTATTCGATGGTCGCCGTGGGCCTGTGTTTGCTGGTCGGCTACTGCGGTCAGCTGTCTATTTCACATTCGGCTTTTTTCGCCATCGGCGCATATAGTTCGGCGGTCTTAAGTCTGCGTTTTGGTCTGCATCCCTTTGCGGCAATCCTCCTGTCGCAATTGATTTCCGCCGTCGTCGCCCTGGGCATCGGAGCCGTCGTGCTTCGCCTCAAGGGGCACTATCTGGCGATCGCCACGCTAAGTTTCACCATCATCGTCGAAGTCATCATCGTAGAGGCCGCCTGGCTAACCGGGGGTCTCCAGGGGTTAAGCGGCATCCCGCCGCTGTCGTTTGGCGCCTTCGAATTCGACACCGACCTGAGCGTCTACTACGTCGTCTGGCCGATCTTGCTACTGATGCTGCTCTTTGCCCTCAACCTGATCGATTCGCGCTTTGGCCGGGTCATCAAAGGCATTCGGGAAAATGAAGACGTCGTACGTTTGTTCGGCGTCGATGTTCGCGCCTATAAAGTGAAAGTCTTCATCCTGTCCTCGGTCTACGCCTCCCTCGCGGGCAGCCTCTATGCCCATTTCCTGAGCTTCGTGTCGCCCACGGCGGCATCGCTCACGTTCGCCATAGATATCATCATGGTGCTGGCGTTCGGCGGTTTCAATCTCATCTGGGGAGCCATGCTGGGCGCGGCGGCGATCACCTATCTGATCGAATACCTAACCGAGTTCGCGGACTTCAAAAGAGTGGCGTTCGGGGTCGCGCTGGTCGTCATCATGATGATCTTTCCGAGCGGCCTGCTGCCGGGCCTGCAGCGCTGGTTGCGCGCCGGCCTCGGTTCCCTGAAGGGAGCCCGGCAATGATGCTCGAACTCAACAGCGTCAGCAAATCCTTCGCCGGTCTGACGGCTTTGTCCGATGTTTCGCTTGACGTGGCGGCCGGCGAAATCAAGGCGGTAATCGGCCCCAATGGCGCCGGCAAGACGACGCTTTTCAATGTGATTACGGGCCTGTTTCCGGCCAAGAGCGGCGACATCGTCATCAAGGGTGAGAGCATCACCGGATTGTCCGCGGACAAGATCGCCCGCAAGGGGCTGGCCCGGACGTTCCAGCACCCCCACCTGTTCGATACTCTCGATCTGCTGGAAAACGTCATGGTCGGACGCCACTACAGGACCAAGGCGGATACCTTCGCCTGCGGACTGCGGCTTCCCTGGGCGCGGCGCGAAGAAGAGGAAATTCGCGACGCCGCCATGCAGCACCTTGAATTCGTCGGTCTTGGCGGAAAATCGGACCGCCGCCCGAGTGAATTGCCGCTTGGGGAACTCAGGTATCTGGAACTGGCCCGGGCGCTGGCGACGGAACCGGAAATTATCCTGCTCGATGAACCGGCCGCAGGATTGAATGATAACGAAACCGACGGATTTCGCGACTTACTTTTCAAAGTCCGCGAACGCGGCACCACCCTTCTGGTAATCGAACACCACATGAAATTCGTTATGGAGGTTTCCGACAGCATCGCGGTGCTGAATTTCGGTGCCAAGATCGCGGACGGACGGCCGACGGAAATTCAGAATTCACCCGACGTCATCGCCGCCTATCTGGGAACGGATGGCGACGATGATTGAAGTCAGGAACATCGACGTCGCCTACGGCAGGGTTCCCGTTCTGAAAGACGTATCGTTATCCGTGGCGCCGGGCGAAATCGTCACGCTGATTGGGGCCAACGGAGCCGGCAAAACAACTCTGTTCCGGGCGATTACCGGCGCCTTGCCGAAACGGCGGGGTTCCATCACCCTGGACGGACGCGACATTACCGCGTCGAGCCCGGAAAGCGTCGCCCGGGAGGGTCTCGCCGTCGTGCCCGAAGGGCGGCGGTTGTTCGGCCCGATGTCGGTTCTCGACAATCTCATGCTCGGTTCCTACCTGCGGCTTGCCAAGGGCGATAAGGCCTCGGTTGAAGAAGATCTGCAACAGGTGTTCGACCTGTTCCCCCGGCTCGCGGAACGCCGCGATCAACTCGCCCGAACCCTGTCCGGCGGGGAACAGCAGATGGTTGCCGTCAGCCGTGCCCTGATGGCCCGCCCCAAGGTGATCCTGATGGACGAACCCTCGATCGGGCTGGCGCCCATCATCGTCCGCGAGGTTTTCGAGGTCATAAAGAAGCTCAAAGAAAGCGGAATTACCATCCTGCTCATCGAACAAAATGCCCGCATGGCCCTGAAGGTCGCAGACCGGGCGTACGTCATGGAGATGGGTAAAATCACGGCCGACGGGGACGCCCGGGAGCTCAGGCAATCCGACGTTGTCCGCAAATTGTATTTGGCCGCATGAGGAACCGGGCAGTGACGGAAAAGGGATACGCATTAATCACGGGAAGCGGATCGGGGATCGGCAGGGCCATCGCTCTCGCCTTGGCCGAGAGCGGCTTTCCAACCGTCGTCAACGACATCGACAAAGGCTCCGGACAAAAGGTCGTGGATGAAATTATCGAAACCGGCGGCGAGGCCCATTTCATCCATGCCGATGTCAGCGATGGAACCGGGGTAAAGGAAATGTTCGATGACGCCGATCGCCTTTTCGGACCCCCCCGCGTTCTCGTCAACAACGCAGGCACACCTGGAAAATTTGCCCTTCTGGCGGACATGGAGGACGCTGACTGGAGCAGGAATATCGCCGTCCACATCAACGGCGCCTTCTTTTGCCTACGCCAGGCCGCACGACGCATGGCGGCGCGGGGCGGCCACATTGTCAATATCGCCTCCATTGCCGGTTTGCACGGCACTGTCGGCTCCGGCGCCTACGCCGCCGCCAAAGCCGCAGTGATCAATCTAACAAAAACAGCCGCCAAGGAACTCGCGCCTCAGGGCATTACCGTCAATGCCATCGCCCCCGGCATGGTCGCGACGCCGATAAATCAAAAGCTCGCGGACCAGGGCAGTTCGTTCATCACCGCCGCATTGGCGGGCGTTCCCTCCGGGCGCATGACGGAGCCGGCGGAAATCGCCGGGTTGGTGGCGCACCTCAGTACCGGCGGCAATTCGATAACGGGTCAGATCATTGCCCTGGACGGCGGGGCGTCGATCTCGGCCGAAATCGACCGCTTCATGCTGGGTTATCTCGGCGATCTTGGCGTCGAAGCGAATTAGGGGAGCCGGGTACCCATGCTCACATTGGCAGATATTCCCCGTCTCGGGCAGCAGCGCTATGGCGGAAAAACAGCGATTTCCATGGGAACGGACAACCTCTCCTACGCCGCCTTCAACAAACGGGTCAATCAGGTCGCCAACAAATTAATCGGAATGGGGGTCGAGCCCGGCGACCGGGTCGCCCTGTTTGCCAACAATTCTCTCGATTACCCGGTCGTCGTTTATGCCATCGCGAAGTGCGCCGCCATCGCTGTGCCTGTCAATTTCCGCTTTCAGGCGAAGGAACTGGTTTACGTCCTGGCCAATGCCGAGCCGGTCGTGCTGTTCGTCGGCGCTGATTTGGCGGCGCTGGTCGACGAGGCGCTTCCCGCTTTGGATGAACCGCCGAAAGTTCTCGCCATTGAAGACCGGCCCGGCGGTGACGACGCGGAACCCGCAGTCGCGGTGGGTCCGGAATCCGCCGCGATGCTCATGTTCACCAGCGGGACGACAGGATTTCCCAAGGGTGTTTTGTTTTCACACGCGGCCTATATGGCCGTCGCCCACTGCCATCTTATCGAGGGGGACCTCGACCGGTCCGACTGCGTCATGATCCCCTTGCCGCTGTTCCACAACGGCGGGCTCAACGCGCTGCTTATGCCGACGCTCATGGTCGGCGCCGAAGCCGTCGTCACGCAGCGCGGTTTCGATCCCGGCGAAATTCTTGAAACCATCGAGAATTGCCGGGTGACCTTGACCATGCTGGTGCCCACCATGCTGGCCATGCTGGTGAACCATGCCGACGTGGGCAAATACGACCTCACCAGCCTGCGCAAGATTTGGTACGGATCGTCTCCCATCAGCCCCACGGTTCTTAAGGCTTCGATGGATCTGTTCGATGCCGGGTTCTACCAGTTGTATGGCCAGACCGAGACGGGCATGAACTCCATTCTGCGCCCGGAAGATCATGCCGAACGGTCACAATGCACCGGGCGGGAGATGATCAGCGCCGAACTTCGCATTGTCGATAGGGCGGGCAATGAAACGCCGTTGGGCGGCGTGGGCGAGATTATCTCGGCGCAGCGTCCGCTCGGCATGATCGGTTATTTCAAAAATCCGCAGGCGACGGATGAAGCCATTCGTGACGGATGGATCTACACGGGCGACCTGGCCCGCGTCGAAGGCGACGGATTTTTTACCATCGTTGGCCGCACCAAAGAGATGATCATCAGCGGCGCCGAGAACATCTATCCGAAGGAAATCGAGGACGCGCTGATGATCCATCCGGCCGTGCGCGAAGCGGCGGTATTCGGCATTCCCGACGAGGTATACGGCGAGGCCGTTTGCGCCGCCGTCGTCCTGCAACCGGACGCCGAAACGACCGATCAGGAGATCATCGCCCATTGCGAAAATCGCATCGCCCGGTACAAGCGGCCGAAACGCGTGGAGTTTCACCGGGAACTGCCGAAGAACGCGGCGGGAAAAATCACCAAAAACGAGCTTCGCGCCCCTCATTGGGCCGACCGGCAAAAGGCAATTTGAGATGGCCCAGGGTCAGCACGATTTAGCCGGAAAAGTAGCTTTGGTTACCGGGGCCGGCGGCGATTTAGGGCGCGGCATCGCCTTGCGGCTCCATGCCTCGGGGGCAAATGTCCAGGTCGCCGATTTCAATCGCGAGAGGGCCATGGAGACCGCCGAGCTCATCGGAGGAGACCAGAGTTGCGTCTTTGACGCCGATATCACCGATAGCTCGGCGGTCGGCGCAATGGTCGAGGCCATTGTCGGACAGGGGGGCCGGATCGACATCCTGGTCAACAACGCCGGCGACATCCGCGACGCCCTGCTGCCGGATATGAGCGAAGCGGATTGGGACTACGTGATCGATCTTAATCTTAAGGGAGCGTTCCTGTGCGCCCGGGCCGTGTCCGCTTCGATGATCGAGCGGAAATCGGGCCGCATCGTCAATATTTCGTCCATGGCCTACAAGGGCAACATTGGCCAGGTCAACTATGCCTCGGCCAAAGCCGGCATCGTCGGAATGACCAAGGCCTTGGGACTTGAACTGGCGCGGCACGGTATCGCTGTGAACTGCGTGGCGCCTGGAATCATCGACACGCCGAAGGCGGAAACGCTAACGCAGGAAACCAGGGACCGCCTGATCAAATTGACGCCGATGAGGCGGATGGGCCAGATCGAGGATATCGCCAACGCCGTGCATTTCTTCGCTTCCGATCAGTCCAGCTACATCAGCCGTCAGGTGCTCCATGTCAGTGGCGGAATGGAGGGATTGTGAGATGAACCAGCGACCTTTAGTCGGAAGGCGCCTGGCCGGTGATGGATAGCGGCGTCAACAGGCCGGAACAGGCGGATGGCTGGGTCCTTGTTCAACCCGGCCTGTTCACCTATCCCGTCCCGAAAGACGGGATCCCTGCACTCATGGCCAACCAGTGCCGAACCTGTTCCTCGGTCTTTTTTCCCAAGCGGGCGGTTTGTCCCACGTGTTTCACGCAAGGCGAACTGGTTGACCGAACGATAAGCGGGCGGGGTACGGTCTACACTTCAAGCATTGTGCATATTCCGTCGCCAACCGGCATTCGCCCTCCCTACGCTTGCGGTTATGTTGATATGCCGATTGAAGGTAACGCGGGTAAGGCGCGGATCTTTGCCCTGTTCACCGGGACCGACCCGGCCGGTATTTCCTGCGGAAAGCGGGTCGACTTGGCGATCGGTGAAATCCGCAAAGACGACCAAGGTCGCTCGGTAATCGGTTACGTTTTCCGGCCGGCGGGAGGCGAGTGACCGATGCGTGATGTTTTCATCGCCGGCGTCGGCATGACCCAATTCGGCAAGCATCCGAACCTCAGCCTTGAGGACTTGGGACGACAAGCGTGCACCGCCGCGCTCGCCGATTCCGGTTTTGATCCCGGCCAAGTCGAAGCCGGTTTTTGCGGCAACGCCCTGGCGCCGGTTCTGCAACAAACCACCTCGGTCGGCCAAAGCGTGCTCTGGCAGGTGGGCATCCACAAAATTCCGATCATCAACGTGGAGAATGCCTGCGCCTCGGGTTCGACGGCCCTGCATGAGGCCTGGAAATCGATAGCCGGTGGTTTTTGCGATATCGCGATTGTGGTTGGCGTCGAAAAGTCGGTCATGCCCAAAGGCACGGCATTGAATGTCGGCGCGGGCAGTCTGGAAGCGCAACTCGGCGAGATCTTTCCCGGATCGTTTGCCATGATGGCGCATCGTCACATGGAGGAGTTCGGCACCACCCACGAACAGATGGCGCGCGTTTCCGTCAAGAACCACCAGAACGGTGCACTTAATCCGTACGCCCAGTTTCAGGATATCCTGACGATCGAGGATGTTCTTGCCTCACCGATGATCGCCGATCCGCTGACCCTCTATTCGTGCTGTCCCAACAGTGACGGCGCCGCGGCGCTGGTGCTATGCAGCGCCGACCGGGCCAAGCGGGCGAACGGCAGGGCGGTCAGAGTTGCCGCGTCCGTGCTTACGACGGGCGGCTATGAAAACCAACGCGATCTGACGGGATGGGAGGCCGAGCGGTCAGCCGCCAAACAGGCATATGAAATGGCCGCGCTTGGCCCCGAAGACATTGATTGCGTCGAAGTGCATGACGCTTTCACAATTTGCGAGATCATCCATTACGAGGGTTTGGGTTTTTGCCCGCCGGGTGAAGGTGGCCGACTGATCGAAGAGGGAGCGACCGAACTTGACGGCGCCTTGCCGGTCAACCCCAGCGGCGGCCTCTTGTCGAAGGGCCATCCGGTCGGCGCGTCTGGCGTTGCCCAAGTCGTCGAATTGGCATGGCAACTGCGGGGCGAAGGCGATCAACGGCAAATCCCCAACGCCAGAACGGCGTTGGCCCATATCATGGGCGGCAGCCAGCTGAGTGATGTCTGCGCCTGCACCGTTCATATTCTGGTTCGTGACAGCCACTGAAACTTCAGCCTTTCCATGTTTCTCTAGCAGTCTGCTGCCGGCACCGGTGATCGGCGCCGTTTGTCGCTTTGGGTCAGGGCCGATGGAATAAACTGCCAACATTCACCACAGCTCTCCCCCACAAAACAGACTTCGTTTTGCGAAATGTCTGTCTTTGGTGGTTAAGCGGAGCAAAATTGGCGGCGATCCCGACAGCCGCATCTAGCCATCAGCCGACAATCCGGATTCAAGTGTTCCTTGCCCAAATGTGATCTCTTATTTGGGCAGACGCGGCGGCTTGCAAAGCCGCAATGCCGTGATTACTTCATAGCAGCGCACAGAACCGCCGCGATCGAAATACGGATGTCATGACCATATTGCGAGAGAAGATAGGAATTTTTGTTGAAGGCCCCAAAGTTCAAGCGTTCGTCACGACTTTGATTGTCGCGAATGCAATAACCTTAGGTCTGGAGACCGTTCCGAGCATAGAGGCGACATACGGGGTTTGGCTGCATGCGTTTGACCAGTTCGTCCTTACGGTGTTCGTCATCGAGATTCTGGCAAAGCTGGTCTATCGCCATTGGCGGTTCTTCCTCGACGGATGGAATGTCTTCGACTTCGTAATTGTCGGCATTGCCCTGATTCCGGCGTCTGGCCCGCTCGCCGTGCTTCGCGCCTTGCGTATTCTGCGGACTTTGCGGCTGCTATCCGCCGTGCCTTCCATGCGGCGGGTCGTGCAGGCACTGCTTTCCGCTATTCCGGGAATTGGGTCGGTCGCTTTGCTGATCCTACTGATTTTCTATGTGGCTGCAGTGGTTTCCACGAAGGTATTCGGCGCGGCGTTCCCTCAATGGTTCGGCACGATCGGAGAGTCGATGTATTCCCTCTTCCAGATCATGACGCTGGAAAGTTGGTCCATGGGGATCGTTCGGCCGGTTCTGGAGGTCTATCCCCTAGCCTGGATTTTTTTCGTTCCGTTTATTCTGATCACCAGCTTTACGGTTCTGAACCTTTTCATCGGCATCATCGTCGACGCGATGCAGTCGCAGCATATGGCGGAACAAAAGGATGTCGATGCCCACCTCGATGCGCAGACAGCGGCGATGCATGCGGATTCCGTCGTCGTGGAAAGGCGGCTTGACGCATTGATGACGGAAATGGCCGACCTAAAGCGGCTAATTGCCGAGTTAAAAAGTTAAACCTTTCCAGTCCCGGTTTGACATTTGGTTCCAGGTCTCGCGAGGGTCAGAAGATGAACTTATCGGCGCCGGGTTGGGGTGCCGGTGATCGAACGAATCGAGACGCGCTTAAACCGATCACTCGGTTGCCTCCCGGGCGATTTCATCAAGCACCTTATTGACATTCCTTAGCGCTTGTTTGGAGGCATCGGACCCCGTCATCGGAAGCTGGCGGTAACCCACATGAACGGTTTTCGAAGGGGACGGCAACTGATAGACGAAAACGATGTAGGGGCAGAATCCGATGTTGCGGGGGTCGGCCTCCATTGTCTTTCGTGACAGGTTTGCCGAACAGAACTGGTAAAACTGGGCATCCTCGAAGATCACCTTTGAACTGCCGACATCTTTCCCTGTCCGTTTGAGCATTTTGCCGATGTACCCTCGGTAGTCGATTTTGAAGCCCTGGTTGATGATGGCGAACTCGACATTCTCGTTTATTTCTTCGAAATCACCTTGGGCGCTGTAGGTCTTTATGTTGGCATATTCTCCGCTGACGGCCGCACTCCCCAAGGCCAAGGTAAAAAAACCGGTAGCAAGTATCTGGCGAAGCAACATGGACGATCTCCCAACATTTTAGGCGGCAAAAACATGGCGATTGAAACAACCACACTATTTCTCATCAGCGGAAAAATTGCTGCCGGAAAATCGACCCTTGCGAACCGTTTGGCGGGGCGGCGATCGACGGTTCTTATAAGCGAAGATCACTGGCTCTCAAAATTATTCCCGGAAGAGATTTCAACCCTAGACGACTACGTAAAATATTCCGCTCGGCTGCGCGATGCGGTCGAACCGCATATCGTGTCATTGCTGCAACAAGGTCTGTCGGTTGTGATGGATTTTCCTGCAAACACCCGACAACAAAGACTGTGGTTACGAGGTTTATTTGAAGCCGCAGATGTTCATCACGAGTTACATTTTATCGATGCCCCGAACGATGTTTGCAAACATCGACTTCGGGAAAGGAACAAGTCCGGTAAGCATGCATTTCAGCCCAGCGAGGCGGATTTTGACCTGTTCACTCGTTATTTCGCACCACCGACAGATGAGGAACACTTCAAGATCATTGTCCACAAGACCTGATGACCGGGGACTCATCCTTTGGGTCACTTCCGAATCAAATCGGCAGGCCAATAACGCGTCCGCTTAGCACCGCAACGCAGACATACTTTTGTAGGCAGAACTACTTCGCTTCTTGGCCAGGAGCGGACATTTGAATTGGTGAGTGCTTTGGCTTTTACCCACATATTTTCCGGGCGCGTTGGCAGAAGTCCCAAGTTGGGTAGCGAAGCACCCGGCTAGCGGACACTACTTAATATTGGAGGGAAACACCGATCTGCCGCCGTCAGGCGTAGATGCCGTTGAACACGAGGCCGGTGATCACCGCGATGGAGAACACCGAGGCCAAGAAGGCCAACATCAGTGGAACTCTTACCAGGCGCTTGAGCATCACCATTTCCGGCAGGCTCGCGCCGGCCGCACCGATGACCAGGGCGGCGATGGCGCCCAGGGCAACGCCCTTGGCCGCCAGCGGCATGACCATGGGCACCATGGTGCTGACACGCACGTAGAGCGGAATGCCGATAACGGCGGAGACGGGTACGGCCCAGGGGCTATCCGAGCCGGCGACTTCGACAAAGAAATCCAGCGGGACAAAACCATGCACGACAGCGCCGATTCCAATACCGAGCATAATCAGGGGCATGAACTTGCGGTATTGATCAAGGGCGTCGAGGAAGAGTTCCTTTTGCCGTGTGCGATTGCCGAGGAGCCGTGAAAACGCCGCGCGCGCGCCAGCATCATTTACCGGGAATTCTGGCTTTTTGCCGCACGAAGGAACGGAGATGGCGTCGCTGCGGATAAACCGGGAAAATTTGAGCCGTTCCAGCAGGTAACCCAGTGTCATGGTCAGGACCAGCGCAGAGAGGGCGTAAATGACGGTGAACTTCCATCCCAATGCCAGCCACAACAAGGCGATGAGCAGGGGATTGACCAGCGGCGAGGTGAACAGGAAGGTCATGGTCGGCCCGAAGCCCGCGTTGGCCCGCAACATACCGACGACCATTGGAATGGTCGAGCAACTACAGAACGGCGTCAGCGCGCCTAACCCGGCACCCACTGCGTAGCCTTTGCCGTTGCGCGACGACAGGATATTGCCCACGCGCTCCGGCGGAAGGACTTCGAGAATAACGCCGACAAGAAAACTGACGCCCACGAACAACACCGCCATTTCGACACTCACCAGCAGAAAAAACACCAAGCTGTCCTGGATCTGCGGGAGGTAAGCGGTTAATGACATTCGTGGCTCTCCAAAAATTTGCTTTAACGGTGATACTTGTGAATTGGATAGTGGCGGATCACGCGGCGTCCGATTCCGAGGCGGAATTGGTAATCCCGACGCAGCATTCGTCCAGCAAAAACGTCGTCACCTCCCTCAGGCGGGCAAATTGAGGCCGGCAATGCAGCGTTCGACTTTCACGTTCCTGAACGATCAGGCCGACGGCGACCAGTCTGGAGATGTGGTGGGAAAGGGTCGATGCGGGAACGCCTATTTCACGCTGGATATGACCAACAGGCGCGCCTGCGTTTCCCGATTTGACCAGCAAACGAAAAATCGCCAATCGGGTTTCATTGCCCAGTTCAGCCAAAATTCTTGCCGCTTCGTGTTGTTCCATACAGGCAAAATCGGCCGGTTAGCCAGAGATGTCAACGATAATTCTAGAATCATGGAAATATATATAACGACCATTAATCCGCTTTCCCAATGGAAGCAGTCAAAGTTCAGCCATGGGAAGGAGTCCATTCGTAGCCAAATGCGGACATTACGACTCTGGCGGATCCGAGAGTTTCCAGCGATCCTTGATGGCCTTCAAAATGATATCCCGCGTGATCGCTACGGCTTCCGGATTTGGCGATACGCGAACTTTGAGAGGCGGCCTACAGCACCAAAAAAACTGCCCCATGGTGTCATCGTAGCCATGCGTGGCGCCCTTGAGCTCGTGGTAGGTGACATTGTCTTCCCTGTTCGCCAAATCCCGGCACGCCTCAAAAAGGCCGTCAGCCGGCCCGATATCATCTTCGTCACCGAAAAAGATGAATATTCGGGTTCGGTCGTCGTGGCTATGGCTGCACCAGTTTTGACCGAATCCACCCGGGTACAGAGCGAATACGAAATCCGGAATTGCCCGTTCGGCGCCGAAGTGGCTGCCTGACATCAGCGACATGCCCCCGCCCCGCGAAAAACCCATGATCGCGAAACGACCGCCGTCAATTCGTGCATCATTCTTCAGTAGATCCCAGGCGATGGCGGCGTCTTCCGTGTACCTCGAGCCCGTCGGATTCTGAGTGCGTCTTCGGATCCAAGCGTTGTCAACGATGGCTGACGCCACGCCATGCCTCTTGAACCATCTTGCCCAAGTTTCCTGGCGGCGGTTGTGGCCACCGGTTCCCTGGAAATAAATAATGACCGGAAACGGGCCGGCTCCCTGCGGAGCGATAACTTTCATGTTGGCCGCCACTAATTTGGGATCGACCGTCACGCAGGCGGCGAGGAACAAGGTTGTGATCAGAAATAAATTGACAGCGAGTAGGTTTTTCAAGATCCGGTAACTCCAAAAGGAACGCATCAATCTCAATAACGCTACTCAAGGGCCGTATCGCTCAACCGCTAACAAACCGCCGAAAGACAACATATGAACCAAATACCATAAACCAATTATGGGTAATAGTGCCTATGCTGTTTTCCCATCGTCGCTTCGGTGGGCATTGCATATGTTCATTCGTTTCCGGTCTAAATTGTCCGCAACGGGTCAAAAGCCGCCGAAGCGTGTCTCCCTCAGCCACGTCCGCTCTACCTCCATGAACGGACCTTGGATCGGAATTGGTCTGCTTCTAAGACCTATGCGGACGAAATTCGACAGCGGCGAGGACGGCCTTAATTGTTCTTGGGTATCTGGTTCCATCCATAAGGGGGTGTGTCATGACCGAGAACGTCGGAGCCACAAGCGGTTTTGTTCGCCGAATAGTCGGCCTTCTGCTTGCTTTGCTGCCCCCACCAGCTGCATGGACGTTGTTGCCGTCTCCGTCTATCGCTCAAAAGCCAAGTCCAGCAAAATCCTGACCAACGCCATTGTGATATTCAAAATGGCAGATAACTTTACCCGGCGGCGTTATGGGGGGCCAATTTATGACTACGTCCAAAATGGTTGAAATCAGTCACCGCGGGATTGCCGCCGCCGAACGTGACGGCGACGGACCTGCGGTCCTACTGGTTCACGGCTTTCCCGAGGAGGCTATCCCGTCGTCTCACCGAACAATGAAATCCGGATTGGACCGGTGCTGACTTGCCACAGCAAATCCCTGTCCTCCGGATAGGAAAGTCCTGCGCCGAAACGGTGCGTGTGGAATATTTCCGGCCCGTCGCTTTCGAAAACTGCTGATACCGGCACGCTCCCCCGAAGGTCCAACGTTTCGCTCGAAATGGATGGCCAGAATGTCAGGTGGGACGCGTCCAATATCTCACCAGCGAAATGAAGCGTTTCCCGTCGGCCGTCAGATAGCGAAACGACAAGCCTCGGACGGTGGAGCCTCAGCCAGCGATCATTATTTCCGATCCCATGGCTGAGCAGCGCGCGTAACACCCGAGAGCGGAAGGAGCCATTGAGGCGACCGTCGGTGACATGCAAACCGACCACTCCGACGAGCGGCAGACGGTCGTCCAAGCGGACGGCGAAACGCCTTGCGCTTCCGTCATCGATGGGAACTGAGCCGGCTGCCGACAATTCGTCGAACCGGTCCACCACCTGAAGGTCGTCATCAGAGAATTCCCACGGATTCAAAAGGCTTTCTGGACAACTTCCGTCGGATGTCCGGTACGCGTATATCGCGTAACCTTGCAAAAGTACCGGATTTCCCAGAAGCATAGCCCTGCCGCTCATGCCGAGAAGTACCGTCAGAATTTTCGGCTCTGGCAGGGCATCGAGAGAGGCAGCCTCAAACACCGCCAGGCATTTGTCCGAGGCGGACGAGCTCCCATAAAGCCCCTGCCGAGCCGCCATGTAGGAGGAGGGAAGATGGATGAGGGACAAAGTGCCGTCCGGACTACCCCGCACAACAGAGACCGATCGGGGTATCGAGCCGATTGCCTCGCGATGTGCGGCCAGACCTTCAAATAGATGAAGCCGCGCTGCGTAGTCCGTCTCGCTTGAGACCGTCCGGTTGATAGAAGTCGACAGGTTGGCCACAATTCCGGCAGCTAGCCACAAACCTAGAAAGC
>CAZGTM010000061.1:0-21496 GCA_964528595.1 uncultured Rhodospirillaceae bacterium
CCGGCCCTCAATCGTTCGTCGAACACAGATACGCCCTGTCGGACAAGGAAGGGGAATTGGAGTTCAATACCGATGACGCCGGGCAGTTATCCACCGCCTACGAGGCCAAAGGCGATCGGCCGCAAAAACTAAGATATCCTGCCCACAGCCTGAATGACGCGGTTGCGGACCTGGGATTGGATCGCCTCGATCTGCTCAAGTTGGATCTTGAAGGCTCCGACGGCCCTGCGATCGTCGGCGGCCTGGACGTGATCGGAAAATTCCGGCCCCGGCTTGCGGTGAGCATTTACCATTTCTACCAAGACTATTGGAATATTCCCAACCTGCTGATCGAGAGTTGCCCGAACTACGATTTCTACCTGGGGCATTACAGCTTCGAGCGCTGGGAGACCGTCCTCTACGGAATACCGCGCGAACATTCGAGTTCGCCGTCCAACAGCTAACCTCCGTTCCTTAAAGGGTTTATTTACCCAGACGTCGTAGTCTCACCGGGCGAAAAACCGTATTGACGCTGCGGCTGCATGCCGCGGCGCCGGAGTTACCATGAGCAGGATCGAGAGTATTCCCGTATTGCCGGATGAGGACGCGCTGTCGCAGGCGTTTCTCCGTGTCGGCCATGTCGTCGTGAAAGCCGAAGACGGCACGGCGCTCAATCGCATCAGGGATGCCGTCGTCGAACTCGCCGCCGGGCACCTTGGTATCCGAGAGCCGGGCGAACCGCAGGCATTTCTCGATCAAATACACGGTCAGATCGACGTCACCGATCTGAATGTTCTGAGGCTCGCGGTTATCAACGGCATCAACGAATTGGATTGGGTGCGCCAAGCGTACTTCTCCCTGGTACGGCATACCTTGGAGGTGCTGGTCGGCAATGAGCTGGCCGTGCAGCGCCGGGTCAACCTGAGCGTCCAATTGCCCGGCGATGACAGTTCGCTGCTGCACGTCCATGCCGATGTCTGGGACGGCGATTCACCTTTTGAGGTTGTCGTCTGGCTGCCCCTGGTGGATTGCGCTGCCAGTAAGGGGATGTATCTGCTGCCACCCGAAGCCAACGCCCGCCATGCGGCGTCGATGGGCACCATGGACGGGCAAAGCGCGGAAGACCTCTATCGGGCTATTGAGGACGACCTCGTCCGACCGGACCTGCCCTTCGGCAAGGTGCTTGTATTCAGCCAGAACCTGATGCACGGCAATCGTATCAACGACACGGGGGAAACCAGGTGGTCGATGAATTGCCGTTTCAAGGGCCTGTTCACGCCTTACGCCGACAAGCGCCTTGGTGAGTTTTTCGAACCACTCAATATCAAAGCGGCCTCCCGCATGGGCATGGAATACAGGCTGCCGGGCGGTTTCGCGGCCGGAGAAGGCGAATGAGCGAGCGGCAGGGCTATCGCGGATATATCGCAACGCGACCGGTGCGGGGCAGCCGCGTGCCCCAGCACGTGCAGAATTTGGCGGTACGCGACCACGCCCAACGTAACGACTTCGATTATCTTCTCAGTGCCGTGGAGTACGCCATGCCCGGGTGCTTCATGGTGTTGGAAACGGTGCTGGAGGAACTCCCCGCCCTTGAGGGCGTGATCTGTTATTCACTTTTCATGCTGCCGGAGGAGACTTCTCCGCGCCGCGAGATTTACCGTCGCATTCTCGACGCCGGCTGTACGTTGCATGGGGCCGTGGAAAACATAGCGATCCGGAACGAGGACGATATCCGCAAGATGGAAGACATATTCATGGTCGATGAGCACGCGGCCAAGCTATTGGTGAGTTGATATGGGTGCGATCTATACCGCCTCGAAAATGTGGCATTACCCGGAACAGCTGGAAGCCTTGAAGACCGGCCAGGTAGCCGCCCCGGTGCACATCCGGCTTAAACCGACCAACGTGTGCAACCACAGTTGTTACTTCTGCGCCTATCGGGACGACGACCTGGACCTCGGCGGAGACATGAACCTCAAGGACCGCATTCCGACAGACAAGATGGCCGAGATCGTCGAGGACATCATCGAAATGGGCGTCAAGGCCGTGACCTTTACCGGCGGCGGCGAGCCGTTGCTCTATCCGACAATCGTTGAAACCGTCGAACGCCTGGCGGAGGGGGGCGTGCAGGTGGCGGCCCTGACCAACGCCTCGCAACTAAAAGGCAAGCGTGCCGAGGTCTTTGCCAAGCATGCGACTTGGCTGCGGGTGTCGATCGATGGCTGGGACGGGCCGAGCTACGCCGAATACCGCGGCGTCGACGAGGACGAATTCGGCAAGGTCATCTCGAATTTGGCGGAATTTTCGAAACTCGATTCGGATTGCTTGCTGGGCGCCAGCATCATCGTCGATCACCGCAACGCCGGATACATCGCCGAACTGACCCGGACGCTCAAGGACTGCGGCGTCAGCCACGTCAAAATCTCAGCTTGCGTGGTCAGCAACGACGGCGCCGAGAACAATAAGTACCACGCCGAAACCAAGGATTTGGTGCAGTCGCAAATTACCGCCGCTCAGGAATTGGCCGGCGATGCGTTCGAGGTCATCAACCACTACCACGATCTGGCCGATCGTTTCGACAAAGACTACGATAGCTGTCCGTTCTTGCAGTTCCTTACCGTGATCGGCGCCGATTCCAAAATCTACACCTGTCAGGACAAGGCTTATACCGAAAGTGGCTTTCTGGGATCGATCGCAGAGCGGCGTTTCCGCGACATGTGGTTCTCGGACGAAAACCGCGATCGCATGAACGATCTCGATCCCACCAAGGTCTGTTCACACCATTGTGTGGCGGAGGGTAAAAACCGATTGCTGCACGATTATCTGAATTCGCAACCCGAACACCGCGCCTTCGTTTAGGACGGATTGTCCAGCAGGTAAAAAACAGACCGGCAGGGCGACGTGAAGTCGCGCCGGGCGATCACGAAACCCGCGTGGTGTAGCTTGGCTTCCAAATCGGCCAAGCTTCGGTCGCGATAACCGACTTCCCATTTGTGGCCCCAAGGATCGTTCTCGACGTCAAAGTCGAATCGCTTCAGAAATTTCAACTTTTTGAAACTGAAGGCATGACGCCAGCGCCGGGCGTTCAGGTATAGACGCCAGTCGATCTGGAAACCCATGTAGGGGACGGAAATCAGCACATGCTTCGCGCCCGACTTTCTGAACTTGTCCAGGATCGCGTCGACATCCTCCCACAGGAGGTGTTCCAGGGTTTCGCAGCAGACCAGGCAGTCGCAGCCTGATAGATCCTCCGGGGTCGCGTCCTTCAATTCGAGCCGGCGGTGACCACCGGACGGTTCCCGGAACTGGGGTGGCAGACGGTCGAGTGTCGTAACCCGATAACCGGCGTTTTCCATCATGGCCGTCACCAAGCCGTAACCCGGTCCGATTTCCAGAACGCTCTCGATATCGAGTGATTCGAGCAGGTGAACCTGGAACCATTGGTGCGTGATGCGCTTTTCGGAATAGTAGCGATGCCACTCCTTCCGGCGTTCATCCGCGTTTTCGAAATAATCCATCTCACCGGGATAAGAGACCGCCGCCTCCGTTGCGGTCAAGCCAAACCTGTCGGCGGAGTTCCGAACAGCCCCCATCGAAATCGGCGACGAGTGGATTGTTAACCATTCCCCGGTAATAATCCGATCCTCTAATGGGTCACGATCGGAGGCCGCGAGCTACCCGATCGCTTAGGCGAAAACGAACGGTTCGTTCCATGGCATACGTAGATTTCATCCAAAACCTGCACAGTTCGACAAAGCGCGATTACGTTCAACGCGTTGTCGAACACGACAAGGCTGAATGCGCGGAAGTGGCAAACCGGTTCGGCGCCGAGTATTGGGACGGCGACAGACGTTACGGCTACGGCGGTTACACATATGACGGCCGCTGGCTGCCGATTGCCGAAGCGATGGCGAAGCATTACGGCCTGACGCCGGATATGCGCGTTCTCGACGTCGGTTGCGGAAAGGGGTTCCTGCTGCACGAGCTAACACGCGCCGTTCCCGGTATCGAGATTGCCGGTATCGACATATCGGAATACGGCATCGAGAACTGCAAAGAGGAGGTGAAATCTTCGGTTCAAGTGGCCAACGCGACAAGCCTCCCGTTTCCCGACGCCAGCTTTGATTTCGTCGTATCACTGGGTGCGCTCCACAACCTCTATAACTGGGAAATCGACCAGGCCTTGAAAGAGATCGAGCGTGTCGGGCGGGGTGCAAAGTACGTGATGATGGAGGCCTATCGCAACGAACGCGAAAAAGCCAATTTTCTCTACTGGCAACTCACTTGCCATGCCTTCCATACGCCGGAGGAGTGGCAGTGGATTTTTGACCAGTCCGGCTATCAGGGCGACTACGGCTGCATTTATTTCGAATAACCGTCCCTGACGAGACGCAGTGGGAAATCCGCATCAATAGAAATACGGACTTTGGCGCGCGAAACACAATGACCGTATAGACTGTTCCGCCGACCTAAGCGGTTGCGCGACCAACGGGCCTGCCACATGCTATGTGGGCTCGAACTTGCTGCCTTCGACAGCGGATTGATGGGGATTTGTTAAGATATTGCCATGCAGGATGAAGGCGCACTGTTTGCTGTGGTCGGAGCATGAACGAAATTGAATCGCACATTTCGTTGGGGTTGTCGCACATTGGCGCAGGTCGCCCCGTCGAGGCATTGGCCGCGTTCAATGAGGTATTGGCGCTGCAGCCGGACAATGCCGAAGCTCTCTTCAACGCCGGCAAACTGCACATCGCGCAGAAATCACCCGATACGGCAATCGACCTCCTCTCCCGTGCGGTCGAGGTGCGCCCGGGAGATGCCGAGCCGAGGTACTTTCTCGGTATCGCCTATGTTCAGGTCGGGAGGTTCAATGAAGCGGTCGGCTGTTTCGAAACTGCGGTGAGGCTGAACGATCACTTTGTCGAAGCCTACAATGCTCTTGGAGCCGCCCTGTTCACGCTGGGCCGGATGGCGGAAAGCAGCCATTGCTTCGAATGTGCCGCCGTTTTGAATCCCGCCGACCCGCAGCCGCAAGTCCACCTTGGCAACATTGCTTTCGAGACGGCGGACTTCGAGGCGGCACTCGGCTTTTATCGCAAGGCCCTCGATATCGACGGAAACCTGCCGGGCGTCTATTTCGACTTGGGCACGGCTCTTGAAAAGTTGGATAGGCTTGAGGATGCAACCGATGCCTTCCGCAACGCGATCGCCCGCGATCCGACGCATGTAGATAGCATGAAGCAGTTGGCAGCCGTTCAAATTCGACAGGCCGACTATGAAAATGCTGAAGAAATGCTCCGGCGCTGTCTTGCAATCGATGAGAATGACGGCGGAACGCACATGCTGATGGGAAGCAGTGCGTTCGCCCGAGGCGGCCACGAGGCAGCCGTGGAAAGTTTCCGTGCGGCGATCGAAGCCGGCTTGGTTGAGGCCGACGTTTTCAACGATCTGGGTGCCGCCCTGCAGAAGCTTGAGGAGCACGAACAAGCCATCCAGGCTTTTCAGGCGGCGCTGCGGCTGGCGCCGCGACATGGCGCGGCGCACAACAACCTCGGTCAATCGCTCATGATACTGGAGCGCCTGGAGGAGGCCCTGGCAGCAAGTCTCATTGCGACGGAGATCGATCCAGGCTCGACGGCATTCCTTCGCAGCAAGGGCGTCATTCTCGGGAAATTGAACAGGCCTGCCGAGGCTATCGAGTGCCTTGAGCGCTCGCTGGAGGCGGAACCAAATTCTGTGGTCGGTCTGAAAAGCTTGGCAACCGTGTACTCGATCATCGGAAATTTCGAGAAATCGAACGAAATCCTGCTCAAGGGTATCGATCTGAAACCGGACGATGCGGAGCTTCGTCGCCGTCTGGCGTTCAACATGATGGAGATGGGCAGCGTTCAGGATGCCATCGACCAGGCGGCCCTCCTCGTCGAACTACATCCAGGCGATGCGGAAGCGCTCGTGACACGAGCCTTCATCCTGTCCTATGGCGGCCACCCCGTGGAAGCGTTCGAGTCGATTGAAAGGGGGTTGGCGCTGCATCCCGATCACTTCGACGCTCTCCAGGTCAGGGTGAGGATACTCGAGTCTCTGAAGAAACACGGAGAGGCGCTGAAGACGTTGATGCGCATGATGGAGTTGAGGCCGAAATCGACTAGCGTCGTCGGCCAAATTGTCAACCTCGTGCTGACGCTATGCGAATGGGACCGTGCGTCGGCGTTTACCAAGACCCTGGTCGACACCATCCGTGCGAAGGTCGATTCGTCCCAACCCATAGGCGTTTGCATCAATAATCTCCAGGCTCTTCCGCTGGATTACGCCTTTCTCGTCGAGGCCGCCCGCAACGTGGCGGCGGAGCAATACAGAAAGGCCGAAGTTGACAAGTTTGGCGGTCAGTACCGGCACCCTCCCGCGGAGCAGCGGCGCGAACGGGGGGGGCGGATCAGGCTCGGGTATCTGCTTCCATACGTCCATTTCCATAGTCTTCCGCTGATCCTCAAGAAAATCGTCGAATCCCACGACCGAAACCGGTTTGAAGTGATCGGTTACTGCACCGGCCTGCCGAGTGACAGCGAATTCACCGAGGCCTACTGCGCCGCATTTGACACGTTCAAATTTATCGGCAGCCAACCCCTCGCCGCCGCCCGCGATATTAACGCCGACGGCGTCGATATCCTGATCGACGTCGCGGGGCAAACGCTGATGCACTGTATGGAAGTGCTGGCCTTTCGCCCGGCGCCGCTCTGCATCCATTATCTCGGCTACTCGATATCCACGGGCGCCGATTTCGTAGACTATCTGGTGACGGATGAAATCTACATTCCCCCTGAAGACATGGAGCCTGCTCCCGAACAACCGATTTACCTGCCGCCCGCCTTTCTGGCGACATCGCAGCCGCCGATTTCGACAGACCCGGTTAGCCGGGAGGTTGAGGGATTGCCGGCGGACGGCTTCGTCTTTTGCAATTTCAATCAACCCTTCAAGCTGGAGCCGGAAATATTCGGTATCTGGATGAAGATCCTTTCGCGCGTTCCCGGCAGTGTGCTCTGGCTCGGCGGATGGAGCCAGGAGGCGGAGGAAAATCTCCGCGACTCGGCGACTTCCCTGGGAATCTCCGATGATCGGTTGATATTCGGTGTCATCAAGTTACATTCCGTACACCTGAAAAGGCTTTCTTTGGCGGACCTTGCCTTGGACTCACACCACCACGGCGGCGGGGTAACCACGATCGACTGTCTCTGGGCGGGTCTTCCCGTCTTGTGCGTTCCGGGCGGCACACCGTCGGCAAGATTGGGGCGCAGTATTTTGGAAGCGGCCGATTTGGTGGAATTGCTAGCCGATAATGTCGAGGAATACGAAGAAAAGGCGGTCGCCTTTGCGACCAACTCGGGGCGCTTGAACGAAATTCGGGAGGATTGGTGGGGCAGACGGGCCGAATCCAGGTTGTTCGATTCCGAACGTTACATGCGGCATCTGGAGAATGGCATTGAACTGGCGTGGCAGAACTACCTGGACGGCAACCCGCCACGCGCCCTGTACGTCGAGGACAATTCCGAGGATTTGAACGCCGGTGCCAAATGACGGAACACTGATCGTCGGAGGCGACGGCATTATTGGCGGTGCTTACGCCGACCATTTGCGGCATGCCGGGCGGCCATTTGTATCCACCACGCGGCGTCGGACCGGTAGTGGAGAGGCCCTGTTTCTGGACCTGTCCGAGCCCAGCGCATCGTGGCGGCTTCCGTCCGATACAGCGTCAGCGGTAATCTGTGCCGCCGTGACTTCCGGCGCCGCTTGTGCGGAAGATCCCGCCCGAAGCCGGCTGATCAATGTTGACGCCGTGGGTGTTCTGACCGAGCGGCTGGCGGCTCGGGACTGCTTTTCGATTTTGCTGTCAACCAGCCAGGTTTTCGACGGCGGCAAGCTACATCCCGCGGAAGACGATCCAACCTCCCCGCTTACCGAGTACGGCCGGCAAAAGGCGGATGCTGAAAGCCGCGTATTGGCGACGGACCGCGCCGCGGTGCTCCGCCTGACCAAACTCGTGACGCCGCAACTACCGCTGTTTAGAGACTGGATCGCGACGCTGAATCGTGGCGAGGCGATAACGGCATTCGGCGATATGGTTTGCGCACCGGTTGGGTCGGATATGGTTTGCACGGCGATCGACGCTATTTTGGCAGCCCGCGCACCAGGTGTCTTCCATCTCTCCGCCACAAAGGACATAACGTATGTCGAAGCGGCGGCACACCTGGCCCGGCGCCTTGGCGCTGACGAGAGGCTTGTCGCCACAGGAACAGCGGCAGCCAGCGGGATTGGACCGGAGATGGCGCCTGCGCACACCGCGCTCGCCTGTAACCGCCTTGAAGCGCTCCTGGAATTCGGGCCACCGGAGCCGTTTGAACCTTTGGATGGGATACTTCGAGCGGGGCCGGCATGACGGCAAGTGGGAAAACGCGCGCGGGCGGGATCGGACACGGATCCACGAACCGGAGGGCGTGATGGAAACTGTCGAACAAACCAGGTCGGCGCTGGATCTCGTCAGCCTTCTCGAAGCCAGAAACGGCCGGCTTCTGGCGAATATGTCGACCGAACCGGATGCTCAACTCCTGGCCGAACTGGAGAACTTCGCCTGCATGCGGGAGCTAGACGAGGTGCCGTCCGAAGGCTTCCACTTGTACCTCGGACCCGGGAGCGAACAGACCGCCGCCATCGCCGAGTTGTACGGCACCTCGCTTTGTGCCGGCTACATCCTCACCGACTACGCGGCCGAAATGGCCCGCTCGATCTCCCTGTTCCGACCCGATCTGGCGGTGGATGCGGGATTGTCCGGCATCAAATCCGTTCCTCCGGACGATGGGACGGCGTCTCGGGTGGAAATGCCGGATGGTCATTTCATGTTTGCCGGCGGTCCCGCGGCGCGAGATGAAGACATCGCGGGATATTACGGGCGCCGGGTTAGGTTGCCGGGCGCCGGACCGATGGCTCGGCGTTTTGAGCCATCCGCCGCTCTGAGTGGGCTGCTCCAGCCGGGAGACCGTCCGCTGGCGGTTGTTTGGAGTGACGGGACGGAAGCTGACGCCTTCCTGCCGAGCCTTGAGTTCTTAGGCGACAGCGGCTATCGGATCGTGCATGCCGGACGCAGCGCCTGCCCGCACAGCTTTGAGCGCCTGGACGTTGTCAATTACGCGGAGAGCGGACTGGCGGATTTCAAGAACGATTTGACCCTGTTCAGCAACGCCGAAATCTGCCTCTTCGGAAACGCCCGGCAATCGGTTGTCGCGGGCGTGTTGGACAAACCCTGCGTCGTCGCCAATCTCCGGGAACTCACCCGGCCGCCGGTTTCAAACGTTTGCGTCTATACGGTCAGCCGCGCAAAAGACCGGGAGACGGGCGATTTCGTTCCGTTCGGGGCGCAGATGGAACGCGGCGCACTGGAAAATCCAAGTGCTCCGGCGGGCAACCATGAATACGTGGACTGCGATGCCGCGGATATCCGGGAGGCCCTGGTCGAAGCGCTTGCGCTGACGCAATCAGCGAAAGAACTGAGCCGGGATCAGCAAGCCTACCGTGATTTGGCGTCCCGATATCCCTGTTCAAATCTGGCCGCCAGTAGAATCGGGGCGGTATTTATCGAACGCTGCCGCGACCTGCTATAGAGTGTCGGCGGCCGCAATGCCCGGCGTCTGGACCTGGACGGATACTTTCTGGATACCAACGTGACGACACGCAGCATCAAGTTCATCGATCTTTCGCGCAAGTATGCGCCGCTTGCTCGCGAGCTACAGCAGGACCTTGAAAGGGTCGTCTCGAGCGGTTCGTTCATCCTGGGCGATGAACTCGAGGCGTTCGAGGCGGATATCGTCGAATATATGGGCTCGGCCCATGCCGTCGGGGTGGGCAACGGGACCGATGCCCTGATGCTGTGTCTTCGGGCGGCGGGCGTCGGGCCGGGTGACGAGGTCATTACCAGCCCGATGTCGTACCTGGCGACAGCGTCCTGCATTGCGCTGGTCGGCGCCACGGCCGTTTTCGTGGACGTCGATGAAAGCCTGAACCTGGATCCCGCAGGGATCGGTGACGCGGTAACCCGGAACACCAAAGCCATCCTTCCGGTTCACCTTTCCGGCATACCTGCGAATTTGCACGGAATCGCCGCGGTGGCGGACGAACACGGATTGCCGATCATCGAGGATTGCGCCCAGTCCTTCGGCGCCGTTGCGGACGGAAAATTCGTCGGCACATCCGGCCGATTCGGAGTTACGAGTTTCCATCCTCTCAAAAACCTGGGGGCTTTGGGCGATGCCGGAATGATCCTGGCAAGAGACGGCGATGACGCCGTATTGAAGGCTGACGAATTCCGTGTTCCCGACATCGAATACGGGTGTCCACTCGTCGATCGGAGGATATGCGCGGATGTGCTCACGAGGGTCGGATCCGCTGCGCCAGAAGAAGCCGATATTGATTGCTCCCGGTTTTCGGGGGAATCGACGGCGCCAATGGTCAACCCGCTCAGATTGCGGCCGCAGATATGTTGGTGCCTCCGGGAAGCTTGAAAGATCCGGACGAAAAACCTTGGCGAAATTGCCGAGTGGGCACTGAAAATCGATGTTCGGGTCTGCCGTGTCGGGGTGGGGCGGATCTAGCCGCGGCACGACCTTCAGATCGGGGAATGAACGCCCGTAGAGCGAAACCAACCGCTCGTCGACTTCAAAAATGACGGAGCCCGCGGCCGCCACGCCGTCGGCGAGACACGTTGAAAAGCAGAACGTATCGCCGATTCCCTGCTCCGACCAGACCAGGATCGTTCTGTTCGAGAGATCCTGCCCAGTCCATTCCCGCTGCTCGTGGGGACGACGCGGCCGGTTGGGTTTTTGCCATCGGTACTCATAGGCTGCCCAGGCGGCCTGAAGGTTACCCGACATGAACAAGGGGTCGGCGATATTTCGGCGCACATCGACGTTCTCCGGCTCAATATCCGCCGCCCGCTCCAGCAAGGACACGGCTTCGCCATAGTTTCCCAGCTTGGTGTCAAGATTGGCCAGGTTCGTAAGTGCCGGGACACAGTCAGGGTCGGCGGCCAGGGCTTTGCGGCAAGACCGCTCAGCAAGTTCGCCCCGGTGGCTGTCAATAAACAGGACGGCCTGGGCGGCCAAGGTATCCGGGTGGTCGGGTCGGCGGGCAAGCGCCTCTTCGAACGATTTTTCGGCATCGTCGAACCTGCCGGCCGTCAAGTAGAGTTGAGCCAAATTGGCGTGGCCTTCGGCAAGATCGGGATGGCTCTCCCGCAGCACCTCAACGGCCTCGATCGCGTCTTCCAGCCGGCCGGCATCCCGCAGGGCGAGGCCGTAGTTCAGCCATGCCTCCATCATGTCGGGCGGCAGCCGCGTCGCCCGTTCAAGGGCATCGGCTGACAGATCGGCCAACCTCAGATCACGCAGGATGCAGCCCAGATTAACGAGGGCATCAGCCGAATCCGGGGCGAGGTGAACGGCCTGCTGCGCCGCCGCCCGCGCCCTCGCGAGATCGCCTTTGTCCTGTAGCACCCGCGCAAGGTTGGCGTGGTACGCGGCTTTGTCCGGTACCAGTTCGACCGCCGTCTCGAGCGCTCCGACCGCTTCCCCAAGGCGTCCGGTCCGGCGCAGCATCAATCCGAGATTGTTGTGAACGGCCGCGTTCCCCGGGTCGGCATGCGCAGCCCGAGCGTAAGCGTCTGCCGCCCCGCTGAAATCGCCCCGCTGCTCAAGCGCCGCCGCCAGACCGGTGTGCAAAACAGCGGCTTGCGGTGAAAGCTCCAGGGCCGCGCGGAATGCGTTCGCTGCCGCCCCTGGGTTTCCCATGGCCAGCTGGACATCGCCGAGGTGGGCCGGAATTTCAACCGCCTCGGGCGCCTCGGCTTGGGCGCGAGCAAGACGCTCCGCCGCCGCCCCGAGCCGTCCGGCCTCGCGTTCGGCCAAGGCTTCCGATATGACGGCCTGAACGTCGATCATCACAAAACCGACCGTCCGCCGTCGATAACGATGTTCTGTCCCGTCATATACAACGACGCGTCCGAACAAAGGAACTGGATGGCGCCGGCGTATTCGTCAGGCGCGGCCATACGGCCGAGGGGAATGAGATCGGTCAGCCGCTCGACAAAGTCGTCGGGTTGGCCGTTTTCCACACCGCCCGGCGAAAGCGCGTTAACGCGCACGCCGGCGTCAGCCCAGTAGGCGGCCAGGTACCTGGTTAGGCCCACAAGCCCCGTCTTGATGACGGAGTAGGTGACCGGTTTCTTCGTTTGTTCCTCGGCGGGCAGCGCGGAATCCCGGTAGAGGCGTTGATCCGGCGCGATTACGGAGAGATCGGAGGCGATATTCAGAATGGTTCCACCCTGATGAGCCGCCATTTCCGGGCCGAACGCCTTGGCGCACAGAAAAGCGCCCGTCAGGCCGACATCCATCTGGCGGCGCCATTCCCCAAGCGGGAAGCTTTCAAGCCGTCCGCCCCCTTCAATGCGGCCGTCAGCGCCGACTTTGGAATCGATCGCTGCATTGTTGAGAAGGATTTCGATCCGGCGGCCTTTGGCTGAAATGTCGGAACCTGCTGCCTCAATACTGGCCGGGTCGGTGACGTCCATGACGAGCGGGTCGATTCGTTCGGCCAATCCAAGTTCGGCAAATGCCTCAACGGTGTTGGCTAAACCGTCGACGTCGATATCCGCCAGAACGACATGGGCGCCGACATCGGCCAGCGCTTTGGCGTGTTGGTAACCCAGCAAGCCCGCGCCTCCGGTGACCAAGGCCGTCTTGCCGGTAAGATCGAATGTAGCGGGGAGGGCGGGCATGACGTCGCTAGCTCCTGACCTGGCCGCCGTCGACGACGACAATGCTGCCGGTGACGAATGACGCGCGGGGGGAGGCCAGGAAAACGGCCATATCGGCGATCTCCTGCGGTGTGCCCAGCCGGCCAAGCGCAACATCCCTGTCCAGCATCTGCTTGACCGCTGGCGCTTCACGTTTCAGTTTTTGCTCCCACACGGAACCGTCAAACAGAACATTGCCGGGCGCCACGGCATTGATGCGGATACCGCGTTGCGCCAATGGGCGTGCGGCATTTTTAACGTAGGCGTTCAGGGCCGCTTTGGCGGCGGAGTAGGGGATCGGTGCGCCGAGCGCTTCGAGCCCGCAAATGGAGGACACGCAGACGATGGCGCCACCGTTCGCGGAAAGCGCGTCTTCCGAGGCCGCCGTCATGTTTGTCGCCGACGCCAAATTCACATCGAGCATTTCAGCCCAGTCCTTGCCGGTCTCGTCGCCGGGCGGCGCCGAGCGACCTGAGCCGACATTGCAAACGACGATGTCCAGGCGATTTTGGAGACCATAGGCCACCGCGACGATTTTTTCGCAAATGCCGGATTTCCTGACATCTCCCGCCACCGTGGTGACGGTTCCGCCGATGTCCGCCGCCGCCGCCGCCAAGGCGTTTTCGTCCCGGCCGTTCATGACCACCGTGCATCCCTCTTGAGACAGCGCCGTTGCGATGGCATGTCCGATGCCGCGCGATGAGCCGGTCACGATGGCGGTTTTACCCTTCAGGTTCATGTTCATGCGGCCGTCACCTCCCGTGATGCCGCCCCGATCCATTCCAGGGTTTGTGCCCTGTACCGCTGCAAGACGCCTGCGTGGTCTTCGTCCTTCGCCCTGGCTGTCTGCAATACATATGTTCCGTCGTAGCCAAACCGGGCGAGACAATTGAAAACATTGGTGAAGTCCGCGTTTCCCTGCCCAAGGGGGACCGTGGTGCCGCCGGCGACCCGGTCCTTGACGTGAACGTGTCGAATGCGGTGGCCGTAAGCGGCAAATTCCGATGCGGCGTCAAAGCCCAGCGCCGCGCTGTTGCCGATGTCGTAGGTGATGCCGTATCGATCGCGTGGCAATGTCTCGATAAACCGGGAAAGCGCCTCGGGTTCGAAATCGCATTCGAAGGCGATTTGGATGCCGGCTCTTAGCAGCAGCGGATCGATCACCTTCAGCCCCTCCCGCAACGCGGCCTCGTCCGCCGTCGAGTGCAATCCCCCTTCGTCGACCAGAGGCACGACCACCGTCCTGATTTTGGCGGCTTCACAGGCGTCGATAATGTCCGTCAGATCCTCCAACAGGCCGTGGCGGGTGCGGCCTTCGGTCTTATAGAACGGCGCTTGCATGATGCAGTCGAGCGTCACCGAGGCGACCCTGAGGCCCGAGCGGCGGCTCAGCTTGCGAATGATCGAGCGGCCTTCCAAAGTGAGCAGGGGGTTTTCGCGCAGCCCCTCCTGATCGAGGGTCCACTCAAGGAAGCCAAAGCCGATCTCGGCGCCTTGAGGGAACTCGGATTGCCAGTGAGCGGCGGGAAACGCCTGTATCCGCCCCTCCACGAGCGGACTCAGCCGACCCTGCATGAAGCCGATACGCGGGGAGCCGTTTTCAGACAAGGCCGGGCACCCCGCGCGTTGGAACTTCACCACGACGAATGCGGCGCTTGTCGGCGTCCATCAGAAGGTTCCTTTCCAGCGCGTCCCAGAACAGCGAATTGCGATCGATCGTTAAGTCATTATTCACCCAATTTGGTAAAGATTGTCTTGCCCGGCAAGGCATTAACGGAAACGGGCGTTTGGCGAGTTCAGGAAAAATCACCCCCGATGACGAAGATATCCACATGGGTTCTCGTACCGGCGCGCGCCGGTTCCAAAGGGGTACCCAACAAGAACATCCGTAAACTGGGCGGCCATGCCCTGCTGGCGTATTCGGTGAGGGCTGGCCTGCTCGCCCGTTCCGTCGACCGCGTTATCGTTTCGACCGATTCGGAGGAATACGCGGAAATCGCCCGCTCCTATGGCGCCGATACGCCCTTCATACGTCCGGCGGAGCATGCCGACGATCAAGCCGGCGACGATGCCGTGGTCGGTCATTTGATGCGTTGGCTCGCCGAAAACGGCGAGGCTGTGCCCGATCTAATCGCCTATTTGCGGCCCACGGCGCCGCTGCGCGATCCCGGCGTCGTCGATGCTGCCGTCGCGGAGCTTCGCGGCCAGTCTGACGCGACCTCGCTGCGCTCTATCCACCCCATGTCGGAAACAGCCTATAAGACGCTGGAATTCGAGGACGGACGCTTGAAGCCGCTGGGTATGGTTGACGGCGATCTGGATACGGTCAGCGCCCCCCGGCAGGGCTTTCCGGTAACCTATTTCGGAAACGGCTACGTCGATGTTTTCAGGGGCTCGCGACCGCTTGACGGCAAACCGTTGTACGGTGATCAAGTTGCCGGTTTCATGACGGATCCCATCTCCGACATCGATACGGTTTCCGACTTCGAATACCTTGAATATCAGATCGAAAAGCAGCCCAAATTCCTCGAATTGCTGTTCCGCGATGTCTGACCGCGGAAATGGAGGTGTCTGTCGATGAGTGGAGAAGTTTTTAGCCGTACGCCAAAGCCCGCCGAAACCATCGACACCGCATATCGCCGGATCTCCACCGATATTCCGGCCCCCGGAACAGCGGATTTGCTTGGCATCTTGGATGAATTCGAGTCGCGCTCGATGCACGGTCAAATGCCGCTGATTTGGGACCGGGCGCATGATTACTCGGTTTACGACCGGGCGGGAAACCGTTGGATCGACTTCACGTCCACAATTTTCGTCGCCAACGCGGGTCATGCCAACAAAGCGGTACGCAACGCGGTGCAGAAGGAACTGGGCCGTGGACTGATGCACTCATACGCCTATGCCACGGAGGTCCGGGCCACCTACATCAAGCGGTTGGTCGAATTTGCGCCGGCCCCGGTCGAAAAGGCGATGCTGTTTTCCTCCGGCACCGAGGCCGTGGAGGCTGCCTTCAAGCTCATGCGCATGCAGGGGCAACGGCAGGGCAAACGCCGGCTCGGCGTGATTTCGATCGCCGGCAACTATCACGGCCGGACGATGGCGGCCCAGATGCTGGGGGGCGGCGATGAACAGCGCACCTGGATGGGAATGCGCGATGCGGACGTTCACCGCATCGAATTCCCTTATCCGGCGTCGCTGGGCAACGAAAGCGGGGCGGATTTCTTCAGCCGTTCCATCGAGCGGTTGACCGAGACAGGCATCGACCCGGCCCAGGATATTTGCGGTATTTTACTGGAAGGCTATCAGGGCTGGAGCGCCGCCTTCTATCCCGCTGATTACGTCACCGCCATCGCCGAATGGTGCCGGAAAAACGGCATTCTTTTGGCCTTTGATGAGATCCAGTCGGGCTTCGGCAGGACGGGGCGCAAATTCTGCTTCGAACACTATGGGGTCGAGCCGGATCTTTTTTGCTGCGGCAAAGGCATGGGTTCGGGCCTGCCCCTGTCGGGCGTATTGGGCCGGGCGGAGATCATGGATTTACCAGACATTGGCAACATGTCGAGTACCCATTCCGCCAGCCCCTTGGCCTGCGCGGCGGGATTGGCGACGATCGAGGAAATCGACCGGCTCAACCTGGTGTCGGAATCGGAGCGTAAGGGCCGGCTGCTCAGGCGCGGTCTGATGGCCCTGCAGTCGGAGGCCGGCGGACGCATCTCCCATTTTTCCGCCAGGGGACTGGTTGCGGCCCTGATCTTAGACGAAGACGCCTGCGGCATGCCGGCGGCGGAATTCGCCGATCAGGTCTGTTTGGCGGCCTTGAAACGAGGCCTCCTGGTGGTTCGCACGGGCCGGGAATCCATAAAACTCGGGCCGCCCTTGACGATTGACGATGGCGCCCTGGAGGAAGGGCTGGAGGTGCTCGGCGACGCGATGGCCGAAATCTCCTGGAGCAAACCGCTCAAGCGGCGCGGATCATGATAATCGGCCTGCGCCACGCCGGACTGGTCGTCGAAAACCTGGAGACGGCGCTTGATTTCTATGTGCGTTTGCTGGGCTTTGCTGAAACCCGGCGCATGGAGGAGGGGGGGGGAATACCTGCAAACCCTGCTCGGCCTCACTGGCGCCCGGGCGACTACCGTGAAGCTTTCGGCGCCGGACGGCGCGATGATCGAATTGCTCCACTTTACGGCGGGAACCGGTGCAAAAATCGACACCCGGCTCAACGATCGGGGGCTTACCCACATCGCCCTCACCGTGGATGATTTGGACCGGGAATATGCCCGTCTCGGGGCCGAGAATATCGAATTTATATCGCCCCCCGAGACCTCGCCCGACGGCGGCGCGAAGGTCGCATTTTGCCGCGGCCCCGACGGCGAATTCGTCGAACTTGTGCAAGAGCTGAAATAACCCAAAAGCCGGATAAGTCTGGATTTACGGCTAGGCAGGAGTTGCCGACGTAGCTCGGCAAGGTTTGCCGGGTAGGCAATATATTCCTGGAGAATCGCCTAATTTCTTAGAATCGCTCAAAAATAACTCTTGAAAATCAAATAGTTACACTAGGCAAAATTGGCACGTTCATTGCTGATGTATTTGCGGGGAAGTACTCTCCCCAAGCAAAACGCTTGGAAATGTCTAGAACGGAGAATGACTATGTCGACTTGGAATTCAGTCGACGCTCGCAGAGCGCAACCGCAATCGAAAGACCGGAAACCGTCCGGTAATTTCGTGCGGTTTTTTGCTTTTGATGCCGGCGCCCCCATGAGGGCGGCCGCGGCACGCCTTCGGAGCTTCCCCATTTCGGAATTTTTACATGCCGTGGCACTGGGCATGCGCATGAGCATGGGCCAGGACCGCAGCCTGACTTTGCGCCCCGTTCCGGTGCGCAGTCAGGCGCGCAGACCCCGGCATCGGGCAAACGACGTCGCCGGGAGGATCGGGTCATGGCACTAAAGCTGACGCTCAAGCCCGGCGAAAAGTTCGTCATCAACGGCGCCGTTGTCGTCAACGGCGACCGCAGGTCGAACCTGATTATTCAGAACAAGGTTTCGATCCTGCGCGAGAAGGACGTCATGGTGCCGGAAGACGCCACGACACCCGTCAAACGAATCTATTTCGCGATCATGATGATGTACCTCGAGCCGGCCAATACGAAGTCCTGGCGCGAGGAGTTCACCAAAAGGGTGACCGAATTCATGAACGCGATCAAAGGCGAAGAGGCCTTGCAGAAGTGCATCGCCATTATTGAGGCAGTCAACGCCGGGGAATACTACAGCGCCCTGGTGACTTGTCGGAAGTTGCTGCCGTTTGAGAAGGAAAGGTTGGATTATGTCGCTGCAGAATTACCAGACGGCACAGCTCAAGACTGAAGGGCCGCGCGATACCGAATACCGGTTGTTCGCCCTGGTCACGCGAGACCTGATGGCCGCCGGCGCCGACGAAAAGTTCAACCCGGCCTTCTACAAGGCAGTGGATTGGAACCGACGGCTCTGGCTGACCCTTCAGTCGGATCTTTCGACAATGGAAAATGCCCTGCCGGACAGCCTGAAAGCGCAGCTCATATCGCTTGCGATCTGGGTCGACCGGCACTCGAGCAAAGTTTTGCGTGGCGAGGCCGATGTAGGTCCGTTGATCAAGGTCAACCGGACCATCATGGAAGGTCTCGACAGCAAAGGTGGAGCGGAACCGGCCGACGCGGCCGTTGAGCTTCAGGAGTAACCGAGTAGTCGCCTACGCGTGCTTTCCGTTTCGGCGGGAAGATTAACTGCAACCCAAGGGTCTGGATAATCCGGCCTGCATTTTTGAACCAAGAGGGTACGAAAATGATTGAAAGCATCAGTGCAAGCAGTGGTGCCTCAAATATTGCTCCAAAAGGGGGCACTGCTAATGAAACGGCTCCGAAGCAGACGGCGGCGGAAATCGCCAACGTCGAGGGTGTGAAGCGTCAGCAAGAACCTGACGCCAAAAGGGTCGCTGCCAACGAAAACACCGATTCGGTCGCTGACGAAGTCGTCAGGAACGAATCCAGTGCGGCGCGGGCTCTCAGCATCCAGCGCAATTCGGATGTCAACCGCTACGTCTACCGCGGTCTCAACCGTTCGACGAACGAGGTCGAGCGTCAGTGGCCGACCGAGGAAGCATTGCGCCAAATGGCCGTCTTCCGCGAGATGGTTGGACGTGTTGTCGACGACGCGGGCTAGGAGGCAGGGCAAGGGCGATCCCGGTAACGGGTACCTTCCCTGCGTCCGGCCCCGCCGGAATGCCTTCGCCGGCGGACCATATGGTCTGCCGGATTAGATGACCTGATTGACGGCAATGGATGCCATTGCCTGTGCGCCGGTGGGGTTTGCCTTGGCGACGGTGGCGTCGGAACCGTAGCTGTTGACCGGGCGGCGGCGTGCCGCGACTTCATCTCCGATCGCCTTAACCAGCCTCTCGCTGACGGTTTTGGCGGCGGTTACGGCTGTCCGGTATTCGTCAAGGATGCCATGGAGAAGAAAAGTGGCGTCCTTCAGGCGTTCGACTTCGCTGGGATCCGCAGCCCGCATCAGTTCCGGATTCTCACGCAAACTGTTCATCTCCGCCTGATATCGATCCGACAATTCTGATTTCATTTCCACCAACGGCGCCAGGTCCGAAGGCCGGCGCTGCTTCAGCGTATTGATCTCTTCGCTCACGATTTCGCCCAGCCTCGCACTGAGGATAACGATACGGTCGATGGTCTGGTTGGCCGGATTCATCGCTGGGACTCCTGCAGACGGATAATCTCGCTATAAACCGCATCCGCCAGTCCGATACCGCCGTTGCGGGCCATGGCTCGACCGATATTGTCGTTCATGATGGAGCGGAACATTTTTTCGCCGTTGCCGCCGCCGAAGGGGCCGTCGGTCGGTATGCCCTCGAACATGATGTTCAGCATGCTGGAAAGAAAGACTGCTTCGAAATCCACCGCTGTCTCACGCGCCTGGTCCTTGTCCTGGGTATAGCGGGCACGGTCGACGGCATTGGCCAGGCTGTTCGATTTCGCCTGAAGCAGGGCGGCGTTGCCGGGGAGCGCTGAGAGGTTGGTTTCCATGACTGTCAACCGTCCTACATCGTCACGATTTCGGCCTGCAGGGCGCCTGCGGCCTTAATCGTCTGAAGGATTGAGATCATGTCGCGCGGGCCGATGCCTAACGCGTTCAAACCATTGACCAGTTGTTCCAGCGATACGCCCGCCTTGAGAACCGTGAGCTTATCGTTACCCGATTCCTCGATGTCGATATCGCTTCTGGCGACCGTGGTCGTTTCACCACCCTCGGAAAATGCACCGGGTTGCGAGACCTGGGGCGTTTCCGTAACGCGGATGGTCAGGTTGCCCTGGGCGATGGCGACGGTGCTGACCCGGACCTTGTCGCTCATCACGATGATACCGGTCTGTTCGTCGACAACCACCTTCGCGACCTGATCGGGTTCGACGCGAAGCTGCTCGATCTTGGTCATCAGTCCGACCAGATCGTTGCGGTGGTCCCCCGGTACGGTCAGGTGAATGGTATTGGGATTTTCGGCCTTGGAAGCCTTGGCCCCGAGAAATTCGTTGATGGCGTCGCTGACGCGGCGCGCGGTCGTGAAATCGGGGTTGCGCAGGGAGATGTTCAGCGAACGCATGGAATTGAAATCGAAGGCGACCTCGCGCTCGATGATGGCGCCGGAGGGGATGCGGCCCGCGGTGGGCACGCCTTTGGTCACCGTGCCGCCCTCGCCTTGAGCCACAAAACCGCCAACGGCCAGGGCGCCTTGCGCGACGGCATAAATCTCGCCATCCGCGCCGAGCAGGGGGGTTGCCAGCAACGTGCCGCCCAAAAGACTGTCGGCATCGCCCAATGTACTGGCGCTGATATCGATCCGCGAGCCCTGTTTGCTGAAAGCCGGCAGATTGGCCGAAATCATTACGGCGGCGACGTTCTTGGTGTTGACGTCTGCGTCCCGGGTATTTACGCCGAGGCGCTCCAGCATGGCCACGAGGCTCTGCTTGGTAAAGGGTGAATTGCTGAGCGAATCGCCGGTGCCATTGAGGCCGACGACCAGGCCGTACCCAACCAGCAGGTTGTCGCGAACGCCCTCGAAATCTGCAATATCCTTGATGCGCGAGGCGGCGTGGGCGGCGCTCAGCGTCAGGCCGGCGACGATAGAAACCGCGGCAACCGATGCCGAAATCCGCCGGGCGGCCCTGGCGATGCCGTGAACGGCGCCGGGGCGGGCGGAGGTGGGTTTGAATGCTGTCAGCTTATACATTTCAGTGCGTTCCCGGGATAAGACGCTTTTCTTGCGTCGTAAATTGGTATTGCGACTAGATCTTTGCGAAACTCGTGCCATGTTTGATGGGTGGCTAACTCATTGAAATGAATAATAAAATGGCAATACACAAATGCCTTTGTGGAAGTTCGGCAGTCCTGGAGGCAAGGCTTTCCGCCTGCCCGGGCAAAAATTGCCGGGGGCTGCTTCAAATCGCCGAAAAACATCTAAAACCCCTGATTTACAAAAACTTAATGAAGACCCATGATGCTAGAGGTGCGCCAGACTAGCGACCTTCTGAATTGATGAGGGCGATTTGACGTCATGAAAATTTCCGGCCCCGGTCCGGTTCGACCCGGCTCGGCGACCCGTCCCAAGAAAAAGGCGGGAGACAAAGACCAGAAATTTGAA
>CAZGTM010000062.1:0-21475 GCA_964528595.1 uncultured Rhodospirillaceae bacterium
TTGAAATATATAGTTGGGCTGGCCAACAAAACGAACGGCTATTTCGGCATACCACGTATGTGCCGGGTCAATCTTCCGTGTCCACGGCGACCACGGCGAGGCAATCTCCGGCCTGCGCGAGGCCGGGGTGGTGGCGGCAGATCAGCATCCCCGAAAGCTCGGCGCGGTAGTCCTGAGGCGGGCGTTCGGGCTCTTCCACGTAATGTATGCGGCCCACTACGTCCCCCGCCGCAACCATCGAGCCCAAGGACGCGACCGCTTCATAGATGCCGTCCGTCCGGGCCGCCGTGAAGCAGGCCGCATCGGGCGTTTCCATCACCCGCGTCGGCGTCTCGCGCAGGTCCAGGGCGCCGTCGACCAGCCCGAAATGACCCAACAGGTTGCGCACGCCGCGCTTCGCCATCTCCACGTTTTCGGGCCGCGCCGTGCCGCCGCCGCCCAACTCGGTGGAAACGAAAACCTTGCCCAGATCCTCGACGGTGGTGTCGAGCATGCCGACGGCGTTAAGCTCCTCCAGGATGAGGCCGAGCGGGGTGCCGAAGGCCATCATCGCCGCCCGCGTCCGCGCCATTTGATCGTTATCGGTCAGGCGGTGAATTACGGCAGAGGGCACGAAGTCCAGCGTTTTGCCCCCTGAATGAATGTCGATCACCGCGTCCGCCGGCGCCACCAGATAGCGCGTCACGTAGTCCGCGATCATCTCCGTCACGTTGCCGTCCCAGCGGCCGGGGAAGGCCCGGTTCATGTTGCCGCCGTCGATCGGCGACGTGCGGGCGCCGGTGCGCACCGCCGGCAGGTTCAGGGCCGGTACGATAATGACCCGGCCCTTGACCTCGTCCGGGTCCAGCCCGCGGGCAAGATCGAGGAGGGCGATGGGACCTTCGTATTCATCGCCGTGGTTGCCGCCGGTGAACAGAACGGTCGGGCCGGGGGCGCCGCCTTTGATGACGATCAGCGGCACACGCACGCTGCCCCAGGCGGAATCATCCCGGCTGTGCGGCACGATGATGCTGCCGAACTGCTTGCCCGCCTTTTCGAGATCGATATCGGCGGCGACCTTGGTCGGTTCGTCCGTCATAAATTCCCCCACGGATCCACTACATCCGGTGACAGCCATCTAACCGCATTTTGTCGCCCGAGCAACGGTCAATGCGCTAACCTGCATCGCGGATCATCACGCGGGGAGAACAAATTGTCGCAAACACGTCCCTTTAGCCAAACCGAATATGACGCCCGCCTGGCGGCCACGCGCGAGCGCATGGCGGCGGCCGGACTGGATCTTCTGATCGTCACCGACCCGGCCAACATGAACTACCTGACGGGCTATGACGGCTGGTCGTTTTACACGCCGCAATGCCTCGCTCTGCCGGCAGACGGCGCCTCACCGGTCTGGATCGGCCGCGGCATCGACGCCGGGGGCGCGCGGGTCACCACCTTCCTCGGCGAGGCCGACATCGTGCCTTACCCGGACGATTACGTGCAGGCGCGCGACAAGCACCCCATGGACTACGCCGCCGAGCATATCCGCTCGCGGGGCTGGGGCACGGGCACGGTCGGCCTGGAAATGGACAGCTATTATTTCTCAGCAAGGGCCTGCGCCGCCTTGGAGAACGGGCTGCCCGACGCGCGCATCAGCGATTGCGATCATCTGGTGAACTGGGTGCGGGCGGTCAAGTCGCCGGCGGAGCTCGAGCTGATGCACAAGGCCGCGCGCCTGATCGAATTGGCCATGCAGGCGGGCGTCGACGCCATCCGGCCCGGCGTCCGCCAGTGCGACGCCGTGGCGGCGATCTACGCCGCACAGATTGCCGGCCACCCCGACTTCGGCGGCGACTACACTGCCATCGTGCCCATGCTGCCGACCGGCATCGGCACCTCGACGCCGCACCTGACCTGGACCGACGATGAATTCGTGACGGGCGAAGCGACCATCCTGGAACTCGCCGGCGCCCACCGGCGCTACCACTGCCCGATGGCGCGGACGGTCTTCTTAGGGGACCCTCCCGACAAACTCAGCGACACCGCCAAGGTTGTGGTCGAAGGGCTGAACAAAGCGCTGGAGGCGGCCAAACCCGGCGTCACCTGCGGCGAGGTCGAAGCTGTCTGGCGCGCCAGTATCGCCCGGCACGGCCTTGAGAAGGCTTCCCGCATCGGCTATTCCACCGGCCTCAACTACCCGCCGGACTGGGGCGAGCACACCATGAGCCTCAGGCCCGGCGACGACAGCGTGATGGCGCCCGGCATGACCTTTCACATGATTCCCGGCATCTGGATGGACGACTGGGGCATCGAGATCAGCGAATGTTTCCAGGTGACCGAGCAAGGCGCCGCGCCCTTTTGTGATTTTCCCAGGGAACTGGTTGTGAAATGATGGCGGCCTCCTGTGGGGGGATGCGGATATGAGCGATGATATTTGGCGCGGCCGCGAGGTGCTGGTGCTGGACGGCAGCATGGGCGATTACCTCAAATCGCGCGGCGTCGACATTCCCAGGGACATCTGGTCGGCCGCCCCGCTGCTGGAGGCGCCCGACGCGGTGCGCCGCCTGCACGTCGATTACATCCGCGCCGGCGCCGACATCATAACGACCAACAATTACGCCTGCGTCCCAAGCTATCTCGAACGCCGCGGCATGACGGAGCGCCTGGCCGAACTGGTCGAACTGTCGGCCCAACTGGCCATTGAGGCGCGCGATGAAGCCGCCGCCGGCAGCCTCATCGCCGGGGCGCTGCCGCCACTGGGCGAAAGCTATCGCCCCGACGAGGTGTTGGACGCCGCCGAGGCCCAGCCCGTCTACCGCCTCATCACCGACGCCCTGACGCCGCACGTCGACCTGTTGCTTTGCGAGACCATGTCGAGCATCGCCGAGGCCCGCATGACCGCCGAAGTGGCGGCGGCGGCGGACAAACCGGTCTGGCTGGCCTGGACGCTGGCTGACGATCATTCGGGCAGGCTGCGTTCGGGCGAGACCATCGCCGACGCCGTGGCGGCCGTGGCCGGTCTGGACGTCGGCGCCTATCTGTTCAATTGCTGCGTGCCGGAAAGCATCGATGCCGCGCTGAACCTATTGGGCGACCTCACGGACAAGCCCAAGGGCGCCTACGCCAACGCCTTCCGCCCGGTGCCCGAAGGACGTGTCCTGGCGGATGGCCCGATCGAATATGACGAGGACATGGATCCCTGGACCTATGAGGTCCATGTCCGGCGCTGGCTGGGGCTGGGGGCGGCTGTCGTGGGCGGGTGTTGCGGCATCGGACCCGATCACATCCAGCGCCTGCGCATGCTGGCCCCGCGCGCCGTCGCTTGAATTGATCTGCCGCCGCCAGTTCGGGAGGCGGCAGGAAACACGTTGAACTTCTGACCGGAGGTTGCCGTGCATTACCTGATCAACCTGACTGTTCTGCTCGGTATCCTGTTTGCCTACGGGGCCGCCGCCAAGGAACGGGTGGACGTCGAGCTGGTGTTCCTGGCCGATGCTTCGGGCTCGATTGATGAGGCCGAAATCCGTTTCCAGCGGCGGGGCTATGCCGAGGCCATCACCCATCCCGACCTGCTCAGGGCCCTTGCTGTCGGCGCTCGCGGCAAGATCGCCGTGACCTACGTCGAATGGGGCGACGCCTATTCGCAGGATGTCGTGGTGCCGTGGAGGGTGGTGAGCGACATGGAAAGCGCCACGGTTTTTGCCAACGAACTGATGGCCGCGCCGCGCCTGGCCTTCGGGCCCAATGCCATCGGCAGCGCCATCGCCGTGGCGCACGCGTTGATCGAGACAAACGACCTGGAAGGCACGCGCAAGATCATCGATTTTTCCGGCGACAGCGCCAACAACTGGGGTGGCGTACCGGTCGCCGAGGCGCGCGCCGCCGCCCTCGATGCCGGCATCGTCATCAACGGCCTGGCCATCCTGTGCCGGGGCTGCAACGGCCGCCCGGTCGACTACGATGTCGAGGCCGCCTTCTCCAGTTATATCATCGGCGGCCCCGGCAGCTTCGTCGTCACGGCCGACAAGGACAAAAGCTTCGGCGCCGCGGTGCGCCGCAAGTTCATTCTGGAAATCGCCGGCGGGCTGCGCCGACAGGCGAGTCGATAAAATTATAGAATTTCTATCATTGCATAGAAATTTCGGAAATTAACCGCCCGTTTACCTTGGTCCGCTATCAATGGCACCGGGGACGAGCGTAGTCAGTGAACATTAGGGGTTTGGTAGACGAATTTACACCGGGAGTAACCCCTATGTTCGACCGCAGAAAGCCGGGTTCCACAACCCAGGACAGCGAAAACCGCAGTAAGACAGAGCGTAGAGCCAATCACGACCGCCGCAGCGCCAACCGCCGCGACGGCTATAGGGCCGGCCGCATCGAGCGCCGATCCGCCCTGTTTCCCAGACGCTGGTGCGGCATCCACGCCCACTAGTTTTCCGGACTGCGTCACAAAACGGCTCGGCCTCCAGAGGCCGGGCCGTTTGCAATTTCCGGCCGATATCCCGAAAATCGCCCATCGGAAATTCAGTCACGGACTTGCAGCATGACGCACAAGATCAAAATCCTGGGGCGGAACAACTCCGTCAACGTACAAAAGACCATGTGGTGCGCGGCCGAGCTTGGCCTGGAGGTCGAGCGCAGCGATATCGGCGGGCACTTCGGCGGCAACGACACCCCGGAATTCCTGGCGCTCAATCCCAATGGCAGGATCCCGGTGCTGCAGGACGGCGACGTCACGCTGTGGGAATCCAACGCCATCGTGCGCTATCTGGCGGAAACCTATGGTTCCGAAACGCCCTGGTATCCCGCCGGCCACGAAGCGCGCGGCCAGGCGAACCAATGGATGGACTGGTCACTGGGCGCCCTGCAGCCGCCCATGGTCGTGGTCTTCTGGACCCTGATCCGGACGCCGCCCGAAAACCGGGATTGGCAGGCCCTGGATGCCGCGGCCCTCGAGTGCGGCCAGCTTTACGGCATGCTCGACGCCTGGCTTGAGGACCGCCAATTCATCACCGGCGAAGAGCCTTCCATGGGCGATATCCCGGCCGCCTGCTTCGCCCACCGCTGGTTCGAACTGGATATCGAACGCCCCCAACTGAAAAACGTCGAAGCCTGGTACGCCCGATTTTGCGAACGCCCGGCTTACTGCCAAGAGGTCATGCTGCCGTTGAGTTAGGATCGGTTCAGATGAATGGCCGCAACGCGGTGGCTGATCTCGGTGTCTCCATCGATCTCGCCCAGCGGCGCGATATCCCAGATCCAGGTTTCCCCGCCCGCCGGTAACGGGACGCCGTGAAGAGGCGTTTCGCGCAAGACTTCCGTGCCCGCGGCGTTGCGGTGGATGCGCTCGACGTCGGCAATCAGGCAGACCGGGCAGTTGAAGCGCCCGAGATATTCCAGATGCGCCTCGATCAGGCGCCTGCCCAGATCGGCCCGGACGTCCTCGTCAACCGATCCCCGGCGCTCCAGCCAGGCCAGGGGAATGACGGGCAACTGCGAAGCCAGATTGAGCGAGACGACGAAATCGACAGCGGGATCGTCCAGAAAGCCGGTTGGCGACGCGGCAATCGGCTTGCCGGCATGGATGTCGTCGAGGCTTTCTGTCAGGTCGCGGCTGACAAGCTGGACGTTGGCGAATCGCCGGGCCGCCCGGCGGGCGGGGCGGAGGTGCACGAGATCGACCAGCAATACCTGATCGAAGGCGCGCGACAGGTCGTCAATCGGCAGGTCGTAAACCAGACCGGCGCCGAGCAGCAGGGCTTTCCGCCCGCCGCCTGAGTCCGCCGCATGCTCGCGGACAAACTGCCGGCTGTGTTCAAGATGAAGCGCCCAGGCATCACGGCAGCGCCGCTGACGATGCCGGATGGCGATGGCTTCGCGCAGATACCCCATGCGCCGCCATGTCCGGGGACACGGCGTCGTCAGGGCTTCAAGCCATTCAAGGATCATGAGCGCACATCAGGGCCGCCGGCAATTGGCCCTCACCAGGGTTTCACCCATGCTTTGCAGTTGCACGACGACGGTCGTGTCCGTGCCGGCCACCGGCCAGAATTCGCTGTCCCGGCGGGGACAGGCCAGACGCGCGACCTCGCCCTTGTCCATGGCGCTCAGGCCGTCGAGGGAATTGGCCCTGGCGGCGCTGTAGAGGTCGACGTTGATGATGACTTCATTGCGGGAATTGGCCGTAATGCTACCCATTTTCCAGCCGCTTTCGGGCGGCACGTCATGGTTCTTGGTGAGCCAGTCGGCCCCCGCCTGTTTGCGTTCGCCGGCATCATCACAACCGGCCATCACGACCGCCAGCGCAATTGCCGCAACGGCAAAACACGCTGTCGGCATGAACCGCCGAGATTTGATCGTCATTTGGCACACCCCGACCAACTAAGACCAACCCCCTTGATGACAGCATAATCGGTTTTTATTAATGGCGCATTAGGCTGGAACTCTCAGGGCTTGAACGCGTTATTCGCAACAAGGATAAGGAGAGCGGTTAACCCGGCGGCTGTTTCACCCACGCGCCCAGCCAAATTGATTTGTCGAGCGGCTACAAATAGTTCAGACCAAACTCTCGTGTCAAATGGTAGAATTGTTTGATTTCAACTGACTCTTAATTAAGAGCACAATAAAAACGAAAGAACTATTTGAGAGTGTTTATTTGTAATTCTCATAATTTTGTTATTTACAGTAATTGCTAGCTAATTCTCCAACAAACACTATGATTGCCTCCTTAAATCGCGGGTCTTGGCCTACGGGGGGCTGAAATGACACTCGCTGCAGAAGCAGACTATTCGGCAGAAGCCGCCAATTCGAATGAGCCCATCAAAGACGAGGACCGGGATTCGGTCCACGTGTTGCCGCTCAGTATCGTGCCGTTGCAGACCAAAGGTCTGGAACGCACCCGGATGATCAAGAACGCCAAGCTCGAAAGCGTCATCGAACTATTTGACGACAAGAAGGCCGGCAGCGGTCAGATCCCCGTCAACGCCGTCCGGCAGGTCTTCACCAATATCGATGCGGGCGACGTCAACGTTCTTTCCAAGCTCTCCAAGCTTTATTCTTACGATGTCTATTGCCTACGCATCGAGTTGCGCAAGCTGGGCATTTCGATTGATGACAAGGACGCGCTGAAACTTTCGGAGGCCAAGCAGGAAGAACTCCACCGTTTCATGCGGGCCTTTACCCAGCGCGTCATCATGGAAGTCTACGGCGATGCCGACGAAGGCGTGCGGAACTATAACGACGTGGTCGCGCTGTTCCGCCATCCCGACAAAAAGCATGCGGTCTCCAAGCTCAAGATGATGTCCGACAAGCTGGGCATCCGGCTCGAGGACGTGCCAATTTTCCTGGAGGATTTCGGCGATATCTACCTCAGCGTCGCCTATTACCGGGAATATTGGGAATCGGTGCAGCCGGCGTTCAGCGATTTCGTCCACTCGGTGGAGGAAATCATGGAGCACCACACCTTGAAGCAGGACCGCAACCTGATGAAGACCTGCGACAAGCTCTATGAAAAATTCGCCGATATGAACCAGGGCGTGACCAAGCGTTTCCACACCTTCGAGAACATTACGGAAAAGATGTGGGACAACATCGATTCGGAACGCTTCGACAAGTTCAAGGGCGTGGTGCGGGAGAACCATTCGGCCATCGGCGGCGTCATCTGCAAGCTGTCGGTCAAGATGGGCGCCTGGCTCGAAAAATTCCCCAGCGAGAACGCCGGCGGCGCCGTCAAGCGCGCCGAGTACATCCGCCTGACGATGCAGCAGGGGATCTGAGGGCGGCAGCCGCCCCTAAAAGCTACCGTAAAGCGTTTTCGTATGCCGACACGAGTTCTTCGGCAGATTTCCCGATGTCCGACGCGCTTTTGCCCGCCTTGTAAAGCAGTGAACCGATCCCGGCCGCATAGACGCCCGCCGCAAAGAATTCTTCCAGATTGTCGGCCGATACGCCGCCGGTCGGACAGAGCCGGGTGCCTTCCGGCAAGACCGCCGTGACCGCCTTGATGAAGGGAACGCCCAGGGTGTCGGCGGGAAAAATTTTCAGAATATCGGCGCCGGCGGTGAGGGCCTGGAAACACTCCGTCGGCGTGCAGCAGCCCGGAACCGACAGCATGCCCAATTCCTTGGTCCGGCCGATAACGTCGACATCCATGTTGGGCGCGATCACGACTTTTCCGCCCGCCGCCTGGACCTTCTCCACGTCGTCCGGCGACACGACGGTGCCGGCGCCGAGCACGATATCGTCGCCATGCGCCTCATCGATCAGCCGCAGACTTTGCTCCCAGTCTGGGCTGTTCAACGTCACCTCCATGAATCGGAATCCGGCGCCGATCAGGGCGTCGGAAACCGCGACGGCATCCGCCGGCGTGATGCCGCGCAGCACGGCGATAAGGGGCATTTCGGATATTTTGTCGTAGAGCGCGTCAGGCATGTATTGAATCCATTTCGGTGAGATCCAGCGGGACGATCGATCCCTTTCCACAAACGACCTGGGCCGCAATGCGATGAGCGTCTTGGAGGCACGCCAGCACCTCACGACCCGCCAGCTTGGCAAAGATATATGTGGCGATGAAGGCGTCGCCGGCGGCCGAGCTATCGATGATTTCCGCGATCGGCTCGAAGCTATGCCGGGCAATTAGGGCAGCGCCTTTCCAGACTTCCGCCTTGTCCCCGGCACAGGTTAGGACCCACTCGGCTTCGGGATACTGCGCCGACAGGGCTTCGACATCTTGACCGGGATAGAGAATTTCCAGTTCCTCGTCCGATATCTTGGCGATGTTCACGGTGGGCAAAATCCGGGCGGCGAAGTCGCTTGCCTGACCGGGGCTCCAAAGCTGGGCGCGGTAGTTGAAATCGTAAGCGATCGTCCCCGTTTCCCCGCCAACCAGGGCAACCGACTTGACGAGGTTATCCTTGTTCTCGGTGACCGCCGCGGTAATGCCGGAAATATATATGAGATCGTATCCCGTCAGATCTTGGACAGCGTCGAAGACATGCCGGGCGGCGCTTTGACCGCGCCAGTAGCCGTAGCGCTTTTCACCCGCTGCATCGTTGCTGAGAATAAAAAGACCGAGCGTGCGGTCCGGGTCTCGGAGGCAGCGCGCCGTACTGACGCCGTGGTCCTGCAGAAAGGCCAGGCAGGCGTCGCTGTCGGCATCGCAGCCGACCGCTGTCAGATAATCGGCCTTTAGATCGCCATGCGAAACGACGCTCAGGTAATGCGCCATGTTGAAGGTGTCGCCGGCGAAGCTTTTGCGGAACAGTCCGTTCCCGACGTCGGACATCTCCAGCATGACTTCGCCGATGGAAAGGATCCTGGTCATCCCGGTGCCCGTCAATGGTTGTCCCGGGGCAGGCCTTTCGAGGCCGCGACGCGCTGATATTTGACCGCTTCCTTCAGCACCATGCCCGCGGACAGCTGATCGACGTCGCGCCGCTGCATTTCCTGCCAGGGCGTCTGCGATTCCGGATATGGATAACCGCCGTCCTCCTCCAACACCCTGTACCGCTCGGCGATTTCCTCATCGGATATCAAAATGTTCGCGGTGCCCTTACCGATGTCGATGCGCACCCGGTCGCCGCTCCGGAGTATCGCCAGACCGCCGCCGGCGGCAGCCTCGGGTGAGGCGTTCAAAATGGAGGCCGAACCCGATGTTCCGGATTGGCGTCCGTCGCCGATGCAGGGCAGAACGGTAACGCCCTTTTTCAGCAGATAATCCGGTGCCCGCATATTGACGACTTCGGCGGCGCCGGGATAGCCGATCGGGCCGGTGCCGCGCATGAACAAAACGGATGTCTCGGTAATGTTTAAGCCTGGATCGTCGATGGCGCCGTGGTAATGCTCCGGACCGTCGAACACCACGGCCGCCCCCTCGAACGCCTCCGGGTCGTCCGGGTCCGACAGGTAACGGTCGCGAAATTCTTCGTCGATGACGCTGAGCTTCATGATGGCGGCATCGAACAGATTGCCGCGGATGACCTTGAAGCCGGCTTTTGCCACCAAGGCGGTGTCGAAATTCCGGATGACGTCTTCATTGCTGGATGTCTTGCCGCGGCAATTCTCTGCGAGCGTCTGCCCGGAAACGGTCAGACAATCCTGGTGCAACAGGTCGTGCCGCAGCAATTCGTCGACGACGGCCGGCACGCCCCCCGCCCGGTGAAAGTCCTCTGCCAGATACTCGCCGGCGGGCTGCAGGTTGACGAGCAGCGGAACGTTCAGGCCAATCTCCTCCCAGTCCTCGATCGTCATCTCGACGCCCATATGGCGGGCGATGGCCGTGATGTGGATCGGCGCATTCGTCGAGCCGCCCAAAGCCGAGTTGACGACGATGGCGTTTTCAAAGGCCTGGCGCGTCATGATATTAGACGGCCGGACATCCTCATGCACGAGGCCGACGATCCGCCGCCCCGTTTCATAAGCCAACTGCCCTCGTTCGCGATAGGGCGCCGGAATGGCCCCGCCGCCGGTAAGCTGCATACCCAGGGCTTCCGACAATGAATTCATCGTCGAGGCGGTCCCCATGGTGTTGCAGTAGCCGGCGGACGGCGCCGATGCGGCCGCCCGCGCAATAAATTCTTCGTAGTCCATTTCTCCGGCCGCGAGCTTTTCCCTGGCATCCCAGATGACGGTTCCGGAGCCGCAGCGTTGATTGTCGACATAGCCGTTGAGCATGGGTCCGCCGCTCAACACGATGGCCGGAATATCGACGGTGGCCGCCGCCATCAGGCAGGCCGGGGTGGTCTTGTCGCAGCCGACCGTCAGGACGACGCCGTCAAGGGGATAGCCGTAGAGGATCTCGACCAGGCCGAGATAGGCGAGGTTGCGGTCCAATGCCGCCGTCGGCCGCTTGCCGGTTTCCTGGATGGGGTGCACAGGGAACTCCATGGCGATGCCGCCCGCCTCCCGGATGCCCTCCCGGACGCGGTGGGCCAGTTCGAGGTGCGGACGGTTGCAGGGCGAGAGATCCGAGCCCGTCTGGGCAATGCCGATGATGGGCTTGCCCGACTGCAGTTCCTCCCTGGTCAATCCGTAGTTCAGATACCTTTCGAGGTACAAGGCCGTCATATCCGGATTGTCCGGATTATCGAACCAGGCGCGGGAGCGCAGCTTTTGCTTGGACGTCACAACACATCTTCCGTGATCAGTGGCCGGTTATTCCCGGAAACACGATCAGGAGTGCCACGGCTGCAATCCGATTACAAATAATAAGGCGTTCGAGGCCCGAAAATAATGCCGGGCGGCACTTGATCTTCAAACGCATGTAGGAAAAATGGTGGAGCCGAGCGGAATCGAACCGCCGACCTTCGCGTTGCGAACGCGACGCTCTCCCATCTGAGCTACGGCCCCACAAAGGCGCTTGGTGGCCCGTCAGGGCCGCGCGCGCCGGGATAATGGTGATGCGGCCCGGCGATGTCAAGCCGTCTTCGGGCCCATATGGCGCATGTTGCCTTGCCCTTGCAGCCCCCTTGGCCCATCCCCACCTGTGATATATTCTCTCAGCGGAAAATAACCTGCCCACGGCCAACCCGACCGGAGACCCGATGCACGCGATCCTGATCCTCGTCGACACCGTTATCTCGCTTTACATCTGGGCTCTGATCATCTCCGCGGTGTTGAGCTGGCTGGTGGCCTTCAACGTCGTCAACACCTCCAACCGTTTCGTTTATGCCGTCGGTGACTTTCTCTACCGCCTGACCGAGCCGGCGCTGCGGCACATCCGCCGTTTCATTCCGCTGATGGGCGGCATCGACATATCGCCGGTGATCCTGATCCTTGTCCTGATGTTCGTGCGCAACCTCATTATTAAAGACATCGCACCCGGCATGATGTGACAGCCGTCCCGGCGGCCTCACCCTTCGAAGTGACCCCTGACGGCATCGCCGTCCGCATCCGGCTGACGCCGAAGTCGTCGGCCAACCGCATCGACGGAATTGCGGACGGGTCGGACGGCCCGGTACTCAAGGCCCGGGTCACGGCGGTCCCGGAAAAGGGCAAGGCCAACGCCGCCCTGATCAAGCTGCTGGCCAAATCGCTGGGTATCGCCAAGGGCCGCCTATCGCTGACCGGCGGCGCCAGGGACCGGAGCAAGAAGCTGTTGATTGCCGGCGGCGGTGCGGCGGAGCTTGCCGCCCTTCAGGCGCTGGTCGCCCGCGCCAGCGCCGGATAGCGCACGGCCAACGTCACGGCGCGGGCGATCATGAAAAGGTAGAACGCCAGCCACAGGCCGTGGTTGCCGTAGAGCGGCACCAATATCCAGACCGACGCCAGGTAGATGCCGAGCGAGACGATCATGCCGTTGCGCATCGCCCGCGTGCGCGTGGCGCCGATGAAGATGCCGTCGAGCTGAAAACTCCAGACCGAAATCAAAGGCGAGGCGATGGCCCACCAGAGATAGGCCGCGGCGGCCTCGCGCACCTCGGCAATGTCGGTGATGGCGGCGATAATGGCCGTGCCGGCAATCCAGTAGACGGCGGCGTACATCAGGGCAAACCAGCCGGCCCATATCGTCGAGGTGCGGACGGCGGCGCTCAGACGGCTGCGGTCGCGCGCGCCGACGGCGGCGCCGACCAGGGCCTCGGCGGCGAAGGCGAAGCCGTCCAGGGCATAACCCATGAACAACTGGAAATTCATCAGCACGGCATTGGCCGCCAGCAGCACGTCGCCCATGGCGGCGCCCCGGCTGGTGAAGTAGGCGAACGCCGAAACCAGGCACAGGGTGCGGATGAAGATATCGGTGTTGACCGCCAGCAGGCGTCTGAGCTTGTCCGCATCGAGTAATCTGACGTCACGCCAGCTGCCGCCCAATTGTCCCAAGCCCCGGAAGGCCAGCACGAGGCCAAGTGCTGCCGCCGAGTATTCCGATATCGCCGTGGCCAGCGCCACGCCCTCGACGCCCCAGCCCAGGCCGAGCACGAACCAGATGTCGAGGACGATGTTCAGGCCGTTCATGAAGACCTGCAGCATGAGGGCGCTCTTGGCCCGTTGCAGACCCAGGAGCCAGCCCAGCACGGCATAGTTCGCCAGGGCCGCCGGGGCCGCCCAGATGCGCACCTGGAAGTACGTCGTGGCCAGGCCCTCGACTTCCCGGCTGGCTTCGATGAACCACATGGCGCCCGAAATCAACGGCCATTGCAGCGCGACGACCGCCGCCGCCAAAGCGCCGGCCAGCAACATCGAACGGCCCAACAGCGCCCTGATCTCGCTGACGTCGCCGGCGCCGAAAGCCTGCGCCACCAGGCCCGTCGTGCCCATGCGCAGGAAGCCGAAACCCCAGTAGACGTAGGAGAAGATCATCGCGCCGACGGCCACCGCGCCGATGTAGTAGGCGTGATCCAGGTGGCCCATCACCGCCGTATCGACGATGCCCAAGAGGGGGACGGAGACGTTGGAAAGGATGATGGGTCCGGCCAGCCGCCAGACCCGGGCATGTTGACCGTCGCTCACCGCCGGTGATTTGTCCGTCATCATGGCGGGCCCATGCCGTCCGCCGCCGCGGTTTCGATCACCCAGTCGCGGAAAGCCGCGACTTTGGGACGGTCCCAGCTGCTTTCCGGGGCCACCACGTAGTAGGCGTATTCGATCGGCAGGCTGATATCGAACGGCTTGACCAGGCGGCCGGCGGCAAGATCGTCGGCCGCCAGGGCGGAGCGGCCCAGCGCCACGCCCTCGCCCGCCGCCGCCGCCTGCAGCAGGTTGCCCGAATCCTCGTAGACGGGGCCGCGGTTGTAATCGATGTCGGTAACCCCGGCGGCCAGCAGAAATTTCCGCCAGTCTTCGAAATAATCGTCATGCAACAGCGTGTAGTGGCGCAGGTCTTGTGGCCGAAGCAAGGGATTGGACCCCTCCAGCAGGGCCGGACTACAGACCGGGAAGACATCCTCGGTCATGAATTTCTCCGCCTTGAGGCCGGGCCAGTCCCCCCGGCCGTAGCGCAGCACGAGGTCGACGGCTTCGCGGGAAAAGTCGGTGAGATGGGTCGAGGGCGACAGGCGCACCTCGATTTCCGGATGTTGTTCGCGGAAGCGGCGCATGCGCGGCACCAGCCACTTGGCGGCGATCGATGGCAGCACCGACACGGTCAGCGTGCCCGTGCTGTCCAGCGTCGATAGCCGGCCGGTGGCGATGGCGATGGTATCGAACGCCTCGCCCAACGGCCCGGCATAGGCCTGGCCCGCCTCCGTTAGCAAGAGCGCCCGGTTGCGGCGGATGAACAAGGGCGTGCCCAACCAGTCCTCCAGCGCCTTAACCTGATGGCTGATGGCGGCCTGCGTCACGTTCAGCTCCGCCGCCGCTTTGGTGAACGACAGGCTGCGGGCCGCCGATTCGAACGCGCGCAGGGCATTCAGAGGGGGCAGGCGGCGGGACACTCGAGACCTTCCTTCGGATTAGTATTTCTAATGATAATTATGAGAATTGATCGTTTGTCGAAACTTTGTAGATATCTTAAATATCACCTCGTAAGGCAGTAATCAACAAGCTCGTAGGAGGAAGATATGGAACGGACGCATGTTACTGGGATTAGCTTTTTTGGGTCAGGTAGTGTGCTTGGCGGATTGATCAATACCGTCAACACCTGGCAGGACAGGGCTCGTGAGCGTCGCCATCTTTCCGAGCTTGAACCGCACATTCTTAAGGATATCGGCATCGCGCCGAGCGCCCTGCACCGCGAAATCAGCAAGCCCTTCTGGCGCGCCTAGGCGACCCCCGTTTCCCTGGCGAGAGGGAGAATAGGAAGCCAAATAGGCATTTGACGGCGCTTGCTCTCCGGCCCATGCTTTAGCCAAAGCAAACCGGGTCGGAGAGGAGCGCCGTGGCTTTTCCACTGCTTGAGAATTTTAAGGTACTTGCAGCCTACAACGCCTGGGCCAACGATCGTCTTTACGAGGCCTGCGGTCAGCTTCACGAGACCGACTACCTGGCGCCACGCCCCAGCATTTTCGGCTCCCTGCACATGACGCTCAACCACATTCTGGTGGGCGACCGCATCTGGATGTCGCGCTTCACCGGCACCGATTCGGGCATTACGGCGCTCGATCAGGAACTCTACGCCGAATTCGCCGGCCTCAACGTTGCCCGGCGGGCCGAGGACGCCCACATCATCAACTACGTCGACGGACTGGACGAAAACGTGCTGGCGGGCTGGCTCGAATACACCAACATGGCCGGCGATTATCAAAACGACGAACTCAGATTGCTGCTCGCCCATTTCTTCAACCACCAGACACACCATCGCGGGCAGGCGCATGCGTTGCTGTCGCAGACGGAAGTCGCGCCGCCCTCCCTCGACCTGATCTATTTCGTCAGGGAAACCGCATGATCATCTTCAGGGCCGAGAAATCCGGCGACGCCGAAAAAATTCATGCCCTGGTGGCCAACGCCTTCGGCCGGCAAGAAGAAGCCGAACTCGTCGATCAGCTTTGCGCCGACGGTGACGCGCTGGTGTCGCTGGTCGCCGTCGACGACGAGAGCGATACCATCGTCGGCCACATCCTGTTCAGCGACCTGCCCATCGAAACCGGCCGTTCGCTCATCCGCGGCGCGGCGCTGGCCCCGCTGGCCGTGTCGCCGGCACACCAGAAGCAGGGCATCGCCGGCGGCCTCGTCATGCGCGGCATTCGCGACTGCCGGGCCCTCGACGTCGAGGTCGTCGTGGTGCTCGGCGATCCCAGCTACTACAAGCGTTTCGGCTTTTCCTCCGAACTGACGCAGTCGCTGGAGTCGCCCTATGGCGGCGAGGCCTTCATGGCCCAGGAACTAAAACTAGGCGTCCTCACCGACGTCGAAGGCAAGGTCATCTACGCCGAAGCCTTCAGCGCCGAGGCCTACCAACCGGATTAGGTGATATCGTCATAGAGGTCGCGCCAATCGGGATTGGCCTGCTCGATCAGTTGGCCAAAACTATCGGTACAATAACAATGAGTTCTATTTACGCCAAAACGTCACCCCGGACCTGATCCGGGGTCCAGGTTTCTCTTTTTTTTCCATGCTGCCGAAATCAGGTGCTCACGAAAAATAAAACCTGGATTCCGGCGTTCGCCGGAACGACGAATTTATCGATCGCTATTTTACCGCTCCCGCTTTCGCGGGAATGACGCAGGCTTTTTAGCCAACCTAATCCATCGTCAGGACGATTTTACCGGTGGATTTGCGGTTGATCATCATCTCCAGGGCGTCGCCGGCCTGGTCCATGGGCAGGGTGTGGGAGACGTGGGGTTTGATCTTGCCCTGTTCGTACCAGGTCATCAGCGTCTGCAGCGACAGCATCACGACGGACGGCTTGTTGATGTTGTAGGAGCCCCAGTAGAACCCGACCACCGAGATGTTCTTAACCAGCACGATGTTGGCCTTGGCCTCGGGCACTCGGCCGGAGGCGAAGCCGATGACCACCAGCCGCCCCTCCCAGGCGATGGAGCGCATGGCGGCGTCGAAAGCATCGCCGCCGACGGGATCGTAAATCACGTCGGCGCCCTTGCCGCCGGTGATCTCCTTGACGCGCTCGCGGATGTCCTCGGTGGAATAATCGATCAGGTGATCGGCGCCGTATTGCTTGGTCACCGCCAGTTTTTCCGCCGAGCCGGCGGCGGCGATAACGGTGGCGCCCATGGCCTTGCCGATCTCCACCGCCGTGAGACCGACGCCGCCCGCCGCGCCCAGCACCAAGAGCGTTTCGCCCTCCTTGAGGCCGGCGCGGTAGTCGAGGCCGACGTGGCTGGTACCGTAGGCCACGGGGAAGGCCGCCGCGTGTTCGTAGGACATGCTTTCGGGGATCGGGATCAGCAGTTTGGCGGCGACGACGATTTCCTGGGCGTAGCCGCCGTGCCCGGTCATGGCGATGACGCGATCGCCGGGTTTGAAATTCTCGACGCCCTCGCCGAGAGCGGCGATTTCGCCGGCGCATTCCATGCCGGGGCTGAACGGCAGTTCCGGTTTGACCTGGTAGGAGCCCTGGATGATCAGGGTATCGCCGAAATTGACCCCGCAGGCATGCACCCGCATCAACACTTCGCCCCTGCCGGGCGTGGGCGAGGAGATGTCCTCCACCACCAGTTTTTCGGGTCCGCCGAATTCCTTGACCAGTACCGCTTTCATCGCATCCTATCCCGTCGTTATGGTGTTCTCGTCGAGCCACACGGCCAACGCCCGCCAATGATCCTCGTTCCAGGCGCCGCGCGCCAGGCCGGACGGTGAGGGAAGCACGAACAGGCGGGTCTCGCCAAGTGATTCCGACAATAGACCGTAGTCGACCTTGGATCTGCCGAGCCCCTTCTTGGCCGCGTTCTTGGATGTAAAAGCCAGGATGGCGGGCTGAAAGCGCAGGATCTTGGCCCGCAGGCCTTCGCCGTCGAAGGCCTCCCTCGAAAGATCGGCATCCAGACCGCTTTGCGTCTTGACCACGTCGGTGAAGCCGATGCCGAGCTTGAGCAGCTCGAGATACTCTTCGGGCCGCAGGCGGCGGTCGGTCAGCCCCACGGCATGGAGCGTCGGCCAGAACCGGTTGCCCGGGTGGGCATAGTAGGCTTTTTCGGCGGCGGATCGCGGGCTGGGCGCGGTGCCGCAGAAGACGAGCCTCAGACCGGGCTGCAGCACATCCGGCAGGATATGGTCGGCGGGCATGTCGTCACATGGGCGGCCAGCCGGCGGCGTGCCGAATATGGCCGATCAGCCGGTTGTTGAGGTCACGCACCGGCGCTCTGACGTAATCGGCGATGGATACGGTGGCGGGATCGTCCAGCACGCCGAGTTTGCGCAGTACGGCGGCCATGGCCACGCCGTTGGCCCGGCCGGCGCCGTCGTCAATCTTCAGGGCGACGCCGAGACCCATTGCCGGGACCGCCGCCATCATCACGCCCTCGGCCCCTGTCTTGACCACGGCCTTGCCCCGCATCGCACCGTTGATGGCGGTGCAGAAGCGGCCCGACCCGGCCATCATGAAAGGCTCGGCGGCGATAGCCTGGACCACGCGCTTGCACGCGGCTTCGCGCACGGCGCCCAGTCCGGCGGGCGCGGCAAGCCTCGCCATGCCGTGAGCCAGCGAACTCAACGGCAAAGCCAGCGCCGGGATCGAACAACCGTCGATGCCCTCCAGCGCCGCGGCGACGTCGATTTCGCACATCTCCGAAATCGTTTGGAAGACGCGCTGCTGCACCGGGTGTTCGCGGCCGATGTAGCCCGCCGTGTGTTCGCCCATGTGCACCGCCGTCGTCAGGAAGCCCGCGTGCTTACCGGAGCAGTTATTGCGCAGCCGGCTGGCTTCCCCGCCGCCCCGCACCGTTTCCAGTTTGACCTGTTCGTTTGTGGAAATTTGCGGCCCGCATTCCAGGGCGTCAGTCGTGAGGCCGACGCGCTCCAGCAAGGCGCTGACCGTCTCGATGTGGCGCGCCTCGGAGTTGTGCGAGGCGCAGGCCAGCGATATTTCGGCGTCCGACAGCGAGAACGCCTCCGCCGCGCCGGTTTCCAGCAGCGGCAATACCTGGATCGGTTTGATGGCGGAACGCGGAAAGATGGCCCGCTCGACGTCACCCCAGGCGTGCTCAACCGTACCGTCCGCCGCCACGACGGCACAGGCGGCAGCGTGCCGGCTTTCGACCGACGCGTCATCTGGATTTCGGCCGCGCGTCACTTCGACGGCGATGGGATTAGGGGCGGGGTTGGACATGGAACCTCGTGGCGTTAATGTTGGCCCAGGCAATCGGGCCGGAAATCAATATAGGACAAAATGCGCGGTTATTTCGGCATCGGCGTGCAGCGTTTCAGCAAGCCCATGAACGCGGGCAATCTCTTTCGCTCGGCCCATGCGTTCGGGGCGAGCTTCGCCTTCACCATCGATTCCGACCTCCCCTTGCGCAGCTCCCGATCGGATACCAGCACGGCGTGGAAACAGATGCCGTTTTACCGCTTCGATTCGGTTGAGTCGATGGTGCTGCCGCAATCGTGCAGCATCGTCGGCGTCGAACTGCTGGACGAGGCCACCGAACTGCCTAGTTTCCGCCATCCCGTGCAGGCCGCCTACGTGCTGGGGCCGGAGCGCGGCTCGCTGACCCCCGATCTGGTGGCGCGCTGCGAGCACATCATCAAAATTCCGACACAGTTCTGCATTAACGTCGCCACCGCCGGCGCCATCGTGATGTACGACCGCGTCATCAGCATGGGCCGTTTCGCCGAACGGCCGACGTCGAGCATGGGCGAGCCGATCCCGCTGCCCGAGCACATCCAGGGCGCCAGCGTCATCCGCACCGGCGATCTGGAACTAGCCGAAGACTGAAGCTTGAACTATCTTTTGGTGCCATGAAAATAAAGTTTGCCGTCGCTACCCTCCTTTTCCTCACCGCCTTTCCCGCCTGGAGCCAAACGCCCAAACTGCTGGGCGAGCACCGCGACTGGGACGCCTATGCCTTTACCGAGAAGAAAGCGGGCAAGACCTGCTTCATGACCTCGGTGCCGGTGCTCAAGGAGCCCAAGAAGGTCAAGCACGGCGATATCTACGTCATGGTGACCCACCGGCCCAAGGCCAAGATCCGCAACGAGGTCAGCATCAACGTCGGCTTTCCTTTCCAGCCCGGCAGCGAGGTCACCGTCGGCATAGCCAAGAAGACCTACAAGATGTATACCAGCGTCGATTCCGCCTGGGGCTATGACGCCAAGGACGACGCCAAATTGGTCAAGGCCATGAAAGCCGGCCACGACATGATCGTCCGGGGCCTGTCGAAACGCGGCACCCGGGTGACGTACCGATTTTCACTGTCCGGCTTCACCGCCGCCTACAAGGCCATCGGGCGGTCGTGCAGGGTGAAGTGACGGCGGCCCGAGTGCGGGCCAAATATGGGCTGAAAAGACCCGACGATTTATGACGATTGAAAGTTCAGCGGCGGCGCCGGCGGAGGCGTTCGCCGATATCATCGAAAAGCCCGTACCGGTGGACGGGGCCGTGCCGGCCGACGTCGACGCCGAGGGCCGGCGATTTTTAATCGGCCTCGACCGCGCCGAGCTGGCCGACCTGTTCCGCGAGATCGGCGAGCCCGAAAAATCGCTGCGCATGCGCGCCAACCAGGTCTGGCACTGGCTCTACCATCGCGGCGCCACCGATTTCGCCGTCATGACGACGATGGCCAAGGGATTGCGCGCCAAGCTCGCCGAGACCGCCAGCCTGGCGCGCGGCGACATCGCCGACATGCAGCAGTCGACCGACGGCACGGCCAAGTGGCTGGTGCGCAACGTCGATGGAGCCCTAATCGAAAGCGTCCACATCCCGGAGGAAGATCGCGGCACGCTCTGTGTTTCAAGCCAGGTCGGCTGCACGCTCAACTGCCGCTTCTGCCACACCGGCACGCAGGCCTGGGTGCGCAATCTGGGGCCGCGCGAGATCGTCAGCCAGATCATGATCGCCCGCGACGGCCTCGGCGAATGGCCGACGCCCAACGAGGGGCGGCAGATCACCAACGTCGTCATGATGGGCATGGGAGAGCCGCTCTACAATCTCGACAACGTCGGCAAGGCGCTTCAGATCGTCATGGACCACGAGGGCATCTCGATCTCCAAGCGCCGCATTACGCTGTCGACCGCCGGCGTGGTGCCGATGATGGACCGCTGCGGCGAGGAACTGGACGTCAACCTGGCCGTCTCGCTGCACGCCGTCACGGACGACGTGCGCGACGAACTGGTGCCGCTGAACCGAAAGTACCCCATCGCCGAGCTGCTGGAGGCCTGCAAGCGTTATCCGGGGTCCTCCAACTCGCGACGCATCACCTTCGAATACATCATGCTCAAGGGCCTCAACGACAGCCCGGCCGATGCCCGCGAGCTGGTGCGCTTGCTGAAGGGCATTCCGGCCAAGATCAACCTGATCCCCTTCAATCCCTGGCCCGGCGTGGCTTACGAGTGTTCCGACTGGGAGACCATCGAGAAATTCTCCGACATCATCTTCCGCGCCGGCTATTCCTCCCCCATCCGCATGCCCCGCGGCCGCGACATCATGGCCGCCTGCGGACAGCTCAAGTCAGCGTCGGTGAAAAAACGGGCAAGCGAGCGCTAGGCTTGCCCCCGGCGCGCCGTTCGCCTAATTTGCGCGCGCTGCAGCACCATTTACCGGGCATCCCCGGCAGGAGATTTCGATGAGCGACGTCAAAAAAGTCGTGCTCGCCTATTCGGGCGGGCTGGACACTTCCGTGATCCTCAAGTGGCTGGAGGACGAGTACCAGTGCGAGGTCGTGACCTTCACCGCCGACCTGGGCCAGGGCGAGGAACTGGAGCCGGCCCGCGCCAAGGCGGAGCTTCTGGGCATCAAGGAAATCTACATCGAGGACCTGCGCGAGGAGTTCGTGCGCGACTATGTCTTCCCGATGTTCCGGGCCAACGCGCTCTATGAAGGCGAATACCTCCTCGGCACCTCCATCGCCCGGCCGCTGATCGCCAAGCGCCAGATCGAAATCGCCCGGGAGACCGGCGCCGACGCCGTGGCTCACGGCGCCACCGGCAAGGGCAACGACCAGGTGCGCTTCGA
>CAZGTM010000063.1:0-21377 GCA_964528595.1 uncultured Rhodospirillaceae bacterium
CGACCCAATCCTGGTCCTGAGGTTCGGCTTCCGGCAGGTCGATCCAGAATGTCGAACCGACCCCGAGTTCACTTATCACGCCCATCTGTCCACCCATCATCTCCGTCAGACGCTTCGTGATGGTTAGCCCGATGCCGGTTCCTTCGGTTTGATTGGACATCCCGTCAATCCGATGGAACGGATCAAATATCGTCGGCAAGTTTTCCTGTGATATTCCCATGCCGCCGTCGATGACCGATATTCGCACCATATTGCCGCTTATCGCCTTGCATTCGAGACGGACGGAACCAGCGTCGCGGTTATACTTGACGGCGTTGCCGAGAAGGTTGAAGACGATTTGCTTTAGTCTGGTGGCGTCGGCCCGGACATGAATGTTCGATCCGGCGTTCCATTCACCGGATACCTTGATGCCGCGCTCAACCGCCAGGACATTGGTGCCAGCGAGGCATTCCCTGAGGATCTCATTAAGCGGAATGTCTTCAATGCTGATCGCCATGGCGCCGGCATCAAGCGCCGAAAAATCAAGCACATCGTTGATGAGTTCCAGCAGGTGCTGGCCGGACCGCAGGATCTGCTCAACGGAATCCCTCTGATCGTCATTTAGCGGCGATTCGGTGTCGGTCGACAGGACTTGACTGAAACCAAGTATGGAATTCAGCGGCGTCCTGAGTTCGTGGCTCATACTCGACAAAAAGTCCGACTTGGCCCTATTGGCGTCCTCCGCCTTAAGCATGGCAAATTTCATTCGATCCTCGGCTTCCCGCTGTTCCGTGAAATCGGTCGCGGTTCCGCGGTAACCCAGGAATTCGCCTTCATCGGAGATGACCGGATTACCGCTGACCCGCATCCATTTGATCTTTCCGTCCTCATTTTTCCGGGGATAGACGAAGTCCCTAAAGGGTAGATGCTCATCCAGCGTCGACTGGTGACTAAGCCAAACGGACTTATCAAGGTCCTCACCCATCAACTCCCTGCGGGTCTTGCCGTAGTGCCAAGCCGGTTTGAAATCGGTGACTTCTTCGACCCGGTCGGAGACAAACGTGAATTTCGATTCGGCATCGGTTTCCCAAAACCAGTCCGAGGCGCTCTCTGCGATATCACGAAACCGTTCTTCGCTTTGCTTCAATTCCTGTTCGGCGCGTTCCCGCTCCAACGCCTCCAGTTTCAGCGCAACGTTCGCTTCCGCCAGGGTCAGGGTTGACTGGTGGGATTGCTGGAAAATGGCGTACATATTGATCAGCAAGCCCACCATGACGCAGAGATAACTCAGGATTTTCAGCACATGAGCGGCGTCAAAGGGCGCGTCAAACAACTGGCTCGAAAACGGCATCAAGAATAACTGTCCGACAAGGCTGACGATGAGGGACAAGACCAACCAGTGCTCAAAGGCATCGTGACGCCATTCGCCCTTTTTGATGTAGCCGATGAGGCCGGCGATGAAAAGTGCTGCGGGAACCAGTTCTTCGGGTCGGTGGACGGACAATTCCGGATAGTAAGCCCGCGGTAGGGGCACAAATGCAAAGAAGAGAAAACTGGCGAGAGTGAAGCTCAGGCCGAAAACATAAATATGCGCTTCACTAATTCTTTCAGAAGCGGTGCCCCAACGCCTGCCGGCCCAAACACCCCAGCTGAGAAACAGGAATATGGATAGATAAAAACGGGAAGCGATCCAGCTCCAGGGAATTAGGGAGGGTAACTCCGAAGGCAGATGAGCCGCGAAATACAGGCTGGTAACCAGAGCGTGATAGCCGTCCAGCAATCCGGTGCCCAGGAAGCCGACAGCGATGATCAAATGCATCATATTCGGTTTGGCGTAATACCGAACCATCGCCATGGCGCCAACCATGAGAGCCGTCAACGTTGCGACCACTTCGAGTATGGTATGCAGACCGGGGCCTGCTAGCCAAGGAGATCCCTGTACGGCCGAAGAGCAAACGACCAATCCCGCTCCAACGGTCCAGTAGATGATGGGTCTGCTCATGTGCCGGGACGCTTCCGCACTATAGCTAGGTTTATTGGGTGTTTTGGGATCGGTTTGCGCTGGGTGTTTTCATCGGTGGATGGCCGCCCCATTTGCTGCTGGCTTGTCTTATTTCAAAGGTAGTATTTGGGAGATCGCCGACAAGAAATCATCGATGACCAGTGGTTTGGTCAAATAATCGGCGAACCCGGCATTCTTACCCCTTTCGACATCGTGGCGCATGGCCGTCGCGCTGACCGCCATAACCGGAATATCACGGGTTCCCGGATCCGATTTCAAGATCTCCAGGGCTTGATATCCGTCCATGCCGGGCAGGCCGATATCCATCAGGATCAGGTCAGGTTGTTCGGCTTTGGCAATGTCGATGCCGTCTTCCGCATTAACGGCGCTGGTTAGATTTATCCGCTTTTCGCGTGCAATGATGTATTCCAGCAGCCGGACGTTTGCCGGGTTGTCTTCGACGTACAGCAACGAATAGCTGGCATCTCCGGGAACCACCGGGCGGTCTATTTTACCGGGAGGTTCGGGTTCCGGAGGGAGGACCGGTTCCTCCCGGGCCGCGGGTGTGTAGTTTTCCGGCGAGACCAGATCGATCCAGAATGTCGAGCCGTGATCCGGTTCGCTATCGAAACCGATTCGGCCGCCCATCAGCTCGGTAAGACGTTTGGCAATCGCCAATCCCATGCCTAGGCTTTCCCCGCCAGTTCCCACACCGGCCGCAAGCGGATCGAATATTTCACTTCGCCGCGCTTCGGAAATGCCGATACCGGTATCGCTGATCTCGATGCGAATCATACCGTCGTCGAGGAGGCGATAGGCGGTCGTCACGGTACCGCCTTCGCGGCTAAACTTGATGGCATTGCTGAGCAAGTTGAATACGGTCTGACGCAATCTCGGTTCGTCACCCATCACCCTGAGGGATTCTTCGACCGTCAACGTATTCGAAATTTCAATGCCGGAGCGATGGGCCAGAGGTTCAACGAGATGGACGCATTTTTCCACAACCTGGCTCATATCGACGGTTTGATCGTCCGAACTGAGGATATTTGAAGCCGAACTTTGGGGCTGCAGAACGTCGTCTATTAAAGAGCCCATTTCCCGGGCGGCGGTGAGGATATTGGATATGGCTGCCGCATGCTCGCCGGACAAGGGATTGTCGGCATCAGCGGCGAGGGTCTTGCCGAACTCAAGAATTGAATTCAGCGGAATCCTCATCTCGCCGACGAGATTTGTGAGCACGCGCAGCCGATGATTATCCGACTGAACATGTGCACTCGAATCCGTCTCAGATTGATCTGAAGGCGCCATCACCACTCTTTTCGACTATCGTCGGCAGGTAAACATTTTAGCCGAACTTCCGACCGGAATGCATCATAAGTGCCTCCAGCGGCGTGTGATACTGGGACACTCCTTCAGTCGGGTTTGGGAAATTCGGCTTTTATGCCGACAATCCGGTCCAGCATATCGGCTGTTGCAGGGTGTAGTCGGCAGCCCTCCTTTTGACATTGTTCCAGTTGCTTCCACAAGCTGTCCAGCTGATCAAATACGTTGGGGTACCGATCAAACCGATCTTCCCGATATTGATCTCCCCGAGCGTCTTTTTTGCGTGGATTGTATTTATTTGTGCTGCCAATCCCGTCAGATCCGATGCTGACCTTGTGCCGATTTGGGTTAACCCTGATTTTCACTGATTTCCTATCCTTGAAATGAGCGGTTTCACGATGTGGAGGGCGCACAGCATGGCAAGGAAGCATGTTTACAAAAAGGCGAAAAAGAGATCATTCTATGATCGAAATGAGGGTTGATACGGGATGCATGATGTGGCCAAGCTTATGTATTACGATCATATTGGAACTGCCAGCCCCCGCACCTCACCATCAATTTGAATGCCATCCAGAGGATAGTCTTTGACTCCTCGCCAAAGCGTCGTAGGTTGCGCCGTTGGTACAGGGTGGAGGACGGCAGTTGGCAAAGGCTGAAAAGTTTGGGGGATCCCAGACAGGCCGGCAGGGACGGGCGGAACGGGTGGTATCCGCCGCGTTAAAGCAATTCCTCGCACACGGCTTTGATGGGGTGACGCTGGATGATATCGCCATCTCCGCAGCTGTCGAAACCGATGTCCTCATCCATGAGTTCGGCGACAAACACAGCCTGGCCATGGCGATGCTCCGCCAGATCGAATATCAGTTCATGGAACCGTTGGTGGCACGCATCGCAGACTCCCCGGTCACGCCTCAGGGTAAACTGGTCGGTCTGATTAATGGCTTGTCGACGGTCGCAGCGAAAAGAAGCGACTACGTCGTACTCCTGGTTCGTTTCGGCATTGATTTTAAAGGCCGGGGCGATGAACTGGAGGAGCGCGCGAACGCGATCAACGCACAACTCGTCAACATCGCGGACGGTATTATCAAAATGGGGGCGCTTCGCGGAAGTTTTCGAACCGATATCAAACGCGCCGACCTGGCAACCCTGGTTATCGGATCGCTCAACGGATTGCTTCTGGAATGGTGGCGCCGGGGGGAAGAGGTAAACGGCGTCAAACTGACCAGAGCGCTGCGCCGCGTGATATTGCGTGGATTTGAGGACGCCACTTCAAAAGAGGAGTTTGGCGTCTCCAAGCTGTTTCCCGGCCACCATCCCTAATTACTCAGAGAGCGCCGTAATCGATCGGCTTGTTGCGGTCGAGGTCCACGCCGGCATCCGGCATCGGATACTTCAAGCCGCTTCCGCAGTTGTACAGGACGACTTCATCATCGTTTGATATTCGTCCTTCGCGCAGGGACTTGTTGTAAGCGGCCAAGGTTGCCGCGCCTTCGGGACAAAGTAGCATGCCGTCCTGGGTCGCCGCCTCGGTCCGGGCATCCTCGATATCGGCATCGGATACGGATATCGCGAAACCGGCGGAATCGCGTACTGCGCGCAAGATCAAAAAATCGCCGATGGCCGCCGGAACCCGAATACCGCTCGCCACGGTATGCGCGTCGGTCCACGGTTCGGCATGCTCGCTTCCCTGTTCAAAGGCTTTGACGATGGGCGCGCAACCTTCTGCCTGGACGGCCACCATTTTCGGCCGTTTCGACCCAATCCAGCCGATCGCCTCCAACTCGGCGAAGGCCTTCCACATGCCGATCAATCCCGTACCGCCACCGGTGGGGTAGAATATTACGTCGGGGACGCGCCAGCCCAATTGCTCAGCCAACTCCAGTCCCATCGTCTTCTTGCCTTCGATCCGATAGGGCTCCTTCAACGTGGAGACATCGAACCAGTTCATCTCTTCCTTGCCATCGCCAACGATCTTTCCGCAATCATTTATCAGACCGTTTACGCGATAGAGCTTTGCGCCCTGTAAGGCGATTTCCGCCATATTTACGGCCGGTGTATCTTCCGGACAGAACACATATGTTTCGATGTTGGCGCGGCTTGCGTATGCAGCAAGCGCCGCGCCTGCGTTGCCGTTGGTCGGCATGGCGGCGCGGATCACCCCCAACTCCTTGGCCATACTCACCGCCAGAGCCAGGCCGCGAGCTTTAAACGAACCGGTCGGTAGCCGTCCCTCGTCCTTGACCAGGACTTCAGCCCCTTTGGGCACCGATTGGGTCAACGCAACGAGGGGCGTCATGATCTCGCCCAGCGAAACGATATTGGCTGCACTGCGTACGGGAAGGAATTCCCGATAACGCCAAAAATCGGCGGTACGGCGGTCCAGGTCTTCCCTGTTCAGCGCCTTGCCCAGCGCCGCCAGGTCGTAGCGGACCAGCAAGGGCCAGCCTTCGGGGGAGAGCTGATGCAGCGTATCCGCGGGTAGCTCGGCGCCGGTCATACCGCACTCGAGATGGCTGACGAATGTCGGGCGTTCAGTCGTAACGTTATTTTCAAGAGGCATGACGCTGGAGCTCGATTTACTGTGAATGCGGTGATGCGTCGCCGGGCATCAATGGCTGAACTGTTCGCTAAGAATTCGCTCTTCAAGGTTATGTTCGGGATCGAAAAGCAGGCGAATTTTCGTTTTGCGATCCTCTTCGATCTCGACGGAGATTACATCGCGGACTTCGGTATGGTCCGCAACGGCACTCACAGGCCGTTTTTTATTCTCGAGTATGTCGAGGCGCACGTGGGCGTTTCTCGGCAATATGGCGCCCCGCCATTGGCGCGGCCGAAAGGCGCTGATCGGCGTCAGGGCGAGAACTTCCGCGCCGATCGGTAGGATTGGTCCATGGACCGAGAGGTTGTAGGCCGTGCTGCCGGCGGGCGTACTCAACATGACGCCGTCGCAGATCAATTCCGCAATGCGTTCCCGACCATCCACGGAGATTCTGACCTTGGCGGCCTGACGCGTCTGGCGCAAGAGCGATACCTCGTTGACTGCCAGGGCTGTGCGGCGGCGTCCGTTCGCCCGCTTCACTGTCATACGCAACGGATGGAGAGTGACCTGCTCGGCTGCTCGAATACGTTCCAGCAGGCCGGACTGGCGGTACTCATTCATCAAAAATCCGACGGAACCGCGGTTGAGGCCGAAAATCGGAACCTCGTGACGCAGGTGCCGATGCAGGGTTTGCAGCATGTATCCGTCGCCGCCGATCGCCACGATGATGTCCGCCTTGGAAGCTGGGACATGGTCGTAAGCGGATGCCATGGCGCGCCGGGCCGCTTGAGCGTCCGTATCGCGGCTTGCCACAAAGGCGATCTTGGGCTTCTTGAGGTTGGTTTTCATGGATGACGCTTGGAATGGACGATTTCAAAATTTGGGGGAGTATAACGCACGCGGCAGACCTTGAAAGCCCGCCAAACCCCGGTCATTGTACCTCGGCCTAATAATGGAATGCTTCGGAGAGGGATGATGTTGGCGTTTAGCAGGATGCGCGGAGCCATTGTGGTGGCGGCTGTCATGGCTCTCGCGTCATGCGCAGCCGAACAAAATTCCCTGGAAGCCGCCGGCACAACCCCCGATGCCGAAGAAGTCACATCGTCGAAAAATGGCGGCCGCCATGCCGGCTATTATTATCCGCCGCCGCAATCGAGCGAAATTTACAAGGCCCGCGCCGAGACAGCCCCCGGCGTCGGACGGGTAACTAGGTTGGGATTTGTAACCGGTATAACGAAGCAACAGATCGAAGCAAGTTACGCGCCTAGGTATGCAGTGTTTGCAAAGGGTGACGGCGGCCAGAAAATGATTGTCGTCGCGTTGGATAGCGAAATCATGGATACGCTATTCCGCGGCCGGGCCGTGCTGGCCCAACTGACGGCTCAGGCGCGATTGTCGCCGTTGTTCAGCCAGTTGGGTGTTCAGGACCACTTTACCTTTTTCGACCTGGCAAAGTTGTTGGGGTTTGAGCTAATCACTATCAGCGACGGCGCCACCTGGACGCATCAAATATTGATCGAGTAGGCGGAGCGGTCAGTCGAAAAGGGCGTCGATGTCATCCTGGGAAGAGGCTTCGCCCTCGAGTGCCGGACCGTTGAGCAGATGATCGTCACCATCTGCGTCCGTTTGGAGCGAGCCCTCTGATTCGCCGGGTACCGCACCCCAAAGCGCCATCATGGCACCGACGCGTTCGTCCACGAACTTCAATGTGTTGACGACCTTGGTGATGCGTTGTCCCGTAATATCTTGAAAATTACAGGCTTCGAATATTTTGATGACGCGATCGTTGATATCCTCCGCCAGCGCGCGGTCAGCATCGTTGGTCAGCTGGCTGGTGAGCCGCGCAGCCAGATCATCGATCATTTCCGCTGCTTCCATGATGTCGTTGGTGGCGACTTCGGTTGAATTCACGACGGCGTCGAGTTCGAGTGTTGCGGCTTTGACGTCGTCGGCTGAACTTGCCGCCGGATCGCGCAAGCTGGATATCTCACGTTTTGTTTCGCTGATCGCCACCGATAGTTCGGAGAGCTGTTTGCGCAATTCCTCGTTCTCGCGTACCGCACCATCGCCCGGAACGGTTTCGGCGGGCTCCAGCTCATCAGCCAAATCCGGTTCGGTGTCGGCGCCGGTGCTCCCGGCGGTCATTTTTCCGTTGCTGAGGTCGGCCCGAAGTTCGGCAATGGCATCCAATATCTGTTGGGTGCCGGCGGACAGGAGATCCGTAGGGGAATCGCCAGTGGCTTCGGCCTCTGTGGAGGCCGTGTAATATTTTTTCCCTGGCGCCGGGCCATGGTGATTTCAGTGTTATCGGGGCGGCGGGGCGGTTGCGATGTCATTTATAACCCTCCGGTATAAGTAACCTCGGTTAAGACATGCCCCCATGTTGTCTTGACGACGGTATATGGTCGGTTAACGGCCAAATCTTGTCGGCGTCGACGGTCATCCGATACTCAGCCCTATTTTAGGTGTCTAGACCCGAGGCCTGTCAAGAACGGAGGTTGCTGGGGTTTAACCGCCTGTTACGCTCATATGGCGTTCAACGGACGCAGTTTCCCGCTCCCGGTCGATTACAAAATCGTGACCCTTCGGTTTTCGGGCAATGGCGGCATCGATGGCCGCGCCGAGATTGTCGTCGTCGTTGCTGGCCCGCAATGCGGTGCGCAAGTCGGCATCGTCATCCTGCCCCAGGCACATGTACAGCCTGCCGGTACAGGTCAGGCGGACACGGTTGCAGGTTTCGCAGAAATTATGGGAGAGCGGGGTAATGAAACCGATCCGCTGACCCGTTTCAGCGACTTCGGCGTAGCGCGCGGGGCCGCCCGTGCGGTACTCGACGTCATGCAATGTCCACACGGAATCCAACTGCTCACGCACGCCCGACAAGGGCAAGTAGTGATCCGTCCTGTCACCGTCGATGTCGCCCATCGGCATGGTTTCGATAAAGGTCAGGTCGTAGCCTTGGTCGCCGCACCACCCGACAAGTTTCTCGAATTCGGTATCGTTGATGCCTTTCAGCGCGACTGTGTTGATTTTTACCCGCAACCCGGCACGTTTGGCGGCCTGCAGTCCATCCAGCACAACCCCGAGATCGCCGCGGCGGGTTATCTCGCGGAACTTCTCGGTGTCCAGCGTATCGAGGGAAACGTTTACCCGCTCGACGCCGGCATCCCGAAGTTCGGTGGCAAGCCGTCCGAGTTGGCTGCCGTTGGTGGTGACGGTCAGTTCGTCGAGCGCTCCAGAAGAGACATGCCTGCCTAGGTTCCTGATCAAGGACATGATATTACGCCGGACCAGCGGTTCCCCGCCCGTCAGACGCAGCCGGCGCACGCCTTTGTCGATGAAAGCGGTGCAAAGCCTGTCGAGTTCCTCCAAGCTGAGAACATCCGACTTCGGCAGAAAGGTCATGTTTTCAGCCATGCAGTATTGGCAACGGAAGTCGCACCGGTCCGTAACCGAAACGCGGAGATATGTGACCTGGCGGCCGAAAGGATCAATCATGTTGGCGTAATCATCGTATGTGGGCGAAAAAAGCGTTATATTCGACGGAACATAACACATGATATTTGGCGCGTCGCCCCTATCCGCAGTGCGGTTTTTTGACGCAGAAGACTGTGGCCGGACACGCGAACGGAAAAATGTCCATGGACGAATTTACGATTGCCCCCGACCCGGATGACGCCCGGCTCACCGAACGGGTAACGGGTATTGACCAGCAGGGTAACAGCGTGACGACATCCGTTCCCGTGGAACGGCCGTTGACCTTGTTTTTGAATTCGCGGGAAATCGTGACGATGATGACGATCGGCGATTATCCGGATTGCATGGCGGTGGGTTACCTCATCAACCAGAATATGCTGCTGCCCGACGATGAAATAACCGGAATCGATTACGACGAGGAGATCGACGTGATCGTCGTCCGCACGGCCCGCGAAACCGATTACGAGGATAAGTTGCGAAAGAAGACGCTGACATCGGGCTGCGCACAGGGCACGGTGTTCGGCGACGTGATGGAAAAATTCGATGAAATGAAACTGCCGGAAGACGCGGTTCTGAAAACCTCGTGGCTTTACTCCCTGTCGAAAAAAATCAATACCCGGCCCAGCCTCTATCTGGAGGCCGGTGCGATTCACGGCTGTGTGCTGTGCGAGGAGGACCGGCCGCTCATTTACATGGAAGACGTGGGCCGTCACAACGCGATTGACAAGATCGCCGGTTACATGTTCCTCAACGGCCTGGGAACCGAGGACAAGATTTTTTACACGACCGGAAGATTGACAAGTGAAATGGTCATCAAGTGCGTCCAGATGAATATCCCGATCCTCATCTCGCGTTCGGGCTTCACCGCCTGGGGCGTTGAACTGGGGCGCAAGGCCGGCTTGACGATGATCGGCCGGGCGAAGGGCAAGAGGTTCATTTGCCTTTCCGGGGCCGAGCGGATCGTGCGGGATACTGATCCCGATAAGATCGCCGAAGAACCGGTTGAAGTCCGGCGCAAGGCGAGCGTTGCCGGAAAGACGGGAGGCCGCGGATGAGTCACGATCCGGCGCACGGCGTAGTCGGTGTTCTATTAGCAGGCGGCCAATCGAGGCGCATGGGGGGCGGCGACAAGTGCCTCCGCGAGTTGGCTGGAGAGCCCATCTTGGCGCACGTCATCCGGCGGGCCTTGCCGCAGGTTGAGAAACTGATCTTGAACGCCAATGGCGAAGCCGACCGGTTTGAGCAGTTTGAATTACCGGTGGTCAATGACGTCGTGGGAGATTTTGCCGGACCTCTGGCGGGTGTCCTTACCGGCATGGTTTGGGCGCGGGAACACATGCCGCATGTCCCCTGGATTGCGACTTTTCCGACAGATGCGCCGTTTTTTCCCACCGATCTGGTGCAATCCCTTTGGGATGCCACTGACCTGGCGGGGGATGATTTGGCCTGCGCCGGATCGCTGGGACGCCGGCATCCCGTGTTCGGGCTATGGCCGGTCTGGCTTTATGACAACCTTCTGCATGCCGTCGAGCAGGAGGGCGTGAGAAAAATAGATGAATGGACCACCAGGTTCCGTTTGGTTGAGGTTGATTTTCCGGCCTCGCCCATTGATCCGTTCTTCAATCTCAATGCACCCGAGGATCTGGCGGAAGCGGAAAAGATCATGGCGGGTTGACGCAGGCATGAGCACCAAAGCCAAACGAAAAACCAGATTGCCGCGCGTTCAAGTTCTCTTTGGCGCGGTGCTTCCCTTGGGACCGGGAAAAGCCGCCTTGATCGAAGCGGTCGCGAAAACCGGATCGATTTCGGCGGCGGCGCGTGAAATGGACATGTCGTATCGACGGGCCTGGACGCTGATCGACGCTGCCAATCGTTGCTTCAGGGAACCGCTGGTCGAAACCGCCACGGGTGGTCCCGGCGGTGGCGGCGCGCAGGTGACCGAAATGGGTAGTGAAGTGATCAGGCGCTACCGCGAGATCGAAACCAAGGCCGTCAACTCTGTGGCCGTCGAGGTTAAAGAACTGTCCCGCTATTTGTCGCCTGAAGCCAAAGCCTAGTTGTCGCCTGCCTCGATGCTGGCCGCACAAAATTTGAACTCCGGAATTTTTCCATAAGGATCGAGCGCCGGATTTGTTAGCAAATTGGCAGCTGCCTCAGAGAAGCAGAACGGTATGAAGACCATGCCGGCAGGCACCCAGGGGTCGGCTCGTGCGATGAGCTCCACTTGGCCCCGCCGGGTTCCCACCCGGACATATTTACCGGCGGCGAGCTGCATTTGCTCAAGGTCGGCCGGGGCCATGTGGGCCACCGCCTCGGGTTCCAGCGAATCCAACACGCGCGCCCGTCTGGTCATGGCACCGGTATGCCAATGTTCCAGCAGACGGCCGGTGGTGAGAACAAATGGATAATCGTCGTCGGGCGTTTCGTCCGGGGCGATGATGCTCGCAGGCACGAACTTCCCTCGACCGGACGGTGTGGGAAACTTATCGCCAAACAGGATTTCCTGACCCGGTTGGCTCTCGTCCGCGCAGGGATATGTGACCGCGTCCTCTCGTTCCAGACGATCCCAGGTAATTCCCTTGATCGACTTCATGCAACCGTGCATTTCGGCATAAACATCGCGGGGATGGGAGTATTTCCATTCCAGGAAGAACCGGTTGGCGATTTCCTGAATGATCCACCAGTCTTGCCGGGCGTCCCCTGGCAGGTCGAGCGTTTGCCGACCCAGTTGGACCCGGCGGTCGGTATTGGTAAACGTGCCGTCCTTCTCGGGAAAAGCTGATGCCGGCAGAATGACGTCGGCGTAAACGGCAGTTTCGGTCAGGAAAAGGTCCTGCACCACCAGATGATCCAGTTTTGCGAGGGCAGCCCTGGCATGGCCTACGTCGGGGTCGGACATCGCCGGATTTTCACCCATGATGTACATACCGCGTATGGTGCCGGCATGGATCGCTTGGGTGATTTCCACCACGGTCAATCCTGGTTCGGGGTCCAGCTCCGCGCCCCAGTAAGCCTCGAAATCGGCGCGTACAGTGGGATCGGTGACGGGCCGGTAGTCCGGATAGAGCATCGGGATCAGGCCGACGTCGGACGCGCCCTGGACATTGTTCTGGCCGCGCAGGGGATGAAGGCCGGTGCCCTTGCGCCCCACCTGGCCGCACATTAGGGCCAGGCTGATCAGGCAGCGGCAATTGTCCGTACCGTGGATGTGTTGCGACGCGCCCATGCCCCAGAAAATCATGGCGCGTTCAGCACCGGCGTAAAGCCTGGCGACGCGACTGATGACTTCCGGGTCGATACCGGTGACCGGCTCCATCGCGGCCGGAGAAAAATCTCGAAGATGCGTTTTCAGGTCGTCGAACCCTTCAGTCATTTTCTCAATGTAGTCGAGGTCGTAGAGTTCCTCGGTGACGATCACGTGCATGATCGAGTTGAGCAACGCGACGTCGGATCCGGCTTTGAACTGTAGGCTGTGGGTGGCGAAATTGGCGAGACGGTTCCGACGGGGATCCATCGTGATCAAATCGGCACCGCTTTCGACGGCGTTCTTGATGAAGGTTCCCGCAACAGGGTGGTTGGATGGCGTGTTCGAGCCGATGACGATGATAACATCGGCATTGGCCGCTTCGGCAAAAGGCGCCGTGACGGCGCCGGAACCGATGGTTTCCATCAGGGCGGCGACCGAGGACGCGTGACAAAGGCGCGTGCAATGGTCGACGTTGTTGGTGCCGAAACCGGTGCGGACGAGTTTTTGAAAAAGGTAGGCTTCCTCGTTGGAACCTTTGGCCGAGCCAAATCCCGCCAATGCTTTGCCACCATCGTCATCCCGGATTTGCTTGAGTCCGTTGGCGGCAATATCCAGGGCCTCCTCCCACGTGGCTTCGCGGAAGTGGGTCAGGGGATTTGCCGGGTCGATGTCGGCGTCGATGTCCTTGGCCACGCCTTCCTTCCTGATAAGCGGGACCGTCAGCCGGTGCGGATGCTTGACATAATCAAGACCGAAGCGGCCTTTGACACACAGTCGGCCGTGGTTGGCCGGGCCGTCGCGTCCACTTACCTCGGATATCCGATTGTTTTCGACATGGAAGGTCACCTGGCAACCGACGCCGCAGTACGGACAGACGCTGTCGACAGAGCGTTCTTGCTCCCGGGATCTGGGATCCGCCGGCAGCAGCGCACCGGTCGGGCAGGATTGAACGCACTCACCGCAGGCGACACAGGTGCTCGTTCCCAATGCCTCATCGAGATCAAAAACGACCTTGGTCCGGGCGCCGCGGTAGGCAAATCCGATGACGCCGTTTACCTGTTCCTCCCGGCAGGCGCGGACACAGTTGTTGCAATGGATGCAGGCGTCGAGGTTGACGGCGATGGCTGAATGCGTTGGATCGGGTTGCGGTCCCTGGCGCACCGGGAAACGGCTCTCTTCCACGCCCATGCTTTTCGCCAAGTCCCAGAACCGTGAATTCGGATCGTGGGCTTCCGACAGGGGCGGTTGATCGGCGACCAGGAGCTCCATGACCGTGCTGCTGGCCTTGCGAACCCGGTCCGTGCCGGTGGAAACCTTCATTCCCTCGGACGGCTTGCGGATGCAGCTTGCGGCCAAAACCCGTTCGCCTTCGATTTCAACGACGCAGAGGCGGCAATTGCCGTCGGCCCGGTAATGCTTGTTCAGGCCCGAACACATGTGCGGCAAATGCCGGCCCGAACGTTGAGCAACCTCGAAAATGGTTTCGCCGGGCTTGGCCGTCACCGCCATGCCGTCGAGCGTGAAGTTGACGGCCTCGCTCATGATGCGGTCTCCGGAAAGTACTTGAGAATGGAGAGGACTGGGTTGCAGGCAGCCTGGCCGAGGCCGCAAATCGAGGTGTCCGTCATCGCGGCCGCCAATTCTTCCAACAGCGGAACATCCCATTCCTCGGCACTCAGAAGTTGGGAAGCTTTTTCCGTGCCGACCCGGCAGGGCGTGCACTGCCCGCAGCTTTCGTGCTCGAAGAAGCGCATGAGGTTGCGGGCGACCGCCGCCATGTCGTCTTGGTCGGAGAGCACGATGACGGCGGCGGAACCGATAAAGCAGCCTCTTTCTTCCAAGGTGCTGAAGTCGAGCGGTAATGTTGCCATGGATGCCGGCAATATGCCGCCGGAAGCACCGCCAGGGAGGTAGGCCTTGAAATCGTGCCCGTCCGCCATGCCGCCGCAGAATTCCTCGATCAGTTCGTGCGCGTTGATGCCGGCCGGCGCAAGTTTGACGCCGGGTTCGGCAACGCGGCCGGATACCGAAAACGACCTCAAGCCGTGCCGTCCGTTGCGGCCGGATTCCGAAAACAGGGCGGGGCCCTTTTCAACGAGATCGCGTATCCAATAAAGCGTCTCGACGTTATGAATGAGCGTCGGCTTGCCGAACAGTCCAACCTGAGCGGGGAAGGGAGGTTTGTGACGGGGTAGGCCGCGCTTCCCCTCGATGCTCTCCAGCATCGCCGATTCCTCACCGCAAACGTAGGCGCCGGCGCCGCGCCGAAGGTGGATTTTCGGCCGCTTCAGATTGCGTTTGACCAACCTTTCGATTTCCCGCTTCAGGATCTCGCGGATGTGCGGGTATTCGTCACGCAGATAAATGTAAACCTCGTCGGCATCGATGGCCCAGGCGGCGATCAGCATGCCTTCGAGCACCCGATGCGGATCGGTTTCAAGGTAGTGTCGGTCCTTGAACGTGCCGGGTTCCCCTTCATCAGCGTTAACCGCCAGGATCCGGGGGCCGGTCTCGGCGCGCACGAATTGCCATTTCAGATGTGCCGGAAACCCGGCGCCGCCAAGCCCGCGAAGGTCTGCCTGCTCGAGAACGGATATAATGTCCTCAGGGGAATGTTCTTTCTTCAGGCAGGCGCCATAAAGATCATAGCCATTGTTCTTGGCGTAATCCTCGAGGTCGACGTAGCCGGCGATGACGGGATCTGTTTTGCCACCGAATACCGCCTCGGCAACGGATTCCACCGTTGCGGCGGTGACAGGGTTATGTCCGACGGCTGCGACGGGAGCGCGGTCGCATTGTCCCATGCACGGCGCGCCCATAACCCGGACGTTCTCGGGCAAACCGCTTTCCAACTGTTTTTGAAGTTCCGCGGCGCCGGCCATCTCGCAACTTAGGCTATCGCACACCCGAACCGTGAAGGCGGGCGGCGGATCTTCATTGTCGGCGACCAGGTCAAAGTGGGCGTAAAAACTCGCGACTTCATACACCTCGGCCATGGGAATAACCATGAACTGCGCCAAGGCGGCCATGTGGCGCGCTGACAAGCAACCGTGTTCGTCCTGGATGAGATGCAGGTATTCTATGAGTTCGTCCCGCACTAGCCGGTCGTGCGGCAGCAGCTCGCGGACTTCAGCCAAGGCCGCCTGATCGATTTCACGGCCCTTCGCTCGACTGAGCGGTCGTTTTACGCCGGCGCCTGGATGGCGGTGCTTTCGGCTGGGGGGCATAGTCCCGGACATGAGCGAACCTGGCCTGTTTCGAGAAGCAATTGAGCAATCAAGGAACTTTTACAGATGCCGTCAGCGAAGTAAATCGCCGGCTATTGTTTTCAATCGCCTTCCCGCTGGGAAATTGGAATCAACTCAACCAATTCAGCATTAATCAGGACTTTCCCAACGTGCTCGAAATTTACAGTAATTCGATTTCGGTCAACTGACTGGACTTGTCCGTCTCCCCAGTCCGATTCGCTGGGATGGCGAACCCTGTCGCCGGGAGCCAAGGTTGTTATCATATTCGTTATTTCCGATCTTGAGGCGACTGACTGGCCATTGCTTGTTGCGGTATATTGATCGTTACGAGAGCTAATACGGAATGTCTTAGGCGAAGGTAACATTCGATGACGGATTATCAACTTGCCGCACTGCTGTGTTCGCGGCTCAGCCATGATCTGACAGGTCCGGTGGGGGCGGTAGCGAACGGCATTGAAATGCTTGGGGACAATCCCGATCCGGAAATGCAGCGCCAATCGTTGGAGCTATTGTCATTTAGCGCAGCGGAAATGTCGCGACGGCTCCAATTTTACCGTTTGGCTTTCGGCGCCGCCGGCGGCGTCGGGGCGACCTTGGGTCTGGGTGACGCTAGGCAGGTGGCGCTGTCCTTTTTTCAGGAGCGCAAGCAATCACTGAACGGGCCGGAAGACGATGCATCCGGGGTGACGATACCGCAGGCCGGCGTGCAATTGATCCTCAATATGGTTTTGTTGGCGGCGGAAGCTTTGCCAAGAGGCGGAACCGTTGATCTGGGGAGCATTCTGTCGGATGGCGGATTGCGCGTGCGCGTTACCGCCAACGGTAAGAATGCCGGGTTGCATCCGGAATATTTGAAAGCGCTGGAGCTTGGGGTTCAAACTGGGGACTTGGATGCCAGAACAGTGCAGCCTTATTATATCGCTCTGCTTTCCGACACCCTTAGCGCCGGATTGGAATGCCGCGTCGAGGATTCCGGAGACGTGTTGCTGGTGGCCGGCATTCCGCTCCCGTAATCCGCCTTAGAGCTTGATTTCATGCGTCGATCCGACGCAGCATGAGTGTATATTGGTCTCAGTTGGAAATAATGGACTTGAACACCCCGCACCGGTTCAGTATGTCGATTGCTGGTGGGTGAAGTAGTGGAGTTGCTATAATGAAATCATGTCTCGTTGTCGATGACTCGAAAGTCATCCGCATGGTTGCGCGTCGGATCCTTGAGGGCTTGAGCTTTGAAGTTCGCGAGGCTGTAGACGGCAAAGAGGCCTTGGATTCGTGTCTTACGGCGATGCCGGACGCGGTGCTGCTTGATTGGAATATGCCGGTCATGAATGGCATCGATTTTCTAAGGGAGTTGCGGAAGACAGAAGGTGGAGACGCGCCGATTGTCGTTTTCTGCACCACGGAAAATGACATGGATCATATTCGTGAAGCCATGGACGCCGGGGCCAACGAGTACATCATGAAACCTTTTGACAGCGACATACTGGAAGCGAAGTTTACCCAAGTGGGCCTTCTTTAACGCAAAGGAAAAAGGCCCCTAGTATGTCCACGCCCAACAGTACCTCTAGTTCATCAACTGCAGGAACGGCTGCCGAACCACCCATCCGAGTGATGATGGTGGACGATTCCGCGGTTATTAGAGGCCTTGTCACCAGAATCCTGGAAGCCGAAACGGATATATTGGTTGTAGCGTCGGTGGGCGATGGCTCACGCGCTCTGAAATCCCTGGAAAACGACCCCACCATCGAAGTCGTTCTTCTCGACATCGAAATGCCGGTTATGGATGGTCTCACGGCGCTGCCGCGGCTGTTGGAGATCGATCCGGATATCAAAGTCATCATGTCCTCAACGCTAACGCTGCAGAACGCCGACGTGAGCATGAGAGCGATGTCAATGGGCGCGGCGGACTATATCCCCAAGCCGACGTCAATGACCGGCGTTTCGGGATCGCAGGATTTCAAGCGGGATGTTATCGAAAAAGTTCGGGTGCTCGGTTCCGCCCGCCGGGAGAAATCGGGCTTGCCCGATGTCAGTTCTGCACCGCAAAAATCGGCGCCGCTGGCGCGTCCAAAGCCGGGCGAAAAGCCGGAAGTTCGGCCGGGTCTCTACCGCAACAAGCCGATCGTTTTGAGGGAAGCTTCGCGGCTCTCGCCCCTTGTGGTGGCGATCGGTAGTTCGACCGGCGGTCCGCAAGCTTTGTTTGAGTTGTTCGAACAACTCGAAAATTCGGTGAAGCTGCCGATTTTCATTACTCAGCATATGCCGCCTACCTTCACCACAATTTTGGCCGAACGCATCAACCGGCTGACCGACGGCAACTGCAATGAAGCGGTGGATGGCGAACCAGTGTTGGAGGGCCGCGTCTACGTCGCGCCCGGCGATTATCACATGACAGTCAAAATCAAAAACGGCGACAAATTCGTTCAACTCGATCAGTCGCCGCCGGAGAATTTTTGCCGCCCGGCCGTGGATCCGATGTACCGATCAATGGCCACGGCGTATGGCGGGCGCGTGCTTGGGGTAATTCTTACCGGAATGGGATCTGACGGCTTCAAGGGCGGAGAGGTGCTGGTTGAGGCCGGCGGCACGATTATCGCGCAAGATGATGACACCAGCGTGGTTTGGGGCATGCCGGGCGCGGTGGCAACCGGCGGATTGTGTTCGGCCGTGCTCCCGCTTAAACAAATCGCACCGACAATTAAACGCCTTGTTGCGGGAGAAAAGCTATGAACGATAGCGACTTCCACATTCTGGCGGATATGTTGAAGGAGCGCTCCGGCCTAGTTCTTGGAGACAATAAAACCTATCTCCTGGAAAGCCGTCTGGTTCCGGTCGCCAAAAAACATGGCATCGAAGATTTGGACGGGCTCGTTGCGGCGGTAAAAGGCAAGCCAAGCGAACGGCTGCTGTTCGACATTACCGAGGCGATGACGACGAACGAGTCGTTCTTTTTCCGTGACAACACGCCGTTTGACAATTTCAAGGAACACACTCTGCCGGCCCTGTTGGAAAAAAGGGCGAGCAGTAAATCAATCCGTGTCTGGTCTGCCGCCTGTTCAACGGGCCAGGAGGCATATTCCCTGGCTATGTTGCTCAAGGAACAGGGGTCGAAGTTGGATGGTTGGCGGATCGAAATTATCGGTACCGATCTTTCACCGACCGTTCTCGAGAAGGCGAAGGCAGGGGTGTATTCACAGTTCGAGGTTCAGCGCGGGCTACCGGTGCAATACCTCGTCAAATATTTCGCCCAGGTGAATGAACTCTGGCAGATCGACGCCTCGATCAGGGCGATGGTTAAATACCGTGAAGGTAATTTGCTCGAGAATTTCTCCGACCTCGGTACGTTCGACGTCGTCTTCTGCCGCAATGTCCTGATCTATTTCGAACGCGACACCAAAGCCGAAGTCCTGGAGAAGATTTCACAAAGAATGCCGGGCGACGGATTCTTATACCTTGGCGGTGCGGAAACGGTTCTCGGCGTATCGGAAGAATTCAAACCCGTCACCGGGCAGCGCGGCGTATACGCGGTCAGCCGCGACTAGCTGCCGCCATTTACGCGGCATCACGTTATTTGGAGAACTGTTGACGGGAAACCCGCTTATGCGGCGCCCGGCTGATCCTGAACGTCGCCGGCCGGATCGCGCAGCACGTAGCCTCGTCCCCAAACCGTTTCGATGTAGTGATCGCCGCCGGTCGCCGAGGCGATTTTCTTCCTCAGCTTGCAAACGAAGACGTTGATTATCTTCAATTCCGGCTCGTCCATACCGCCATAAAGATGATTGAGGAACATCTCCTTGGTCAGCGTGGTGCTCTTGCGCAGCGACAATAATTCGAGAATGCCGTATTCCTTGCCGGTCAAATGGATCGGCTCGTCATCAACCTCGACCGCCCGGGTATCCAAATTGACCGAGAGACGCCCGGTTTTGATGATCGATTGCGCGTGACCTTTGGAACGGCGCACGATGGCATTGATCCGGGCAACCAGTTCCGCCTTGTCGAACGGTTTGGTCAGGTAGTCATCCGCGCCGAACACCAATCCCTTCACCTTGTCATCGGGTTCTTTCATACCCGACAAGATCAAAATGGGCGTTTCGACCTTGGCCAGCCTTAATTTCTTAAGCACGTCATAGCCGTGCATATCAGGCAGGTTCAGATCGAGGATAATGATGTCGTAATCGTAAAGCTTTCCTAGATCGAGGCCTTCCTCGCCGAGGTCCGTGCAATACACATTGAAACCCTCAGAACCCAGCATAAGTTCCAGGCTTTTGGCCGTCGATTCGTCGTCTTTAACGAGAAGCACCCGCATGGCTCTTCCCCCAATTTTGAGAGATAATTTCGCACATATGGTGACACAGACCACAGTCGTTAACCATATGTACCGCAAAATGGTTAACGCGGCAAGTTTTGGCGGCGATTTACAAAACCTTAATTCCCAATGCGTCATCATGACTACTCAGCGTAACCGGTCGGTCTCAGCCGCAAATCGGCGAAGCTGCCCAGCAACCGGGTTATTGGGAGACGCTCTTTGGAAAGCGTGATTGCCGAACTTGATGCGCTTCAGGATCATGAGCGATACGGGCGCGTCGTCGCAATTCAAGGTCTTCTGATTGAGGTTTCGGGCCTACAGAGGTGCGTGAGCATCGGATCGCGTTGTCGGATTGACACCCATGGCGGCGGCTCGGTGTCGGCCGAGGTCGTGGGTTTTCGCGATGACCGCGCCCTGATGATGCCATTCGGCAGCGTCGAAGGTGTCGGCCTAGGCTGCAAAGCCGCGGTTTCCGAGCACGACTCGGTCGTTTATCCGGATGCCTCATGGCTCGGTAGGATCGTTAACGCGATGAGGGAACCGCTGGACGGCGGACCGCCTTTGTTGCGGGGCAACGTAGGCTACCGCGTCCGTGCTGAACCGCCGCCGGCCGCCAAAAGAAAGCGCACCGGGGGCAAAATCGATCTCGGCGTCAAAGTCATCAATACCTTCCTCACTTGTTGTCTCGGACAACGCATGGGCATATTTGCAGGATCCGGTATCGGTAAGTCCATTTTGCTTTCCATGCTGGCGCGATACACCTCGGCGAACGTCAATGTCATCGGCCTTGTCGGGGAACGCGGCCGCGAAGTTCAGGAATTCATCCAGGACGATTTGGGAGAGGAGGGGCTGAGGCATTCCGTTGTGGTCGTGGCGACCTCGGACGAATCTGCTTTGATGAGGCGGCAGGCCGGTTATCTCACGCTGACGCTTTCGGAATACTTCCGCGACCTCGATTATCAGGTCTTGTGCCTGATGGACAGCGTTACGCGGTTTGCCATGGCGCAGCGCGAGATTGGCCTCACGGGCGGAGAACCACCGGCTAGCAAGGGCTACACGCCAACCGTTTTTGCCGAATTGCCGAAGCTGTTGGAGCGCGCCGGACCGGGAACCGGAGAAGGCACGATAACGGGCTTGTTTACGGTTCTCGTCGAAGGCGACGATCACAACGAACCTGTCGCGGACGCGGTGCGCGGTATTCTTGACGGCCACATCGTCCTTGATCGGTCTATTGCGGAACGGGGCCGCTATCCGCC
>CAZGTM010000064.1:0-20832 GCA_964528595.1 uncultured Rhodospirillaceae bacterium
CCTTAACCTTTGAGACTCAAGTCTTCCTGGTCTACTAGATCAGGGACAGCCAGTATTCGACCCGTGTCGAAAGCACTTCGGAATCGATCGGTTTAGAAAGGTACTCCGCGCCCCCCGCGGCGATGGCGTCGGCCAGGCTTTCGCGGGCGTCGTTGCCGGTCAGGAACAGGACGGGGATGGCGATGTTGGGATGTTCGGCGCGCAAACGTCGGCAGGTCTCGAAGCCGTCCATTTCGGGCATGTTGATGTCCAGCAACAACACGTCCGGTCGAACGTCATCGATAATTTCCAGGCATTCCCGGCCATTACGGGCGCCAACGAAATTGTAGCCGCGCTCCCTCATGATTGCCCCGATGAAAACGATCATGGATTGATCGTCATCCACAGCCATGATGGTTTTGGCGGATCCAGCTACTGGATCACTCGCTACCAAACACTTACCCTCCCGCGCCCCCTCAGATCGCCGGTTGGCATTACCCGGTCAGTCTAGACGGAATATTCGAAGTATACCAACCTCATCTTTCGCGTTATTCGGCCGCGTTATTGAGGATTTGCGGTTGCAGTCCTAGTTGCACCGCCAAGCTCAGACCCTCGGCATCGGCCAAAGCCGATTCCCGGGCATCGGCAATCCGCATCGCCAGCCCGGGGGCCGGGATTTCAAGCCCGGGCTCGACAAGAGTGTCGAAAATACCGGTCAGATTGCCGACGCCGCGGCGGTGGGTTTCGCCATAGCCTTTGACCAGGCGCGCGCAATCGATGATTTCACGCGCCAGTTCCCGATCTGCCGGGATGGCGGCTTTGACGGCGTTGAGCCAGCGCTCGATCAGCGCCTGTTCAGCGGCGTAGCGGTGGCCGCGCCGACGCCACTTCTTCAACTTGGAAACGGTGCGCAGCAAAGCGTAGCCCAGAGCGCCGCTGGTCTTGATGTGAAGTCCGATGTTGAAGGCATCAAGCTTGCCGCGCTTTTCCGCCCACGCGAGCAGGGGCCGGGAAACAAAGCCGGGCAGGATCGAGCATATCTCCTCGAGACCCGGTTTGAGGTAGTCGACGATCACGACGGGTTCATCCTCGCCGGCGCCGGCTTCTTCGCGGATGCGCGCCAGCCGTTCCGGCCGCGTTTTGAGGTCGGCGACGCGAACGACATCCTCGAACGCCATCCAGTGGGCCAGGGCCTTGGCTGCCGCGACCGTCAGGTCAAAACCGTGCGTCTCACCGCCGTTCTCACCGTCCAGCCCCCTGACGGCGTCAAGACGGTCCAGGAACAGACCGGCATAAGCCGGATCCTGATAGTCGATCAGCCGGGCCACGCCTTCGCGGACCATGGCCAAGGCCGTTCCCGGGTACTCGCGGTCGACGCGTTCGGCCAGGGCGCCGGCGTCGAGTTCAGCCGCTACGTGACCGGTGGCGGGTTCGCTGACCTCGGGCGCAGGCGTGCCCGCCGAGGCGAGTGCGAAGCCCGCAGCGAAACCCTTTAAGTTGGCATCGACGGCAATGCCACCCTCGCGGATCGTGTCTTCCAGCGTTTCGCGCTTCATCGGCAAACGTCCGGAGCCCGCCATCGCGCCAAGCAACACCGCGTTGATTATGCTGCCCGATAGTTGGGCGACCTCGCCCATGTCAAAGAGAATACCGCTCAGCGCCATTTCCTGCGCCGCGGCGATGACGCGCTTGGCCTCAAAGCGGCCGTCGCCCAAGTGCATTTTCTCCAGCGTGGCGTAAACCCGGTGGGTCGAGGCGATCAGGGTGGTGCGGTCCGGCGTGATGAAGCCATTCTGCATGGCCCGGCCCGCTTCCAGCAACTCCGACGCAGCCATGATATCGATGCCGCCGGGACTGGGCAGTAAGGTAAGGACAGGCCGCTTTTCGCCCAGTACGTCCGTCGGAACCGGATAGATCTCGACGAAGTAGGTCGTCGCCCCGGTGCGCTGGGCGACGCCGGGGATGGAAGTGCTTTGGGCGACATAGTTTTCCCGTTCCGCCGCCGCCACCAGCCAACTGGTGAGGACGCCGCCGCCTTCGCCGCCCAGCGCCGCGATCAGAATACTGACGGGCCGCTGCGGCAAGTCACTGCTTTGGGCCTGATCGGTCATGCCGCTTCTCCGGTTTGACCGATGGCCGCGGGGTCGTTTCGGTCGGCGCCGAACCAGCCCAACACGCGCTGGTGGAAGCGCTCGGCGAAGCGGTCGAAGGCGGTCGGATTTTGCACGACCTCGGCGCGGTAGAATGACGGGCACAAGGTCGCGGCGTGGGCGTTCTCGCCGCACAGGCCGCAACCGACGCAGCCCTGATTGACCTGTGCCACGGGGTCGGGTTTGAGCGGATCGCCGCTCGGTTGGATGGTCAGCGAGGGACAGCCGGAGAGGCGGACGCAACTGTGATCGCCGGTGCAGACGTCTTCGTCAACGCCGAAGCGCTGGCGCACCACACGCTTGCCCTCAGCCACCGCCTTGCGGTCGGCCGGCTTCTTCTTGCGCTGGACCGCCAGCATGCACTCGCCGTCGGCAATGATCACCTTGAGGCCGCCCTGTTTGGTGGTCATGGCGTCGTGCAACGTCTTCTTCATCTCCGAGACGTGGTAGGTGTGCACCCGCTTGAGCCATTTGACGCCGACGCCCTTCAGGGCTTCGACGATATTCTGGCCGGTCGGTTCGAGCCTCGCGTTGGTGCCCGTCGAGGGGATGTGCTGCGCCCCGGTGGCGGAGGTATAACCGTTGTTGAATATCACCAGGATCGAATCGTCACGGTTGAAGATGGCGTTGGAAACGCCGCTGTTCAGGCCGTTGTGCCAAAAGCCGCCGTCGCCCATGATGCTAACGACGCGTTTGCCCATGGCAGGCGCCACGCCGGTCGACGCCGACAGGCCGAGACCGTAACCCAGAACGGAATTGCCGATACTGAACGGCGGCAGTGTCGAAAATGTGTGACAGCCGATATCGGAGGAGACATGGAACGGGCCGGTGTCCTTCTGCACCAGTTTCATGGCGGTGAACACCGGTCGTTCGGGACAGCCCACGCAGAAACCTGGCGGGCGCGGGGGCACCGGGCCGCCCAGTAGTTCCGTAGCCCGCGCCTTGTAGCCGCTGATACGGTCGGCGGCCTCGCCGATGGTGCCGGTCTCGACACCATTGGGCAGACTACCTTCGATAAAACTGGTTAAGCCCTGCAACAGCGTCTCCGCCGTGTATTCGCCCGCCATCGGCAGAACATCCTTGCCGACCAGCGTGGTGTTGATGTCGGCCTTGCGGAGGAAGGCGTGGGCGGCCTGTTCGATGTAATCGGGTTGGCCCTCCTCGACCACCAGGACGGCCCGTTTGCCGGTGCAGAATTCGGTGAATTCGCTGTCAAGCAGGGGATAGGTCACGTTGAGGACATAGATCGGCACGCGGCTTTCACCGAAAACGTCCGCCAATCCCAATTGCTGCAGGGCGCGGATCACGCCGTTGTAGTGGCCGCCCTGCACGATGATGCCGATATCGTCGTGCTCGCCGGGAAAGACCTCGTTCAGCTTGTGCTCGCGGATGTATTTGATGGCCGCCGGCAGACGCTGTTCGATCTTGTGCTTTTCCTGGGCGTAAGTCGACGGCGGCAGGCAGATCCGCTCGAAGTCGAAGTCCGGGTTCTCCATCACCTGACGGCGGGAGAACTGGGGTGCGACATTGTCCTTGGCGGCAAAACTGCCGTGGACGTGGCAGGCGCGGATGCGCAGCTCCAGCATGACCGGTGTATTGCTGGCCTCGGACAGTTCGAATCCCCGTTCGACCATGTCGACGATCATCGGCAGGTTGGGACGCGGGTCGAGCAACCACATCTGCGATTTCATGGCGAAGGCGTGGCTGCGCTCCTGGATGATGGACGAGCCCTCGCCGTAATCCTCGCCGATGATAATCAGCGCGCCGCCTTTGACGCCGGCCGACGACAGGTTCGACAGCGCATCCGAGGCGACGTTGGTGCCTACCGTCGATTTCCAGGTGGCCGCGCCGCGCAGGGGATAGTTGATGGAGGCGCCCAACATGGCGGCGGCGCCCGCCTCGTTCCCGCAGGTTTCGAGATGTACGCCCAAATCGTCCAACGTTTCCTGGGCGTCTGCCAATACGTCCATCAGGTGGGAGACTGGCGCGCCCTGGTAGCCGCCGACATAGGACACGCCGGACTGCAACAGCGCCTTAGTGACGGCGAGAATTCCCTCGCCGTGGAAGACATCGCCCTGCCCCAGTTTCAGCGACTGGACTTCTTTCTTGAACGAGCGTTCCATCCCACTCCTGCTCCACCTCTCGACCCGACAATTAGCGTTTGCGAGCCAAAATATTAATTGTTGGCCTACCCAACAATTTCCGGATATTAGCGCTGCGGCGGCCAAGCCTCCAGAAAAAACCATTATAGAATCATTTTAATTTATGAAAATGACCCATGCGTCGCACTTGCAAAACGACATGGAAGCGGAGAAACTCCATCCACTTGGCCATATTTGGAACAAATTGCAGTTAGTCGAAGCTCAGCAAGAGTGCCGCGGCGGCCGTGGGAGGGGAGACCTTGGCTGAAGTCAGTTACGAGGTTTACGTCAAGCAAAGTGGGCGTTGGACGATCGAACAACGCTATACGAACATGGAGCGTCAAGTCGCCATCGACGACGCCAAATCCATGCACGACAACCCCTCGGTTGAAGCCGTTAAGGTCGTCAAGGAAACCTATAACGAAAGTGACAACTCAACTGTCGAATCCACGGTGTTTTCCACGGAGTCGATACGCGCAACGGTCGCCGAAAGCGGCGGTGGTGGCGGCGGCGGCATGGGGGATTTCGAGGTCGAGATCGACGACCGCCCGTTTGCCGACAGGGGATTTGGCGGCGACGAAGAGGAAGAATGGGACGTTCCCAAGGCCGGGAAGAAGAAAAAGAAGTCGGCGGCCGGAGCCCGTCCGGCGGGAAAAAATCCGATCGCCACAATCTTCATGAAAATCTTGTTGATCACCGTGGTCAGTTTGGGCCTCGCGTTTGTCATGACGTACTTGTATTCCGAGGGAATATTCGGCTAAGCCAGAGCATGGAGCAGACCCCATGAGTATGCAGGCGCAATCCATATTGATTTTCGTGGGAACATTTCTGTTCTCCTTCCTTTCGCTCGCCTACGTTTTCATCTCGCCGATCGAGCGCAGCTATCTCAAGGAATGGCTGACCAGCAGCGGTGACGGCGCCAAAGCGCCTCCGCCAAAAGAAGAAAAATCCGAGTTCCAAAAGCGTGTCGAGGCGGCGGAAAAGGACCGAAAAGACAAAAAGAAGCAAAAGAAAAAGGAGGCCTCTGGCGAAGAGGGTGATCAGGAGGCGGCCGAAGGCGAGGAAGAAAAGGCGGAGGATTCCGAGCAGGAAGAAACGGAAGCTGAGGAAGCAGGGGAGAGCGAGGAAGCCGAGGACCAAGACGCCGGCGAAGAAGACGAAGAGGAAGTCGCGAATACCGAAGAGGTCAAGGATTCCAGCGTTAATATGATGAAATTCTTGGGTGGCGCCCTGGAAGGCCTCATGGACCAGGGCATCAAACTGGACGGCGTCAATCGCTTCGGCTGCCATCTGTTCCTGGCAGGCGCCGCGGAGGCGCAGTCCCGCCAATCGAACCTCAGTCATAATCAATTCGTCAAAGTCCTGGAACAATGCGTGTCGGTGTTGGGTACCGACAAGAAAATGGCGCGCCAATTCGGCGAAAAATACGAGGAATATCTACTCGAACCCAAATATTGCGACATGTTCCGGGCCGGCGGCGCAGCCATGGAACGTTTTTTCGACGACGACGAAATGAATGTCGCGACGACGCTCAAGGCCGCCTTGGAATCATGGAATACCTCCGCCGACAAAGCCGATGCCGGCGCCCCCATGGCGGTCATGTTCACCGATATCGTGGGCTCGACGAAATTAACCCAGAACCACGGCGACGACGCGATGCAGAAGATCGTCCGCGCCCACAACAAGATCGTGCGCTCTGAACTGAGAAATTTCGCCGGTACGGAAGTCAAGCACACCGGCGACGGCATCATGGCGTCGTTCAAATCGGTTGCCAATTCCGTCGACGCCTCGCTCGCCATGATGAAGGGCATCGACAAGTTCAACGATACCGCCGGCGACATTCCCCTGCAGATCCGCATCGGCATCAACGCCGGCACGCCCATTCAGGAAGACGGCGACCTGTTCGGCACGACGGTCCAGATCGCCGCCCGGCTTTGTGACAAGGCGGACGACGGCGGCATCGCCGTGTCGAACCTGGTGAGGGAACTTTCGACCGGAAGGCCGGCGGAATTCAGTTCCATGGGCGAGATGGAACTGAAGGGCGTCAACGAATCAGTGATCGTCTATTCGGTCGACGCCAAAGGCTGATGCCGGCGGCGCCAAAGGCGCCAGTAGACGATGCCATTGAGCGCCAACACGCAGACGCCCAAGGCGATATAAAAACCTCTGGGAATGCCTTCCGGAAACAGCAGGCCGGGATAGATGACCGGCAATAGGTAGTGCTCGACGAAACTCGTCCGGTAGCCCGCGGCGGCGCTTTCGCTCCTAAGTGCGACCTCGAGGTAGGTGAGGGGGCAAGCCCATCCGCCGATTTCGATCATGCCGCCCCAGATGAATACCGGTACGTGGACCCACGCGGTCCGGGGCCAGCGCAGCGCCATGAAACCGCCGAGCAAGACATAGAGAATAAACATCAGATGCAGGGCAAGGACGCCGTCGGCCAGGATGCGGTGAAGCATACCGGACCGTCAGCCGCACGCCCATTCGGGCCAGCAGGGGTACTTTCCGTGTTCAAGGAAGTAGGCGATCCGCCAGTAGATGCCGTAGTACCAGCCAAGGAAGTAGGCGAGCAGAGCAGCTAGTTGGAGGGCCAGCAGCACTTTCAACCGCAAACTACTGCGTTCCGCGCCGCCGATCTCGCCCGCCTTGACACGTGACGTGAGCCGGCTTTCCACCACGGCCGAGAGGCACATGCCGCCCGGTTCGCTTCGTTCCATCAACGTTCGCGCAAATGCCGATCCGCCACCCGGTCCGCCGTTCGGCCCAGCCCTGAATTCCGCCAAATTGACGCCGGATCGGATGCGCCCGCCCCAGCGCTTGTGCAGGCGGGCAAGGCAGGGCATGGCGTCGCTCATGGTGGGAAACACGATCACCTGGGCGGGCCAGTTGCTATCGACCACAATGCCGCCGCCCGCCTCAGCTTGTTTTTTCAGCCAGAGTAAGTCAGCACCGGCCGCTTCGGCCCCGGCGTCATCGAAGCCGACACAGGCGATGGCAACCATCCGGTTTTCATAATCGATATCCGGATCGTTGCCCCACAGGCGGCCGGCAAATTCTTGCTGTACTGCGAGGGCTGTCGCCACAAATCAGCCTTTCCCAAGCGGACGGATTCGTAAGAAACGGCTTGTAACGCGGCATGATAGCCCATGCGAAGCCGCCCGTCAGCTAAGCCCGGAATTCACGATGCGTCGGATGTGACGTCCCGGACCCAGCTTTCTACCTCCGGCGATCCGGGATTGATCGCCGAGATCGGTTTTCCGATGGTTCGCCGGTCAGGCCGCCCTGTCGTTGGCGCTGCGCCGGTTGTGCTGAAACTTGCGGCGCCGCTGACCGGGGCGCTTTTTGCGCTGCGGGCCCTTCTTGGCCGGGCCCGGATCGTTGGCGATCTCGGCGGCATGATAAGCGTGATCCTCGAATACCGGCACGCTCTGGCGGATGGTCTTTTCGATATCGCGCAGATAGGCGCGCTCATCGTGGTCGCAAAAGGAAATGGCGACGCCGTCGGCGCCGGCGCGGGCCGTGCGGCCGATGCGGTGCACGTAGCTCTCCGGTTCGTTGGGCAGTTCGAAGTTGATGACGTGGGTAACGCCCTCAACGTCGATGCCGCGGGCGGCGATGTCGGTCGCCACCAGGGCCCGGATACGCCCGTTGCGGAAGCCCTTGAGGGCCCGCTGCCGCGCATTTTGCGCCTTGTTGCCGTGGATCGCGTCCGAGCGGATGCCGGCCTGGTGCAAGTGCCGGGCGACTCGGTCGGCGCCGCGCTTGGTGCGGGTGAAGATGAGGACGCGTTCGATATCCTGGTCGTCCAGCACCTCGGCGAGCAGGGCCCGCTTCTTGTCTTTCGGCACGAACAGAATGCGTTGCTCCACCTTTTCCGCGGTCGTGGCGGCGGGGGCAACCTCGACCCGGACCGGATCGTGCAGCAGGCCGTCGGCCAGCCCCTGAACCGATTTCGGCATGGTGGCCGAGAACAGCACGGTTTGGCGGACCTCGGGCAGGCAGGCGGCGATTTTCTTCACGTCGCGGATGAAACCCATGTCGAGCATGCGGTCGGCTTCGTCGAGGACGAAAACCTCGACCGCGTCCAGTTGCACGTGACCCTGGTTCATTAAATCCATCAGCCGGCCCGGCGTGGCGACCAGGACATGGACGCCGCGGGCAAGGCCCTTGATCTGCGGGCGGATGGAGGCGCCGCCGAAGACGGTTGTGGTGTGCACCCGAAGATGGCGGCCGTAGGTTCTGAAGCTGTCGCCGATCTGCACGGCTAGTTCGCGGGTCGGCGCCAGGATCAGGCCGCGCGGCTTGCGGCTCCGGGGCTTGCCGGCGTTTTTCGCCAGGCGGTGCAACAGGGGCAGCGCAAAGGCCGCCGTCTTGCCGGTTCCGGTTTGGGCCACGCCCAAGAGGTCGCGCTGCTGCAGCAGCGGCGGGATGGATTTGGCCTGGATGGGTGTAGCGGTGGTGTAGCCTTCGTCCGATACGGCACGAAGGATGGGTTGGGCCAATTCAAGGCCCGAAAAGTCTGTCATAGTCTTTTTTTCTTTCTCGATAATATGGTCGTACCGCGGCCCCGACATCGGGGCGGCGGGGTGTGCCGCACAATGCATGCACGAACGACGCGCTCTGCCCACGGCAAAGCCCCGTCTAACGAAACGTCCATATATGTCGGAAAGAAAACTGTGCAGGTCCGAACAACAATTCGGCCGGCGAGCGATCAAAATTCAAACTGATAGGGAGTGTCGCTGGCCGCTATATGTGGCTTCGGCGGGGGATTGTCAAGGCGTATCGTTCCCGGACGCCTTTTCCAATTCGGCTTGCGTTGGGCGATTATCCGATTTTCACTAGGCCCGAACAGTGATCGGGGGGCAAAATGTCGGATTTGGAAATCAGGCGGGCGACGCCGGGGGACGCCTCCGAATTGACGTCGATCTACCGGCCGATCGTCGAGGAGACGGTGATTTCCTTCGAACTGGAATGCCCGACCGAGGAAGAGTTTGCCGGCCGCATCAAGCGGGTCGGTGAGACGCATGCCTGGCTGGTCGGAGAGACCGGTTCGCGAATTTCGGGCTACGCCTACGCCACCCCGCACCGGCCGAGGGGAGCGTATCGTTATTCGGTCGAAACCTCGGTCTACGTGCATGCCGATTTCCGCAACATGGGAATCGGCGCGCGGCTTTACGACCGGCTATTCGAGGTGCTGCGCGATCTTGAGTTCTTCCATGCCTTCGCCGGCATCGCGCTGCCGAACGACGGCAGTGTGGCGCTGCATCAATCGGCGGGGTTCAGTTCGATCGGCACCTTTCCCAGCGTCGGTTACAAGTTCGGCGCCTGGCACGACGTGTCCTGGTGGTACCGTAAGATCAAGGACGGCGAGCCGCGCTAGCGCCCCCTAGTGGTTGAGATTGTCCAAGGGTTCCCGGCTTACGAAGTGCTTGCAGCTGACCGTCATGACGACCTCGTCGCGTTGGTTCACCATGCGGTGCTGCATGGCCACGAGGCCGCGGTCGGGTTTGGATTTGGACGGGATGATTTCGGTGACCTCGGCTTCGGACCAAAGCGTGTCGCCCGGACGTACGGGGATGAGCCAGCGCACGTCATCAAGGCCCGGTGAACCCATGTTGGCTTTTTCCAGAATGCCCAGGCGCACGAACAGGCTGAAACACATCGACAGGGTATGAAAGCCGCTGGCGATCAGCCCGCCGAAGGCACCCTGCTTGGCGCTTTCAATATCCATGTGCAGAGGCTGCGGGTCGTAGATCAGGCCGAATTGCAGGATTTCCGTTTCGCTGAACGTCTTGCCCTGGGTACGGAAGTTTTGTCCGACCTCGAAATCGTCAAAAAACATGTACTTCATGAAACCAAGCGCCTTTCTATTTTCCGCGCTCGACATAGCCGAGCAACAGCGACGTCGTCAATCCCATCACGCCCAGCGCGCCCATCATCAGCATGGAAGACTCCCAGCCGCCGTAGGCGCCGATGATCGCGCCCAATATCGGCGGACCGAGCAAAACGCCGATATTGGCGCCGTTGATGATGACGCCGTTGGTCGTGGCGATCAGTGCCGGGCTGGGGCTGTGCATACCGGCGCCGGCGAACAAGGTCGGCGGCACCAGTCCGGCGATGAACGAGAAAAAGAGCGCCAGGCCGATGCGCCAGCCATCGGGGATATCGGCGACGAAGATGCCATAGGCGCAGGCCGCCATGGCGACGGCGGCGGTGGCCGGCAAAGACCATCTCGGTGCGCCCGTTTGCAGCACCCAGCCGCCGAATAAATTGCCGGGAACGTTCAGGAAGACCACCAGCGCCGTGACCAAGGCGGCGTCGGCGATGGAGGCGCCGATGGTCTCCGTCATGAAGGTGGGCAGCCAGGCCATCAGTGCGATCCACTGCATGGAATAAGCCATAAACGTGAGGCCCAACAGCCACGGCCCAAAAGCTCCCAAAACGGCGACGACGGCAGGACCGATGGCGACCCGTTCCGAGGGCGGGGCCGCCGGCGTCATGGTCTTGGTGATGGCGTAGAACATCACACCGAACAGGGCGGCGATGACGGCGTTGGCGAACCAAAGCTCCCGCCAGCCGAACGGTTCCAGCAGCAAGGGTGCTGCGGCCATCATCAGCGCCATGCCGGCGGGCATGTAGGCGCCCCACATACCGAAGACGAGCTTTTGGTGGCGGGCCGAGGCGGCGCGCATCAGCACGCTCGGGGCGCTGACGACGATGCCGACGAAACCGAAGCCCTCGACGACGCGCGAGATCAGCAAAAGCGCCGTGCTGTGCGAGAGGGCGCCGATGACGTTGCCCAGGCTGATCAGGCCGAGGCAGATGATGATCATGCGCCGGTTGCCGATGCGGTCCGAAACGCTGCCCGACAGAATGCCGATGGTGGCGGCGATGACGGAGAGCAGGGAAACGACCCAACCGGCCGCCGTCATACCGAGATCAAACTCGGCGCGCAGCAACCCTAGTGCCGGCGGCGTCTTACCGGCTTGCATCGATCCCACCATGCCGGCGGCAACGCACAGCGCTACCGCCAGCCAGCGTGTTTGGGCGGGGCCGCCGTTAGACAACTTTGCCGGGGTTCATGATCCCCTTCGGGTCGATCAGACCCTTGATCTGGCGCATCAGGTCGAGTGCAACCGGATCCTTGTAGCGCTTGATTTCCTCGCGCTTGGCCCGGCCCAGGCCGTGTTCGGCGCTGATCGATCCGCCCAAGCCGTGAGCGATGTCGTGAATGATGCGGTGGATTTCCTTGGCGCGGGCCATGAAATCGTCGTCCGCCATGTCTAGCGGGCGGGAAAAATTGAAGTGGACGTTACCGTCGCCGACGTGTCCGAAGGGCAGGGGCCGCACGCCCGGAACGAAATCCTCAACCGCCATCGACCCTTCGGCGATCATTTCGGAGATATTGGAGATCGGCACGGAGACGTCGTGTTTGACGCTGGCGCCCTCCGGTTTCTGCGCCTCCGGCAGGGTTTCACGCAGGCGCCACAAGGTCGCGGCTTGGGCCTTGCTTTGGGCGATCACGGCATCCTCCACAACGCCGTCGTCGATGGCCGCCGACAAGGCGGTTTCGAAGGCCGGCCGCAGGCTCACTTCTCCGCCCGGCGATGAAATTTCAACCAGGGCATACCACTCATGGTCATTTTCCAGGGGATCGCGGCAGCCGTCGCTGTGTTTGCAGGCAATTTCGATGGCCCGGCGCGGCATCAGTTCGAACGCCGTGACGGCGTCGCCGACGACGCCCCGTGCCCGTCCCAGCAAATCCACCGCCGCCGCAACATGGGGTACGGCGGCAAAGGTCGTGACGACTTCGTGCGGCATCGGGAACAGCTTGAGCGCGGCGGCCGTGATGACGCCGAGCGTGCCTTCGGCGCCGATAAAGAGGTTTTTCAGGCTGTAGCCGGTGTTGTCCTTGCGCAGCGTCTTCAGGTCGTCGATCTTTCGGCCGTCGGGCAGCACGACCTCGAGACCCAACGCCAGGTCGCGGGCGTTGCCGTAGCGCAGCACATTGGTGCCGCCGGCGTTGGTCGAAAGATTGCCGCCGATCCGGCAGCTTCCCTCGGCGCCCAGGCTCAAGGGGAACAATCTATCCACGTCGGCCGCCGCCGCCTGGACGTCGGCCAGGATACAGCCGGCCTCCACCGTGATGGTATTGCCGATGGGATCGAGTTCCCGGATCCGGTTCAGCCGCCTGAGACTGAGGATAATTTCGTTGTTGGTGGGGTGGGGAATGCTGGCTCCGACGAGGCTGGTGTTGCCGCCCTGGGGGACGACAGGCGTTTCGGTCTCCGAACATAGCGCCAGAATGGCGGCGACCTCGTCACTGTTCGCCGGCTTCATCATCAAGGGTGAGGCGCCGACGAACAGACCCCTGTCCTCCTTGACGTAGGGCGCGATCTCATCCTGATCGTCCGTCCAGCCGCCCGGGCCGACCGCCGATTTCAGCCGGTCGAGAACGCTGCTGGAAATGGGCTTGGGCAGAATGTTCATGCCTTGGATGTAATCCATCTGGGCCGGACGGGCAAGCTGTTGGCCTATTACCGCGGCGCGGCGGCGCGGCGTAATCGGTCGTTTATGGCGCGGCCGATGCCGCGCTCCGGGATCGGCACGACGGCGATGCCGGTATGTTGATCGTTGTCGAGTTCATGGAGAAAACGGAAAAGATTGGCGGCCGCCTCGTCCAAATCGCCCGCCGCGCTGAGGTTGAGGACGATGCCCGCGTTGTCCGGGGTAGCCGTGCCGAAGGCCAGGGCGGCCTCGCCTGGACCGACCGTTCCGGCGTTGAGACGGACAGGTAATTGGGGCGCATAGTGGCTGTCGAGGAGGCCGGGAGACATCAGACCCTGTTCTTGCGGCTTGGTTACACTCTCACCGGTGTGCAGGGCGACGGGGCCGATGGACGCTTCCAGGCTGCCCAGCGTCACGCCCCCCGGCCGCAACAGCAAGGGCGTCGCGGAGGTCAGGGCGAGGACGGTCGATTCGACGCCTACCCGGCAGGGACCGCCGTCCAGGATCATGTCGACGGCCTCGCCCAGGCTGCGCTGGACGTGGGCCGCCGTCGTCGGACTGACGGCGCCGGATGTGTTGGCGCTGGGGGCGGCCAGGGGGCGTCCGGTTTCCCTCAGCAGGTTCAAGGCAAGCTCATGATCCGGCATGCGGATGGCGATGGTGTCGAGACCGGCGCTGACGGCTTCGGCTGCTGAACTGCGCGGGTTGCGTTTGACGACCAATGTCAGGGCGCCGGGCCAGAACGCCTCGGCGACCTGGCGGGCGCGGTCGTCGAACAGGCCCAGTTCCTCGGCCGACCGGATATCCGGCACGTGGCAAATAAGCGGATTGTAGGCGGGCCGTCCCTTGGCCTTGAAGATGGCGGCGACGGCGGCTTCGCTGAGGGCATCGGCGCCCAGGCCGTAAACAGTCTCCGTGGGAAACGCCACCAAGCCGCCCGCACGCAGGATCGCCGCGGCCTGCGCGATGGTTTCGGCGTTGGCCGTCTGAATGCCGAGAGGGGGGCTCGGCTGATGATCCGAATGCGTCGTTGCCAAGGGAGTTGATCCGCGTACTTGCTTGCGCCGGGTGAGGTGCGATATTACCACTGTTTCAGATTTAGGATAATCGCCGCTGTCCGGAGGCTCCCAAAATGACCGAGTACGCCGCCCCCCTGCGCGAGATGCGCTTCGTTCTCGATGAAATCGCCAAGCTCGATGAAATCAACGCCCTGCCCGGCTATGGCGAGGCCACGCCGGACCTTGTCGACGCCGTGTTGGAGGAGGCCGGAAAACTGGCCGCCAACGTGCTCTCACCGCTCAATAAGCCGGGCGACGAACAGGGCAGCCGGCTGGAGAACGGCGTCGTCGTCAATCCCGACGGTTTCGCCGAAGCCCACGCCCAGTTCGTCGAGGGTGGCTGGTGCGGCCTGGCGCTCGATCCCGAGTACGGCGGCCAAGGCCTGCCCTGGAGCCTCAGTGTGCCGGTCAACGAAATGCTGGCCTCGTCGAACATGGCCTACAGCCTGTTGCCGCTGCTGTCCCAGGGCAGCATCGACCTGATCAGCCACCACGGCACGCCCGAGCAGAAGACGACGTATCTCGAAAAAATGATCAGCGGCGAGTGGTCGGGCACCATGAACCTCACGGAACCGCAGGCCGGTTCCGATGTCGGCGCTGTCCGGACCAAGGCGGAGCCCCGGCCCGACGGCAGCTTTCTCATCAAGGGCACCAAGATCTTCATCACCTGGGGCGAACACGAGCTCTCGGAAAACATCATCCATCTGGTGCTGGCGCGCCTACCCGATGCCCCGGGCGGCACCAAGGGCATTTCCTGCTTCATCGTGCCCAAGTACCTGATCAACGAGGACGGCAGCCTGGGCGAACGCAATGATCTCAGATGCGTCTCCCTGGAGCACAAACTGGGCATTCACGCCAGTCCGACGGCGGTGATGTCTTACGGCGACAACGAGGGAGCGGTCGGTTATCTGGTGGGACCGGAGAACGGCGGCATGCGCTGCATGTTCACGATGATGAACAACGCCCGCTTCGGTGTCGGCATGGAAGGTGTGGCGATTGCCGAACGCGCCTACCAGCACGCCCTGGCCTACGCCAAGGAACGCGTTCAGGGCCGCGCCGTCGGCGGGCCGAAGGACGCAACCATCATCCACCATGCCGACGTGCGCCACATGCTGATGACCATGAAGGCGCTGACCGAGGCGAGCCGGGCGGTGGCCTATCACGTCGGCGCGCAGAACGATATCGCCGCTCACGCCGACGACGAGACGGTGCGTCAGGAAGCCGACGACCGCGTCGCGCTGCTGACCCCCATCGTCAAGGCCTGGAGCACGGATATCGGCGTCGATGTCGCCTCGCTGGGCGTGCAGATCCACGGCGGCATGGGCTTCATCGAGGAAACCGGGGCGGCGCAGTATTACCGCGACGCTCGCATCGCACCAATTTACGAAGGCACCAACGGTATCCAGGCGTTGGATCTGGTGGGACGCAAGCTGCCGCTCGCGGGCGGTGAGACCGTCACGAAGTTCTTCACCGATATCGCAAGTGTCGAAGGCGACTTGGCGGCCGGCGGCGAAGAACTGGCGGTGATCGGCGGCCATCTGACGGCGGCCCGTATGGCTCTGGCCGAAGCGACCGACTGGTATACCGGCGGCGGCGGCGAAGACCCGCGCGCTCCGGGCGTCGGCGCTACGAACTATCTCCGCATGTTCGGCCTGGTGTCGGGCGGCTGGATGATGGGTGTCTCCGCCCTGGCCGCCCAGCGGCGGTTGGATGCGGGCGACGGCGATGCCGGTTTCCTGGCGGCCAAGATCGCGACGGCGCGGTTCTTTGCCGAGCAGCAGCTGCCCATGGTTGCGGCCCTTATCGGTCCCGTGACCGGCGGCGCCGACGCCACCTTCGCCATCGATGTGGAGCAAATGGCGGGCTAAAATCGGGATCTTTTCCAGCCCGTAGCTTGACGTTTACGTTAACGTCAAGCTACCATGACCTTCGTTGCGCGCCGCCGCACGACTTTTGCCATCACAACATGACCGGAAAGAGTGCTCTTGTCCCAAACCGTTGATTATCCGTTCGCCGACCTGCCGGAGCCAGGCGAAACCATGGAAGTCGCCCCCGGCCTTCACTGGGTGCGCATGCCGCTGCCACTCGACCTCAACCACATCAACCTGTGGCTGGCCGACGACGGCGATAGCTGGAGCGTCATCGACACCGGCCTGAACACGCGCGAGATCCAGGAGCTGTGGCAGACCGTGATGGACAAGACGCTGGGCGGGCGGCCGGTCAAACGGGTCTACGTTACGCATCTGCATCCCGACCACATCGGCCTGGCCGGCTGGTTTACCGAGAAATGGGACGCCGAGGTCGCGATGTCGCGCTCCGATTGGTTCCTGGCGCGCCTGCTGACGTTGAGCGCCAGCGAAGTGCCGCCCGACCCGGTGATCGAATTTCATCGCCAACTGGGCTTGCCCGAAGATCTGGTTGAGATTTTCCGCACCGCCGGATACGGCAATTTCGCCAAGGGCGTTTACGAACTGCCCTTCGGCTACCGTCGCATCCAGGACGGCGACGTCGAAAACTTCGCCGGCAGCGAGTGGCGCGCCATGGAAGGGCTGGGCCATGCGCCTGAGCACATCTGTCACTACTCGGCGGAAAAAGGCGTTCTCATTGCCGGTGACCAGGTGTTGCCGCGCATCAGCCCGATCATCGGGGTCTACCCCAGCGAGCCCGATGCCGATCCGTTGACCGAATACGTCACGTCGCTGGCGACGTTCAAGAGCCTGCCCAAGGACACTCTGGTGCTGCCGGCCCACGGCAAACCCTTTTACGGCCTGCATGAGCGCATCGACGAATTGATCGCCCATCATGACGAACGCTGCGACATCCTGATCGAACATTGCCAGACGCCGATGAGCGTCTATGAAACGCTGCCGCTGTTGTTCAAGCGTCCGCTTAAGGGACAAAGCATTTTCATGGCCATGGCCGAAGCGCTGGCTCATGCCCACAAGCTGATCAACGAGGGCCGGATGGTGCGCGATGTCGACGCCAACGGTATCTTCCGATACCGGACGGTCATGAAGACCGGCGCCGCCGCCTAGGGTGTCTTCGCTAAGACGGAAAGCGCCTTGGCTTTCACCCCTACCGAATTGGAGAGCGACATGAGCGATACCGTATTGATGGAGCGAGACGGCGCGGTGATGACGGTTGTTCTCAACCGGCCGGATTTTCTCAACGCCCTGGACGGTGAACTGGCGGTGGCCTACACCGAGGCGGTCGAAAGCATTGAGGCCGACACATCCATTCGCTGCGTCATCGTCAAGGGCGCCGGCGATCACTTCTGTGCCGGCGGCGATATCAACGCCTTCACGCCGGCTCGTTCGCTCGACAGCGAGGGCCGCCGCGCCATGTTCCGCCGCTTCATCGGCGCCATTCATCCGGCCATGCAGTGCATGCGGCGCATGCCCAAACCCATCATCGCCAGCACCCGCGGCGCCGTCGCCGGCTTCGGTTTCAGCCTGGCCGGCGCCTGCGACCTGACGGTCAGCGCCGACAATGCCGTCTTTACCCTGGCCTACAGTTTGATCGGCACCAGCCCCGACGGCTCGTCGACCTATTCCCTGCCGCGCCTGGTCGGAACCAAGAAGGCCATGGAGATCGCGCTGCTTGGCGACCGCTTCGATGCCGAGGAAGCCTTGGCTCTGGGTATCGTCAACCGTGTCGTGCCAGCCGACCAGCTTGACGCCGAAACCATGAAGCTTGCCGAGCGCCTGGCGGCGGGGCCCACCCGGGCCTACGCCAACACCAAGCAGCTGATCCACGCATCTTTGGGCAATTCTCTCAACGAGCAACTGGATATGGAACTGGAATGCTTCGCCGATTCCGCCTCCGCCGACGATTTCCAGGAGGGCGTCGCCGCTTTTCTCGAAAAACGCCCGGCCAAATTTCAGGGCAAATAAACCGCTTCAAATTATCGCCATCTAGGGTGTTTCAAGTTTTCCTTGAAACACTGAATGCCGCTAACACATTGTACCGCCTCGAAAATATGAGACGAGGCCTTTCCGTTGGAACGGAAAGCGCCCTAGCGCAAAAACCCCAGTCGCTGTAGCATACCGGCAAAACAAGCGGGGGGCGTGCATACGTGCGTCTAGTCCCGCTAACGATAACATTGTCCGCAAACAAATTGTCGGCATGGGAGGACGCGATGAACGACGCCGTGTGGCTGAAAAAATACCCTGAAAACATCAAGTGGGATCAGGAGTTTCCCGGCAAGCCGGTCTGGACTTTGATGGACGATGCGGTGCACCGCTTTCCATCGAACAACATTCTCGACTTTCTCGGCAAGAAGTACACATATGCCGAAATGGGACATCTGGTGGACCGTGCCGCGGCCGGCTTCCAGCGCCTCGGCGTCGGCAAGGGCATCAAGGTCGGCCTGTTCCTGCCGAACTGTCCGCAATTCGTGATTTCCTACTACGGCATCCTCAAGGCCGGCGGCACGGTGGTGAACTACAGTCCGCTCTATTCGGAACAGGAATTGCTGCACCAGATCGAGGATTCGCACACCGACATCATGGTGACGCTGAACCTCAAGGTGCTCTATCCGAAAATGAAGGCCATGCTGGAGCAGAGCCGGGTCAAGACCTTGATCATCGGCACCATGCCGGAGGTTCTGCCGTTCCCCAAGAGCTTGCTCTTCCCGTTGTTCAAACGCGGCGACATCGCCAGCGTGCCCAATGACAGCGCCCACGTCGCCTTCGCCCAATTGATCAACAACGACGGCGCTTATACGCCTCAGGAGATTGATCCCGACCAGGACATCGCCGTGCTGCAGTACACCGGCGGCACCACCGGCGTTTCCAAGGGTGCGATGCTCAGCCATACCAACATCTACGCCAATACCCTGCAGGGCGAGTCGTGGTTCGAGGGCATGGAGGAAGGCAAGGAACGCGTGATGGCGGTACTGCCGTTCTTCCACGTCTTCGCCATGACGGTGGTGATGAACCTGTCGATTTCGGCTGGCGCCGAGATCATCATGCATCCACGCTTCGAGATCGAACCGGTACTGAAGGATATAACCGGCAAAAAGCCGACGCTGTTCCATGGCGTGCCGACCATGTACACGGCGATCAACAACTATCCGAAGCTCAACGAGTACGATCTGTCGTCGATCAAGTACTGCCTTTCCGGTGGCGCGCCGTTGCCGGTGGAGGTCAAACAGAACTTCGAGAAACTCTCGGGCTGCAAGCTGGTTGAAGGTTACGGCCTGACGGAATCCTCGCCCATTGCCACGGCCAATCCGATTGTGGGCGTCAGCAAGGAGGCCTCCATCGGCCTGCCCGTGCCTGGCACCAGCATCGTTATCACCGACCGCGAGGATCCCCATCGCGTGGTCAGCCAGGGCGAGGACGGCGAGATCTGCATCAAGGGGCCGCAGGTGATGATGGGTTATTGGGGGCGCGAGGAAGCCACCGCCGAAACCATTATCGACGGCTTGCTGCACACCGGCGACGTCGGCCACATGGATGACGAAGGCTACACCTTCATCATCGACCGTATGAAGGACCTGGTGCTGGTCGGCGGTTTCAACGTCTTCCCGCGCCACGTCGAGGAGGCGATCTACCAGCACCCGGCGATCGAGGAAGTGACGGCCATCGGCGTCTCGGATGACTACCTCGGCCAGACCGTGAAGGCCTTCATCAAGCTGAAGGACGGCCAAAGCCTCAACGACGATGAACTGAAGGCATTCCTCAAGGACAAGCTCGCCAAACATGCCATCCCGCGCCACATCGAGTTCCGTGACGAACTGCCCAAGACGATGATCGGCAAGCTCTCGAAGAAGGAGCTGGTGGCGGAGGAGAAAGAGGCCTACGAGGCCGCCAAGGCCAAGGGCGAAACGGTGGGCGAGAAACCGGCGGACGCCTGAGGGCGGCTATTCGACGGTGCGCAGCCTGGGCCGCGATCTGACGTCGGCCGCCGCCGGCTCGTCGTGGCGGGTCAATAACTTGCGTCCCTTGAGGACATAAACCCGTGCGCTGATGCCGCCCTTGAGGATGAGTTCACCCTTGTCCTCGAACTCGTAAAGGTGTTGAAGCTGCCAGTAAGTGGCTTCCGACACCTGAATGCAGTTCTCGGTGCCCTCCGACTCCAAACGGCTGGCCAGGTTGACGGTCTCGCCCCAGAGATCGAAGGCCGGTACCTTGGTGCCGATAACGCCCGAGACCACCGCGCCTGTCGCGATGCCCACCCTCATTTTGAGGGGCAAGCCGTTGTCCGCGGCGTACTGGTCGATGGCGTTGAGGGCTTCGATGGCGAATTCCACGACGGACTCGGCGCTGTCGGGGGAAGGGTTCCTGACGCCGCCCACCGCCATGTAGTTATCGCCGATGGTCTTGACCTTTTCGACGCCCTTCTGCTCGGCGATATCGTCCAGCTTCATGAAGATGTCGCTGAGGATCTCGACCAGATGGCCGGGCGCCAAACGGTTGGTGAGCGAGGTAAAGCCGACCAGATCGGCAAACAGGACCGTGGCCTCGCCGACGGCCTCGGCAATGGTTTCCTCGCCGTCCTTCAGCCGGTCGACGATCCGTTCGGGCAGGAAATTGCGCAGCATCGCGTCGCTGACCTTCTTTTCCTTCTTGAGTTCCAGTTTGAACTCGAAGGCGCTGCGTTCCTTCCATTCCAAAATCATGGTGTAGGCGAGGCCGATGATGGAGGCGGATACCAGAACGTAGTTGGCGTTGACGAAGACGAACGCGGAACTTCCCGCTAGGTACATGGCGGCGTTGGACGTCACAAGAATGCCAAGGCAGGTTATTGCCGCCGGTACGAACAAAAGGCGCAACAGACCGCAGGCAAACATGATGGCGAGCAGGATGGTGGCGGCGCCGTAGCTGAAGCCGTCGGGCAGTTCATAGAGAACCGCCAGGATGCCCGTGGTGCCGATCATCGCGGTAAGACCGAGAATCAGCTGGGACCAGCGGACGAAGGAGGGATGAAAGGTGAGACCGAAAACGCTGGCCGCAACGACGACGCAGATCAGTCTGGCGGCCAGCATATAAA
>CAZGTM010000065.1:0-12213 GCA_964528595.1 uncultured Rhodospirillaceae bacterium
GCCTGGGTGAGATCGAATTTACCGTGCTCGAAAGCCCGGCGGCTGAATTCCCCCGGTCCGGCCGGCGACAGGCCGGGCAGCGATACCAGAGCCTCGGAAACGGCCTGAACCACCGCCCGTCCGCCATGCAGGTGAAACTCCGCGACATCCTCGCCCGTGAAGCTTTCCGGCCCGGGAAACCAAAGAACCAGGGCCTGATCCAGCAACTCCCCCGTTGCTGGATGACTTAGCGCTGTCAGCCGGGCCCGACGCGGCATCGGGCACGTTCCCGCCAGGGCCTCGAGACAGTCCCCGGCGGCCGGTCCGGACACGCGCAGCACCGCCACGCCCGCCGGAAGGGCGCCGCTCGAAAGCGCAAAAATGGTTTGTTCGGACCGCAGCATGGCGCGATCTTACAGGCGCCGCCGCGAAAGGCCTACCTCATGCTTCGGCCTTCTCGGGCGCGACCTGATCGGGCTGCAGCATCAGGCGCTCCACGCGGCCGCCGTCGACCAGATGGGCTTGGATGATTTCGTCGACATCGGCTTCGGACTGCACGCTATACCAAACCCCTTCGGGGTAGATCACGACGGTGGGGCCAAACTCGCAGCGGTCCAGACAGCCCGCGCCGTTGACCCGGATGCCCCTGAGGCCGGCTCTTTTTGCCTGTAATTTGAAATAGTTACGTATCTTGGTGCCGCCCCTGGCATGGCAACAACCCCGGGGGTCCGCCTCGGAGCGCTGGTTGGTGCAACAAAATATGTGCCGTGAAAAATATAGCTCCGGATCGTTGTTCCCGCTCATGCCTAACCGTCAGCCCCCCAGTTTTCACCATTTGATCGCCCTGGCAGACATCTAGTCCTTTTTGCCGCCGCCGCCAGTCATCTGCGACCAAAAGGTTTTCTGCAGCGCGTCAAGGCCCTCCATGCCGGCTGGCATCCAGGATTTGAGCATGGTTTCGGGGTCGAGGCCGCCCATCTTCTCGATCATCTCTTCCTGCAGCCGCTGCATCACCGCCTGCTGCATCGGCGCCAGGTCCGGCAAACCCAAAAAGCTCCTTGCTTCTTCCGGCGTGCAATCAATATCGATAGTTATCTTCATGAGTTTCGCTCCTCACCGGCGGGACTGTATTTGGCGACACTAGCGGAAACCGTCCCGGCTGTCGTCTCCCGACGGTCGGCGCGCCGGCCGCACTGGTTCTGTTCTGAAGGACGTCGAAACGCTGATGGCAAACGAACTCGCCGAAGAAACAAGCCCTTACCTGCTGCAGCACAAAGACAATCCGGTTCATTGGCTGCCGTGGGGCGAGGCGGCGCTGGCCCGGGCCAAGGCCGAAAACCGGCCGATCCTGCTGAGCGTCGGCTATGCGGCCTGTCACTGGTGCCACGTCATGGCCCACGAGAGTTTCGAGGACCAGGCCACCGCGGACGTGATGAACGAGCGCTTCGTCTGCATCAAGGTCGACCGCGAGGAACGGCCCGACATCGATGCGATCTACCAACAAGCGCTGCAACTGATGGGGGAACAGGGCGGCTGGCCGCTCACCATGTTCCTCACTCCCGACATGGAGCCCTACTGGGGCGGCACCTATTTTCCGCCGGAGCCGCGCTATGGCCGCCCCGGTTTCCCGGCCCTGCTGCGCCAGCTTCACGAGGTCTGGCAAAGCCGCCCGGACACGGTGGCCAAGAACACCCAGGCCATCGGCAGCGCCCTCGGCAGGCTGGCCAAACCGCCGGAAGGCCCGGCCCCGGAAGCCCTGGCCGATGGCGGTTTGACGGTCGGTTTGATGGACACCGCCGCGCGCCAGATCCTGGGCATCGTCGACCGTCACCACGGCGGCTTGCAGGGCGCGCCGAAGTTTCCCCAAACCAGCTTGTTCGATTTCGTCTGGCGGGCCGCCCGGCGCACCGGCGACCGGGACCTGGCCGACGCCGTCACTGTGACGCTCGACAGGATGTGCCAGGGCGGCATTTACGACCATCTGGGCGGCGGCTTTTCGCGCTATTCGACGGACGAGGTCTGGCTCGCCCCGCATTTCGAAAAGATGCTCTACGACAACGCGTTGCTGATCGAATTGCTGACCTCCGTCTGGCGCGATACCGAAAGCCCGCTCTACAAAACCCGGATTTACGAGACCATCGACTGGGCGATGCGGGAAATGCGGGCCGAGGGCGGCGGCTTCGCGGCGGCGCTGGATGCCGATTCGGAGGGCGAGGAAGGCCGCTTCTACGTCTGGCGCACCGACGAGATCGAGGCGCTGCTGGAGGACGGCGCGGCGGCCTTTTGCGCGGCCTATGACGTCACCGAACGGGGCAACTGGGAAGGCAAGACCATTCTCAACCGGACCCAGCGGCCTGAATTACTTGATCAGGCTGCGGAAGATGAGCTCGCGGCGCAACGCCTGGTCCTGCTGGCCCGCCGCGGCTCGCGCATCCGCCCCGGCCGTGACGACAAGGTTCTGGCCGACTGGAACGGCCTAATGATCGCCGCCCTGGCCGAAGCCTCGGCGACCTTCGACGAAGCCGCTTGGCTGCAGGCGGCCGAGGAAGCCTTCGCCTATGTGACGGGCGAAATGTCACCGGCGGACGGACTGCTCCATCACAGCGCCTGTGGCGGCAGGTGCGTCGAGCAGGCGTTCCTGGACGATTACGCCAACATGGCGCGGGCCGCCCTCGCCCTTTACGAGGCGACCGGCCGCGATCAATACCTCGCCTGTGCGCAATCTTGGGTTGCAACACTCCTCAATGACTACAAGGACCCGGACCACGGCGGTTTCTTCTTCACCTCGGCGAAGGGCGAAAAGCTGATCTGCCGCACCCGCAGCGGCGCCGACAACGCCACGCCCGCCGGCAACGGGGTCGCCGCGGGCGTCCTGGCCCGGCTTTTCTATCAGACCGGCGACGACGCCTACCGGCGGGAAGCGCAAGCCGTGATCTGCGCCTTCGCCGGCGAACTGGCGCGGAATTTTATCGCCGTGCCGACCCTCATGGTGGGCGCCGAGTTGCTCGAGCACGCCGTCCAGATCGTCGTCATTGGCACGCCCAACGAACCGGACACCGACGCCATGGTGCAGGCCGCCTACCGGGCGGCGGAACCCAACCGGCTATTGAAGATCGTCGAGCCTGAGGTCGAACTCAGGGAAGACCATCCCGCCTTCGGCAAGGTCCAGACCGACGGCCGGGCCACCGCCTACATCTGCCGCGGCCCGGTCTGCTCGCCCCCCGTCGACCAGCCCGCGGTGCTGGCGCAGCAACTGGCGTCGGCCTAGAAACCTGGCCCATGTGCGGTTTGGCGAGCACAGCCCCCGACTGGACTACGGCCCGCTCGCGCGGACCCGGAAGGGTCGTGTTGTTGGCGGCCGCCGCCCTCATCCTGGCCGCCTGCTCCGCCGAGGACGGCGCACGGCGCTATTGCAGCAGCGTCGACTTCATCCCGGGCACCGAGGCCTACGACGACTGCGTCAAGGCGGCGATCGAACTGAAATTGGATGTCGAAAATAGGTAGATGGAACATCCGTATGGCTGGCTTGGCCATCAAATTGTTCACTCCGGTTCAGAATTGTTTTAGCCTGACGCATGCCCTGCCTCTCCCTGCACAGCCCCGTCGGTGACCTGACGATCCATCAGGACGGCGACGCCGTGGTGGCCGTCGAATGGGGCTGGGCGCCCAAGGAATTCCAGGAAGAAACCCCGCTGCTGGCCGAGGCGCGCGATCAAACCCAGGCGTACTTCGACGGCGCGCGGCCCGGCTTCGACCTGCCCCTGGCCCCGGCGGGCACGCCGTTCCAGCAAAAAGTCTGGCGGGCGATGTGCGACATTCCGGCCGGCCAAACCCGCACCTACGGCGATGTGGCGGGCGATTTGTCCAGCGCCGCCCGGGCCGTCGGCATGGCCTGCGGGGCCAATCCCATCCCGGTCATCATCCCCTGCCACCGCATCGTCGCCGCCGCCGACCTGGGCGGCTATTCGGGCGACGGCGGGCTCGACACCAAACGCCAGCTGTTGCGCCTCGAAGGGGCGCCTCTTCAGGAAACGCTTCTGTAGGCGGTGAAACACGGCTTGCAGGGTCCGCCCGATCGGGCAACACTTCGAACGAGCCCTCCCACAGGCAATAAACATAAACAGGGAAATCCCATGCCCAAAGCAATCATCATCGAAAAGTACGGCGCCGCCAATGTCATGAAGTGGCGCGACATCGAGGTCGGCAAGCCCAAGAAGGGTCAGGTGCGCCTGCGCCAGACCGCCGTCGGTCTCAACTACATCGACGTCTATCAGCGCACCGGACTTTACCCCTTGGCGCTGCCCACCGGCATCGGCCTGGAGGGCGCCGGCGTGGTCGAAGCCGTCGGCGCCGGCGTCAAAGGCCTCAAGGCCGGCGACCGCGTGGCCTATGCCGGCGGTCCCGCCGGCGCTTATGCTCAAGTTCGCCTGATGCCGGCGGAGGTCCTGGTCAAGATCCCGGCCGGCGTCAGCGACGAACAGGCGGCGGCGATGATGCTGCAGGGCATGACGGTGGAATACCTGATCCGCCGCACCTTCCCGGTCAAGAAGAGCCAGACCGTGCTGTTCCATGCCGCGGCCGGCGGCGTCGGCCTGATCGCCGGCCAGTGGCTCAAGGCGCTCGGCGTCAACGCCATCGGCACGGCGGGCGGCCCGGCCAAGGTGAAGCTCGCCAAGGCCCATGGCTACGCCCACGTCATCGACTACACCAAGAAGGACTTCACCAAGGAGGTCATGCGCTTAACCAAGAAACAGGGCGTGCCGGTGGTCTTCGATTCGATCGGCAAGAGCACCTTCGAAGGCTCGCTCGACAGCCTCAGCCCGCGCGGCATGCTGGTCAGTTTCGGCAATGCCTCCGGCCCCGTCGATCCCTTCCCGCCGGGCTTGCTGGCCCAGAAGGGTTCGCTGTATCTCACGCGCCCGACGCTGATGACCTACAACGCCTCGCGCCCCGAACTGGAGAAATGCGCCCGGGCGCTGTTCAATGTGGTTAAAAGCGGCAAGGTCAAGATCGAGATCAACCAAACCTACGCCCTCAAGGACGCCGCCAAGGCGCACCGCGATCTCGAAGGCCGCCGCACCACGGGCTCGACGATCCTTATACCCTAACGCTTCGGCGTCAGTTGAAACGACAAAGGCCGCCGGTTCAGCCCGGCGGCCTTTTTCCTGCATCTGGCAATGGGACAACCAAAGAACGGTGAGTAAAGCTCACCGCTCTTTGGCAAGCGCGACCGCGCGTCGGGCCTTATGGCCCGGAAGCCAAGGGTTGCGGAGCAACCCGCCCGGCGTCTGAGGGCGAGTAATCGGTTCGAACTTCGAACCGATTATTGATATCAAGTATTCATCGAATCGAAGAAGTCGTCGTTGCTCTTGGTTTCCTTGAGCTTGCCCAAGAGGAACTCCATGGCGTCGGTGACCCCCATCGGCATCAGGATGCGGCGCAGCACCCACATCTTGGCCAGCGTGCCCTTGTCGACCAGCAGCTCTTCCTTGCGGGTGCCGGACTTGGTGATATCGATGGCCGGCCAGGTGCGCTTGTCGGAAAGCTTGCGGTCAAGGATGATTTCCGAGTTACCGGTGCCCTTGAATTCCTCGAAGATGACCTCGTCCATGCGGCTGCCGGTATCGACCAGAGCGGTGGCGATGATGGTCATCGAACCGCCCTCCTCGATGTTGCGCGCGGCGCCGAAGAACCGCTTGGGCCTTTGCAGCGCGTTGGCGTCGACGCCGCCGGTCAGGACCTTGCCCGAGGACGGCACGACGGTGTTGTAGGCGCGCGCCAGACGCGTAATGGAATCCAGCAGGATGACGACGTCGCGGCCGTGCTCGACCAGGCGCTTGGCCTTGGCGATGACCATCTCGGCGACCTGGACGTGGCGGCCGGCCGGCTCGTCGAAGGTCGAGCTCACGACCTCGCCCTTGACCGAGCGCTGCATGTCGGTGACTTCCTCGGGCCGCTCGTCGATCAGCAGCACGATCAGGTAGACCTCGGGATGGTTGGCCGTGATGGCGTGCGCCACGGTCTGCAGCATCATCGTCTTACCGGTCCGCGGCGGCGCCACGATCAAGCCGCGCTGGCCCTTGCCCAAGGGCGTGATCAGGTCGATGACGCGGGAGCTCGGATCCTTATGGGTGGGATCCTCGTGCTCGAGCTTGAGGCGTTCGTCCGGGTAGAGCGGCGTCAGGTTGTCGAAGTTGACCTTGTGCCGGCTTTTTTCCGGTTCCTCGAAATTGATGGTGTTGACTTTCAGCAGCGCGAAGTAGCGCTCGCCGTCCTTGGGCGCCCGGATCGGGCCCTCGACGGTATCGCCGGTCTTGAGGCCGAAGCGGCGGATCTGGCTCGGACTGACGTAGATGTCGTCGGGCCCCGGCAGGTAGTTCGCCTCCGGCGCGCGCAGGAAACCGAAGCCGTCCTGCAAGGTCTCCAGCACGCCGCTGCCGGTGATTTCCTCGCCGCGTTCGGCCAGCTCCTTGAGGATGGCGAACATCATGTCCTGAGTCCGCATGGTGCTGGCGTTTTCGACCTCGTGCTCTTCGGCGTAGGCCAGCAGCTCGGTCGGGGATTTTTTCTTAAGTTCTTGGAGGTTCATGGGGTGAAACCAGTCTCGTTACGAAGTCTTTGAGTAATGTTTTTGAAATTGCGAAAGGAATGAATGCGTTGTTTTTGCTGGGGAAAGCGGTTTGGCCGGACGGTGGGTGGCGGCTTATCGGTCAGGGGATTCCGGGCGCGGGTCGGCGAAGCGGATCTTTTTTGTTTTGTTATTGATTAGTCGGACGGGTTCGCCAGGACGGCGATCAGGACGCGGAAGAGGAAAATACCCCCTCACACAATTGATATATAACGATTATCGAAGCGAACACAAGGAGTCAACGGGAATCGGTCGGTGGGCGCTAAAACGGCTTCACGACGACCAGGATGACGATGACGATCAGCAGCACCGTCGGGATTTCGTTGATGGCGCGGTAGAACCTGGCGGAATGGCGGTTGTCGTCGTTGGCGAAAAACCGCCGCCAGCGCGAAAGATACCCGTGCACGCCAGTCATGGCGATCACCGCCACGGCCTTGATCCAGGGCCAGCCCTCGCTCCAGTCGATCACGCCCGGCGTCAGGATCAGCAGACCGCCGAACAGGAACGCCGCCATCATGGCGGGATTAATGATGGCCCGCAGAAGCCGCCGCTCCATGACCTTGAAGGTTTCGGACTGGACCGAGCCGACCTCGGCGTCGGCGTGATAGACGAAAAGACGCGGCAGATAGAGCATGCCGGCCATCCAGGCGATAACCGAAATGATGTGCAGGGCCTTGATCCAGGAATACCACTCGGCCAGACCGTCAAACACCGGGCGCCTCCCGGCAGGCACATTGGGTAAAGCTCTCCGGGCAGCGCCGGGCGAAGCCCGGCGGCTTCAGGCCGTCGGCCCCGGCGGCATCGCGCACGAGATCCGCCAACGCCTCGATGTAATCCGGGGCCGTCGACAGGGTCGGCACGCGATGGTATCCCGGCACGCCGATTTCCTCCGCCATTTGGCGGTATTCGACATCCAGTTCGACCAGGGTTTCCGAGTGTTCGGAGACGAATGAAATCGGCACAACGACCACCGAAACGCCGTTCCCCGCGGCCCGGCTCAGGGCCTGATCGAGGGACGGGCCGATCCATTCCAGGCGGCCGACCTGGCTTTGATAGCAGACGAACCACTGGCCGGTGCCCAGTCCCGCGGCATCGGCAACAGCCTGCGCCGTCCGCTCGATCTGCCACTGATAGGGATCGCCGGCCGCGATGTTGCGTTTCGGCAGGCCGTGGGCGGAAAACAGTACCCGGCGCGGGGACTCGACCCCGGCAAGCGTTCGCCGCAGCAGGTGGGCCTGCGCCGCAACGTACTTTTCGCCTTGCGGATAGCAGCAGATCCAGGAGGTCGGCACCTCCAGGCCGGCCGACTTGGCCGCCCGCTGCCACTCGTTCAGCGAGGAATCCGTGGTGGTCTTGGAAAACTGGGGATAGAGCGGCAACAGAACCACGCGGTCCGGCTGCCAGGCGGCAACCTCCTGCACCGTTTCATCGCTCATCGGATGCCAGTACCGCATGGCAATGAAGACGCGGGTATCCCCACCCAGTTCGGCCTCCAGCGCGTCAGCCTGCGATTGGGTTTCCGCCAGCAATGGCGATGCACCGCCGAGTTCGGCGTAGATCGACTTGGCCACGCGGGCACGTTTACGGGAAACGTATTGCGCCAGGGCCCAGCGGGCGGGGCCGGGCAAGTCCATGATGGCCGGATCGTTAAATAGATTGAATAAGAACGGCCGTATGGCGGACGGCTGATCGGGACCGCCAAGATTAAACAGCACGACGGCTGTTTTCTCCCCCACCCCCTTGCTCATCTCGCCGTACTCCTCTGATAAACCGCTTCAGGTGCCCCAGTCCTGAATGATCTTTGCCAATTCGCCCACGTGCTCGGGCGGCGTCTGCGGTACCAAACCATGTCCCAGATTAAAAACAAAGGGGCCATGTCCCAAGGTGTCGAGAATTCGGCGCGCCTCGGTCTCCATGGTCTTGCCGCCGGCCACCACGATCAAGGGATCGAGATTGCCCTGCACAGCAGTTTGAGGCTGAAGAACCTCGGCCGCCCAGTCGATCGGCACGGAGGTATCCAGACTGACGGCGTCAACGCCGGTGGCGCCGGCGAACTTGGCATAAGACACGCCGGCACCGCGGGGAAAGGCGATGATGGGAAGGCCGGGATGGCGCGCCTTGAGCGTCGCCACGATTTTTTTGACCGGCTCGACGCACCAGCGCTGAAAAGCCGTCTCCGGCAGCGCCCCGGCCCAGGTATCGAATATCTGCAGCACTTCGGCGCCGGCATCGACTTGGGCGGACAAATACTCCGTCGTCACGTCCGTTAATAAATCGATCAGCACGCCGAAGCCGTCCGGGTCGCGATAGGCCCATTCCTTGATGACAGCGAAATCCTTGCTGCCGCGTCCCTCCACCATGTACGTCGCAACCGTCCAGGGGGCGCCGGCAAACCCGATCAGGGCGACGTCTTCGGGCAGCTCACGCGCCAGACCCTTGACGGTCTGGTAGACCGGACCAAGGTGCTCGTGCAGACGTCCGGCGTCGAGACGGGCCAGGTCTTCGGCATTTCGAACCGGCTCCAGGACCGGTCCCTCACCTTCCTTGTAGGCCAGGGGCTGGCCCAGTGCATCGGGTATGACCAGGATATCGGAGAACAGTATCGCCGCATCCATGCCGTAGCGCCGGATGGGTTGCAGTGTCACCTCGACAGCTAGCTCCGGCGAATAGCAGAGCGACAGGAAATCACCGGCTTCGCCGCGCGTGGCACGGTATTCCGGTAGGTACCGCCCTGCCTGCCGCATCAGCCAAAACGGCGGACGATCGCTGGTTTCTCCACCCAGAGCCTGCAGGAGACGCTTTGGCAACCGGTCTTTCACTCACAATATCCTTCCATCTACTAATATACTTAAAAGGTTGTAGTTGTTGTTGATCCCTGTGGGTGCTGGGGATTGTTTGTTATCCCCATTTTTACTCAGGCGCGGCTTGACAATTATCCGCTCTTCTCCAGGTGTGGATGATCGCGGGATAAAACAACGAAAATGCGCATGCCGTGCAGGCTGCGACAAGAAAACCAACGTGCGTACTCCAACAGGCCGTGGACAATCACAAAACCGGAATTCGGGAAAACGGTGATAACATGGTCGGCATCCGCGGCGCACGAACTTATTCACGCTCCGACGATTGCATGGTGGATTTGATCCACGCGGGATGATATTTGGGAGCGCGAATGGGTCAACGGGGGTGCTTTTTTTCGATCCGGCCCAATCGCCGGGTTATCCCCGGCTTCACGATGACTCACAGGTTTTGGCGGCGCTGGGAAAATAGACCGGCGGAGTTGTTTGGATTGTTGGCATGAGCACGTTTCACCTTCACCTGGTATCGGATGCGACCGGCGAGACGCTGATCGCCATCGCCCATGCCGCGACCGTTCAGTTCGAGGACGCAAATCCGATCGAACACACCTGGGCGCTTGTGCGGACGCCGCAGCAGGTCGAAAAGGTCCTGCATGAAATCGAGGCCCAACCGGGCATCGTCATGTTCACCCTGGTGGACAAGGACATCCGCCAGCGCCTGATCGAGGGCTGCAATGCCCTGCAGATCCCTTGCGTGCCCGTGCTCGACACGGTGATGGCGGCGCTGTCCAGTTTTCTCGGCGGCAAGACCAAGGATATGCCGGGTATCCAGCATGTCATGGACGCCGACTATTTCGACCGCATCGCCGCCATGAGCTACACCCTGGCGCACGACGACGGCCAGGCCGCCGCCAATCTGAAGGAGGCCGATATCGTCCTCGTCGGCGTTTCGCGCACCTCGAAAACGCCGACATCGATCTACCTGGCCAACCGCGGCCTTAAAGTCGCCAACGTGCCGGTGGTGCCGGGCTGTCCCCTGCCTGAGGAACTCTACAGCGCGAACGGCGGTCTGGTGGTCGGGCTGACGACCAGCCCGGAAAGGCTGGTGCAGATCCGGCGCAACCGTCTGCTGTCGCTGAAACAAAACGAGGAAACCGATTACATCGAACTGGATTCGGTTCGCGAGGAAGTGAAGGCGGCGCGAAAGATGTTCGCCTCCCGCGAATGGCCGGTCATCGACGTCACCCGGCGCTCGATCGAGGAGACCGCGGCGGCCATCCTCAATCTGCACCACGAACACACCCTGACCTGACCCGATGCCGTGACGAGCGGGCCTGCAAAATTGGTTACCTCCCCACCGCCGTTGATATTGGCCAGCGCCAGCCGGGTCCGGGCCCGGTTGCTTGACGGCGCCGGGCTGAGCTTTCAAACAGAAGTCGCCGGCGTCGACGAAGACGGCGTGAAGGAAAGCCTGAAGGCGGAGGGCGCGGATGGCCGGGCGATCGCCGATGCCCTGGCCGAACTCAAAGCCATCGGCGTCTCCCGCCGCTTTCCCGCGGCGCTGGTCATCGGCGCCGATCAGGTGCTGGCGCTGCCGGATCCGGCCGGCGGCGGCGATATCCTGTTCGACAAACCCGACGGCATGGCGGGCGCGCGCGACCACCTCGATCGTTTGCGGGGGCGTGAACACCGCCTGATCACCGCCGCCTGCATTGCCAACGAGGGGCGCCCGATTTGGCGGCACGTTGAAACGCCCGGCCTGACGATGCGGAAGCTGTCCGATGAGTTTATCGAGGAATATCTCTCCCGCGCCGGAGAGGGCATACTGTCCTCGGTCGGGGCCTATGAACTGGAAGGCCTGGGCGCGCAGCTCTTTTCGCAGGTTAGTGGAGATTATTTTTCGGTTCTCGGCCTCCCCCTCTTGCCCCTGCTGGAATTTTTGCGGGAACATGGCGTGGTCGGCCGCTAGGGCGATAGGGTAAACGGACATGAAATCAGGAAAGCGCCGCAGATGATTACCGGACAAGCCAAGGTCGCGGGTGTGATGGGTTGGCCCGTCGGGCATTCGCGCTCGCCGCAACTGCATGGCTACTGGCTGGAGCGCCACGGCATCGACGGCACCTATATTCCCCTGCCGGTGCCGCCCGAACATTTCGCCCAGGCGCTGCGCCTGTTGCCTCAGCTCGGCTTTGCCGGCGCCAACATCACCGTGCCGCACAAGGTAACGGCCATGAACGTCGTCGACGAGGTCGATGACGCCGCCCGGCGCATCGGCGCCGTCAACACCGTTGTTGTGCGCCCTGACGGCAGTCTGCTGGGCCGCAACACGGACGCCTTCGGCTTCATCGAAAACCTGCGCGACCGGGCGCCGGACTGGCAGGCGGCGGCGGGGCCCGCGGTGGTGCTGGGCGCCGGCGGCGCGGCCCGGGCCGTGTGCATGGCCCTGCTCGAAGTCGGCTGCCCCCGCGTCACCATCGTCAACCGGACGCGCGAACGGGCGGAGGCCCTGGCCTTGTCGCTCGGACGCACGGGCGGTGGCGACAGCATCGGCGTAAGCCTGTGGTCGAACCGGGGCCAGGCGCTCAAGGACGCCGCGGTCCTGGTCAACACCACCAGCCTCGGCATGGATGGGCAGCCGGCGTTGGAGCTCGACCTGGCCGAGTTGCCGCCGGAGGCGCTGGTCAATGACGTCGTCTATACACCCCTGGAAACACCCCTGCTGGCGGCGGCGCGGGCGCGGGGCAACCCCGGCGTCGACGGCCTCGGCATGTTGCTGCACCAGGCCCGCCCGGCTTTCGCCGCCTGGTTCGG
>CAZGTM010000065.1:12313-20108 GCA_964528595.1 uncultured Rhodospirillaceae bacterium
GGCGAGGTTTACCACACCTACCTCGATCCTGAACGCGACATGCCGGCCGAGGCCTTCAACGTCCACGGCTTGTCGGAGGAACGTCTCAGCGGTGAGCCGAAATTCGCCGATGTGGCTGAGGATTTTCTTACGTTCGTCGAGGGCGGCCGGCTGGTGATCCACAACGCCGACTTCGATATGGGTTTTCTCAACGCTGAATTGGAGCGCTTAAACCGCCCGGCCCTGACCAACGATGTGGTTGACACCGTTGCTTTGGCCCGGCGCAAGTTTCCCGGCGCGCACGCCAACCTCGATGCCCTTTGCCGCCGCTTCGGCATCGACAATTCGGCGCGCGAAAAGCATGGCGCGCTGCTCGACGCCGAATTATTGGCGGAGGTCTATCTGGAGCTCGCGGGCGGGCGCCAATCCGGCCTGACGCTGACGGCGGAAAAAACCCAAGCCGCACAAGCGGCCGAGAAGGTCGACCGTCCGGCCCGGGTCCACAGCGCAAGCGAGGCCGAGGCGGCCGCGCACGAGGCTTTTATCGACGGGATCGACGATCCGATCTGGCGGCGCTGATCCGGAAAGGCTCTAGGAGCTTGCCGCCGGCGCCGCTTCGGCCGCGGCGTCGCCGCCTTCGGCCCCGGCTTCGGTTTCGGCGGCCCGGGCTTCCAGCTTACGCCGGTAGAGCAGTCCGAAGTTGACCGGATCGATCAGCAATGGGGCAAAGCCGCCTTCCCGCGTGGCTTCCGCGACGATGCGCCGGGCAAAGGGGAAGATGACGCGGGGCACTTCGACCAGACAGAGCGGTTCGATGCGCTCGGGCGGGAAGTTTTCGACCCGCAGGGTTGCGCCGTACAACAATTCGGTCACAAACAACGTCGAACCGCCGCGGGTGGCTTCGGCGGTGATGCGCAGTTGGGTTTCGTAATTCACGCCGCCCAGCGGTTTGGCGCCGACATCGACGTTGACGTTGATTTCGGGCTTGTCGTTGGAGGGGGCGAGGCTGACCGGCGCATTGGGATTCTCGAACGAAAAATCCTTGACGTACTGTGCCCGGATGCTGAAGCGCGGCGCCGCCTGGCTTTCGCCTTCCCCGTTCCCGGTGTTACCCTCTGTTCCTGCCGTGTCGGACATACTCTTGCTCCCGCCCAATCTACTTTATTTTTTGACGCCGAAATCTTCCGGCGGCACTGCGTTTAGCCGGTTTTCATTGGCGATGACTATCGGGAGGACGCCGTGATCCGGGCCCCTCATTCCCACTCTCGACACCCCTTTTATCCGATGATGGGCCGTCTGTCGCGCCTTGAGTTGTACTGACGTCTTCATAGTCCCCATCGATCGTAAACGACGGACCGCTGCCCGGGCGCGGCGTATCTTGGTGGCGATGGAGCGGTTCTCCGTCAACCCAGACGGTGCCGCTTTCACGAAGGCGGCGGGCCAGGCCCCGGCGTAAGCCTACGCGCAACGGTGGCACCAGCAGCAATGCGCCGACGCCGTCGGTCACGAAACCGGGCGTCAACAGCAGCGCACCGGCAACCAGCAGGCAGACGGCGTCGAAGATCTCGGCCACCGGCAGTTCGCCGTCGGCGACGGTATGCTGGGCCCGCTGCAGTGTGGCGAGGCCCTGGCGGCGCAGCAGCGCCGTGCCGGCGACCGCCGTCAAGACGACCACGGCCAGGGTCGGCCACAGCCCCAGGATACCGCCGACCTGGATAAAGACGGCGATTTCAATTAACGGCACGCCGATAAAGGCGATGAGCAGGATCCAGCCCAATTTTCTCTCGATTTCCCGGTCCGGCTCTCCCGGATACCTTGTTCGCAGTACGATGCACCCCAAATAAGGTGGTCAGGGCCCGATCACAACCCCCAACGCGAAAGCGTTAGTGCAGGCTCTGCAGAAACGCCCTATGATGATCCCGCCGGTCGTCACTTTGCAGAGCCCCGATATCAAGGAATTCCCATGGGCAACGGTTTTCAGTTTTTTGACATCATCCTGTTCGGCCTGATCGCCGTCTTCATCCTGCTCAGGTTGCGCAGCACGCTGGGCAGTCGTCCCGACGACCAGGGTGAGGGCAACGACCAGCCGTCGCGCTGGCAGTCGCGCTTCAGCGATCAGGCGGAAAGCCCGGATGATCAGGGCGACAACGTCATCCCGCTGCCCGACAACGGCCGGCGCCGGGATTCATCGATGTACGAGGATGAATTCGAGGAGGCGGAGTTCGTCCAGGCGCCGCCGGAACCCTCGGTCGACGAAGATCTGCCGGTTGAAATCGCCGCCGGCATCGCCGAGGTCCGGCTGTCGGATCCGCACTTCGACTATACCCAGTTCCGCAACGGCTCGGTCATGGCCTACGAAATGGTGGTCGGCGGCTTTGCCGCGGGGGATTATGCCTCCCTTCGGTCGCTGCTGGCGGACAGCGTCTACGATGATTTCAGCGCCGCCATCAGGGAACGCGAAGAACGCGGCGAAACCCTGGAAACCACGCTGATCCAAATCGAACAGGCCGAACCGATCGAAATCCGCATGAACGGCAAGATGGCGGAAGCCACCGTCAAGTTCGTGGCTGAAATGGTCAACGTCCTGCGCGACGAAGAAGGCGAAGTGCTGTCGGGCATGCCTGACGTGCCGGATGAGGTGGTCGACATTTGGACCTTTGCCCGCGACACCCGCAGCCGGGATCCCAACTGGCAGATCGTCGCGACCCGCAAGGCCAATTGACGGCGGACACCCACCTCCTGTTTTCCATGACAAAGAAGTCGGTCGCCGCTCTCGCGGCAGCGCTTTGCGTTATCGCGGCGGCGGCGCTTTGGTGGTTCCTGCCGCGTCCCGAGAAACCGGAAGGACTGGTGCTGAAGCCGGTGGCGTTCAGCGACCTGCCGGGCTGGCAGGACGACCGCCAACTCGAAGCGCTGGGGGCTTTCGTCCGCAGCTGCGCGCGTCTCGACCGGTTGGCGGACGACCGTTCGCTCGGCGGCGGCCTGGCCGGCGGCCGGGGCAGCGGCGGGCTGGCCGGCGACTGGCGCGGGGTGTGCCGCGACGCCCGCCAATTGACCGATGCCAGCGACGCCGCCGCGCGCGGTTTTTTCGAAAGCAAGTTCCAGCCTTTCCTGGCGCTGAACCAGAAATCCGATACGGCGGAAGGCCTGTTCACGGGCTATTACGAACCGTTGTTGAACGGCGACCGCCGACAAAGCGAAATGTACCCGGTGCCGCTGCTCGCCCGCCCCGATGATCTGGTCATGGTATCGCTGGGTGCTTTCCGCAAAGACCTCGGCGGACGCCGCATCGCCGGCCGCGTCGAAGGCGGCCGCCTGGTGCCCTACGCCGCCCGCGAGGATATCGAGAGCGGCGCGCTGGGGACACGGAGCAAAGTGCTGGCCTGGGTCGACAATCCGGTGGACGCCTTTTTTCTCCAAATCCAGGGCTCGGGACGCATCCGGCTGGCCGACGGTGGTGAAATGCGCGTCGGCTATGCCGCCGCCAACGGCCATCCCTATACCGCAATCGGCCGGGACCTGGTGCGCCGCGGCGCCCTGACGCGCGAAAACGTCTCCATGCAGTCGATCCGGGCCTGGCTCGCCGCCAATCCGGCGGAAGCGCGAAAAGTGATGAATTTAAACCGGTCTTATGTATTCTTCCGCGAATTGACCGGTGACGGCCCGATCGGCGCCCAGGGCGTGGCCTTGACGGCCGGTCGTTCGCTGGCGGTCGACCGCCGCTTCGTGGCGCTGGGGATGCCGGTGTGGCTGAGCGCCCTGGCGCCGGCAACCGAGGCGGGCAAGCCGGATCAGCCCTTGCGGCGTCTTTTGGTGGCGCAGGATACCGGCGGCGCGATCAGGGGACCGGTGCGCGGCGACGTCTTCTGGGGCCATGGCCCGGCGGCGGAACGCGTGGCCGGACACATGAAGCACCGGGGCCGGTACTATTTGTTGTTGCCCACGGCGGCGGCTGCCCGGCTGGCGGCCGAAAAGGAAACCGACGATGCCGATTAAGATACCCAACGATCTGCCTTCGACAAACCTCCTGCTCGATGAGGGCGTCGTCCTGATGCGCGAGGAAGACGCGGTGCGCCAGGACATCCGGCCGCTGCAGATCGCCGTGCTCAATCTGATGCCGGAAAAGGTCCAGACCGAAACCCAGCTGATCCGGCAGCTCGGCCGTACGCCGCTGCAGATCGAACTGACGCTGTTGACCACCGGCACCTACGAAGCGACCAACGCACCGCGGGGTCACATGGCGGCGTTCTATCAAACCTGGCCCGAGGTCCGCGACCGCAAGTTCGACGGCCTTGTCATCACCGGTGCGCCGATCGAGCGGCTGGAATTCGACGAGGTCAAGTACTGGCCCGAATTCGCCGAAATCCTCGATTGGGCGACGACGCATGTGCACGGCTGCTATTTCCTCTGCTGGGCCGGTCAGGCAGCGCTGTTTCACTACTACGGCGTGCCCAAATACGACCTGGGTTACAAGCTGTCGGGCGTCTTTAGCCACCGCCGCGTGGTCGAGCGCCACCCCCTGATCGCCGGCTTCGACGACCGGTTCCGCGTGCCCGTATCGCGCTGGACGGAAGTCCGGCACGAAGACATCGACAAGCACGAGAGCTTGACGGTTCTGGCCGAATCGGACGAATCGGGTATTTGCATCGTGCAGGACAGCAACGGGCGGCGGGTCTTCGTCTTCAATCATTTCGAATATGACGCCGACACCCTGCGCAACGAATACCAGCGCGACACCAAGGCGTCGGCGGACAGCGTCGGCGTGCCGGCGCATTATTTTCCCGACGACGACCCGGACCGCGCGCCCCCCAACGATTGGCGGAGCCACGCCCAGCTGCTCTACGGAAACTGGATCAACGATATCTATCAAACCACGCCGTTCGACATCGCCGAAATCGGCTCAAAAACATAAGCCGGTTCCGGCGCTGCGCCGGATATGCTGTAGTGCGGCAATAGATTAACCGGGAAAAGGTTTATGACGGAAAATCCCCCCGCTTCGACCGCCGGCGGCGGCCCCAGGAAAATCGCGCTGTTCGTCACCTGTCTGGTGGATCTGTTTCGCCCCACGGTCGGCTTTGCCGCGCTCAAGCTGCTTGAGGACGCCGGTTGCGAGGTGTACGTGCCCGAGGCCCAGACCTGCTGCGGCCAGCCGGCCTATAATTCGGGCGCGCGCGCCGAAACGGTGGCCATCGCCCGGCAGGTCATCGCCGCGTTCGAGGGCTTTGAGGCCGTTGTGGCGCCTTCGGGCAGCTGCGCCGGGATGATCCGGCACCACTACCCCACTCTATTCGAAAACGACGAAGTCTGGGGCGCCAAAGCGCGGGGGCTGGCCGGCCGCACCTTCGAACTGGTGTCGTTCCTGACCGACGAACTGGGCGTCGAAGGCGTAGAGGCCGCCTATGACGGCGCCATCACCTACCATGACTCCTGCGCCGGACTGCGCGAACTGGAAATCCGCGACCAGCCGCGCAAACTGCTGCGAACGGTCGAGGGCCTCAGCCTGACCGAGGCGCCGAACCGCGATGTCTGCTGCGGTTTCGGCGGCACGTTTTCCGTCAAGTACGGCGAGTTGTCCGGCGATATCGTGCGGCGCAAGGCCGCCTCATTGGCGTCAACCGAAGCGCCGACCGTGCTCGGCGGCGACCTCGGCTGTCTGATGAATATCGCGGGCCGGCTGCAACGCGAAGGCTCCCCCATCTCGGTCCGCCACATCGCCGAGGTGCTCTCCGGCATGACCGCCGAGGTGCCGCCGATCGGCGCCGATAAGGACGAGGGGCGCGGCGCATGAGGCCGACCTCGCGCAATTTCAAAGCGAACGTTCATACGGCGCTGAACGACGTCAACCTCCAGGATGCCCTCAACGGCATGGAGGGCGGCTTCGTCGCCGCCCGCCGTGCGGCGCGCGACCGTCTGCCGGAATACGACGATCTCCGGGATGCCGCGCGGGATATCAAAAATCACACGCTCAGTCACCTCGACGTCTATCTCGAACGGTTCGAGGAAAACGTCGTCAAAACCGGCGGCCAGGTTCATTGGTGCGCCACCCCGGACGAGGCCCGCAACAAGATCCTCGAGCTCTGCCGCGCCATCGACGCCAAGACCGTGACCAAGGGCAAGTCGATGATCGGCGAAGAAATGGACCTCAACAATTTCCTGGCGGACCATGCCGTCGACCCGATCGAAACCGATCTTGGGGAGTACATCATCCAGCTGGCCGACGAGGTTCCGAGCCACATCATCGCCCCGGCCATTCACAAAACCAAAGCCCAGGTCTCCGACCTGTTCCACGAACACCACCAGAAATTCGGCAAGACCCAACGGCTGGAGGAGCCCTTGGATCTGCTGAACGAGGCCCGCGAAGTGCTGCGGCCGCAGTACCAGAAGGCCGACGTCGGCATCACCGGTGCCAATTTCATGATCGCCGAAACGGGCTCCACGGTTATCGTCACCAATGAGGGCAACGGCGACCTCACCCAAACCCTGGCCCGCATGCATATCGTCCTGGGCACGCCCGAGAAGGTCGTGCCGACCCTGGAGGACACGACGACGCTTTTGCGTGTCCTGGCGCGCACCGCGACGGGACAGGACATGTCGGTCTACACCACGTTTTCCACCGGCGCCCGCCGGCCCGCCGACGCGGACGGTCCGGAGAGCTTTCATGTCATCATTTTGGACAACGGCCGTAGCGAAATGGTCGGCGGCGAGTTTCAGGACATGTTGCGCTGTATCAAGTGCGGCGCCTGCATGAACCACTGTCCGGTCTACACCACCATCGGCGGCCACGCTTACGGCTGGGTCTATCCCGGACCGATGGGCTCGGTGCTTACGCCCAACCTGATCGGCCTGGAGGACGGCTGCCACCTGCCCAACGCCTCGACTTTTTGCGGCCGTTGCGAAGAGGTCTGTCCCCTGCGCATTCCGCTGCCCCGCATGCTGCGCCGCCACCGCGAGCGCGCCCATGAGGCCCGCATAACGCCGGCGCCGCAACGCAATGCCATCGGGCTCTGGGCTTGGCTGGCGCGGCGGCCCGGACTTTATCGCCTGGTCACTGCCCTGGCCGTGAGCGGATTGCGCCTGCTGGCCGGGAAGCGGGGAAAATTCCGCAAACTGCCCCTAGCCGGGGGCTGGACGCAGGCGCGCGACCTGCCGGCGCCCGAGGGCGGTACGTTCATGGCGCGCTATAAGAAGCGCCGGCGGGGGACATCGTCATGAGCGGTGCGCGGGACGCCATTCTCGGCCGCATCCGCGGCAATCTCGGTTTGGAGGGCCGCGCCGGTTCCGAACAAGCCGCCGCCGAGCGCCTCAATTCCCCCCATCCCCGCGAAGGCGAGAACATCATTCCCGCGCGCGGTCAAAAAACCGGCGGCGAATTGTTGCAGGTCTTCCGCGCCATGGCCGAACAGGTCGACACCACGGTGGCCGAGGTCGCCGGCCCGGCCGATGTGCCCGCCGCCGTCACCGACTATTTGGCAGAACGCAATCTGCCGGCCGAAGCCGTGATGGCGCCGGACCCGGGTCTCGACGACATTCCCTGGGCCGACAATCCGCTGCTGACGCTGCGCCGGGGGCGGGCGCAGGACGCGGATACGGTCGGCATCACGCCGGTGACGGCGGGGATCGCCGAAACCGGCACCTTGCTCATGCTGTCGGGCGCGGAAACGCCCACGACCCTGAATTTCATGCCGGACATTCACATTGCCGTCGTCCGCGCACGCCAGGTCGTCGGCACCTACGAGGAAACCTGGGAGGGTTTGCGCGGGCGGACGCCGCGCAACGGCGACGGAAATTTCATGCCTCGCACGGTCAACTGGGTGAC
>CAZGTM010000066.1:0-19830 GCA_964528595.1 uncultured Rhodospirillaceae bacterium
ATATACTCCCCAGCATTTGAATGGTGTCGGCGGGCAACTCAGTCGGCCGAATTCAGGAGGGGATAACGATGAGCAGAGTTCCGGAAATCGACGCGGCGACGACCGCGAGCTGGCTTGAAGCCGGCTCGACATTATTGGTCGACGTGCGCGAACCGCACGAGCACGCGCGCGAACATATCGGCGGTGCATCGCTCATGCCGATGTCCCGCTTCAGCCCGGCGGATTTCGCCTGGGACCAGCGTATCGTCGTGCATTGCGCCACCGGCATGCGCAGCGCCCAGGTCGTCCAGTTCCTGGCCGCCCAGGGTTACGCCGACGTGCACAACATGTCCGGCGGCATCATGGGCTGGAAGCAGGCCGGCTTGGCGACCTCCGCCTGATCGTCTAATCCGAGATCTTCGCCCGACCGTTGTCGATCACGACGTTGCCGCGCTCGGCGACGCGGCAGCGGAAGGAGACGGTATCGCCGTCGCGCCACATGTCGGTGACGATGCTCTCGCCGGGAAACACCGGCGAGGAAAAGCGCACGTCGATTTCGCTCAGCTTCTCCGGATCGTAACCGCAGTAGGTCTTTAAGACGGCGCGGCCTGCGTTACCGTAGGTGCAGAGCCCGTGCAGGATCGGCCTTGGGAAGCCCGCCGCCGCGGCAAACTCGGGATCCGAATGCAGCGGGTTGCGGTCGCCGGAGAGGCGGTAGATCAGCGCGGCCTGCGGCAGGGTTGCGAACGTGCAACTTTCGTCGGGTTCACGGTCGGGAATGGTGTGCGGGGCCGGTGACGGACCGGACGAGCCGCCGAAACCGCCGTCGCCCCGGGCGAAGATCGTAGAGACGCCGGTGCACAGCGGCTCCTCCGATCCCTGCAGCGTGGTTTTCGATTCCACCAGGATCAGCGCGCCCTTGTCGGCGCCCTTGTCGAAGGCTTCCTTGACCCGTACCCGGGTGATTACCGAGGCCGACGCCGGCAGCGGCTGGTGTATGGTCATGCGCTGTTCGCCGTGCACGACCTTGACGAGGTCCACATCGGCCTGGTTGAGCCAAGCATCGGCCCAGGTCACGACCGTCGACATGGTCGGCAGGGCCTTGAGGTTCTTCTCGTAAACGAACTGCAGCTCGTCCGTGTCCATGGGATCGGCGCCGAGGCCCAGGCCGAGGGCGTAGAGCATTGTGTCGCGCTCCTCGTAGGTGCGCTCCGTGGTGGGTCCCTCCAGGGACATCAGCTTTTCGTAGTCCATCTTTTGTCTATACCTTTCCGGGCCGAACCAAATCAAAATTAACCGCTAATCTTCCATCAACGCACCCGCCTGGCGCGATTCAAGAGGCTCCGTGCCGACCACTTTACAGATGCCCTGGCCAGGACGCACCAGCTTGTCGACCTGCCGGCTGAGGATCAAGCCGTCGGTGCCGGCGCGAATTGGCGTGCGGGCGCTGGCGGGATCATGCGCCGAAGGGTCGACGATCTCGGCGATCAGATCGCCCTTGGCGACGATGTCGCCCAGTTCCACCGCGTAGGCCGCGACGCCGGCGCAGGGGGCATAGACGATTTCCGTACCTTCCAGCGGCGTCCCGTCACATAAGGCGTTCGGGATCGCCGGCGCGTCGCCTTCGATGAACCCACGGCGTGTCAGGAACCGCACCAACGCTTCGGCGTCGGCGAGGGCGAGCGCATCGCTGACCTCGGCCTGCCCGCGGTACTCGACAGTGCCGGCCAGGCAGGCCGGCGGAATGGGATAGTCCGGAAATTTTTCCGCCAACCGCCACCAGGGATTGCCGCAGGCCTCGTCGAACGGCCCGCCGCCTGAATCGTCCGCCAGCAGAACGGCGCGCAGGCCAAGCTCGGCGCAGAGGTCGGCGGCATCTGGCCACAACGGCGTCCCGAGGTAGATGTGCATCAAGGCCTCGAGATCGCAATGGAGATCGAGCACGATATCGGCGTCAACCGCCTCAGCCAGGAGCGTTCGGCGCAAAGCCTGGTGGGCGGTCGTGGCGTCTAGGCCGTCGACCGCGGATTTCAGCGCGGTGCGGATGGCGCTGACATTGGCCTCGGCCTCGGCTCCGAGTTTTTCCGCCACGTCGTCCTCGACCAGGGACGCCAGGTCGGGAAAGCCGCGGTTGAAATTGCCGCCGCCGTCGAGGTTGAGGCGGCCGACGTGGTAGCCCTCAAGGTTTTGCGACAAGCCAATGGGATTGGCGACCGGCACGAGGACGATTTCGCCGACGATCCGGCCTTCGGCGTCGGCGTCGATCAACGCCCTCAGCAGGTGGTGGCCGACCAGCAGCCCCGGCGTCTCGTCGGCATGCAGGGCCGCCTGAAAGTAGGCTTTGGGCCGGGCGCCCGGATTGCCGAACCGGTGGATCGTCAGCTGGTAGGTTGTTCCGGGACTCATTGCCGGCAGCGCAACGGTGTCGATGGTGTGTGTCATCGCGGACGGGTTTCCTGTAAGAGTCGAAGGCTGCTCGGGCAGGCCGCCCGAATCCGCTGAGATTGACATATTTAAAGGACCCGCGTCATGGAATTTGAAACCATCACCCTCGACACCACGGACGGCATCGCGCACGTCACGCTCAACCGTCCCCGGGTCCGAAACGCCATGAACACGGCGTTCTGGAGCGAGATCAAGACGGCGTTCGAGAGCATCGACCGCGACCCCAAGGCCCGCGTCGCGGTGATCAGTTCGACCGGACCGCACTTTACCGCCGGCCTCGATCTTTCTTCGTTCGGCAGCATCTTGGCGCCCTCCGACGGTGACGAAGGCCGCCGCCGCCATGCGCTGCGCCGGCTCATTTTGGATTTGCAGGGCTGCTTCAGCGCCATCGAGAACTGCCGCGTGCCGGTTCTCGCCGCCGTGCAGGGCGGCTGCATCGGCGGCGGCGTCGATATGGTGAGCGCCTGCGACATGCGCTATTGCAGCGAGGATGCCTATTTCGTCATCAAGGAGATCGATATCGGCATGGCGGCGGATGTCGGCACGCTGCAGCGCCTGCCCCACCTCATCCCCGAGGGCCTGGTCCGGGAACTTGCCTACACCGGCCGCAACATGGCGGCGCCCGAGGCCCAATCCTCAGGCCTGGTCAACGCCGTGTTCGCTGATCACGAGGCGCTCAATGCCGCGGTGCTGGAAATCGCCGCCGCCATCGCCGCCAAATCGCCGCTGGCCGTCACCGGCACCAAGGAGATGCTCAACTACACCCGCGATCACTCTGTGGCCGACGGCCTCAACCACATCGCGACCTGGAACGCCGGCATGCTGGTGACCGAAGACCTGATGGAAGCCATGGCCGCCAACAAGGCCAAGCGGGCGCCGTTCTTCAAGGACCTTGACGAGGCGGTGGGGACGGGCTGAAAGTAACAAGCTTTGCCGCGTATCCGACTTGGCGACATCACGCTGGTCATCATGATCGGCGTGTTTTGGGGATTAAACTGGCCGGCTGTAAAATTCATCCTCGGCGAAGTCCCGCCCTGGTCGCTGCGTGCGGTCGGATTGTCCAGTGGCGCCGTGCTGCTGGCGGCGCTCGCGCTTTACTTCAAACAATCACTGCGTCCCGTCAAAGCGGAACGCCTTCCGCTGCTCATGGCCGGCTTGCTCTCGGTGTTGGGATTCAACGTATTTACGGCTTTCGGCCAATTGCACACCCAGACCTCCACGGCAGCCATCATCGCTTTTACCATGCCGATGTGGGCGGCTGCATTTTCGGCCCTGTTCCTCCGTGAGCGCCTGACGCCGCGCCGGATTGGCTCCCTTGTCGTCGGCATGCTGGGATTGACGTTGCTGGTCTCCGAAGACGTACCGGGATTTCTTGCCCGGCCGCTGGGACCGGTGTTCATGCTGTGTGCCGCAGTTTCCTGGGCCGCCGGAACGGTGGTTCTGAAATCCCGGATATGGTCGATCAAACCCGTCGCCCAGGCCGCCTGGATGTTGGGCGTTTCAGCGCCGATGGCAATCCTCGCCGGTCTTGCGTTTGAATACGACGGGCACGCCCAAATTCCGTCTTTGGCGGTAATTGCCGTCTTGGGCTACCACATCCTCTTTCCCATGGTGATCTGCTACGTCGCCTGGAGCATCCTCGTCGGCCGACTGCCCGCTTCCGTGGCCGCCATGGGCACATTGCTCGTGCCGATTGTCGGCGTTGCCTCCGCCGCCGCCATTCTGGGCGATGCGCTAAGCTGGCAAAAACTCTGCGCCCTCGCGCTCGTGCTTTTTTCGATCGGTCTGACCTTTGCGGGAAAACCTCGCCGCGAAGCCGAAGGGAAGTAGTCCCGAACACTTCATTCACGGCCAATCGGCGTAGCTGCTGCCGGGAATTTCGCTGCCGTCACGCACCGACGTGGTGATGGTTTCACGGTACTTGGCGGGCGGGAACCCCGACTTTGCCTTGAAAAAACGGCTGAAGTGGCTGACGTCCCGGAAGCCCAGGGAATTGGCCACCTGCTCGACCGTCAGAGCCGATCGTTCAAGACGCAGCCGGGCTTCGTGCAGAACCCGCTCGTGGATGAGCTGGATGGGCGTCCTGTCCAATTCCCGCCGGCAGATGTCGTGCAGGCGGTCGTGTGAAATGCCGAGTGCTTCGGCATAATCGGCAACCCCCCAGCGGTCGCGGAAATGCATCTCGAGCAGTTGGCGGAAACGCTGGAGTATGCGGGACGGCTCCCCCTGGGTCTGGATGGCGACGCCCTCGATCCCCGACAGCCGCCAAAGGAAGACCAGGATCGACCTCACCTGGGCCATCGCCATGTTCCATGATCCGTTGCGCGGGCGGTGAAGTTCACGGACGATCAGATCGAACGCGTGTTCGGCATCGGCGATCATTTCCGAGCCGTCCTCCATCGTCGCGATGACGCGGCGGTCGACCAGTATTCTGAGGTCGGCGGATTCGGGATTGTTGCCGACGGCGTCAATCAGCACCTCGGCTCCGGCAGAAAAATGATAGCCGACGCCGCCGGCCTTGATCCGCAGGCAGCGGTCAGGACGCCAGGGCACCCAGGCAAGGCACGGCGCCTTCAGGGGAATGATTTCATCGCCTGTTTCGATGGCACCCTCGCCGGTGGTCAGCAGAACTCCGCGCCAATGCCGATCCTCGCTTTCGCCGGCCACCCCCCAAACTTTGTCCCGCAGGCCGCAGTGAATGGTTTCCGCCCGGAGGTGGGGCGAAATTATCGGTGAATAGTCGTCAATTTGCGGTGATAGGACCATAATCACACCATATTACCCAAATTTTGGCAAAAAAAGCCCAAATTTGTCCATTATAATGCCGGTCAGCGTTTGCTCTCCTTGTTTGACGGGTCTTCGGTTCCGGGTATTGACGCCCGGCTAGCCGACCGAAGGTGCGAGATGGGTAATGGTCCGACAGAAGGCCGCCTTGATCACAGGGAAGCATAGGTGCTCGAAACAAAACTGTTTATCGGCGGCCACGCCGTGCCCGCACTGGGTGAAGCGACGTTTGATCGCCTCGACCCGGTGACCAACCTCGTGGCGACGCGGGCCGCCGCCGCGACGGTGAAGGACGCCGTCGCCGCGGCCAATTCGGCTGCGGCGGCCTTCCCCGCCTGGTCGTCAACCAGCCCGGCCGAGCGCAGCGAGTTCCTGAACCGGGCAGCCGAGAACCTTGAGGCGCGAACCGACGATTTCATTGCCGCCATGGCCGAGGAGATCGGTGCCTCGGCGGTTTGGGCCAAGTTCAATTGCGAATTGGGCGCCAGCATTCTACGCAATGCCGCCCAGATGACCGATCGTCTGACGGATACCGAAATTCCCGCCAAGCGGCCCGGCGTGAAGGCGATGGCGGTTCGCCAACCGGCGGGCGTTGTGCTGGGGATCGCCCCCTGGAACGCACCCATCGTCCTCGGCGTTCGGGCCATCGCGGTTCCACTGGCCTGCGGCAACACGGCCATCCTCAAGGCCTCCGAGCTTTGCCCCAAGACGCACAGCCTGATCGTTGACGCCATCACGGACGCCGGACTGCCGGACGGTGCCCTCAACCTCGTCTCCAATGCGCCCGAGGACGCACCGACGGTGGTCGAGGCCCTGATCGCCCATGAGGCCGTGCGGCGGGTCAACTTTACTGGATCAAGCCGCGTTGGACGCAGTGTGGCCGAACGCTGCGCGCGCCACTTGAAACCGGTCCTCTTGGAGTTGAGCGGCAAGGCGCCGCTTTTGGTCCTTGATGACGCCGATGTCGACGAGGCCGTCGCCGCCGCAGCCTTTGGTGCGTTTTTTAATCAGGGCCAGATCTGTATTTCCACGGAACGCATCGTGGTCGACCAATCGGTCGCCGATGAATTCCTGGCCAAGTTCAAAATCAAAATGGCGACCTTGGAGGCCGGCGACCCGCGCACCGGCGATTTTCCTCTTGGTGTCATGATCAGTGGCGAAGCGGCCTTGCGGATCAAAGGACTGGTGGATGATGCCGTCTCCAAAGGCGCGCGGCTGTTGGCCGGATTGGACCTCGACGGCCTGGTGATGCAGCCGACCCTGCTCGATGGCGTGACGTCGGCGATGCGCATCTATCACGAGGAATCGTTCGGCCCGGTGGCGGTGGTCATCCGGGTCGGCAGTGTCGACGAAGCAATATCCGTCGCCAACGACACAGAGTTCGGCCTCGCGGCCGCCGTGTTCGGCCGCGACGTCGACCGCGCGCTCGACGTCGCGCGGCAGATCGAATCGGGCGTTTGCCACGTCAACGGCCCGACCGTCTACGACGAACCGCAAATGCCGATCGGCGGCATGAAGGCCAGCGGTTACGGCCGCTTCGGCGGCGAGGCTGGCGTTGCGGAATTCACCGAGTTGCGCTGGCTGTCGGTACACAGCGAGCCGCATGCGTATCCAATTTAGTAGAGAGCTTATCGGACGTAACTAAAACCAATGGGAGGAATACCGTGAAACGCAGAACACTGATAACAACGACATTGGCGGCGGCTGTCGCCGGTGCGATGGCTCTGGGGACAGCCCAGGCCGCAGATATGATCAAAATCGGTGCGGTGGCGCCGAAGACCGGTCCGCTATCCGGCGGCTCGACCGTGACGCACTGGCCCAACATTAAGCTTTGGGTGCACCAGGTTAACGCCCGCGGCGGCCTCAAGCTGAAAAGCGGGATGAAGAAAATCGAACTGATCGAATATGACGATCAGACCAACCCGGGCGTCCACATCAAGGCCGCCCAGCGCCTGGCGACCCAGGATAAGGTCGACTTCATCATCGCGCCCTATGGCACCGGCTTTAATCTGGCGTCGGCGCCGATTTACGCCAAGCACGGCTATCCGCAAATCGCCGTCAGCGCCATTTCCGACAAAATTCCGGAACTGACCAAGCGTTATTCCACGTTGTTCTTCACGTTGGGTTCGACCACGGATTTCGCCGGCTCGGTGGCAAAAATACTGTCCAAACTGAAAGCGGACGGGAAAATCGGCGGCGGCCGGATTGCCATGGTCAACGTGGCCGATGCTTTCGGCATCGAGATGGCTGAGACGGCCAAACCGATCTTCAAGAAAGCCGGATTGGAAATCGTCTACGACAAATCCTATCCGCTGGGCACGCAGGACCTTTCGCCGATCATCAAGGGTGCGAAGGCCAGCAATCCAGATGCCTTCGTCGCCTGGTCGTATCCGCCGGATACCTTTGGTCTGACCAAGCAGGCGATAACCCAGAACCTCGACGTCAAGGCCTACTACACGGCCGTCGCCACGGCCTTCCCGGCGTTCGGCGGTGCATTCGGCAAAGCGGCTGAAGGCAATCTCGGCGCCGGCGGCGTTGATCCGACGACGCCCGACATGATGGCCTACCGCAAAGCCCACAAGGAAGTCACCGGCAAGGTGGCCGACTATTGGGCCAGCGCCAACACCTACGCCAGCCTGCAAATTCTCGAACAGGCCATCGAGGGCGTCGGCGAAGCGGACCGCAAGAAGGTGACGGAATACATCAAGAACAACACCTTCAAAACGGTCATGGGCGACATCAACTTTGAAAACCAAGTCAGCTACAAATACTGGACCGTCGGTCAGTGGCAGGGCGGAGTTTTCTATGGTGTTGATTCCAGAAACATACCGAACGCCAAGCCGGTCATTGTGAAGTCCGGCTGGAAGTAACCGAATAATCCGCTCCGGCGCGGCGGCTGTCGCGCCGGAGCTTTTTTCGGATTTGAACGTTTATGGATATTTTGATTTCAGGCCTGTTGCTGGGCGGCACCTATACGCTGATCGCGATGGGGCTGAACCTGCAGTACGGCGTCGCCCGGATCATGAATTTGGCCAATGGCGAAATGCTCGTGGCCGGTGCCTTCGCGGCGTTCTGGACGTATACCGCCGGACAGGTCAGTCCCATTCTGGCCGTGCTTTTTGTCGCGCCGCTCGCCTTCGTCGCCAACTGGCTGATATACCGGATCATTCTCACGCCGCTGATCAAGCGGGCCAAGAACCAGGGCCAATTGGAGGTCGACAGTATTTTGGCGACCTTCGGCCTCGGCTTTGCCTTTGTCGGCATCATGGTGGCGACCTTCGGCGCCGACTATTTTTCCTACGATTATCTCGGCCAGGGCATTGATTTCGCGGGCTCGACCTTCGGGCTCAACCGGATCGTCGCCTTTGCCGCCGCCGTGATCATCAGCGCTGCTCTATACCTCTGGCTTTACAAATCCCGCGCCGGCATCGCAGTCCGGGCGGTCGCCGTCAGCCCGGCCTCGTCGGGTCTGGTCGGCATCAACGTCAGCCGGATTTCGGCGCTGGCATTTGCGTTGGGCGGTTCGCTGACGGCGGTGGGCGGCGCCCTCATCAGCACGTTCCTGACGCTGGACGCATCCGTCGGCGTGCTCTTCACCATGAAGGCGCTGATCATCGTCATCATGGGCGGCGTCGGCGACGTGCGCGGCGTCATTGTCGCGGCCTTGATCCTCGGCCTTGCCGAAACCGCTGTCGCCACGCTGATCGATCCGGGGCTGACGCTGGCCGCCGCCTACCTGATGTTCATCCTGGTGCTGCTATTCCGGCCACAGGGCCTGTTCGGGAGGCCGGCGACATGAGCACGCGTGAAATGCGCAACATGGCGCTGACGGTATTGGCGCTCCTAATTGCCGCCTGCGTGCCGCTGACGGAAAGCGGCTACCTGATTTCCATCGGCGTCACCATCGTCATGTACACGGTGCTGGCCACGAGTTGGGCGCTGTTTTCGGGACCGACCCATTACATCTCCCTGGCCACCGCCGCGTTCTACGGCATGGGCACCCTGATCGTCGCCTACGGCATCGACACCGTGCCCTATTGGATATTGTTGGTGATCGCCGTGCTGGCGGGCGCGGCCATGGCGGCCCTGGTCGGTCTCGCGACGCTCAGGCTGTCCGGCGTCTACTTCGTGATCTTCACGTTGGGGCTGGCCGAAATGATCCGTCAGCTCATGAGCTGGATACAGAACAACTTTACGGGTAGCCGGGGTCTTTATGTTCTGACCGATTTGACTGAGGAACATATCTATTGGGAGTTGCTGGCGCTGGCCGCGGTGGTCTATCTGGTGGGCTGGTGGATCGGCCGTTCGCGCCTCGGTTTCGCCATGCGCATCATCGGCAGCGACGAAACGGTGGCGGCGCACGTCGGCATCAACACCGCGCGTTCCAAGGTCATGCTGTTCATGGTGTCGGGCATGGTGGCGTCCCTCGTCGGCGCCCTTCTGGCGCCGCGCTGGACATACATCGAGCCCAACCTGGCGTTCTCACCGCTGCTGTCATTCGAAGTTGTGATCATGGCGTTGCTGGGCGGCCTCGGCCGGCTCTGGGGACCGCTGGTCGGCGTCATTCCCTTCACGCTCTTGTTGGAGGTGATTGAAGCCAGCTACCCGAGCCAGACGATGCTGGTCATGGGTATCGCCTTCCTGCTGATCGTCTATCTGGTGCCGAAGGGGGTGGTCGGGCGTCTGGAGGAACTGTTCCGCAAATTCAGGCGGGAGAGTTACTGATGCGCAGCGACGCCGCCATTCTCAACGTCCGTGGGGCGACCAAGCGTTTTGGCGGTCTGGTGGCCGTCGACGGCATGGATTTCAACGTGCGCGAACACGAGGTGCTCGGCCTGATCGGCCCCAACGGCTCGGGCAAGACGACGATGATGAACCTGATTTCCGGTGCCCTGAAATTGACCTCGGGCAACATCATGCTTCAGGGCGCGCGCATCTCGGGCCTGCCGGCGCGCGAGATCAACCGCCACGGCGTCGCCCGGACCTTCCAGCTGGTCAAGATGCTGCCCTCGCTGACGGTGCTGGAGAACGTGATGGCGGGCGCCGTGTTCGGCCACCGTCGGCGCTGGGGCCGCGACGCCGAAGACTTCGCCCATCAAATCCTCGACAAGGTGGGGATGGATTACATCGCCAACGCGCCGGTCGGCAGCCTGACCTACATCGATCAAAAACGCCTTGAGCTGGCCCGCGCCCTGGCGTCGGAGCCGGAAATCCTGTTGCTCGACGAATGGCTCGCCGGCCTCAATCCGACCGAACTGGAAACCGGCATCGAACTGATCAGGGAACTCAGGGCCGAGGGCCGTACGGTCATCCTGGTCGAGCACGTCATGGACGCCATCCGCAGCCTTTGTGACAACTGCGTGGTGATGAACACCGGCCGCAAGATCGCCGAAGGCACGCCGGATGAAGTCCTGACCGATCCCGAGGTCGTCCGGGCCTACCTGGGGGACGACGATGCTTGAGGTGCGCAACCTCTCCGTTTCCTACGGCCAGCACCGGGCGCTGGACGGCGTATCGATCAACGTCGAGAAGGGCGAAATCGTCGTCATCCTGGGCGCCAACGGGGCGGGCAAAAGTTCGCTCCTGCGCGCCGTCGGCGGCATGAGCGAAGGCACGGCGTCGGGCGAGGTATCGTTGGACGGCGATCCCGTCGCGGGCCTGCCGCCGCACGAGATCGTCGAGCGCGGGATCGCGCTGGTGCCCGAAGGGCGCGGCGTGTTCCCCGACCTCAGCGTGCGCGAGAATTTACTGTTGGGCGCCTACACCGCGCGCGCCAGGGAAAACGAAAGTACCAATTTGGATCGGGTGCAGGAGCTCTTCCCCAAGCTCGCCGAACGGCACGACCAGGTCGTGCGCACCATGAGCGGCGGTGAGCAGCAGATGGTGGCGATCGGCAGGGCGATGATGTCATCGCCGCAAATACTGATGCTGGACGAGCCTTCCCTGGGCTTGTCGCCGCTGCTCTGCAAGGAGCTTTTCCACAGTCTGACGGAAGTGCGGAAATCGGGCTTGGGCATTCTGCTGGTGGAACAGAACGCCAAGCAGAGCCTCGCCATCGCGGACCGGGGATATTTGCTGGAGAACGCACAGATCACCGGTGAGAACTCGGCGCAGAACCTCGCCAACGATCCTTCCGTACAGCAGGCTTATCTGGGCGTATCCGGCGGCCCGGCCAAGGCGCCCCCGGTGGTCCGGCCGGCCGCCGCAGCGGCAGAGCCGACGGCGGCGCTGGCGGCCGCCAAGGCGGCGGCGGCAAGCGCCCTGTCATCGGTCGCCGACGCCGGAGCCGCCGTTAACGGGCATCCCGCCGCCGCGCCGCCGTCGAGTTCACTGTCGTTTGTTGCGCCCGGCCAGGGACAGAGCCGGGCGCGGACGGACGAGGTGGTGACTGGCGGCATCGACGGCCTAGTCGACCGCGCCGCGACGTTGCATTCAGGCCACTACGGCAAGGAAGCGGTATCCGATGCCGGCGACGGGCGCCGGACCTCGACGGCGCGCCAAGGCCCCAGCAACGGGCTGGCCAAGGTCCTGTCGGACATCGAGGAAGCGGCGCGCCGCGCCCGGCTACCGGCGACCCCAACAGAAAAGCCGGACTCACAGCCCAAACCTGCGCCCCAAGCGAAAAAACCCGCCGATGACCCACCAGAGTTGTTCGACGATTTGCCCGAGGTTGAGGTGTGGAAGCGGGAACCGGAAATCGAAATTTATCGCCGCGACGGGGGCAAGCTCCGGCGCGTCAAGGAGGACTGACATGACCAAGCAATTCAAGGGCGTTTACATCGGTGGTAACTGGGTCGGCACCAACCGGGGATTCCAGTCATTGAACCCATCCGACGGCTCGGTCTGGGCCGACGTCCCGGACGGCGGCCTGCATGAAACCCGCCAGGCCATCGAGGCGGCGCATGCAGCCCTGCCCGAATGGTCGTCGCTGCCCTTCCAGCACCGCTCGCGCATGATGACCAAGTTCGCCGATCTTTTGGAAAAACGCCGGCCAGAATTTGTCGATGCCATCATGAACGAGGGCGGCGGTTGGTTCGGCAAGGGCATGTTCGAGGTCGGCCTCGCCGCCGACGCCTGGCACGCCGCGGCCGCGGCCTGCTACGGCAATGTCGGCGAGGTATTGCCGTCCGAACACAACAAGGTGTCGATGGCGGTGCGCCGTCCTCTCGGCGTGGTCGCCGTAATCAGTCCCTGGAACGTACCGCTGGTGCTGACCAGCCGGCCCATGGCCTTTGCCCTGGCCGCCGGCAACACCATCGTGCTCAAACCGTCGGAGGAAACGCCTTATTGCGGCGGCATTCTGTTTGCCGAGATCGCCGAGGAGGCCGGCCTGCCGCCGGGCGTCCTCAATGTCGTTACCTGTTCCCGCGAAAACGTCATGGAGGTCGGCGACGAACTGATCGAACACCCGCATGTCAAAGGCGTCGTGTTTACCGGCTCCACGGCCGTCGGGCGCACCATCGCCGCCAAGGCGGGGGCGCACCTGAAGAAGTGCTGCATTGAGCTTGGCGGCAAGGACGCCCTGATCATCTGCGACGACGCCGACATGGAGCGCGCCACCGGGGCCGCCAGCTTCGGCAGCTTCATGCACCAGGGCCAGATCTGCATGTCTGTGGAAAAGCTGCTGGTCCACGAAAGCATCTATCAGCCCTTCATGGAACGTTTTACCGCCCGCGCCGCCAATCTCAAGGTCGGCCCCACCAGTGACAAGGACAACGTGATCGGGCCGCTGATCAACGACAAACAAGCCGCCAAAGTGAAGGACCAGATCGACGACGCGCTGGCCAAGGGGGCGAAAGCCGTGGTCGGCGGCGGCGTCAGCGGGCGATTTGTCGAACCGACGGTCATTACCGGCGTCACGCCCGACATGAAGGTCTACCGCGAAGAAACTTTCGGGCCCGTCGTGCCGGTCATCCCTTACCGCAGCGACGATGAAGCCGTCGCCATCGCCAACGATACCGAGTACGGCTTGTCGTCCGGCGTTATCACGCGTGATGAAAACCGGGGACTGGCCATCGCCGAGCGGCTGGAAACCGGCATGTGCCATATCAACTGTTCGCCCATCAACGACGAACCGCACGCGCCGTTCGGCGGCGTCAAGTCGTCGGGCGTGGGACGGTACGGCGGGCGCTGGGCGATGGAGAATTTCACCGAAACCCGCTGGATCACGATGGACCGGGGCGAACGGCCGTTCCCGCCAGCGTTTTGAGTACTAGTTAGGCAGGAACCACGCCATGGTCGAACAAGAAACTGAACTCCACTGGAAGCCCAAGAAGATCCTGAAGGGCAAGACGATCATCGTCACCGGCTGTGCCTCGGGCATCGGATTGGAGACGGCGCGGATCGTCAAGAAACTGGGCGGCGATGTGATCGGAGTCGATCGGGACAAGACCGAGAAGCATGTCGACGAACTCTACCGGGTCGATCTTTCCGATAAGCGGGCCATCAAAGCGCTGATCATGGCACTGCCCAAGGGCGCCGACGGCCTCGCCAATATCGCCGGCCTGCCGCCGACGCAACCGGCCGAACTGGTCCTCAAGGTCAATCTCGTTGGGCTCAAGTACCTGACCGAAAACCTCATCCCCAAGCTCGCCGACGGGGCCTCCATCGTCAATCTCGCCTCGCTGGCCGGTTTCGGCTGGCCGCAGGCGGTCGATCAGATCAAGGAAGCCGAGGACCTCGATTTCGACGGCGTCGCGGACTTTGTCCGCCGCCACGGCATCGAAGAGGAAAAGGGTCGCTCCTACTTTTTCTCAAAGGAGGCGTTGATCGTCTGGACCATGCAGAACCGCTGGACCTGGCGCGACCGCGGCATCCGCATGAATGCCGTCAGTCCCGGTCCGGTCGACACACCCATCCTCAAGGACTTCCTCGAAACCCTGGGCGAACGCGCAGAAGAAGACCGCAAGGTCATGGACCGGCCCGCCACGCCCCAGGACATCGCCCCCATCGTCGCTTTCCTGCTCTCGGACATGACGACCTGGATCCGGGGCACCAACATTCCGACGGACGGCGGCATGTCGTCCAACATCCTGTGCGGCATGCACGGACTTTGATCGGCGCGCCAACGTGAGCGGCGGCGCTTATGACCAGAAGAGGATAGAAAAATGGAAAACACAGTGTTTTGGACCATTGCCATCATCGTCGTCGCGGCGATTGTCGTTGTCGTCCTCGCCTGGTTTTACGAACGGGCGACACGCGAGGTCAGCTTGGTTAGGACCGGCATCGGCGGCCGCAAGGTCGTGATGGACGGCGGGACCGTCGCCATCCCGTATTTCCATGAAATATCGCGCGTCAACATGCAGACGCTGCGGCTCGAAGTGGACCGGCGGGCGGAGGCCGCGCTGATCACCAAGGACCGCCTGCGTGTCGACGTCGGGGTTGAATTCTACGTCTCCGTCATGCCCGACGCCGAGAGCATCGCGCGCGCCGCCCAGACCCTGGGCCGGCGCACCTTCCAGCCCGACCAGTTGTTGGAGTTGATCGAGGGCAAACTGGTCGACGCTCTGCGTTCGGTGGCGGCCCGCCTGACGATGGACGAGCTGCATGAAAATCGCGGCGCTTTCGTCGCGGAGGTCCGGGAGAACCTTGGCGATTCGCTGTCGCGCAACGGCTTGGAACTCGATTCGGTTTCGCTTTCCGCTCTTGACCAGACGCCGTTCGCGGCGCTGGACGAAAACAATGCGTTCAACGCCGTCGGCATGCGCAAGTTGGCCGAGGTGATCGCCAAATCGAAGAAGGAACGGGCCGAAATCGACGCCGACGCCGACGTTTCCGTCCGCCGCGCCGCCATGGAGGCGACCAAGCGCAAACTGCAGATCGATCTCGAGGAGCAGGAGGCGGAAATCGCCCAGACCCAGGAAGTCGAAATCCTGAAGGCCGCGCAGCTGGCCGAGGTTGCCCGCAAGAAAGCCCAGGCCGAGCAGGAAGCGGCCCACGCCCGCATTCAAATGGAACGGGAGATCAGGTCGGCCGACATCGCCCGCGAGCAGGCGACCCGCCAGGCCGAAATCGCCAAGGACAAGGAACTGCAGGAGGCCGAGATCGGCCGCGAGCGCGATATCGAAATCGCCAGCAGGGAACGGCAGATCACCCTGGCGGCTAAGGTCCAGGAGGAGAGCAAAGCCCAGGCCGGCGCCGATGAGGCCCGGGCCGAAGCCGTGAAATCCTCCGAGGCCGTGACGACGGCGCGGCAGGTGGCGGATGCCGAACGGCGTCTGGAAATCGCCGGCATGACGGCGCGGCGGGAAGCCGAAACGTCGGGCGAGCAGATCCGCATCACCGCCGCCGCCGAAAAGGACGCCGCGGCGGACCGCGCGGTTGCCGCCGCCTCCCAGGCCGACGCCAAAACCAAGGTCCTGTTGGCTGAGGCCGAGGCCCAGCGCGCGCTGAACGAGGCCGAGAACGCCAAGAGCGACCGCATCGTCGACATGAACGTCGAAATCGCCCGGCTGGAGGCGCTGCCCAAGATCGTCTCGGAAATGGTCAAGCCGGCGGAAAAAATCGACAGCATCAAAATCCACCACATCTCCGGTCTGGGCAGTCCGGCACAAGGCGGTGGGGGCGGTGCCGCGGCGGCAGAAAAACCGGTCGTGAACCAGGCCCTCGATTCGATCATGGACATGGCGCTGCAGCTGCCGGCGCTCAAGAAAATCGGCGATGAACTGGGCGTCAACTTAGGCGACGAAATCGCCCAGGCATCGGACCGCAAGGGGCGTGGCGGCAAGGACTAGATTTGTTGTGGCCATATCGCTTGAACGAACCCTGACCCGGAAATAGAGATCGGTGATTCCCGAACTGGGTGCCGATTTTTTTGCCGATAGACGCGTGTTGAGCGGAACGGGCGAGCACGAGGGCCCGCCCCTCCACACGGCTGTTTAGTTTTTTATCTCGTTGTTCAGTGTGAACGGCAGGACCGTAGCCGCGTCCGCCAGCCATGCCGTGATTCGCCGGGCAGCGGTAAACGCTGACCAAGCGACGATTGAAACCATCGGACCGTCTCCGTCGACATGCGAACGGAGGTCGGCGATGTCGTCGTCACTAACCTGGTAGGGCGCAAATGCCGTAAGCAGCCCGAGCCTTGCAACGGCTGTGTCCGCATCGTCCAACCCGGCCAGGTATGGCGTTAGCCATGCCCTGCTCATGCCCATGTCCTCGCCGGTCCAGTTGGCGATGGCCTCGGCGATGACGGTGCGGGCGTTTGCCGGCACTTCAGGTTCCGCCACCTTTTCGATCACGCCCGCCCACTGCGCGACAGCCGTCGCGATGTCCGGGTTCCCTGCCGCCCACGTCATATCCTCAGGGAGGGAAGCATCCGGCAAAAGCGGAAAGGCGCGGCCCGGCTGCAATATTTTGGTGACCGATTCCCGGAGCTCCAGACCGAAACCACGGAACATGGCGCTTTTCACCGTTTTGCCTGTAAACGGCGTATCCAAGGGCGTGCCGTCAAAGAAGATCTTCACGAATCGGTTTAGGTAGTTGAATGTCAACGCCGAGCCGAGAAGTTCCGGCGCCAGGGCTGCATCGAACGGTGGATTTTGCACGATTTCGGCGTCCGGCATCCGATAACTCTGGGCCCAGGTATGAAATGCACGCACGGTCTCGTCAGTGATCTCGTCCTGTTTGCGGAAACGGATGTCGTTCGCCAATCCATGATTTTCGGCGCCGTGCACGACGGCGATCAGCATGTCTTCGCAGTAGGTGCACTTGTTTGTTTGCGCGAAGCTGACCCCAATCGCCTCCTTTGTGTTGCGAGGCAGCAGGCCGTCGGTAAGCACGATTTCCCTGCCGCCGATCCAAATGCCCGCCAATAGCTCAGGCCGCACGGAGTGCGTCGAAAGGGCGCCGTTCATGAAAAATTCGTCGGCGATCTGGTCATAGACTTCGGCGACGAGGCCACGCGCATCCTGAAAGGCGATGGTCTTGTCAACGTAGCGAATGGGCACCAGCGAGACGCTGTCGAACATTTTTGATTTCATCGTATGTGGCAACATGGAAATTCTCCGTTGTTTGAGGTGTCCTTCCGGTCGGACACCGCCCGACCTTGGAAAACCCTAGGAGACCGACGACACATCTCTCTAGTACAGATACTGAACTAGTTTGGCATGCGGCCGGGCTTATCATGGCTAGGTCGGAAACGGAGAAATGCGATGAGTACAAAAAGCGGCTATGGCCAGTTCTGCCCTGTAGCGAAAGCGTCAGAAGTGATCACCACCCGATGGACGCCTTTGGTCCTCAGGGAGTTGATTTTGGGCAGCACCCGCTTCAACGACATTCACAGAGGCGTTCCGTTGATGTCGCGGGCCTTGTTGTCGCAGCGCTTGAAAGACCTTCAGGCAGTTGGCGTGGTCGACCGAATTCACACGCCGGACAGAAAGGCGGCTGACTACGTGCTCACCAAGATGGGATTGGAGCTAAAACCGATCATCGTGGCGCTGGGCGTATGGGGGCAAAGGTGGGTTGAAAGCGCGATCGAAAGCAACGACTGGGACGCCGGCGCGTTGATGTGGGATATACGACGGCGTCTCAACACAACCGCGCTTCCCGACGGTCGCACGGTTATCCATTTCGAGTACGAAGATGCCCCTGAGGAGGTGCAGGCGTGGTGGGTTGTGGTGGAGGGCGGTGAGGTCGATCTCTGTCAGAGCGATCCCGGGTTCGACGTTGACCTCTATGTCACCAGTGACGTGCCAACCATGGCCAGCGTTTGGATCGGTAAGGAGTCACTTTCCCGAGCCATCGAGGATGACCATATTTTCCTGATCGGCGATGCTGGATTGAGAAAGAGCATGCCGTCATGGTTCATGCTGGCGGCCCTAACCGAAGCCAGACATCAGTACGCCCGATTTTTCGACGTCCAGGAGGGAGCCACCCGCACCATGGTGACGCAGTAGCCGTAGGCCTCACTTTCGCGAGTGCCTAACATAGAGCTGATCGACACGCTATCGCACGCCGATCCGGCTCCGTTTGGGCGTTCCGCCAATGATTGCACAGAGAGGCGTAGTCTTGATAACTTGGCAATCGAGGAACCGGTTGGTCGGGGGAACTTGGCGTGGATTTGAAGGCTCAATCTTTTGAAGATGTCGTAATTTTGTCTCCTGCGGGACGCATCGATCACAATAGCGCCGAAGCTTTCCAGCAATCCCTGATGCAGGAACTTGAGGCCTGTGGTCGAAATGGCGCAAATATGACCCTGAACCTCAGTGACGTCGAATATATGAGTAGCGTCGGCCTGCGCGCTTTGATGATAGCGGCCAAACAAGCAAAGAAAATCGACACAGTGATCGCCGTTGCCGCCATGAAATCGGATATGCAGGAGATATTCGAAATCAGCCGCTTCAATCTGGTGTTCCCGACTTATGACACCGTTGCCGGCGCCCTGCAAAAATTGTCAGCGAGTGCGGCCGAGGCCTATACGGCAGCGACGGGCTAGAGCGGTGTTAGTTCATTTTTGGGGCACGCGCGGATCCTTGCCGGTAGCGCTCGGTGGTCAGGGCGTGCAGTCGAAAGTGTTCAAGGCCCTGCAAATCGCCAACGGCAGATCATTCGCCGATGACGCCGAAATCGAAGCTTTCATGAATGAGGAATTGCGCTTCCCTGTTCGTTCGGGGTTCGGCGGCAACTCCTCTTGCGTCGAGATCGAAGCCGGTCAGGGCGAATACATCATCTGCGACATGGGATCGGGCTTGCGCGAGATGGCGCAACACCTGATGGCACGGCACGGCCCGGACGCGCCGCAGACCTACAATATTTTTCTCTCGCACCCGCACTGGGACCACATTATGGGCCTGCCGTTTTTTACGCCGGCTTACATCCCCGGCAACAGGATCCGCATCCACGGCTGCCACGCCACCATCGATGAAGCCTTGCGCAAACAGCAAGAAGACCCATGCTTTCCCGTGCACTTCGATTTTTTTGGCGCCGATATCGAAATCCTCACACTGGAGCCCGGTGAGACCTACGATATCGCCGGGGCCTCCGTGCGCGGAATCAAACAACCCCATCACGGCGATTCATATGGCTATCGATTTGAGCAGAACGGCAAAGCGGTCGTCTATTCCACGGATGGCGAGCATAAGCTGGAAGATCAGGCCGAGACGGATCGCTTCATCGAATTTTACCGGGAGGCGGATTTACTGATTTTTGATGCCATGTACACCCTGGCGGAAATGATTTCGGTGAAAGAGGATTGGGGCCACTCGAGCAATATTATCGGGGTCGATCTCTGCCATCGCGCCGGCGTCAAGCATTACTGCATGTTCCACCACGAACCGATCTTCGATGATGAAATGTTGCAAAAGGTGCTGGAGGAAACGCGGCGCTACGAAGAGATCATGCGCGAGGATCACCAGCTCGAGATTTCGACCGCCTACGACGGTCTCGAAATACAGGTTTAGCGATCATGGTGGCGGGCTGGTCAGATGCGCCGCTCGCCCGCTTTGCCACCTATCGGCGCGGCCGGGTTCTGGCAGCACTCGTGGTCGGGCTGGTGGTGTTGTTTCAGATCGCCGGCAGCGAAAATTCGCAACGTTTGCAGCATGCCGTATTCGATTTCTACCAACGCGTTCAGCCACGGGAAGTGAAGGCCATTCCCGTCGCCATTGTCGCCATCGATGAACAAAG
>CAZGTM010000067.1:0-4958 GCA_964528595.1 uncultured Rhodospirillaceae bacterium
GTTGGGCGTTTACTGATTATTTGGTACCTGGAAAGGACTTCCTGATGTGGACTGGTTTTGTTGATGGGCGCAAGATTGCGCGTCTGGTGGCAGCGGTTTGTTTTGTTTCCTTTCTTGGTGCATGCACGTCATTTACCCATACGCCATTGTTCGGCGACAAGACCGGCGGCGGTGTGGTCAAACGGGATGGAAATGGAATACCGATCCTGACCAAGAAGGAAATTTCATTGCTCGAATAGCACTGTTGGGGGAACTGTACCTGATGAGGGAACAGCCGCCGCATGACGATTAAACTCTACCATTGCCGAGACGCCCGTTCGCTGCGGCCCTTGTGGACGCTCGAGGAACTGGGCCTCGATTATGAACTCGTCAACATGGATTTCCCGCCACGTTTCAAGCACGACGGATACCTGGAGGTAAATCCGCTGGGCACCGTGCCGACGATGCTTGACGGCGAGACTTACATGACCGAATCCTCCGGCATGGCGCACTATCTGGTGGAGCGCTACGGACCGACATCCCTGGCGGTGGAACGGGACGATCCCGAGTTCGGCGCCTACCTAAACTGGCTTTACCGCAGCGACGCAACGCTAACGTTTCCCCAAACACTGATCCTGCGGTATTCCATGTTCGAACCGGAAGAGCGCCGCCAGCCCCAGGTGGCCCAGGACTACACTCAGTGGTTTCTCTCCCGCGCCCGCGCGGTTGAAAACGCACTCGAAGACCAGGAATACCTCTGCGCCGGACGCTTCACCATCGCAGATATCTGCGTTGGTTATGCGCTCTACCTGGCCAGATCGATCAAGATCGACGTTCATCTGGGCCCGCATACCCGCGCCTACATAGAGCGCATCCACGACCGGCCGGCATTTCACAGGTGCTTGGAAAAACAAGCGGAATTGCCCGAGGTTTATTAGGTACCGCGGTTCAGATAAGAGCGACCGTCAACCCGTCACCTTCCGGGCCACGATGCGGCCGACGAAGCGCAACGCCTCCCGTAAAGGCAGGCGCTTGGCGTTGGTCTTGGCGGCGCCCTTGGTGTAGGCGCTCTTGCGGGTGTAGTCGATGGCGACGTCGACGATGACGGGGCGCGCGGTTTCGGCGGCCAGACGGTTGGCCTCGGCCATGACGGCGGCCGCATCGTCCCCGCCGTTCAGCGCAAGATAGTGCGCCCCGGTCGCCAGGGCGACGCCTTCAAGGTTCAGGCCCTCCAGTCCGGTACAGGGCGTGCGGCTGTAGACGATGCGCTGGGCCTGGGCGATTTGGGAAAGCTCTCCGTCGTTGAAGACGTAGAACACCGGCCCGAGGTCATTGCGCGAGGCGGTGAGAATTTCCATGCAGGTCATGGTGAAACAGCCATCGCCGACGATGGCTGCGACGTTCGTCTCCGGATTGGCCAGCTTGGCCCCGATGGCCGCCGGAACGGCATAGCCCATACAGTTGAAGTCGGTCGGGCCGATGAAGCCGCCCGGGTTGTGGATGGGCAGCAACTCGGCCGTGAGGAAGGTGTGGTTGCCGTCGTCGACGACGAAAATGCTGTCGTCGGGCATGGCGCCGCGCAGGTTTGAGAAGAAACTTTCCGGGTTTACCCGCCCGCCACTGTCGTGCTTTTGCCAGACGCTGCGGTAGTCCGCCTTATCGGCGGCGATCCCGGCCTTGAGGTCGGCGCCGGTGCGCGCCCGGTTTGCCGTGCCGCCGTCGTTGCCCAAGCCCTGCACCAATGCCCGCGTCACCGCCGTTGCATCGCCCGTGACGGCAACCTTGGCCGGGTAATTCCGGTTGAGATTGTCGGGGTTGATGTCGACGTGAACGAGGTTCGCCGGCACCTCGGCGCTGAAGAAAAAGCCGGTCCCCAGTTCGCTGAACTTGGTGCCGACGGCCAGCATCAGGTCGCATTCCTTGAAGGCGTTTTGCGCGGCCGGCACCGCGGAAGGGCCGAAGGCCAGGCCGGTGTGCAGCGGATGGTCGCCGGGAAAGACGCTGAGGCCTTGCAGCGTCGTGCTGACCGGCGCGTCCAGCAGTTCGGCCAGCTTCACCAGTTCTGCGCTGGCGTCCTTCGCACCCCAGCCGACGAAAAGGCCGGGTCGTTTGGCGCGGCGCAGCAGCTCGACGGCCTTTGCGATTGCCGCGCCGTCCACTTCATCCGGGACCGCCGGCGCCTGATAAGCGGGCAGGGTGTCGACATCGCCCTTGAAGCGCTGGAGATTGACGGGAATTTCGACGAATACCGGCCCCGGTTCGCCGCCATTGGCGACGTCAAAGGCTTCAAACAGCGTCGGCACGACGTCTGCGTGGCTCTCGACCAGGAAAGTCCGTTTGGTCAGCGCGCTGACGAATGCCTCCTGGTCCATCTCGTGCAGTTGGAAGCTCTTGTCGGTCTCGCGGTCGATGCCGCCGCAGATGACCAGCATGGGAATGCCGTCGAGAAACGCTTCGCCGATGCCGCTGGCGGCGTGGGTGGCCCCGGCCGCTGGCACGATCACCAGGGTACCGATCGAATCGGAAGTCCGGCTGACGGCGTCGGCCATGAACGCGCCGCCGCCCTCATGCGTCACCAGGATGGGCGTGATCTGTTTGGAGCTGTTGAGTTCATCGTAGATCTCGGTGTTGTGGACGCCGGGAATGCCGAAGGTGAAGCGCACGCCCAACTGCTCAAGGGCATGAACGGTCAGCTCGGCGCCCGATTTTCTCAAGCCTCCGCTCCCGCGCTGGACGTGCCCCGTACGATAGCTTTGCCCGCCATGCGGCCCGAGAAAACGCAACCGCCAAGGAACGTGCCCTCCAGCGCTCTCAGTCCGTGCATACCGCCGCCGCCGAAACCGGCTGCCTCACCGACGGCATAGAGACCGTCCATGGCCTTGCCGGCGGCGTCGACCACCCGGCAATCGAGATCGGTTTCGATGCCGCCCAGGCTCTTGCGGCTGATGATGAAGGTGCGGATGGCGACCAGCGGGCCGGCCTTGGCGTCGTCGATCTTCTGAAACTTGCAGGTCCGCACCTTGTCGCCCCGGTATTCCCGCAACAGGGCGATGCGCTTGATCTGATCGTCGGTAAAATTGCCTTCGCCGCGCGCCATGTCCGTATCGTAAGCCTGAACGTCGGCGGCCAAGCCTTCGGCGTCGATTTCCGTCGCCGGGTCGAGGGTATTCATCTTTGCCGCCAGATCGGCAACATTCCCCGCTGTCACGATCTCGTCCGAATCGGCGATCGTGGCGTCGACCAGCGATTTGTTGCCAAACACGAGGTTCCGCAGTAGGCCGAACTTGCTCTTGTCGCGGATAACGGGATTTGATTCCGCACCCGATATGGCGAACTCCTTGAGCATGATCTTGCGGTTCATGACCTGCCAGGAGTACTTGGGCGTCGCCTTCGCCTCGGCGGTGGCGCAGATGCGTTTGATCAGTTCGCGTGTGTCGAAACCGGCGATGAGGGGCTCCGGGCCGATCCGCCGGCCCGTCGCATCCAGCCAAAGCGCAGATTTGCAGGGCACGAGACTGAGGCCGTGGCGCGGCTTGCGCGGGCGGGGGTGGGGGATGCCGGCGGCGTAGTTCCAGCTGCGGTCCAGATTGACGAGTCTGCCGCCGGCCTTGGCAGCCGCATCGTGCAGCATACCGTCGGCAAATTTGTGGGAACCGTTAAGGATGGTTTCCGGCGGGGTCGCGCCCCAGTCGGCGTGCCAGTATTGGCGGATAAAATCATCATTGCCATTGGTGCCGCCGGCGGCGATTACGACCGCGTCCGCTTCCGCCTGGAAGTCTTCACCGGTGTTTTCGTCGTGGCCGGCGCAGCCGCTGACACGGCCGTCGATGGTGACCAGTTCCTCAACCCGTTTTGCGAAAACCAGGGATAGCCGGCCGGCTTGCGCGTGGTTCTTCAAACGCCTGGCTAGAACCGTCGTGAGTTCGTGGCCCGTACCCCAGACCATATGAAAGCGGGGAACGGAGTTGCCTTTGCGGGTCAAGCCGCGCTCGATCCAATTGAGCACGGGCAGGAAACCGATCCCCATGGGCACGATAAAATCGTGCACATCGGGCGTCGTGCGTTCGACATATCGTTTGCCCCAGTCGTAAGCCAAGCCGTCGACTTCCGACAGTTCGCCGAAATTGCACCAGTCGTCGAATGCGCGTTCGGGTGAATCCTCGATGTTGGCCTTGCGTTGCGCCGGGGTGTCGACGAAGAACATGCCGCCGAAAGATTCCTTCGCCAGACCGCCGAAATTTTCTTCCGTATCGCGATCGATGATGGTGACGGATTTTCCTCCGTCCAGGCATTCAAGGGCGGTCACAATTCCGGCGATGCCGCCGCCGATGATGACGACGTCGCTTTGGTACTTTGTCATGTTGGATAAACCGGTTTTCTCATGAGCCACAGCGTCGGCCAAAATCGATCCGGCTTCAACCCTGGAAGCCGCGCTACATGCGCCAGATCAACAATTTCGTCCGGCGGCCGTCGTCGACCTCGGCGATTTCATCAGGCTCCTCGCCGGGCACCTCGAAGGAATTGCTGATGAACAGGCTGCCGGTTTTCATCTCCGCCCGCGCCTTGGCGAATAGATCCGCCATGGGGGCGGGGGACAGGAAACAATAGACGACGTTGTAATTGGATAGATCGCGGTTCCACAGGCTGCCATAGGTGATGGAGGTATTGGATCGGCCGAAAAACAACTGGCGGATCTTGGAAACCAGGAAGGGGCCTGGGGCATTTTCCACGGCGTCGAACTGCATATCGGCGCGGGCGCCGCCGAGGTAAAGCGTGGTGCCGCCCAAGCCGCTGCCCAAGTCGATAAACCTTGCGGCATTTCGGGCCGGCAGCAGGTTGGCCAAGGCGGTCCAGGTCTGTTGGTTGGTGAGGTAGAGCGGAACCCGTTCGCCCGTCGTATTCCAGTAAACCAACAGCAGACCGAGGAACGCGACTAAGTAGACCCAGGAAGGAATGTCCAGCGCCAGAGCGCCGGCAAA
>CAZGTM010000067.1:5058-19764 GCA_964528595.1 uncultured Rhodospirillaceae bacterium
CGCCGGCAAAAGCAATTGAACCGGTAGCCACCAGCGCGCCAGCCCCCAGCGATGGCTGAGGTAGGCGGCGGAGATGCCTTGGGCCGCCAGGATCAACGGCAGGGGCACGGTAAATGCCGTGCCGCGGTTGACCATCAGCGCAAGGCCGAAACAGGCGATGCCGGCGAATACCTGGGCGGCCAGCGCCCGCGTCAGCGGAACGCGCCGTTCGGGCGTCGATTGAACCGGGGCCTCAATGGCCGTTACGCCTTCATCTTGACGTACGAGCCCGGTGCATCTTCGAGGGGCTTCAGCTGACCGTCGCCAGGCTGGCGCGCCGGAACTTTATCGCCGGCATATTTGCCCAGCCATTTGATCCAGTCGGGCCACCACGAACCGTCGTGCTGCTTGGCGCCATCGAACCACTCGTCCGTATCGCCGGTGTTCTTGGTATTGGTCCAATAGCAATATTTCTTGGCAGCGGGCGGGTTGATGACGCCGGCGATATGACCCGAGGCCGACAGCACAAAACGGTTCTTGCCGGCGTAAATTCCGGTGGCCTTGAACGACGATTTCCAGGGTGCGATATGATCGTCCTTGGTCGCCAGAATGTAGGTCGGTGTCTTGATCGTGGTGAGATCGATGGCGACGCCGTCCAGCGTCACGCCGCCCGGCTGCGACAGCAGATTTTGCTGGTACATGTTGCGCAGATAAAAGCTGTGCATGGCGGCGGGCATGCGGGTCGAATCGGAATTCCAATACAACAGATCGAAAGGGAAGGGTTCCTTGCCCAGCATGTAATTGTTGATGACAAACGACCAGATCAGGTCGTTAGCCCGCAGCATGTTGAAGGTCGTCGCCATTTCGCGGCCCTCGAGATAACCGCGCTCCGACATGCCTTCCTCGATGGACTGGATCTGGGCCTCGTCGACAAAAACCGACAACTCACCCGATTCCTCAAAATCCACCAGCGAGGTGAAGAAGGTCGCCGCCTTGATGCGGTCGTCGCCTTTGGCGGCCATATAGGCCAGGGTCGAAGCCAACAAAGTGCCGCCGATGCAATAGCCGATGGCGTTGAGTTCGCGGCTGCCGGTCGCCTGCTCAACGGCATCCACCGCGGCCAGCAGGCCCCCGGTCATGTAGTCCTCGAAGCTGCGTTCCGCCATTTCCGTGTCCGGATTGACCCAGCTGATGACGAACACGGTGAGGCCCTGTTCCGTCGCCCATTTGATGAACGAGTTTTCAGGCTTCAGGTCGAGGATGTAGAACTTATTGATCCAGGGCGGCGTGATCAGCAGGGGGCGGGCGTGGACTTCATCGGTGGCGGGGGCATACTGCAGAAGCTGGATAAGCTCGTTCTGGAACACCACCTTGCCCTCTGAGGTGGCAACGTTTTCTCCGACCTCGAAGGCGTCCATGTCGGTTTGCGAAATGGCGAGCTGGCCGCCGCCCCGCTCCAGGTCGCGCAACAGGTTGTCCAATCCCTTAACCAGGTTCTCGCCGCCGCTTTCCGCCGTGGCGTGCAGGACCTGGGGATTGGTAGCGGCGAAATTCGAGGGCGAGAGGGCGTCGGCGAACTGCTTCGTGTAGAAGGTCACTTTCTTGCGGGTGGCCTCGTCCATACCATCGACGTCAGCCACGGTGCGTTGCATCCAATCGGCCGTCAGGAGATAGGATTGTTTAATAAAATCAAAGAGTTGATTGTTGCTCCAGTCTTCGTGGCGGAACCGTTTGTCGCCGGCTTCAGGGACGGCGACCGGATCGCTCTCAGTACCGCTCAGGCGTTCGGCGGCGTGCTGCCATAGCTTCAGATAGTCCTGCCACAGCGCCATCTGGGCGTTCGCCAGCTTTTCCGGGTGCGCCAGCATTTGCTGGGTCATTTCGAGAAATGTTTCGCCGATGTGCAAGGGATCGTCGAATCCCGTCGTCCCGCCCTCCGCCTGCCGGGCCATGAAATCCGAAATCAGCCTTTGGCTTTTCTCCGCAACGTCGGTCATGTTGCTGGAAAATTTCTCAAAGTCCATATTCGCCCAGAAATCGGGCAACGGGGGTACAGTGCCTTGTTGATCGGCCATTGCGCTTTCCCTATGCTATTGAAAATGGACTATAAATGAAGGCGTTGCGGCGCACAATTCCGAGCGCCGGGCGGTCTTGAAATTGCAGGCTTAGGGTGCATTCGAGGTGCAGCCTTTTGAAAAGACAAAGAGTTGGAGCGATGGCCATGCGCGACGTTGGGGATTCCGGGGATAAAATGCCGGCGAATTCAAGATTTTCCGACAGTGCCGACCAGCATCGAACCCGGCCCCGGCGCGGACTGGCGATCGCCTTCGTGACCGCGGTCTCCATCGGGTTGAGTGGTTGTTCCACGTTGCCGGACTGGGCGAACCCGGTTGATTGGTATGACACCGCATTCGGCAATGACGCCGCGCCCCCGCCCAAAGCCTTCCCGAAAGCCGAAAAGCCGGAACCCGCACCGATGCCCCAGACGGCGGCGGTGGAGGAAGACGACGATTCGATCCTGCCGGACTGGGCCAACCCGACGAAATGGTTTGAGGACGACGGTGAAGAGGAAATGGCCGCCGCACCGGAAGCCAAACCCGAGCCGCCGCAACGGGCGACAATGGCGGATGATGAAGACTCGATCCTGCCGGATTGGGCTAATCCGCTGAAGTGGTTCGAAGATGACGAGACCGAAATGGCCTCGTCCAAATCCGACAGCGGTAGTTTCCCAAGCCTCAGTTCCGTGCCCGCTGACGCGCCCAAGACCCAAGCGGAAGCCGATCGCCGGGCGGTCGCTGCAGGCCTGGCGGCGGACAAGAGCGCTGCCAAATACACCGACGAAACGCTACGCGCAGGCGGCACGCCCAGCACACAGGTTGCGGCGACCCAACCGAGGCCGAATCCTGTTGTAAAACCTGTCGCCCAGCCAGTGCAGCAGCCAAGGCCCGCCGCTTCTCAGCCCGTTACGCCCCAACCCGTCGCTAGCAAGCCCAGGATGCCTAAACTGGCGAGCGCTTCGGATCCCGCCGCCCCGCGGCCCGTGCAACCGGGCAGCGTCGTTGCCGCGCCTCAGCCCGTGGCTGCTGCATCCGCGCCGCCGCCCGCACCGCTGCCGCCGTTGGTTGCACCCGCTCCGGCCCAAACCGCCGCCGCGGCACCGCCACCGCCCGCGCCTCTGCCGCCGCTGACCCCTCCGGGGGCAATTCAACCGACACCGGTTCAGCCTGCGGCTCCGCGACTCGTTCAAGGCGTAGCGCCCCGCCAGGTTGCCGCTCTGAACTTCCCCAATGCGGGGCAAAACGAACTGGCCAGGATATTTGCCGCCAGCCTCGCTCAGTCCGCTTCAACAGTGACCACGGCGCCGGCCAACTCGACATTCGCCGCCCCCGTGGCCTCTCCACTGACGTCGGTTCAGTCCAATGTCGCCAGCAACGTTCTGGAGGCCTACAACGATCCTCTGACGGGGAAGACGCCGGCAAGTTCGACAGTTACGCCGGGCGTCTCCCTGGCTTCGGAAACGCCCAAACATGAAAAGGTCGTCGTTCACTTCGGCAACGGCTCGTCAAGGCTCAATCGCAAGGACAAGGCCAGCATCAGGAAAGCAGCCAAGGCATACGCTGCCGGGGGACGGGGCGTAATCCGGGTGGTCGGGCACGCTTCGCATCGAACCCGCGACATGAATGTCGCCAGGCACCGCATGATCAATTTCAATGTTTCGCTGGATCGCGCCAATGCCGTGGCGCGGGAACTGATGCGTCATGGCGTGGATGCCAGCGTTCTGCGCATCGAAGCCAGAAGCGACGCCGAGCCCATCTATTACGAATACATGCCCGAGGGCGAGGCAGAAAACCGAAGGACGGAAATCTTTCTCGAGTTTTAGCCTGAATTCGCGCTTGAATTCAGATCCGTGACGGGCGATTAAACGCCTGACAATCGCGACCGTCCAAACCCGGCCGCAATTCGATTACCCGGCGGACCATTCCGGTCGCCGGTTCTGGTGAAGAAGATGGACTTTCATCGCATCAAGCGGCTGCCGCCTTACGTATTTGCCGAAGTCAACGAGATGAAGGCACGGGCCCGCGCGGCCGGCGAGGACATCATCGATTTCGGCATGGGCAATCCGGATATGCCGACGCCGGACCATATTGTCGAGAAACTGGTGGAAACGGTGCGGGACCCGCGAACCCACCGCTACTCGACGTCGCGCGGCATCCCGGGATTGAGGCGCGCCTACGCAGCCTATTACGACCGCCGCTTCGGCGTCGACCTGGATCCCGATAGAGAAATCATCGTCACGCTGGGCTCGAAAGAGGGCTTTGCCAACCTGGCGCAGGCGATTACCGCCCCGGGTGATGTCATCCTGGCGCCCAATCCCAGCTATCCCATCCATGCCTACGGATTTATTATCGCCGGCGCCGTAATCAGACACCTACCGATCGGATCGGGCGCGGAATTTTTCGATAATCTCGAGCGCGCCGTGCGCCACAGCGTGCCGGCGCCGTCGGCTATCGTGCTCAATTATCCCTCAAATCCGACGGCCCAGGTGGTCGACCTCGATTTTTACCGGGAGGTCGTCGATTATTGCCGCTCGCGTGACATCTTTATTCTGTCCGATCTGGCCTATTCGGAGATCTACTTCGACGGCCAACCGCCGCCTTCCATTCTTGAGGTGCCGGGCGCCAAGGACGTGGCGGTCGAGTTTACATCGCTCAGCAAGACCTATTCGATGCCGGGTTGGCGTATCGGGTTCGCGACCGGCAACGCCAAGCTGATCCAGGCCTTGGCCCGGATCAAGTCCTATCTCGATTACGGAGCGTTCACGCCGATCCAGGTGGCGGCGACGGCCGCGCTCAACGGTCCGCAGGATTGCGTTGCCGAGGCTCGTGAAATCTACCAATCGCGCCGTGATGTACTGGTTTCGAGCCTCAAGGCGGCCGGCTGGGAAATTCCCAGTCCGCCGGCGACGATGTTCGCCTGGGCGCCGTTGCCCGAAGCGTTCGCCGAAATGGGCTCGCTGGAATTTTCAAAGTTGTTGTTGGAGGAGGCCCAGGTGGCAGTATCGCCGGGTATTGGCTTTGGCGAGTACGGTGAGGGCTATGTCCGCATCGCGCTGGTCGAGAACGAACAGCGCATCCGCCAGGCGGTGCGCAATATCAAAAAGTTTCTTGCCTCGGCCGATCCGGCCGGAGCGACAGCCTCATCGCGGGCGATCGCGTCTTGAGCGCGCCCCTGAAAATCGGCGTCGCCGGTCTCGGAACCGTTGGCGCGGGCCTGTTGCAGCTGATCGAAACGCATGGCGACCTGCTGGCCCGGCGCGGCGGCCGGCCCATCGAAGTCACGGCGGTTTCGGCCCGCGACCGCGGCCGCAATCGGGGCGTCGATCTCTCGGAATTCACGTGGTATGACGATGCCTGCGACATGGCGGCGGACGAGAACGTCGACGTCGTGGTCGAACTGATCGGCGGCTCGGACGGCATTGCGCGGGCCGCCGTCGAAACCGCCATCGCCAAGGGCAAATCGGTCGTCACGGCCAATAAGGCGTTGATCGCCCATCATGGCACGGCGCTGGCCGCCGCCGCCGAGGGAGCGGGCGTCTCGCTCGCCTTCGAAGCCGCGGTGGCCGGCGGCATTCCCATCGTCAAGGCGCTGCGCGAAGGCCTCGCCGGCAACGAGATCAGCCGCGTGTATGGCATCCTCAACGGCACCTGCAATTACATCCTGACGCAGATGGAAGAATCGGGTCGCGACTTCGAGGAGGTGCTGGACGAGGCCCAGCAGCTGGGGTACGCCGAGGCCGACCCCAGTTTCGATATCGACGGCGTCGACGCCGCTCACAAGATCGCCATCCTGGCCAGCGTCGCCTTCGGCTGTCCGGTCGATTTCGATGCGGTGCACGTCGAGGGCATCCGCCATGTCAGCGCGATGGACATCGCCTACGCTGCGGAATTGGGCTACCGCATCAAGCTGTTGGCCATCTCGCGCGGCGTCGACGGCGGTATTGAGCAGCGGGTGCACCCCTGCATGGTGCCGCTGCACACACCGATCGCCCACGTCGAGAGCGTCTTCAACGCCGTCGTGGCGGACGGCGATTTCGTCGACCGCACGGTATTTGAAGGCCGTGGCGCCGGCGCCGGGCCGACTGCGTCGGCCGTCGCCGCCGACCTTGTCGATATCGCCCGGGGTTTGAGCATGCCGGCCTTCGCCGTGCCCGCCGACGCCATGCACGAGCGTCCCACGCTGCCCATGGCCGACCACGTCGGTCCGGTCTACGTTCGTCTGATGGTGATCGACCAACCCGGCGTCATGGCGGACATCGCGGCCATCCTGCGCGATGAGGGCGTTTCCATCGAATCGGTGTTGCAACGCGGCCGCGCACCCGGCGAAACCGTCCCCGTTGTACTGATCCTACACGACGGTCAGGAAGCCGCCATGAGGCGCGTGCTTACGGCGTTCGAAAATCTCGACCCGGTGGTCGAGACTCCGCGCATGATCCGCATCGAACTGCTATAGATACATCTCCAATAAAAAGACCTTTCAAGGACCCTCCGAACAAATGACAGAAAAAAAGATACTGAACCGAAACCTTTCGATTGAAGCGGCGCGCGTGGCCGAAGCCGCGGCCATCGCCGCCTATCGCCAGATCGGTCTCGGCGACGAAAAAGCCGCCGACCAGGTAGCCGTCGACGCCATGCGCACGGCGCTCAATCTGCTGGACATGGACGGAACGGTCGTCATCGGCGAGGGCGAACGCGACGAGGCGCCGATGTTGTTCATCGGGGAAAAGGTCGGCACCGGCGAGGGCCAGAAAATCGACATCGCTCTCGATCCCTTGGAGGGCACCACGCTGACCGCGACCGGCGGGCCCAATGCCCTGGCCGTGATCGCTTTCGCTACCGAAGGCGGATTGCTCAACGCGCCCGATACCTACATGGACAAGATCGCCGTCGGCGGCGGCCTGCCGCCCAACGTGGTCGATCTCGACGCCGACCCGGACGAAAATATCCGGGAGCTTGCCAAGGCCAAGTCGTGCGAGCCCGCCGACATCGTTGCCTGTATCCTGAGCCGCCCGCGCCACGATCAGATGATCGCCAAGGTCCGCGAAACCGGGGCCAGCATCCGGCTCATTCCCGACGGCGACGTCGCGGGCGTGATCGCCACGGCGACGCCGAGTACCGGCATCGACATCTATATGGGCACCGGCGGCGCGCCCGAGGGCGTTCTGGCCGCGGCGGCTTTGCGTTCGACCGGCGGGCAGATGCAGGGGCGTTTGGTTTTCCGCAACGAAGACGAACGCGACCGCGCCCACCGCATCGGCATTACCGACCTGCACGCCAAGTACGACCTCGACAGCCTGGCCAGCGGCGACGTCATATTCGCCGCCGCCGGGGTCACCGACGGCACCATGCTCGATGGCGTCAAACGCGACGGCGACGCCATGATCACGGACACCGTCGTGATGCGCTCGCGTACCGGCACCGTGCGCTGGATCAAGGCGCGCCACGCCGCCGGCAAGGTCTCAGGCTAGCCCCGGGCGGGATGGTCGAGGCCGGCGCTCCAGTCCCCGACAACGACAGCGGCGACGCCGCCTACCTTGGTGTCGAAAACTCGGCAACAGCGCGGCGCTGGCGCCTCGAGGCAGGCGACGAACGCCTGGCCCAAGCCCACGTTCAGGCTCTGGGCGTGCCGGACATCGTCGGGCACATTCTGTCCAACCGGGGAATTGCGCCGGAAGAGGGCGAGGCCTATCTCAACCCGACCCTGAAAAGCCTGTTGCCCGACCCCAGCGTTCTCAAGGACATGGACAAGGCCGCCGAGCGTTTGGCGGAGGCCGTCGCGGCCGGTGAAAAAATCGCCGTGTTCGGCGATTACGACGTGGACGGCGCCACTTCGTCGGCCCTGCTCAAGCGGTTTTTCGGCGCGGTGGGCGGCAAGTTGCGCGTCTATATTCCCGACCGCATCAAGGAAGGCTACGGACCCACGACGGCGGCCATGGAAACGCTGGCGGAGGAGGGGGCCGACGTCGTCATCACGGTCGACTGCGGCATTTCGGCTTTCGAGCCGTTGGAATGGGCCGCCGGCGCCGGTCTCGATGTCGTCATCGTCGACCATCACGAGGCGGAAGCCGGGCTGCCCCGGGCACATGCCGTGATCAATCCCAACCGCCTCGACGAGGACCGGTCGTTGGGCCATCTGGCGGCGGTCGGCGTGGCCTACCTTCTGGTCATTGCCGTCAACCGGGCCCTGCGCGCGCGCGGCTGGTACACGGAGCGCTCCGAACCCGACCTCATGCAATGGCTCGACATCGTCGCTCTCGGCACGGTCTGCGATGTCGTGCCGCTGGTCGGCCTGAACCGGGCCCTGGTGATCCAGGGTCTGAAGATGCTGGCGGTCAGGCGCAATACCGGGCTCAAGGCGCTGGCCGACGTCGCGGGTATCGACCGCAAGCCCGAGGCCTATCACCTGGGCTTCGTCCTGGGCCCGCGCATCAACGCCGGCGGCCGGGTGGGGCAAGCCGACCTGGGCTCGACCCTGCTGGCCTCCGACGACTCCGCCGAGGCCGCGTCGATCGCCGCTGAGCTTGAAAAATTCAATGCCGAACGCCGCGCCATCGAAGCCATGGTCCTGGAGCAGGCGATCGAGCAGGTCAAAACCGCCGAGGCGGCTGGGGCCGAACCGCCGCCCCTGGTGATCGCCTCGGCCGCCGGTTGGCACCCCGGCGTCATCGGCATTGTCGCCAGCCGTTTGAAGGACCGTTTCGGCCGCCCGGCCATGGTCATCGCCTTCGATGACGAGGGCGTCGGCAAAGGCTCGGGACGTTCGGTACGCGGCGTCGATCTGGGCAGCGCCGTCATCGCCGCCCGCCAGGCCGGTCTGCTGGTCAACGGCGGCGGTCATCCCATGGCGGCGGGCGTGACGTTGGCGCGGGATAAATTTGAGGCTTTTTCGGAATTCCTCCAGGATCGCCTGGGGCCGCAAGTGCGGGAACAGGGCACGGCGCGCTCACTCCGCCTCGACGGGGCGCTATCGCTGCGAGGGGCTACGGCGGATTTCGTCGACCTGCTGGAACAGGTGGGGCCGTTTGGTTCGGGCAACGCCGAGCCGCGCTTCGCCATCGCCGCCGTCAAGGTCGTCAAGGCGAACATCGTCGGCCAGAACCACGTCAGCTGTATTTTTTCCGGCCGCGACGGCGGACGCCTCAAGGGCATCGCCTTCAGAACCGCGGATCTACCGCTCGGCAGGTGCCTGCTGGATGCCGTAGGGCGGGAAATTCACGTCGCCGGAAAGCTTCGGGCTGACAATTGGCAAGGCCGCCGGGACGCTCAATTGTTCATCGACGACGCCTGCGAGATAAAAGATGCAATGGGGTCTTGATCGCGCGACCCGTTCAGTCTACAAACCCCGCCGACGCTCCCATCGTCTAGTGGACTAGGACGCTGGCCTTTCACGCCGGAAACACGGGTTCGAACCCCGTTGGGAGCGCCAATTTAGGACCATCTAGGAACTTCTAGGAACTTACGCGATATCCCGAATTTGACGGGCGTTCTTAGCCGCCTGTTTGTCTGGTTTCACGTAGGTATCCAACACCTTCGAATTCAGCTTGTGACCGGAGAAGGAAACGATCTCCGCGTTGGTCGCGCCCATATTCCCCAGTTCGGTTAGAGCGGTCCGACGCAGGTCCATGAACGTCAAGTCGTCCCGCACACCCGCTTGGCGACGGTAGCGGCGAAATATCCTTCCGAACGCGTTCTTAGACGGGTAGGGGTGTCCTGTTTCCTCTGAAACGATGATATGCGTCGACGTCCGTGGAGTTTCCGCCAACATGTCGTGCGTTTTCTTCGAAAGTGGAATCCAAAGTGGTTTTCCGGCGCGGCGTTTTTTCTGAGTTACAGTTAGGCCGTCGCCGTCGAACTGGTCCCACGTCAATGCGAGAACGTCTTGCTGCGGTAAGCTAGTGTCGTAAGCGATCAGGACAGCAAGGGCGACGGACGGCCTAGGCGCTGCCACGGGGCCGTATATAGGCGTGTACCCGACAAGCAGAGCATCAATGACCGAATCGACCTCCTCGCGGCTCCAGACTTGATCGCGACCCGGCGGGTTCGTCATTTTCAATCGGCTTGCCGGATTGTCGTCGCGCGCTTCCATTTCGACGGCGAAGTCGAAAAGCCGATTCGTCCATTTCAGGATTTTCTTGGCTTTGTGCATGGAATATTCGTCGCGCAATTCGGCGTACCAGGCTTTGCAGTGTTTCCGTTTAACGGTTGCAATCGGGGCGAGTCCGAATTTTTCAGCGATATACCGAAAAGCATAGTCGATTTCGTCTTTTGTCGCCGGCGCCTTGTCGCCGTAATACACCGGGTCTTTTTCAAAACGCCCTATGAGCCAGTTAATGTTTCCGCGCGGTTGGTCGACCTCTCTAGCGCCTTGCCGCAGTTGGTCCCATTCACTGTTCTGTTTTTCGACATAAGCGGTCGCTTCTTCGAGATTGTCGCCAATATTGCTGCCTTGAAATCCAGCGGCTTGCATCGCCTTTGATGGCTTGAAGCGGTAAACGCGGCCTGTCTTCAAATCGTTCCATGCAAGATGTCGGGTCATTTCAAACCTACCTTTCGGTCGAGCCAATCGTCCCAATAATCGTCGTTACCCTGGTCGCCCTGTAGAGCAGCGTCAAGCTGTGGAACGCTCCAACGCTGCGGACGGCTGTTCGGTGCTATTGGCCGCGGCCATGTCCCGGCGCGCACTTCCCGTCGGAACTGATCAACGCTACGACAACCGACGTAGCGAGCAGCTTCCTGTATGGGTATGGCACGGGGTGAGATCATGGTATCTAGCCGCCCCCAATCCGCGGCAACAGTTCGGAATAGCGCCGTCCGCGAGGCGAGCAGGCATTACCCATACGGTATACTTCGCGGCTAACAAGCGAGGTCCAGTCCATCGCCATTGCAACGCGGATCGTGAAACCTTCGCCAGTCTCGAAATCACCTTCATCAACGCAAGGAAGACCCATGCGAATCCAGCGGAGTACTTCTTCGGTATCGACTTTGAACGCCTTGGCGATTCCCTCAATAGGCCAATTCATATCCGAATGGTCGCAACTGTAAATTTCGCGCCAACAGTCGATTCGATCAAAAAAACCCTCAAGCAGAATATTTTCGACAACATTTGAGGCCTCGCGCGTCCGTGCCTCGTCGACCGCTCGACGCTCACGCCACTCCTGCATTGCAGTGACATCGATTTGCCACGGACGGCTTTTGTTTCCGCGCTCAATGACCCAAGAATCGCCTGCCTCGGACGCCCATTGTTTGACCGTGTTCAGCGTTTTCCCCGCAATTTGTGCGGCTTCGGAGAGGTTTACGACTTTCGACATGTTGTTGTTATCACCCCCCGTGAAAGTCTGTGCCTAGAAATAGAAAGCGGTCGCGCGTTACCCGTAATTGGATTTGCTCCAGAAGGACCCGTAAAGCCTAGAGCCATAACAGCTTGACCAGGCGGCGCGCCGTACCGTTTCCGATAGAGACGAACGCACCGCGACCGATACGGCTCGGTTAAGCACTCGCGCCGGTTTGGACACTTGGACGCATTGGACAGGTTAGTCAGGAACTTTTCAAAAACGTCCTCCATGGAGAGTATTAAACTCTCCCGTCCGAAGTGCCTGATGTGTCCAGACTCAGTCATCCTGCCATCAATCGCAGACCACTCCGTCCGCGATCGCCTCGATTGTTTTTTGTCGCACAAAAACCTTTTTTCCCCATGCTTTGCGCGAAATTCTTTCCGCCAAGGGATTGATATCCGTTTTCCCCGCACCATTCCTGATAGGCGTTGTAGAGACGTCCTGAAGACACCCAGCCGGCAAGATCGGGTTCGACCATTTCGTCCAGGAATTGTTGAACTGTATCGTTTTGGTTTCGGTATTCGGCAATGGCGGCGAGGACAGATTCGGGCGGGTTCAATCCATTGCGGTACCATTGGGCGGCACCTTCAACAATCCAGTGAAGTATCTCTGTCGACGCCGCTTCTAACTTTTTCGGCAACTCTCGATCGCGTTTTTCCGGTGGAATGTATTCATCGAAAGGTACCAACAATACTCGCCGCCACATGCCCTCATCCTGGCCCCGTATTGCGGGCTTATCGTTCCCCGAAACCAACATCTTGAATTCAGGCTGAAAGTCGAAATAGCCACGGTGGAGGTGCCGCGCTGCTATCGTATCGGCGCCTGTCAGTTGTTTAATGGTGCTTTCGCTAAATCGAGAGCCGGGATCGGGTTCGCCCGAAAAAGTAAGTCGCGTGCCTGGAAGTCGGGCTAGTTCTGGAGACGCGCCGTTTCCCCGTCGACTGTCGTGGAGCAATGCTCCAAACGGCATCGTCGCACAATAGTCTCCTAGCACTCGACGTATCGCCTCATTGACCGTCGATTTTCCATTTGAGCCACCGCCCCAGAAAAAGGCGAAAACCTGTTCGCCGGTATGGCCGGTGGCGGAATAACCAACGTACCGCTTTATGAGTTCGCGACGTTCCGCATCCGGCTGAATCTGCTGAAGGAACGGTTCGAATATCTTTTCCTTTATCGGTGCGCGATATTTCACCGGAGCTAGTTTGGTTAGGCATAGACTCGGATCATGTGGCCCAAATTCTCCTGTCCGGAGGTTGATAACGCCGTCATCGACGTTCAACAAATCTGGGTGCGAGTCGAATCGATTAAGCGGTTTGCAAAGCATCGGCTTCGCCTCGCGAAGCATGGCTTCAAGGCGACTGCTTTGACCAGATTTCGCTGCCCAGGCCGCTCTTTTTTTTGCGGCGTCTGGATCGTCCAATTCGGCAGCTTCTTTAAATATTCTCTTCGCGACTGCCTGTGCCTTGGTTTTGGCAATCAAATCCTCTGGATCGGCCTTGAAACGTTTTCCGTCCCAATTGAGAAATCCGACCCCCGTAACATATGCGGTATCTTTCGCGTGTCTCTGAACGAATCGCTCGGCATTTCCAATATCGTTTTCGAGGAAGTTTTTCTTCAAAACGCGGCCTCCGTCCTCGAAGCCTTGACGAGTTTCGCGAATTCGTTTCGCGCCAAATCTCGCCACGCCTCTCTGTCGTTTCGGTGTAGGTCATAGTCGAAAAAATCTTCGAAATACTCGGCAAGTTCGCCGTTGAAAAACTGCTGCCGGCGCCATCGCTCAGGCCACCGGATAATGTCAATTTTTGCAGCGATGCCTTCAAGGCGGCAGGCGAACCTTTCCGCCAGAATTTCGCCCTCCAGGTCGGCGCCGAACCAAAGAATCAGATGGCGGTGCCGAAACGGCTCGAAATCAAAGTTGTCCAGATTGAACCGGTCGCGAATGATATCGATGTTAGTAGGGGTCGAAACCAAAGCCGTATTTTTCAACACGCCGGCAACATCGATTTGCGACGTGGTATCGCGACCATCGTAAAAAAGAACGGGTCCGCCGGAGTCCGAATACACATTTTCGATTCCGGGAAGTTGTTCCTTGTAGCCCCTATACGGGAGAGGTTCGCGGTCGATCGCGTCTTGGCCAAAATCCCGCGGCGGCGCTAAATCTTGCGCCCCGCACGTCGATCCGGTACTATATTTGCCTTCGCGCATTCGAACTTCCCTGAGATACCCGATCGCCCATCGATCGGGTTTTTCTCAAATTTCATGTTGGAAATTTCTCCAATAAAAAGCTTGACGTCAAGAAAAAAATTGGAGAATATTCCAACAGCACAAATTTGACGGGTTGATCATGCTCTTTTCGAATTCAGACATAATGCGAGCAGTAGGGTTTCCGACGAACGTAAAAAACCGGAAGGCATACGACCGCGGGCGGGGCGCTCTAAAGTACTTGGTTGAGCGAAATTGGATAAGGGCTTCCGAGAAACTTGAAACCGGCGCGGGCGCTCGGCGACGCTACGATCTACTCGAAACTCAAATTGCGGTCGTTGCCTTGACGCTTTGCCTTAAGTCCCGTCAGGCGCCGGCGGCTGTTGAACAGATCATCAATGATCTTCGCGCGCCTGCGTTGCAGGGATACGATTTGCTGGATTCCGCTTTGGAGATCGCCGGAAAGCGGCAAGGGATTGTCGTTCCCATGCCCATTCAAGTTACCTCGCTCGTCCTGGATGACGGCAGCATTCTTTTTAAAGTTATCGCTTCCGAAGAACGAGAAATTCAAAAAGTCGATCTATCGACCATTATCAACTTGGCGCTGTTGTTCGAACCTCTTGCGGACTTAATCGCGGAAAGGGAGTCGGAGCATGACTGACGATTCCGAATCCGTTGTTCCGGTCACACCCGAAAACGTACTCGACGAAACTGTCGACGTTCGGAGCGCGACCCTCAATTCAAACGATAGCGGAGTCACGTTCTTTCACGACGGCGACAAGTTCGTGTTCGGAATATTTCAAGAGGGAAAAGGTCACGTCACGCGCATGACACCCGAAGTCGCTTTGGCGATGGGCCAAGCGATGGCCGAACATGCCGTCCTCGCACACGCCGACATTGAAGCTGTACACGCTGCGGAAATGTCCGCGCGCAAACGCAAATCTCATTGAGGGGAACAATAATGACGAACGTGGCCGAAAACCTCGAAGTGCGCGACCTCCCCGACCGGTCGGGCGAAACACTGCATCGTGACGCGACCATCCGCGCCGGCAGCGATGACCGTCATATAGATTTATCTTTCTCAAGCGAGGAAATAGTCGACCGTTGGTTCGGCGGCGAAATCCTCGACCACTCCC
>CAZGTM010000068.1:0-19729 GCA_964528595.1 uncultured Rhodospirillaceae bacterium
TTTCGAGCTATACGAATAAACGCGAGATTTATCCTCGGCCTTTCATGAATAGATTAGTACGGCAAGCGTGGCGATCCAGCCCAACACCACGATCAGCAGGAAGGGATCGGAAAACAGCAATATCGTGGGGTCACTTGAGCGCTCTTTCAGAAAATCCAGTTGCAGATAGCGCGATATTCCGACGACAACAAACGGTATGGTGTAAGAGATCCTATCGCTGCCCAAGCGGGCCATAACGTCGGTGTCGATGCTATAGGCGATGTAACCGATCACAAGCCCGCCGAGGGTAACGAAAATTGCGATATTCAGCAGCGCTGGGGGGTATTGCTGATAACCACTGCCGTTGCCACCCTCATCTACGGTTAGATTTCTCCCCCGCCGCTTTGCCAACGCAAGAAACAAAGCCAGCAGGCCAGCCATCGTTACGATCCACGCACTGGGTGCGATGCCGATCAGCACGCCGCCGGCGTAGATTCTGAGTATGAATCCGATCGCGATAATAGCGACGTCGATAACGGGAATATGCTTCAAGCTCATCGAGTAGGCTGCGTTGAGCGTGAGATATAGCAGGATAATCAGGGTAAATTTTTGATCCAACGTCATCGCCAATGCCAATGCGAGTACCGCAACGATCGCGGCGACGGCTGCCGCTGCTTTAGGCGACAGAATTCCGGCAGCGACCGGGCGATCCTTCTTCTCCGCGTGATGCCGGTCTCGTTCACGGTCGAATATGTCATTAAAGGCATATGTTGCTCCGGCGGCCGCGCAAAATGCCAGAAAGCCGGTGACCGCCGTTGCTGCGTTCGTTGGGTTCAAAGATGTCGGAGAAAAAAACAGTGCCGCCAAAACAAAAGTGTTTTTTACCCAATGAGCTGGGCGGAGCAATTTGACGATCGCCAGACCTGTAGTCAGGGAGTCCACCAAAAGATGTTAACAGCAATTGAGTGGCCGCAGCTAGGTCACTTCGAAACGCCCACTTAGTGTGTGCCTACCGGATCGCCTACCCTGGGCGGAAAACATTTGGGCATCTCGGAATTGCAATTCGGTACCAATAGTGAGAAAACCTTGGCAACGGCGATTGGACTGTTGGTACATTCGATAATGTGGGTGGATATCCGCCGATTTCCGCTTCGGGTCAGAAGCGGACCGATTCAGCTTAACGTAATGGCGTCCGGAATTAGCGTTAAACCGGACGATTTGAGCCCTCCGATCTCTAGGTACGTTTGTTCGTCCGGGCGGTGACCCCGCAATACTGCGGGCGGTATGTCTCTTCGCCGACAACCCCCGTCGCATCGGAAGTCGAATTTTACGGCTCGCAATCCGGCAAGATGCCAATGAATTGGTGAGTAAGCGGTTGTGGCGTGACGCACGCTGCCGATTGTTTTTCTCCGCCCCTGTAACCATGTTTAGTGTTCAGTCCGGTGAACCGCCGGTTTTCCGGCTTGAGCTGCGTCAAATCGTCATGGCTGGGATAGGTCGTTGCTTCATACGGGCGATTCTGCGATTATCCGCCGAATCCATGGCCCCGGCACTGCCGGACTGGCCGTAAACTATTGAGGAATAAGCAAAATGGGTGCTTTCAGTATCTGGCACTGGCTGATCGTCTTGGTCGTCGTTCTGGTGTTGTTCGGCGGCGGCGGCAAGATCAGCCGCATGATGGGCGATTTCGGCAAGGGCATGAAAGCCTTTAAAAAGGGCATCAAGGAGGGCGACGAGGAAGTCGCCGACACCGCGTCCAACCCGAACAAGTCGATCGAAGGCGACCAGGCGGAAAAGGATGAAGCCGCCAAGAGCTGACGGAGCCGCCGGCGACGGCTGTTTCAGTCAGGCTCTCCACCCTAATCGGGCTCACCACTAACCGGGATGGTACCGCCACGATGTTTGACATCGGTTGGACGGAAATTTTCTTTATCGGCGTCGTTACGCTTCTGGTCGTGGGGCCGAAGGAAATCCCCTATGTCCTGCGCAACGTCATGGCCTGGGTAAAGAAAGCGCGTGCGCTGGCCAGCGACTTCCAATCCGGTGTCGACGACATGGTGCGCGAGGCGGAGCTCGACAAACTCAAGGATCAGGTGACCAAGACCGCCGAAGGCGACCTCGATTTCGCCCGCGATATGGAAGACGCGCTCGATCCCACGGGCACGGCGGAAGGTGCGCTGGATTTCGAAATGCCGGATATTGAAGACGATTTTTCCGGGGACAAGCCGGAGATCGCCAACAGCATAAGCGGCGGTGAAGAGATGGACATGGGTATCGACGCCCGCGTTTCCGAAGAAACCGTGGAAACGGCGGCCGATGAACCGGGCGACGCTGCCGTCAAAGACAACAGCTAGCCGCGTCAGCGCCGAATGTCTCGAGCCCCATGAACGATAATTCCATAGACCCGAGCGTCGAAGCCGAGGAAGAGAGCAAGATGCCGCTGCTCGATCACCTGATCGAGCTGCGCAGCCGGCTGATGTACGCTGTGATCGGCTTCATCGTCACCTTCCTCGTTTGCTTCTACTTCGCCAATCCCATCTTCGATTTCCTTGCCCGGCCGCTGGCCGGCATTTGGGAGGGTGAGGAAAACCGCCGGATGATCTACACGGCGCTGCACGAAAAATTCTTCACCAATATCAAGGTCGCCTTCTTCACTGCCGCGTTCTTTTCTTTTCCGGTCGTGGCCGGCCAGATCTGGATGTTCGTGGCACCCGGCCTCTACAAGGACGAAAAGCACGCCTTCCTGCCGTTCCTGGTGGTGACGCCTATCCTGTTCCTGCTCGGCGCCTCGATGGTTTATTACATGGTGATGCCGGTTGCCTGGCAGTTTTTTGCCAGTTTCCAGTCCATTGGCGCGGCGGGCGAACTGCCGATCGAAATGCTGCCCAAGGTCGGCGAATACCTCTCGCTTTCCATGCGCCTGATCTTCGCCTTCGGCATCAGCTTTGAACTGCCGGTGCTGATCACCTTGCTGGCAAAGGTCGGCATGGCCACCTCGAAGGGCCTCAAGAAGAAACGCCGCTACGCCATCGTGCTGGCCTTCGTCGCCGCCGCCATCCTGACGCCGCCGGATCCGTTGAGCCAGATCAGCCTCGCCATTCCGATCATCCTGCTCTACGAAATCTCGATCATTTCGGCCCGTTTGGTTGAAAAGAAACGGGGCGATGAAGAAGAGGAAGACGAAGACGAGGACGAGGGCGAAAACGCCGAGAAGGCCGAGAAGGCCGGGGACCGACACGCCGATGCATGATCTGAAATGGATACGGGACAATCCCGACGAGTTTGACGCCGGTTTGGCGAAGCGGGGATTGGAAGCGCATGCGGCCAAGATCCTCGATCTCGACGCCAGCCGCCGGGCCGTCCAGACAGCCCTGCAGGATGCCCAGACCAAGCGCAATGACGCCTCGAAATCCATTGGCGCCGCCAAGGCCAAGGGCGACGATGCGGGCGCCCAGACGCTGATCGACGAAGTCGCGGACCTAAAGGAAAAGATCAAGTCCGGTGAGGACGAAGAACGCGATCTGGCCGAACAGCTCGACGAGTTTCTTTCCGGTCTGCCCAACCTGCCTTTCGACGACGTACCCGAGGGCGAGGAAGAAGCGGACAATCTGGAAATCCGTAAACATTTGGAGCCCGGCACGTTCGATTTCGAGCCTAAGCAGCATTTCGAAATCGGCGAGGACCTGGGTCAGATGGATTTCGAGGCCGCCGCCCGCATGTCCGGCGCGCGCTTCGTCGTGCTGTCCGGCGCCTTGGCGCGGATGGAACGCGCGCTCGCGGCCTTCATGCTGGATTTGCACACCACGGAACACGGCTTTACCGAGGTCAATCCGCCGGCGCTGGTGCGCAGCGAAGCGCTTTACGGTACGGGACAGCTGCCCAAGTTCGCCGAGGACCAGTTCCATACCGACGACGATTACTGGTTGATCCCCACCGCCGAGGTGCCGCTGACCAACCTGGTGCGGGAGCGCATCGTCGACGAGGATTATCTGCCCCGACGCTATACCGCCATGACCTGGTGTTTCCGCTCCGAGGCGGGGGCCGCCGGCAAGGACACGCGCGGCATGATCCGCCAGCACCAGTTCACCAAGGTCGAGATGGTCGTGATCTCCAAGCCGGAGAACTCCAACGACGAACTGGAACGCATGACGGCCTGCGCCGAGGAAGTGCTGAAACGCCTTGAATTGCCTTACCGCGTCGTCGTGCTGTGCACGGGCGACATGGGCTTCGGCGCCCGCAAGACCCACGATATCGAGGTCTGGCTGCCGGGGCAGGAGGCGTATCGTGAAATCTCGTCCTGTTCGAACTGCGGCGATTTCCAGGCTCGGCGCATGAAGGCCCGCTTTAAGACCGAGGGCGAGAAGGGCACGCGCTTTGTCCACACGCTCAACGGTTCAGGCCTGGCGGTCGGCCGCACGCTGGTCGCCATCCTGGAGAACTACCAGCAGGAAGACGGCTCCGTCGTCGTGCCCGAAGCCCTGCGCCCCTATATGGGCGGTCTGGAAGTGATAACGGCCGATGGCTAAGGCAAAATCGAAGAAGAGCGCCGGCAAACCCATTCCCGGCCTGCGCGTTGTCCTGTCCAACGACGACGGCGTCAATGCGCCTGGCATGAAGGCGCTGGAGCGCATCGCCCGCAGCATCAGCGACGACGTCTGGGTCGTGGCGCCGGCGACGGAACAAAGCGGCGCGTCGCACTCGCTGTCGCTGCACGATCCGCTGCGCCTGCATCAGCTGTCAAAGCGACGCTTCGCGGTCCAGGGCACGCCGACCGACAGCGTCATCATGGCGGTGAACCACGTCTTCAAGGATACCAAGAAGCCCGATCTGTTGTTGTCGGGCGTCAACCGCGGCGCCAATCTGGGCGAGGACCTGCCGTATTCCGGCACCGTCGCGGCCGCCATGGAGGGCTGCATCGCGGGCATCCCCTCCATCGCCCTGAGTCAGGCCTACCTGCGCCCCCATCCCATCAAGTGGGCGACGGCGGAGAAACATGCACCGGACCTGGTGCGCAAGATCGTGACGGAGGGTTTCCCCAAGGACGTCATGATCAACATCAATTTCCCCGACGTCGTGGCCGATTCGGTCAAGGGCGTCAGGGTTTGCCCCCACGGCAAGCGCAATCTCCGCGACCTGCAGATGGATGCCCGCGTCGACGCACGGGGCATGCCGTACTACTGGATCGGCGTGCGCCCGCTGCATGGCGAGCCCGATCCGAAGACCGACTTGGGCGTCGTCCGCGACGGCGGCATATCCGTAACGCCCTTGAGGCTGAATTTTACGCACCAGGCGACGCGGCGGAATCTCGCGAAAATACTGGAGTGACCGCCGCGTGAATGAGGAACAGCGCGTCATCCGTCTGATCATGGAACTGCGCCAACAGGGCATTACGGATACGCAAATCCTCTCGGTCATCGAACGCATCCCGCGCGAGAACTTCGTCTTGCCGGCGTTTTCCGGCCAGGCCTACGAGAACACCGCATTACCCATCGCCCAGGGGCAGACCATCAGCCAGCCCTACGTCGTCGCCTTCATGACCGACGCCCTGAAACTCGGTGAACGCCAACGCGTACTCGAGATCGGCACGGGCTCGGGCTACCAGGCGGCGGTGCTGTCGAAGCTCTGCCGCCGGGTCTACACCGTCGAGCGCTACCGCTCGCTGCTGCAGGTGGCGGAGGCGCGGTTCAAACAGCTCGGGCTCCACAACATCGTGACGCGCCATGGAGATGGCGTAAATGGCTGGCCGGAGCAGGCGCCGTTCGAGCGCATCATGGTGACGGCGGCGGCCGAACAGGTGCCCGAGACCCTCAAAGAACAACTCACCGTCGGCGGCATCATGGTTATCCCCGTGGGCTATCAGATCATGGGCCAGGAGATCTTCCGCATCACCAGGACGGAAGAGGGTTTCGAGGAGGAACGCCTGCTGATGGTCCGCTTCGTCCCGCTGGTAGACGGCCTGCCGTCGGAGAAGTGACGGTGTAGTTAATCTGCGGGAGGTAGCCGATCCGCAATTCCCGTCACGTCTTGGCTCCCAATTCCCTATCCGTCGTCACGAATGCAACTTTTCACCTTTGCCACGACTTCATCAGTCAGATCGGTGACATTGTGGACCGCCGCCGCGTGCTGGGCCGCTTTTTGAAGTATTTCCTCTTCGGTCTCCGCCTCAGCACGAAAATCACAACCATCAAATAAATCGCTGCATCTTATGGATTTCGACATAAGTTCTCTCCGGTAATCTGTTGTCAGTAAGTCAAGGTCTTGTCGGACGCCATAGCTAGGTCAATCAGCACATCCGGCATGGCCATTGATGCCGGTTTATCTTCGATGTCGTCATCGCCAACACCTCGACCTTTGCTCGACATTCCGGACAAATAGAACTGCCCCCCGCCCGCGACGATTTCATCGAAATGTTCACGCAAGCTACCCGTGCCCAGTCCGGCAAGGGAGTCGAGTACCGGATTGCGAAGGAGTTGGACCGCATCACCGGCAAGAAACAGGTTTACTTCATGTCCCGCTGCAAGTGCCGTCTTCGCCACGAGAAATCCCAGCGCCGCTTTAGTTGGATTTTCGGGGCCACATGTAATGTGAACGAGCAAACAAGCCATTCCAGCCTCCTGTTTCGATGAATAGGCAGCCTGAATCCGTTCTGTGCGGAAATGAAATACCGAGTGACTATGGATTAATAACCTTTGGTTATCGGTCGCAGTGATATATTGGCATGGTGGATAGGCGGACTAATCTGAGTGCACCTTTATGGAAATGCATCAAATTCGGTACTTTCTCGCGGTCTGCGAAACCCTCAATTTCACCAGGGCGGCAGAGCAAAGTAACGTCTCGCAGCCGGCTTTGACAAAAGCGATTAAGAAATTGGAGGCCGAGCTGGGGAGCGATTTGTTTTTCCGAGAGGGCAAGCGGGTTCTTATTTCTGAATTTGGTCAGATCATGCAGCCCAAAATGGGGGCAATTCTCGGACAAGCTGAATCGGTCCGCGATTTGGCGGAAGGCTTCAATCTTCTGAACAAAGCGCCACTGAATATTGGCATCATGACGACCATCGGCCCGTTGGGACTCTCGCCGTTTTTGGCGCAGTTCCAACGTGACCATCCGGGAATCGAAATTGAAATTCATGAAGGCTCGCTGCAGGATGTCACCAGACGGTTAGAGGCCGGCGAATTGGAGCTCGCGTTATTGAGCGCTCCGAAGGGGTTGGATGACACCTATCGCACCGAGCCTGTTTATAGCGAAAAGTACATGGTTGTCTTTTCTCCAAACCATCGCCTGAAAGAAAAAGCGGCAATAAAACTGGAAGATCTTTCGGGTGAAGCTTACGTCGACAGATTGGCGTGTGAGATGCGCGAAATGGTGATGAAGGTATGCGAGGAGAAAAGCGTTGAGCTCTACGCCACTTATCGAAGCGAACGGGAAGACTGGGTTGTGGGAATGGTGCTCGCCGAGATGGGTTTTGCGTTTATGCCTGAATACTCGATCACTCAAAATGGCATGCTCAGCAGACCTCTGGTCGACCCGGAAGTGACGAGAACCGTGACAATTGCAAGCATGCCTGGTCGACCTTTTGCGCCAGGCGCGGAGGCATTTATCCGCGCAGTACGATCATATGCCTGGCCCCGCTAACGTTCGGATTTGGCTCGGCACTCAAAGACCTTATCGATATTGTTTCGTATTTTTTCCGTCTCCCCGAACTTGGTGTGAAAAGGGAACTCACGGCTTCTGTTTCCGCCCGCAAATGTTCTAAACTGCCGATTATGAGAACGGGACGGTGGAAAACAGGCATCGCCGCGGCGCTGATGGTTTGTGCGTTGGCGGCCTGCACGCGCTCGGTTCCGGCGCCCGTTGTCGACAAGGGTGCGGGCGGCACGAGGGCGGCGAGCAAGGCCGCGCCGGCCCGCAGCGCCGTCGTTCAGGCAGGCGAGAACCTCTATGCCACGGCCAGGCGGCATGGCGTTTCGGTCCGCGCCCTGATCTCGGCCAATGGCCTCAAACCGCCGTTCATCCTGCGCGTCGGGCAGCGCTTGAAATTGCCGGTACCCAACACCCATGTCGTGGCGGGCGGCGACACGGTCTATGGCATCTCGCGGCGTTACGGCGTGGATATGGCGAGCCTGATGCGGGCAAACCGCCTGAAACCGCCGTATACGATACAAGTCGGCCAGAAACTTCGATTGCCAGGGGGAACCCAAGTAGCGGCGAGGAGCCCTACAAAACCCACTAAAAACACCAAATCGAAATCACCGCCGCTGCCCAAGCAGAAGTCCGCGCCGCCGAAAAAGCGGAGAGCAGTCGCCAAAGCGATCCCGCCGCGCTCCAACGGCAGGTTCGCCTGGCCGGTGAAAGGCCCGATCCTTTCCAGTTTCGGCGCCAAGGCCGGTGGCCTCTACAACGACGGCATCAATATTTCGGCCAAAAAGGGCGCGCCGATGAAGGCGGCGGAGAACGGCATCGTGGCCTACGCCGGGAACGAACTGCGCGGCTTCGGTAATCTCGTGCTGATCCGCCATCGTGGTGGCTGGATGACGGCCTATGCCCACGCCGATCGGATATTGGTCAAACGCGGCGACACGGTGAAAAAAGGCCAGATGATTGGACGCGCCGGCTCAAGCGGCAGCGTGACCCGGCCGCAGGTGCATTTTGAGATTAGAAAAGGATCACAAGCTGTTGATCCAATTAAATATTTAACCGCTGGATCAAGGGGTCGAAGAGAGATCAGAGTGGTCGGAATCGGCCCATTGCGCCAGCCAATCTAGTTCAGTGTCTGGCCCAGCCTGCCCGCCAGGTCCTGAATAAACTGCCAGGCCACGCGCCCCGAACGGGCACCCCGCGTCACCGACCATTCGATGGCCTCGGCCTTCAGCGTTTCGGCGTCGACCTTCAGGCCGTAGTGCGCCGCGTAGCCTTCGATCATGGCGAGGAATTCGTCCTGGGCGCAGGCATGGAAACCGAGCCACAGACCGAAGCGGTCGGACAGCGAGACCTTTTCCTCCACCGCTTCCGCCGGGTTGATGGCGGTTGAGCGTTCGTTCTCAATCATATCGCGCGGCATCAGGTGGCGGCGGTTCGAGGTGGCGTAAAAAATGACGTTGTCCGGGCGTCCTTCGATGCCGCCGTCCAAGACCGCTTTGAGGGATTTGTAGCTGGCATCGTCCGAATCGAACGAAAGATCGTCGCAAAAGAGGATGCAGCGCCGCTCGGTGTCCGTCAGGAGTTTCAGCAAGCGGGGCAGTGTGGGAATGTCTTCACGGTGGATTTCCACCAGCGCCAGCGGCCCCTCACACTTGTCGCCGGCGTCGGACTGGGTGACCTGGGCGTGGACCGCCTTGACCAGCGAACTTTTACCCATGCCGCGGGCGCCCCAGAGGAGTGCGTTGTTGGCCGGTAAGCCCTTGGCGAACCTCACGGTATTGTCGACCAGGATGTCGCGCACCCGGTCGATCCCCTTGAGAAGATCGATTTCGACCCGGTTGACCACCGCCACCGGCTCCAGCATGCAGGTCTCGGCTTGCCAGACGAAAGCATCCGCACCCTCCAGCCCGGCCGTCGCGGGCGGCGGCGGCGAGAGCCGTTCCAGGGCGTCGGCGATGCGGGCCAGCGCGGTGGTGAGATCGGCGTCGTCCATGTCTTTTCGGTCCTTATGGTGCGGCGCGCGAGAACCTACCACAAAGGGGCGGGCGGTCAATATGGCGGTCTTATCAAGTCCGCTGTTAATGCCCATGTAACAAGCTCTTGAGCAATAGTTTGCAAACTACCGGCATGCCGCTATAGTCCGGCAGCTTTTTCGGCGCGCGAGGCCGCGCCCACAGATATCCAAGGGGGCTTTTATGCTCATTTCTCCGGCTTATGCCCAAGCCGCCGCCGGCGGCGGCGACGGCAGCATGATCATGCAGCTGATGCCGCTGGTTCTCATTTTTGCCGTTTTCTATTTCCTGCTGATCCGGCCGCAGCAAAAAAAGGTCAAGGAACACAAGGCCATGATCGCGGCGGTGCGCCGCGGCGACCGCGTCGTCACGGCAGGCGGCATTATGGGCAAGGTCACCAAGGTCCACGAAGACGACCGCGCGACAGTGGAAATCGCCCCGGACGTTAGAATCGAAATCGTGGCGTCGACTTTGACAAATGTCTTGAGCAAGTCCGAACCGGCCAACACCAACGAGAAGAAGAGCTCGTCCAGCGATGACGCACCGCAAAGCACCGCCAGCCGTCTCGGCGGTCTGTTGGGTGGAAAGAAGAAATCCGACTAGGTCAGGTCCATGCTTTACTTTGCGAAGTGGAAGATCGTGCTGATCGCCGTCGTGGCATTAGCCGGCATTGTCTTCACGTTACCCAATTTCGTCTCCCGCGAGACAGCGGACAGCTTGCCCGACTGGCTGCCCCATCAACAGATCAATCTCGGCCTCGATCTCCAGGGCGGCTCGCACCTGCTGCTGGAGGTCGACACGGCCGCCGTCGTCCGGGAGCGTCTGGAGAGTCTGGTCGAGGCGACGCGCGCCGAATTGCGCAAAGCCCGCATCGGCTATACCGGGGGCTTGGGCGTTTCCAAGGCCAATAGGGTCCTAGTCCGCGTGCGCAAGCCGGCGGACGTGGAAAAGGCTCTCGAACTGGTGAAAGGACTGGGCAATCCTCTTGCCCCCGATGCCTTCGGTTCGGGTGGCGGCCAGGACATTGAAGTCACGGAGGATGGCGGCGTCATCGAAGTGGTTATGACCGAACCGGCCATCCAGGACCGCAAGCGCGCCGCTGTGGAGCAATCCATCGAGATCGTGCGCCGCCGCATCGACGAGACCGGAACGCGCGAGCCGACCATTCAGCGCCAGGGCGAAGACCGGATCTTGATCCAGTTGCCGGGCGTCAAGGACCCCGACCGCATCAAACGCCTGTTGGGCAAGACGGCCAAGATGGTCTTCCGCTTCGTCGACACCACGACGACGGTTGCCGACGCCAACCGGGGCAGGGTGCCGCCGGGATCCGAACTCCTCGAGCAGGAACCGCGCGACGGTGACACCGGCCCGGCCCGGCAATATGTCGTGCGCAAAAGGGTGATGGTCAGCGGCGAATCGCTGGTCGACGCTCAGCCTTCGTTCGACCAGGGCCGGCCCGTCGTGAGTTTCCGTTTCGATTCCGTCGGCGCCAAGAAATTCGGCGACGCGACGTCGAAGAACGTCGGTCGATTGTTCGCCATTGTCCTCGACGGCAAGGTCATAAGTGCCCCGGAAATCCAATCGCCCATTCTCGGGGGCTCCGGCATTATTACCGGCGGCTTCACGGTTCAGACGGCCAACGATCTGGCGGTGTTGCTGCGCGCCGGCGCCTTGCCGGCGCCCCTGAAAATTCTCGAGGAACGCACGGTCGGCCCCGACCTCGGCGCCGATTCGGTGCGGGCCGGCAAGATCGCCAGCATGCTCGCCTTCGTGCTCGTCATGGTTTTCATGGCGGCGGCCTACGGTCTCTTCGGCCTGGCCACGGACATCGCCCTGTTGATCAACATGGCGTTGATCGGCGGCGCCTTGAGCGTCCTGCAGGCGACGCTGACTTTGCCGGGTATCGCCGGCATCGTCTTGACCATCGGCATGGCGGTCGACGCCAACGTTCTGATCTTCGAGCGCATACGCGAGGAAATGAGATCGGGCAAGACGCCCTTCGCCGCGGTGGACGCGGGCTACAAACGGGCGCTGACGACGATCATCGACGCCAACGTCACGACCTTGATCGCCGCCGTCCTGTTGTTCGAATTCGGCTCCGGTCCGGTCAAGGGTTTCGCCGTAACGCTCGCCATCGGCATCGTCACTTCGCTGTTTACCGCCTTTACCCTGACCCGTTTGCTGATCGCCACCTGGCTGCGCCGCAAGCGGCCCGTCGAACTGCCGTTGTAGGAGCTGGATATGTATCGACTACGGCTCGTTCCGACGAAAACCGACATTAAATTCATGCGTTACCGCATGATGGCGTTTGTGGTGTCCTGTGCGCTGCTGCTGGCCTCCGTCGGCCTGTTTTTTGGCGTCGGCCTCAACTACGGCATCGATTTCGAGGGCGGTATTCTGATCGAGGTTGGCTCGGACCAACCGGCCGATCTCGCCAAGATGCGCAGTTCCCTTACCAGCCTCGGGCTCGGCGAAGTCGCACTGCAGGAATTCGGACGCGAAACCGACGTGCTCATCCGGATCGAACGCCAGCCCGGTGATTCCTCTGCCCAGCAAGCCGCCGTCGATACGGTGAAGGAAACCTTGGCCAAGGAAATCAGCGACAAGCTTTCCTACCGCCGTGTCGAATTCGTCGGCCCGAAGGTGAGCGCGGAACTCGTCGAGGCCGGCACCATGGCCATGGTGCTCGCGGTGGCGGCCATGCTGGTCTACATCTGGTTCCGCTTCGAATGGCAGTTCAGTATCGGCGCCGTGCTGGCGCTGATCCATGACGTGGTGCTGACCATCGGCGTCTTTTCGATTATGCGTCTGGAGTTCAACCTCTCGATCATCGCCGCGATCCTGACGATTATCGGCTATTCCATGAACGACACCGTGGTGATCTACGACCGCGTGCGCGAGAATTTACGCCGCTACCGCTCTCTGCCCATGCAGGAATTGCTGGACCGCAGCGTCAACGAAACACTGGCCCGGACGATCATGACGTCGGTCACAACGTTGCTGGCCCTGCTGACGCTGTTCTTCTTCGGTGGCGAAGTGATTCGCGGGTTTACGTTCGCCATGATGTGGGGCGTCGTCGTCGGCACTTATTCCTCGGTCTTCGTGGCGGCGCCTTTGCTGCTCCACCTCGGGGTGCGCCGGGGCGGCGAGGGTCCCGACCAGGAGGCGGAGGATACCGGCAACGGCACCGAGGTCGCCGAGCAGGGCACCTAACTCGCAACAACCCGTGCAGAAAGGCGAGGGGATGGACATCACACCTCTCATTCCGGCCGGCCGACAGGTCATCCGCAGCTACGGCAACGGCGGCTTCACGATCGCCGACGTCCGCCATGACGGTTCGGTTCTGGTGACCGCGGAACAAACCTTTCCGCTGGATGTGGCATCCCTGGAGGATCTGTCGCTCGTGCATTTCGATCCCTTGTGGGAGATCGAGCCGAAAATCGATCTCCTCCTGATCGGAACGGGGGCGAAGATGGCGTTCCTGCCCGACGCACTACGCGGCGGCCTCAAAGCTCATGGCATTAGTGTCGATAGCATGGATTCAGGCGCGGCGGCACGAACTTACAACGTCCTGCTGAGTGAGGAACGTCTGGTGGCCGCAGCCATAATCGCGGTGAAGTGATCGACGAATGCGCGCCAACGGTTAGTGACTAAAGCCTCAACCGCCGTTATTCTCACCAAATACAGGTTCTGGGGGCGATTTCGAACCGCAACGTGAACGCAATCACGGTGTTTAGTTAGGACGATCCATGTCAGAGGATCAAGACCCACGCCCCGAGTTCGATCCTATGCTCGTCGTTGATGCCATCGATGAATTGCCCGATGGTTTCGTGCTGTGCGATGCAGACGACAGGATCGTGCTGTGTAACCAGCGGCAAAAGCAGCTGTTTCCGGAACTTGCCGATTTGCTGGTGCCGGGTACCCCGTTTGAAAAAATCGTCAGAACTTCGGCCGAGCGCGGCGTCGTTGCCGACGCGGTCGGGCGGGAAGAAGCGTGGATAGCGGAGCGCATGAATGCGCACCTTGCCGATGAATCTTCGCGCTTCGAACAACAATCGGCCGATGGCACCTGGGTCGAAATCCACGAAATGAAACTGGCCAACGGTTGCCGTGTCGGAATTCGCACGGATATTACCGACCGCAAACGATCGGAAGAGGCCATGCAGCGCAGCGAGCAGAGGTTTCGCGAGTTTTCCGAGGTTGCGTCGGACTGGTACTGGGAGATGGGACCCGATCTGCGCTTTACCTACTTTTCCGAACGGGTCGAGGAGGTCGTCGGTGTTCCCGCTGCCTTCCATATCGGCAAGACCCGAGAAGAACTCGCGGGCGAAGACGCCACGACGGAGAAGTGGCAACGCCATTTCCAAGATCTGAAGGAACACAAACCGTACCGGGATTTTCGTTACGACCGGTTGGGTCCCAACGGCAAACTTCAATATCTGTCGTCGAGCGGCAAACCGATATTTGACGAGGACGGCGAATTTCTCGGCTATATCGGTATCGGCTCCGACCTCACACATCAGGTGGAGGCTGAGGAAAGGGCAAATCTCGCGAACGAGCGTTTAGCTGCGGCCGTGGAAGCACTTAACGAACCATTCGCCCTCTGGGATGTCGAAGACCGGCTTGTCATCGGCAATCAAGCTTTCCGCGACATCAACGCGCCGATTGGCGAAAAATCCGAGCCAGGCACTCATTACGAAGATTTTCTTCGCGCCTTGTTGGCCTGCCAAATGGTACCGGCCGCGATCGGCCGAGAAGATGAATGGTTTGCGGCAAGGCTGGAGCAGCACCGCAATCCCAAGGGTCCATTTGAACAGCTACGCCGGAGCGGCGAGTGGTTCATGATTTTCGATCAGCGACTGCCCGATGGCAGCACGGTAACCATCTCCACCGATATTTCGGAAATCAAAAAAGCTGAAGCAAGACTCGAGGAAAGCCAGACACGTCTCAAGGATTTTGCCGAGGCGGCGGCGGATTGGTTTTGGGAACAGGACGCCGATCTCCGGTTTACCAATGTCACCGAGGACAACGTCGCCGTAACGGGTATGCAGCAAGCCGACCACTATGGCAAAACCCGGCGTGAGACAAATCTGCTGGACGTCAGCGAAGAAGACATGACGGCCCATGAGGAACAATTGTTGGCCCGCGAGCCTTTTTCGGATTTCCGCTTCTCACGCGTTAAGCCTGACGGTAATAGGGTTTACATCAGCGTCAGCGGTAAGCCTGTCTTCGATGCCGACGGAGAATTTACTGGCTACCGCGGCGCCGGCAGGGACATTACCGAAGTCGTCGAGGCGGAGAGAATAATCGCGGAGGAACGGGATAGGGCGGAAGCTGCGAGCCGGACCAAGTCGGATTTCCTGGCGCAGATGAGCCATGATTTCCGCACTCCCCTCAACGCCATCCTGGGATTCTCGCAAATTGTCGTGCGGCAGACCTACGGGCCTATCGGCGACGAGCGGTACCTCGAGTACGCCAATCACATTTTCCGTAGCGGAAACCTGCTGCTGGAATTCGTCGACGATCTGCTCGACGTGTCAAAGATCGAGTCCGGAGAATTCGAACTTGCCATCGAAACCGTTCGAGTGGCCGAAGTCGTAAACGAGATGAAAAAAATGTTTGCCGAGCAGTTCACGGAATTCGGTCTTGATTTCAAGGCAGATATCACGCCGGAGGCCCAAACGGTACGGGCGGACCGGGCGGCGCTGCTCCGCATGCTCTTCAACATTCTCTCCAACGCCGTCAAATTTACGCCGGCGGGCGGGTCGATATCGCTCAGCACCGACGGCGCAGAGGGAGCAACGACGGTGTCCGTCAAAGATTCTGGAATGGGATTTAACGAGGACGAACTGGAGACAGTCCTCGCGCCGTTTGGCCGTGCAAGCAACGCCCGCGAACTCGGCATCGACGGCACCGGACTCGGCCTCTCCATTGTCGATTCGATGATGCAGGCCCACGGCGGCCAACTGAAGGTCGAAAGCGGCCAGGGCAAAGGCGTGAAAGCGAGTTTGGTTTTCCCGGCCTCATAGCCGCACCAGCAAGAAAAACGGGGGTCCGAAGACCCCCGCAAATCGTATCGAGATTGTGCGGACGCTTAGTAGATGTTCTGCGCCGCAACCATCGAAAACAGCATCGGGAACGAAAGCAACGTGTTCGTTCTCGAGAACAGCATCGCCGTGCGGGCCGACGCTGCTTTGGTGTCGGCGTCGACCTCGACCATGCCCAATGCCTTCTGCTGGTTCGGCCAGATAACGAACCAGACGTTGAACCACATGATAGTACCGAGCCACATGCCGATGCCGATGAACATGTGTTTGCCCACGCCGTCCGTCAGCCCAATGGTGATGGCTTCGACGAGGTAACCGTTCATGGCGGCCAGGATCAGGCCGGTGACGATTGTGCTCATGGCGCCCCAGCGGAACCACCACAGCGCCGCCGGCGCGATGACCTTGCCGATGGCTGGCTTCTGGTCGTCCGGAATGTTGGGCATGTTGGGGATTTGTACGAAGTTGAAGTACCACAACAAGCCGATCCACATAACGCCGCTCAGGACGTGCAGCCAGCGGAAGAAATAGGGGCCGAAATCGGCCGGGGAATATCCCTGGTTCGAATAGTAGATGATGAACATCACGAGCGAGAGCACAAAGCCCGCGATCACGGTGTTCCTGAGTGAGGTGAGAATTGCTGCCACTGTCTTATCCCTCCGTCGATCGAGTTAGATGACTTGACGGTCTTCCCAACTGATCTGGTTAACCAAACGAGTAAACATGGGGTTGAAAAACCCCCCGAATGAATGCCGGAAATCGGCGGAATCAACGATCCCTATATCCGACTCCCAGGCTATGATATGCAAAACTAGGGGCTTTGAAGGCAAAAGTGAAGGCCTAATTTAGAAGAATTCTTAATTACGTAGCGACTCAACATTGATGATATACTACACAAAATCTGGTATCCGCAGGTTCTAGGCCTACACTTTATGCCCTCCGAAGCTACAGCCGACGATTACACATACTGTGCCAGGCAGGCCCGGGCCCGCGATTACGACTCTTACCTCGCGGCCCTGACGGCGCCAAACCGGTTGCGGGAACATCTTCTGGTGCTAATCGCCTTCAATGACGAACTGGCCCGGGTGCGCGATGCCGTCAGCGAGCCGGCGCTCGGCGATATCCGTTTCGCCTGGTGGCGGGAGGCGGTCAACGAAGGACTGACCGGCGGCCAGAACGACCACCCCGTCGCCCGGGCCCTGGCGGCGACGGCGCGGGCCTTCGACCTCGATGGTCACTACTTGCATGCCATGATCGATGCTCGCGCCCGCGACCTCGATGACGAACCGTTCGACGCCATCGGAGACTTGGAGGCCTACGCCGAGGGAACGTCGGCCAATCTGGCCGAACTGATGGTGGGTGTGCTGGGCGACTTCGATCAAACGGCGATTACGACGGCCCGCCGCATCGGCACCGCCTGGGGAATGATAGCGGCGTTGAAGACGATGCCGTTGCTGCGCGGTCGGGGCCGAAGCCTGTTGACCGGCGACCTCACGTTCGACCAGGTGATGGACAAGATCGACGATCACCTGGTGCTGGCCAGAGGACAAGTCCGCCATGTTCCCCGCAAGGCGCTTCCCGCCATGATCAATGCCGTGATCGGAGATATGTACGTCGAGCGGTTGCGCACCGCGGGCGAGGGCGCCAGCGTCCAAGACCTTTACGTCACGCCATTGCAGCGAACGACCCGGATAATCTGGCGCTCAGTGATCGGTCGATACTAGGCGCCTAACCATCCCGCTAAATCTTCAAGCGCCCGCTTGGACATTGCCGGTTTGCGTTCCTTCTTGTGGACCCGCTCTGGCAGAGGCGGGAAGAGGCCGAAATTGATGTTCATGGGCTGGAAGGTCTTGGCTTCGGCGCCGCCGGTGATGTGGGCGAGGAGGGCACCGAAGGCGGTGGTCGGCGGCGGTGGCGAGATCGTTTCGCCTTTGGCCTCGGCGGCGGCGAAACGGCCGGCCAGCAGGCCGATGGCGGCGCTTTCGACGTAGCCTTCGACGCCGGTGACCTGACCGGCGAAGCGCAGCCGGGATTGCGCCTTCAGCCGCAGCGAGCCGTCCAGCAGTTCGGGGCTGTTGATGAAGGTGTTGCGGTGGACGCCGCCGAGGCGGGCGAACTCGGCGTTTTCCAGGCCCGGTATGGTGCGGAAGATGCGCACCTGCTCGCCGTGCTTGAGCTTGGTCTGGAAGCCGACCATGTTGTAGATCGTGCCCAGCGCATTGTCCTGGCGCAGTTGGACGATGGCGTGTGACTTGACATCGGGGTCGCGCGGGTTGGTCAGGCCGACCGGCTTCATCGGCCCCCAGCGCAGGGTCTGCGGCCCGCGCTCCGCCATCACCTCGATGGGCAGGCAGCCCTCGAAATAAGGGGTGTCGGCTTCCCAGTCCTTGAATTCGGTCTTGTCGGCCGCCAGCAAAGCCTCGATGAAGGCAGTGTATTGCGCCTCGTCCATCGGGCAGTTGATGTAGTCGCGGCCGTCTCCGATATCGCTCGATTTGTCGTAGCGCGACTGGAACCAGGCGGTGTCGAAATCGATGGAGTCGCGGTGAACGATGGGCGCGATGGCATCAAAGAACGCCAGGCCGTCATCGCCCGTCAGATCACGCACCGCCCCGGCCAACGCATCGGACGTTAGGGGCCCGGTGGCGATGATGACGGATTGCCAGTCGACCGGCGGCAGGCCGTCGATCTCGCCGCGCTCGACTTCGATCAGCGGTTCGGCTTCGATGGCTGCGGTGACGGCATCGGAGTAGGCGACGCGGTCGACCGCCAGCGCGCCGCCGGCAGGCACGCGGTTTCCGTCAGCCGAGGCCATGATGATCGAACCGGCGCGGCGCATCTCCTCGTGCAGCAGGCCGACGGCGTTGTTGGCGGCATCGTCGGAGCGGAAGGAGTTGGAACAGACGAGTTCGGCCAGACCGCCGGTGAGGTGGGCCTCGGTGCCGCGTTCGGGCCGCATTTCGTGAATGACGCTGGCCACCCCCGCCCGAGCGAGCTGCCAGGCGGCTTCTGAGCCGGCCAGGCCGCCGCCGATAATATGAACGGAAGGTGATGTCGTCATGGCGCGATCATCCGCGATTGGGTATAAGGCTGCCGGGTATAAGCTAATCACCCATTTGACCAAAGCAAATTCCGGAGAATTCTCGTGAGGCTGGAAGATTTAACGCCCCTGATGTTCATCGCCGCGCTGTTCGTGGCCTTTCACTTGATCCGCCAGAAATTTCTCGGCCCGACGATCACGCCCGAGGAACTGGCTGAAAAACTGGAGGCGGACTCCGCCTACCTCCTCGATGTGCGCGGCCCGGATGAATTCGCCGGATCGCTGAGCCACATCGACGGCGCGGTCAACGTACCCGTCGGTGAACTGGCCACCGAGATCGCCGAATTGGGCCCGAGTTTCAACGACGCGAAAGATAGTCTCATCGTCACGATTTGCCGCACCAACAACCGCTCGCCGCGCGCCGCCCGCATGCTGCGCGACGCCGGCTTCACCAACGTCCAGGTGCTTAAAGGCGGCATGACGGCCTGGAGCCGCAAGAAACTGCCCGTCGCCTGAGGTATCCGGCAATCCAATTTGATTGACCGAGACACCCCGGCCATGAGAACATCTGGCGAACAAATATGAACTCGAAAGGGCGAGCCATGTTTACCCGACTTCGCGTTTTCACCGTCCTCGGCCTCTTAGCGCTACTTGCCGCCGTGGGCGGCCGCCCGGCGCTGGCCGCGCCGCAGATCCTTGGCCTGGTGGCCAGCAACGATGCCCTGCCGTTGCATTGCGAGGGCGGTTTCTGTTCCACCGAAGCAACCGTGTTCTGCCTGCAGAAATGGCGTATGTCGCCGGTCGCCGGCACCTCGTTCCATACCGCCGGCGGAGAGGGCGTGAGGCTGGTCGCCAAGACTGACGACGGCGACCGCGTCGTCATTCCCAACCCCGAGCTTAAAGTCGCCGCCCTGCGCGGGCACAACGCCGTGCGCATCGGCGTCGACGTCGACTGGATGGACAAGCGCGGCTATGCCAGCGCGGTGCTGGAGATCGGCCAAATGGTCTCCCTGATC
>CAZGTM010000069.1:0-19623 GCA_964528595.1 uncultured Rhodospirillaceae bacterium
AACCGGATAGGCACGCAACATTCTTCGACAATTTCTTGCGAATACATCAAGTATTTCTCAGAAATTTATCTACAATTTTAGATATCTGAAATTTTGGATGTGTCGCGGACATACCCAGGCCACTTGGGGACAAGCCGCGTACGCTAGCTTTATTGCGGCCTGCCGAAGTTCATCATGGGATTGCGCAGTTGCTGCTCGCCCACATTACAGGGCGGGCGATAACCTGTTGCGGCGAGGCAGACCCGCGGGAAATTCGGGTTAAGCCCCGCTATTTCCAGGACCATTTTTCGCCGGATGGCGCGGGCAAAATCCTTGTAGCCATCGGCGGCGATGACGAAGGCCCCGGGGCCGCCGATGACACAATCCTCATAATAGTTGTCCAAATTAGGTACCGGCCTGATGCCGTATCGTCCCGCGTCTTGATTGATGATCGGTAAGCCGTTGATGGTTATTCCGTCCGCCACGGCCCGGTCGCGCGACAGCGTGACGAATTCGCCTTTGTTGTTGGGCCCGTCGCCGGAGATATCGATAATCTGCCGTTCGGCGAAATAGGCGTTATGACGAAGGCTCGTCGCCGCATAATCTATGGCGCTGCTGATCGACGTCAGGGAAGCGGTCCGCACCGGATAGCGATTAACTGCCTCGACAAACCTTGCCGCACTCTCCTCGTCAGAGATTACCGTCCAGTCGACCAATGTACTTTGCAGTCTGACGCCTGCCCATTCCACGTAAGCGACGGCAATTCGACCCAAGCGACCCCGCCTGATGGTGGCGATAACCGCCGGATGGAGGATGGCGCTCACGTAACCGCGGCGCTGCATGGCGGCGTCTTTCAGATCCATGCTGCGGGAAATATCGGCCGCCAGGACGAGTTCCAGATCGACCTGGCGTCCGGTGGCCGTGCTTTGAGTGGAACCAAGTAACAGGCAAAAACAAACCGGAAGCAGAACGTTTCGCAACATTGCCGTACCCCGTTTTTAGGCGCTCGGAAACGTGTTGTAATGTTAGGCGGTTGCCGCCGGCGCGGCACATCACAATTAGCTGAAGGATAGACGTTTTCACGGTCTGGTGAGGAGGGCTGGCGACCTCTTGAATACCAGCCGATCAATCAACCCCTGTAACATGCCGTGTTTGGGGGGATGCCGCAAAATGGGATTTATATTTTGAAAAATTCAGATTTTCGTGTTTTAGCGCGCCTTGGCCCGATCGCTGTCTTGGCGGCGGTCTTTTTTGCACCCGAATTTGCCGCAGCGGGAGGCCAGCCCGGTCTGAAAATCGGCACCGTTATTGTCGCCGAGCAGGCGGCAGCGTCGCCGACCATGGCGCCAACGGTCGATGTTATGCGGAACAAACCGGTGCGGCAAAAAGACCGGCTCATTACCGGTCCCTTCGGCCACATGCATATCCGTTTTGTGGACGATAGTGAAATCTCCATCGGCGCCGAGGCGGACATCACGTTGGATAACCTGGTTTTCTCGCCTGGTGAAAAAATGGCCAATCAGTTCAGCGCCAGCATCGTGGGTGGCGCTTTCCGTTACCTTTCAGGAAAGATCGCCAAGCTGAACGGTCCGCAAGTCACCCTGCGTACGCCTCTTGCCACGATCGGGATCCGGGGGACGCATATTCTGGCCATCGTCGATGAAAACTTTGCCGGCTGTATCGTTCTGCTTGAGGATCCAAGGGCCAAAGGCAAACCCTCCGCCATGACCGTCACCGCCAACGGCAAAACCGTGGTGGTCGATCGGCCGGGATGGGGCACCGAAGTTGCCGGCGCCGGCATGGCGCCGACGGCCCCGCGAACTTGGTCGAAGCAGCGCATCGCAGAGATGTTGAAGATGTCCGGCGGGGATCCCGACCAATAAGGGCGGGCCGTCAGGGCTCGTCCATATCCAGCATCCGGTTGCGCAATTGCACTTCACCGATGTCGCAGGGCGGTCGATAGCCTTCGGCAGCCAGGTGAAAAAGCTTTGCCGGTGGTCTCGCGCCGGCGATTTCCAGAACCATCTTCCGCCGGATGGCGCGGGCGAAATCCTTGAAGCCGTTGGCCACGATGACGAAGGCGCCGGGACCGCCGATGACGCAATCCTGGTAGTAAAAATCCAGATTAGGGATCGGCATGAAACCGTAGGGTCCGGGGCGGTTGTTGATGATCGGCAGGCCGTTGATTGTAATGCCTTGGGCAACCGCCCGGTCACGGGCGATGGGGGCGTATATTCCCTTGTTGTTCGGGCCGTCGCCGGAGATGTCGACGATCCGTCTTCGAGCGCTGAATCCGTTTTTTTCGAACCGGGCCGCGGCGTATAAGATGACCGTGCTGATGGAGGTCCAGAACGCCGTCCTCACCGGATGACGCTCGATCGCGTCCGCGAACTTGCCGGCGCTCGCCGCATCGGAAATCTCCGTCCACCTGACCAAGGTGCTTTGATGCAGATCGCCCGCCCATTCGACGTAAGACAAGGCGATTCGTCCGAGGCGGCCGCGCCGGATGGTCGCGATCACTTCCGGATGCCGGATGGCGCTGACAAAACCGCGCCGTTGCAAGGCCGCTTCCTCGATGTCCATGCTGCCCGATATGTCCGCGGCAAGCACGAGTTCCAAGTCGACCTCGCGCTCGGCGGAGGCAGGTCCACCGGCGGTCAGCAAAAGACCGACGCAGCCGACACCCAGAAAACGTCGCATCATCATCAGCCCTCGTGGCTCTCCCTCGATGACCAATGATAGGTGATCACTCCGCAGCCGACACTTCACGTTTCTCTGAAGTCGGGCCGGTGGTCAATCGGGGGCTGAAGTCGAAATTACGGCGCCTGTCTGGGCAGTTTGACGCTAACGCGCATACCCTACACCCCGAGGCTTGTCCCAGGCGCATAGATCTATTCGGGGTGTCGGCTGAATCAGTAGTGCCGGCGGTCCCGGCAAAAGGCAGAAGCTAAGTAAACGCCTTGAAGGTGATGAGCGTGAAAGTGTCTTTGACACCCGGCAAAAGCTGGATTTCCTCGGTCACGAAATGGCCGATGTCGACGTCGTCGTCGAGGAAGCACTTCATCAGCAACTCGTACTGGCCGGAGATCGAGTGAACCTCGGAGACCTGTTCAATATTTTGGGCGGCGTTGTCGGCGACCTTGTAGGTTTCGCCGAGTTCGCATTTGACCATGATGAAAATCGTCTGCATTGCGCCCTCCCAGAATTGCCGGTTCTACTTGGCGGCCTCTTTGTCCCGCTTGGGGGTGCGTGCCGGAAGTTCTACCGGACGGGCCATGAAAGCCGGCATATTGTCGGCAAACCCGACGGATTTCTCCGAACTCTCCCGCCTTTTACCGGATTTGGCGTCGCGCCGGGATTTCTTGGCATTCCGCTTCTTTTCGGGCTTCGGCTCCGCCGATTTCTTGGCTTCCCGCTTGTCCTTGGTTTTGTCGGACGCGACAGGTTTTTCGGCCGGCGCGGAAGAGACCGCCTTCGCGGGCTTGGCGCTGGCCACCGGCTCGCTTTTTGCCTCTTGGGCTGCCGCTTTTTCAGGTTGCGCCTTGGCGGACGACCGAGCCCGGCCGCGGTCGTTTCGTTTTTCGCCGCCGCGTCCACGTCCGCGGCCCCTGCCGCGGCGCGGTTCCTCGGCATCCAATTCACCACCCTGGGAGCCTTCGATTTCGAATTTCGGAATGGGTTTGCCGATCAGCCGCTCGATCCCGGATACGTACTTTCCGTCCGCCGATGTGGCCAACGTCAAAGCGGTGCCGGGCCTGCCTGCGCGGCCGGTGCGGCCAATGCGGTGGATGTAATCCTCGGCATGTGTCGGCACATCGAAATTGAAGACATAAGGAAGGCCGGAAATATCGAGACCACGGGCAGCGACGTCGCTGGCCACGAGAAAAGAAATCTCGCCGGACTTGAAGTTTTCCAGCGTCTCCATGCGGGCGGGTTGGCTCATATCGCCATGCAGGGCGGCGGCATTGAAACCGTGCCGTTTGAGTGAGCGCATCAGGATGTCGACGTCGCGTTTGCGGTTGCAGAAAATTAATCCTGCCTCGGCATTTTCCGCGCGCATCAGTCTGCGCAGGGCTTCGCGTTTTTCCGACCCCGGCCGAACGATCGACATACCCTGGCGCACCGTCTCGGCGGGTGAGGCAGGGGGCGCCACGGAAACTTCGCGGGGATTGCTGAGGAACTTGTCGGCCAGACGCCGGATTTCCGGCGGCATGGTGGCGGAGAAGAAGAGGGTCTGACGCAAGGGCGGCAGCAATTTGACGATGCGCTCGATATCCGGGATGAAACCCATGTCCAGCATGCGGTCGGCCTCGTCGATGACGAAGACCTGCACGCCCGTCAGCATCAGCTGGCCGCGCTCGACGTGGTCAAGCAAGCGTCCCGGCGTGGCGATCAGGACGTCGACGCCGCGGTCGATTTTCTTGGCCTGATCGGCAAACGAGACACCGCCGATCAGCAGCGCCATCGAGAGCTTCTGGTATTTGCCGTAGATCTCGAAGTTCTCGGCGACCTGGAAGGCCAATTCGCGCGTCGGTTCCAAAATCAGCGCCCGCGGCATGCGCGCCCGCGCCCGCCCATGCGACAGGATGTCGATCATGGGCAGCGTGAAGCCCGCCGTCTTTCCCGTGCCCGTTTGGGCACAGCCCAGCAGATCACGTCCCTGCAGGACGTACGGGATGGCTTTTTCCTGGATCGGAGTGGGCGTTTCGTAACCCGCGTCGTCTACGGCCCGGAGAACCTCCGGGCTCAAACCAATGTCTTTAAAAATCATATACCGGAAATTTCACATATTTCCGCCAAAGTGCCGGTTGTCGTCCGGCTGCAAATGGCTTTCGGACAGGCCTCATCGCCTGTCTGCTCATGGCTTTCGCACGGGCGGGAAATACCTGACACGCCGTAAAATGTCAACGACTGAGGCCGCATAGAGCCATATTTCCGGTATTTATTCACCGATTCACATGAATTAGGCTCCCAGCGTTGCAAAATTGTCCCTCGGATGGAGTTGAAATGACCGATCCCACGCCCCTCGTTCTAGTGCCTGGCCTGTTGTGTTCGCGGGCTCTTTGGGAGCCGCAAATCTCCGAATTCTCGGCTATCGCTGATGTTAGCGTTGCCGATCCCGCCAGCCATTCTACGCTGCGGGAGATTGCCGGTAATCTGTTGGCGGCGGCGCCGGAACGTTTTGCCCTGGCTGGCCTTTCGATGGGCGGTTATATCGCTTTTGAGGTTTTGCGCCAGGCGCCGGAGCGGGTCGAACGGGTGGCCTTGCTCGACACCAGCGCCCGTTCCGATACCGAGGAACAGGCAGCGCGGCGGCGCGGGCTGATCGAACTGGCGCAAAAGGGCAACTTCAAGGGCGTGACCCCGGCGCTCCTGCCGCTCTTTCTGCATCCCGACCGGGTGGATGAAATGGTGTTGGTCAATACCATCTCCGCCATGGCGGAAGATGTCGGCAAGGACGGCTTTCTGCGGCAACAGGCCGCCATCATGGGCCGCCCCGACAGCCGGCCTTTGTTGCCCGATATCGATTGTCCGGCCGTGGTGGTCGTCGGTCGTCAGGATGCGTTGACGCCCGTGGATTGCGCCGAAGAAATCGCCGCGGGTATAAACGGCGCCGAACTGGTCGTGATCGAGGACTGCGGTCACCTCACCACCCTGGAGGAGCCGGAGCAAACCAACGCCGCCTTGCGGCGCTGGCTCGTTAGTTGAACACTCAACCGCAGTCGGCGACCTGGCAATCCTGACCCCGGTTGGGGTTCTCATGCGGCAACATGCTGGCAAACACGGTGTCCATGAGAGATTGAAATTCGATATCGTCGGGCGATTTGGGACGCACGCCCGTGCCGATCGCTGAGCTGACTGTTTTGTCGCCGGCGCAGAAGGCTGCGCGGACGTTGATGTGGTCGATCTCGCGGTGGGTCGTTCCTGTCACGCCCTCGCAAAGGTCCTTCCCAGCGGTCAGGTGGTAGGCGGCATCGAAGAACAAGACGACGCGCGTGTTGCTCCACTTGTCATCGGTCCGCTGAGACTGGCGGAATTTCTGCGTTCCGTGCCACGCCGGCATGCTCAGGGCGTCAACCAGAAGGCTGTTGTCGGCATCGGTCGAGCCGAAGGGGTTGCCCACAATTTCCAGCGGCATGGCGCCCGCCTGGGCCGCGTAGCCCACATAGACCGGGTCATAGTTATCGACATCGACGGTATGGACGGTAACGCAACCGCCGAGAACAAGCACGGCGCTGGCGCCGGCTATCTTTAGTAGGTGTTTGATCGAGACAATCATGGCGATACTCCCATGCAATGAACAGATAGGCCTCGTGCATATTATCTTCCGCGCGGCGCCGCGGAGACTTTCCGGGGCAGCAATTCGGCGATAACGTCATTGAGGAATGCGGTCAAGCCCGTCACTCCGCTGAATTTGTTCGGCAATACTGCCCGAACCTCCGAAATCACGCGATCGGTGCTGCAGAACGCCGCCACCACGGTCGAATTGCCGGCGATGGGTTTGACCGACAGGGGCTTGTCAGTCGAACAAGCGTGCCGGCCGGACCAGCTTATCTCCGCCGGGTTGATCAGTAGGACAATCCGCTGCGCGCCGACGACGGCGGAGGGTGGTGCCGCCACGAAGTCCGCCGGCGAAAACCGGGGGGGCATTTGCAGTCCCGCTGCGACGGCCGAAACGGTCGCGCCTTCCATGCCTTCGAAATCGGCGTGGATGGTCGTCAGCATATTGCCGTCGCGAATGGCATACTGAACTAGACTGCGGTCGAAAATATGGCCTTTGTTGGCCCGCGATATCGACCCCGTCTCGGCGGCGCAAGCGGCCACGAAAGAAGACAAACCCAATAACAATATCAATCTCGTGACCATACCGGCGCCCCGCGCTTTTTTCTCCAGGTTGTTATCAGATAGGCACGATTATACGCCCGGAAAAGCCCCCGATTGCTTCACGATTAGCTGATCTGGGTTTGATACTTGCCGCTCACTAAACGAAAGGCGGCTTGAGTTCTTCCTGTTCGATGGCGCGGACGACGGATCCGTGACCGACAACGCGGTCGAGGTAGGGGGCGAGATTGGGTAAATCGCGCGGCGGATTGCCGGCAAACCCGGCCCAGCGGCAGAGCATGGCGAGGTAGGGGTCCAGGAGTGTGAATTGATCGCCCATGAGGAACGGTCCGTCGCCAACGGCTTCGTCCATCACGTCCAGCATATCGGCGAGGCGGGCCGAGGCGCCGGCCTTCACGGCGTCCTTGCCGGCATCGTCGACGGCGTGGCGGGAAGGGTAGAAGCAGAGCAGCAGTTCGGTCTGGATCGTCGTCGCCAGATAGAACAGCCATTTGTGGAATTCCGACCGCTCATTGGTCGCCGGGGCGGGCGCGAGACCGCTGTCGGGGTGGTTGTCGGCGATGTGGAGACAGATCGCCGCCGTTTCGAACAGTACGAGGTCGCCATCGATCAGGGTCGGGATGCGGCCGCTCGGGTTGAGCTTCATGTATTCCGGGGACTTGTGGCCGTCCACAGTGCGGTCGACCAGCACCAGTTCGTAGGGCGCGCCGGCTTCCTCCAAACAGACGTGCGGCGCGAAGCTGGCGTTGCCGGGATAGTAGTAGAGCTGGTACACGGAAAGTCCCCTTTAGAGCGTCTTTTCATAATAGACCACGGCCTTGGCACCGTCGTAATCGCGCCGCCCGATATCCCGGAAACCGAGGCGCTCATGAAAGCGCATCGAACCCGGGTTGGGTGGTAGCGCGTTGACCTCGCAGGTCAGCACAGGGCGCCGCCCGTCGATTTCACGCTCCAATGCCTCGTACAACAGCTGTCCCACGCCCTGGTTGCGGAAGGCGGCGTCGACGGCGATGCGGTCGACGTAGGCGAAACTCTCGTGTTTGTCGCTGATCCAGGCGTAATTCAGGCTGTCGTAATTGGCGTTCTCGACGAGGGAGAGGACAAACCCCGCCAGCGCGCCGTCGTGGGTCGCCACCAGCGTCGCGAACGAGATGTCGATCAGCGCCGCCAGATCGTCGGCGGTGATGTTCCCGACCTTCGGCGCGTTGGCTTCGTTGATGCGGTGCAGCTCGGCGAGATCGCCGGGAACGGAGAGGCGGATTTGCATGAGGTTGAATCCGGAGCAAGGTTGATATGCGGACGTAGAAGTACCAAAAATGTTGCTGACGTTGAACCGTTTATCGAAAGGCTCGGCCATGCCGGCAACGCTTCCGACACCTCTCGTTCGACCGCTCGAATTTCCGGCGGCTTCATTGAGGCCGCAACCTAGGGACCTGCCGCTCATCGGTATGGGCCTGAACGAATTGCCCTATCCGCCGCCGCCCGCGGCCGTCGAAGCGGCGGCTGGCGCGGCCGCGGGCGCCAATCGCTACAGCGATCCCGTCTGCGTCAGTTTGCGGACGGCCCTGGCGAATGCATACGATCTGGCGGCCGGCGATCTTCTATGCGGCAACGGTGCGGAGGAGCTTTTGGATGTCGTCGCCCGGACCTTCGTTCGCCCTGGTGATCAGATCCTGATACCCCAGTTCGGCTACATACAGTTTGCCATGATCGCCAACCGGATCGGCGCCGAGTTGGTCAAGGCGCCGGAGCCGAATTACGCGGTCGACGTCGATGGTTTGCTCGGATGCGTGGGCGAAAAGACGAAACTTGTTTTCCTGGCGACGCCGAACAATCCGACCGCCGCAGAACTGCCGCCGTCCGAGGCAGAGCGGCTGGCCGCGGCACTGCCTGACCACGTGGTTCTGGTTCTCGACCTCGCCTACGCCGAATTCGCAGGTTGGGATTATTGCGCCGCCATGCACGAGTTGGTCGCGCGCCATCCCAACGTGATGATCATCAGAACTTTTTCTAAGGCGTTCGGTCTGGCGGGTCTACGGCTCGGCTGGTGCCACGCCCGGCCGGAACTGATCCCGTCGCTTTACGCTGTGCGCGGACTGTGCAGCGTCAACGCGGCGGCCCAGGCGGCCGGGGAGGCGGCCTTGGGAGAGATGGCCTACGTCCAGTCCTGCATCGACCGCATCGCCTCGGAACGCGCCCGCATCGTTGCAGGGCTTGAGGGCATGGGCCTATCGTGCCTGTCCGGCCGCACGAACTTCGTACTGGCGTCGTTTGATGGAGAAGCGAAATCGGTAAGCGCGTTGATCGATCACCTCTACGACGACGCCGGCATCATCCTCCGCCCGACCCGCGAGGCTGGCCTGGAAGCGTTCCTGCGGATCACCGTCGGAACAAAAGAACAGAACGACCAGTTGCTGGAGAGTGTGCGGGGATTTGTCGGCTCTCCGTAGAACTATCGTCACCCCGGCGAAGGCCGGGGTCCAATTTGTTTTGCTGAAAAGAATGAAACCTGGATTCCGGCTTTCGCGGGAATGACGCTAGTTGGGTTGGGAGATCGTGCCGTCCAGCTAAATATCCAAATCACCCGCGTCGGCGGCGTGTTCCTGAATAAAGGCGAGGCGGAGTTCGGGTTTTCGGCCCATCAGGTGTTCGACCAGGGTGTTGGTGCCCTTGGTCTCGTCGTCCGGCACCACGACGCGCAGGAGGGTGCGTTTGTCGGGCGCCATGGTGGTGTCGCGGAGTTGCTTGGGCGGCATTTCGCCCAAGCCCTTGAAGCGGCTGACCTCGACCTTGCCCCGTCCGGCGAATTCGCTCTCCATCAGCACTTCGCGGTGGGCGTCGTCGCGGGCGTAGATGGTCTTGCCGCCCTGGGAGATGCGGTAGAGCGGCGGCACGGCGAGATAGAGATGGCCGTCCTCGATCAGACCCGGCATTTCGCGGAAGAAGAAGGTCATCAGCAGAGCCGCAATGTGCGCGCCGTCGACGTCGGCGTCCGTCATGATGATGACGCGGTCGTAGCGCAGATCCGAGGACGCGTAGCGGTCGCGCAGTCCCGTTCCCAGGGCCTGGATCAGGTCCGTGAGTTCCTGGTTGGCGCGCATCTTGTCGGCGCCCGCCGTGGCGACGTTGAGGATCTTGCCGCGCAGAGGAAGCACCGCCTGGGTCTTGCGGTCGCGCGCCTGCTTGGCCGAACCGCCGGCCGAATCGCCTTCGACGATAAACAGTTCCGTACCCTCCGCGCCACCGGTCGAACAATCGGCGAGTTTTCCGGGCAGCCGCAGCTTGCGCGTGGCGGTTTTGCGCGAGACTTCTTTTTCCTGGCGCCGGCGCAACCGATCCTCGGCCCGGTCGATGACGAAGGCAAGAAGCTTGTCGGCGGTGGCCGGATCGCCCGACAGCCAATGATCGAAGTGATCGCGCACCACGCTCTCCACGAGCTTGGTGGCCGACGCGCTGGAGAGTTTCTCCTTGGTCTGTCCCTGGAACTGCGGATCGGAGATGAAGATCGACAGCACGGCGCCGGCGGGACCGAGAATATCGTCGGCGTTGATCTGCCCGGCACCCTTGGTCTTGACCATCTCGCCGTAGGCCTTCAGGCCTTTGGTCAGGGCGGCGCGCAAGCCTGCCTCGTGGGTGCCGCCTTCGGGCGTCGGCACTGTGTTGCAGTAGGAGTTCATGAAGGCGCCGCCGCCGCCGGTCCAGGCGATGGCCCATTCGACGCGCCCGCCCTTGCCGTTGAGCGATATATGGCCGACGAAGGGCTTGGGGGTTACGGTCGGTTCCTCGCCGATCTGCAGGCTCAGGAAGTCCTCGATGCCGTTGGGGAAGTGCAGCGTTTCCTCCGCCGGCGTCTTGTCCTTGCCGTTGATCAGCTCGGGCGCGCAGGTCCAGCGGATTTCGACGCCGCCGTAGAGGTAGGCCTTGGAGCGCGCCATGCGGAACAGCGTCGCCGGGCGGAACTTCGTCGCGGCACCGAATATGTCGGTGTCGGGCAGGAACGATACGCGGGTGCCGCGCCGGTTGTTGACCGAACCGGCAGCCTTGAGTTTGCTTTTGGCATGGCCGCGGGAATAGCGCTGTTGCCAGAGCTGCTTGTCCCGCGCGACTTCGATTTCCAGCCACTCCGACAGCGCGTTTACCACCGAGATGCCGACGCCGTGCAGGCCGCCCGCCGTGTGATAGACCTTGTCGGAGAATTTACCGCCCGAATGTAGCGTCGTGAGGATGACCTCGAGCGCCGATTTGTTCTTGAACTTGGGGTGCGGATCGACCGGCACGCCCCGGCCGTTGTCCTCGATGGAGAGCGAGCCGTCGGCGTTGAGCTCGATCGAAATGCGCTGGGCATGACCGGCCACGGCCTCGTCCATGGAATTGTCCAGAACTTCCGCCGCCAGGTGGTGCAGGGCGGTCTCGTCGGTGCCGCCGATGTACATGCCGGGGCGGCGGCGGACGGGTTCCAAGCCCTCCAGAACCTCGATGTCCTTGGCCGAGTAATTATCCTTGGCGGCGCCGGATTTGCGCCTGGATTTTGCAGAAGATCCGCCGCGTCTGTCGTCGGCCTGTTGAAAGAGGTCGTTCATCCGTCCACACTGGTATTAAACGCTTAAGCAGGGCGCTGACCGCCCCCGCACACGCATTATACGGTGTTTACCGTTTGTTCAACATCAAAATCTGGTATATTTCGGGATATGAGTGAAAATAACGCCACCAAGGCCGGACGCGGCGAACCCGCCGTGCGCACCGTGCCGATGCCGTCGGATTCCAACAACAACGGCGACATTTTCGGCGGTTGGGTATTGTCGCAAATGGACATTGCGGGCGGCACCATCGCCGCGCGGGTGGCCAAGGGCCGCGTCGTCACCGTGGCGGTCGACGCCATGACATTTCACCGCCCCATCCAGGTCGGCGATCTCGTCAGCATTTACGGTCAGGTGAGCAAGGTCGGCCGCACCTCCATTACGGTCGATCTGGAGACCATCGTCGAACGCCGGCTCGAGCCGGGCGAGATCAAGGTCACCGAAGGCAAGTACATCTTCGTCGCCATCGACGAGGACGGCAATCCGCGCCAGATCGAAAAGTCCTAGGAGCTCCACATTTCCGATACCACCACCGGATTGCTGCGCAATCGCTGGTTTATTCTGGCGGTGCTGTTCGTGGCGCGCGTCACCATGGGCTTCCAATTCCAGACCGTGGGCTCGCTGTCGCCCCAGCTGGTCGAGGGTCTCGGCATCGACTATGCCGAACTCGGCACGCTGATCGGCTTCTACATGCTGCCCGGCATGATCATCGCTCTGCCGGGCGGTCTGTTGGGCCGCCAGTTCGGTGAAAAGCGCATGGTCGTGCTGGGCTTCGGGTTAATGGCCGTCGGCGGGGCGCTGATGGCTCTGACGGATACTTACGCCGGCATGTCGGCAGGACGGATCCTAAGCGGTGTCGGCGCGGTCCTGATGAACGTGTTGACGGCCAAGATGCTGGCCGACTGGTTTACCGGCCCGCAGCTTGTCACCGCCATGTCGGTCATGATCACCAGCTGGCCGGTCGGCCTCAGCATCGGTCTGATCGCCTTCGCGCCGTTGGCCGGGGCCATGGGGCCGGAGAGCGTATTTTGGGCAGGCAGCCTGGCCGGGGCGGCTTCCTTCATCCTGTTGGCAATAGGCTACCGCGACCCGCCCGATCTGGTTCAGGCCGGTGGCGGCGGCATCTCTCTCAATTTCAATGCACGGGAGTGGGTGCTGGTGTCGCTGGCCGGTGCGACATGGGCGGTCTACAACGTCGGCTTCATTTCGGTCATCAGCTTCGGTCCCGATCTCTTCGTCGAGCGGGGGTTCAGCCCCGTCGAAGCCGGCTTCGCCATCAGCCTGGCGAGTTGGCTGCTGATACCCATGGTGCCTTTGGGCGGCTACATCGCCGCCAAATCGGGCCGACCGACACTGTTCATGGTCGTCACGTTCATCCTGGGCGGTATTGGTTTCGTCTATTTGCCGATGACCGATTGGCCCCTCGTGGTGGTGGTATTGACCGGCGCCGTGGTCGCCATGCCGGCCGGATCGATCATGGCGCTGCCGGTGGAAGCCCTGCGTCCGGATAACCGGGGACCGGGCATGGGGCTGTACTTCACCTACTTCTACATCGGCATGGCCGTTCTGCCGGGCGTTGCGGGCTGGACGCGGGACGTCACGCAGGACACGGCGTCGCCCATCTACTTCGCCGCCTTGATGATCGTTTGTGCGTTGATGTTCCTCGGCCTGTTCAGGCTGATCGCCCGGCGGCATTGACCCGTGACCCGCGCCGTGATCTATGAAGATCGCGATTTCCCGATAACCTAGTTCGCGCAGGCGCATGTCGATTTCTCTTCAGGCGATCATCGCCATCTCGGTCATTCAAGCGCTGTGGGGCGGCAATCCCGTCGCCGTCAAGTTCGGCCTGTTGGCGTTTCCGCCGCTGTGGAGCGGTTTCCTGCGCTTCGCCGTGGCCATCGTCTGCATCCTGATCTGGGCCCGCATCAGCCGTATCCGGATGATGCCGGCGCGCGAGGAATGGCGGCCGTTGGCCTGGCTCGGCTTCTTCTTCTTCATCCAGATCTGGACAATGAACTACGGTTTCGGGCTCTCCAGCGGCGCCATTTCCTCCGTGCTGATCTCAACCTGGCCCTTGTTCGCCGCGGTCTTCTCCCACTTCATGATCTCGGACGATCGGTTGTCGTCAAGCCGCGTCATCGGATTGCTGACGGCGTTCGGCGGTACCAGCCTGATCGTGCTGCGGGGTGGCGGCGTCGGCGACGCGTTCTCGATCCTTGGCGCCTGGATCATTCTGTTCAGTTCGTTCCTCTTGGGCTTCCGCCTCATCATGTCGGCGCGTCTGGTGCGCCAGATGGAACCGACCAAGGTTGTCGTCTGGATGATGATCCTGCCGCTTTGGGCTTTTCTGTTGGGCGGCTTTGCATTTGAAGAGATCGCCTGGGAGGCACTGACGTGGCAGCCCGTGGCCGGCATCCTTTATCAGGGCGTGGTCATCGCCGGCCTCGGCTTCATGATCAACAGCATCTTGATGAGGCGCTACAGCCCGACCCTGATTTCCAGCTTCGGCTTCGTTTCGCCGCTGTCGGGCGTATTGCTGTCGGCCTGGCTGCTGGGCGAGCAGCTCACCTGGATCATCGCCCTGGGCACGGCCTGCGTCGGGGTCGGCCTGGTTCTGATCGCCCGGCCCAACAAAAAGCCCAGTTAGGCCGCCGCCGCTACCGGCTGACGCAGCACGGTCTTGAGCTTTTCGGGCGCCACCTTGCGCGGGTCGCTGATGTAGATCTCGTGGTGCTTGCCCGTCATGGCGAAGCCGTTCTGGGGGATAAATTCGTGGTGCATGCGGTGGAGCACCGGCGTCTCGTCGTCATACGATCCGATGTGTAGGATCTGCACGGTTTCGCCTTCCGCATAGGTCTCTAATCGCAGTTTGGGCAAGGCCGGTAGATTCTTGGCCTTGGCGGCGAGTTCGCGGGCTTCATCGAACATCTCATGCGTGATCCAGTCCGGCTGCATGATCATCATGGTCCAGATCCAGTTGTCCTTGCGCCGCGCCACGAAATCGCCCATGTCGTCGGCCCACCACAGGCCCTCCAGGGGCGGCACCGCGTAATCCTTGTCCAAACCCTTTTTACTCATGAATTTGAGCTTGTAGGCGACGGGGTAAAGCGCCGCGACGGCGTCGGCATATTCCTGCCCGGCCGGGCTGCCCGCCCCGTCGACCATCAGGAACTGCAAGGCCGGCACGTCGACGACGCTGAAATCCTTGGCCGGGGGGTTGTAGAGGTGTTTGAGTTCCTTCTTGAAATCAGTCTTGGTCATCTCGTTTCTCCAACAGATCAATCGTTCTTTCGAGCCAGTCGATTTCGGCGGCCAGCATCGTGCGGCCGTGGTCGAACATGGCGTCGACAAAAAAGGGCAGGGGTTGCTGGCTCGCCTGGCGCGCGGCGACGCCGTCTAGCTGGCCGAGCAATTCGCCGTGATGGCTGCGTAACGCCGACAGGGCGTCGGCGGGCGCGACGGCGGGGAGGTTTGCCATACCCAACAGCACGGGCGGAAAGTTCTTGTGCGATTGGGAAAGCGCCTCAAGCGTGGCCGCCCGGCAGGCCGTCCCGCCGTCCCGCGTCAGCTTGAAAACCTTGCGCTTCGGACCCTTGGCGTCCCCGGCGTTCGGGTCGGCCTCAATCAAACCCGATTTCTCCAGCTTCTTGAGCAGATAGTAGATCGAGGAAAAGCCGATCTCGGTCCACTCCCGCATACCCCGCGCCTGGATCAGCTGTTCGATCTCGTAGCCGTGGCGGGGATGCTCCGCGATCAGGCTGAGGATGGCGAATTCGGCGTTTGTCATAGGTCCGACCTAGCTATTCTAATATTAGAATAGCTAGGTCGGTTAGGGATGTCCAGCCCATTCATATTTTTGGAAACTGCTTACCAGCGAGCGATAATGCGGTTCGGATCACCCGCTAACTGCGGGTTCTGCTTGCGGCCCAGGCGGACGGCTTGACGAGGAACATTGGCGGTGACGTACCGGTGCAGTTCGCCGGTCGTGATGCGGCGGTCGCCATTATGGTCCGCCTCACCTTCCAGGCCGCGCATCAGGAAATAGCTGAACAGGCCGTGCTTGACCTCGGGCAGGCTGGAGGAGATTTGGTCGTTACCGGCCGCCGAGAGAACAGTGAAATTCTTGGGAAAGCGGCTGGCCCCCTGGGTGATCCGGATGCCACGGGCGTCCGCCACCAGAGTACGCTCGCTGCGGGTACCACCGGAATAACAAGTGTCAAGGAACACGGTGACCGAACGCGGCGAAGCTTCGGCCAGGGTCTCGAAGACCTCTTTACGCTTGAGGGCGGTGTCGTCCAGTAATGCGATGTCGGCGTCATGAGGCAGGAGATAGAGTCGTTTGCCGTCGGCTGAGGCAAGGCCGTGGCCCGCGAAGAAAATATAGATGTCGGATTTGCCCTGCGCCGCCACGGCCGGCAGCCAGAGCTTCAATGCCTTTTTGAGGCCTGTGCGCCCAGCCTGATCATTAACCAACAGTTTGATGTTCTGCTCGGGCACACCGAGCGCCCGGTGTGCGTAGTCCATAAAGTACTGGGCATCCCGGTCGGCGAAAGTTGCACCGGGCGCATCGCGGTAGCTCTCGACACCGATGACTATGGCCAGGGCATCGGGCTTTAGGCGCGCCTTGAGCCGGGTTGGATCGAGTGCCACAAAGTTTGCCACTGGTTGGCTCGAAGTGGCGACCGATCGGGTCACGCGCACGCCCTTGGTTGTGCGGTTACCGCGCTTGTCGACGGCTTCGATAACGATGTCTCGGCCACCCATGGGCACATAGATCGACACCCGGAAGCGCCGGTTGCCCGACACCTTTACCTGTTTTCCGTCCACCAGTACCTGCGCAACGCCGCTATCGTCCGACACGCGGCCGGCGATTTCGAATTCCCCGGCCCCGGCCTGCTGGTTCACCGGAATTTCGATCCTTGGACCACGATCATCTCTGACGGCGGGTTCATGCCGACCTGGGGCGGCACTGCTTTTCGTCGCAACGCTAACGCTGTCATCTTTCAACTCACGGCAAGTGACAAGTGTCAGATTTCTTCGTCTCGCTTCTTCGACATGCGGTCTGTATGTGCTCTTGCTTTCCCAAGCAGATGTGTCCGATATCGTAACGTTTAAGCAAATATCGACATCGCTCTTGCCTCTAAGAGATTCGAGAAACCCCGCCGTGGGTTTTGGTTTGCTTGGGTTGTTTATAGCGATTTGCCGTTGCGAGATTATTTGACGGCAATCATCCAAGCTCAGACGCCTTTTGTTCGCTTCGTCGCGAAAAGCTTTGGTTTTTTCGAGCAGGGAGAAATACTGACTGCTTTCCCATTTTTTAAGATCCGAGGAGACGGCACTGGAGCAAACATCAAAATCCGAGCCGAGGGCAGCTCTCTGTACATACTCGTTGTAGCCCGGTGGCTGATTGCATGCCGTTAATACCAGAAGCGAGGCGCCAAAAATCCCGCCATATTTTTCGCAAGTTCGCACGACATCCATTTCCAAATCCAGTTTGGGAATAACACTATAGGCGCGTGTAGATTGCTGAGAGATACTATCAAAGCGGTTTGATCGTGTAACAGGGATAATTGAAGGACTAAGGCGAAAATTCACGAATTCGGATTGATAATCCGATAAATCAGATATTTGCCTCGACCAAACCCCTGAAGCTGCGCGCAGCTACCGCTTAGCCGCCCACATTAACCCGACCAGTTGAAAAGGGGAGCGCGCAATGACTTGCCGCATTCCGGCGAATGTCATATTTGGGTGCATCCTTGAGGAACGGACCCGGAGCATGCGCAAAGCCCTAATCTCAATATTGACGGTCATCGTGGCGGGGCTTCTCGCCTTGGTGGTCGGTGAAATCGTGGCCGCGCGCTATTTCAATGCGATCGCCCTGTTCGGCGTCACCAGCGTTTTTCTCTGGTTCGCCCTGCACCGGCGCCGGCCCCCCGACGAAAAGCCATAAGAAAAGGCCGGGCGTTGCCGCCCGGCCTGATCTTTGATCGAGAAGTCCGCGCTTAGACAGAGTAGTACATGTCGAACTCGATCGGGTGCGGGGTGTGCTCGAAAGCCAGCACTTCGCCCCACTTGAGTTCCATGTAGCCGTCGATCTGGTCGTCGGTGAAGACGTCGCCCTTCTTGAGGAAGTCGCGGTCGGCGTCCAGCGCGTCGAGCGCCTCGCGCAGGGAACCGCAAACGGTCGGCACCTCGGCGAGTTCTTCCGGCGGCAGGTCGTAGAGGTTCTTGTCCATCGGATCGCCGGGATGGATCTTGTTCTCGATGCCGTCGATGCCGGCCATCAGCATGGCCGAGAACGCCAGGTAGGGATTGGAGCCGGCATCCGGGAAACGCACCTCGACGCGCTTGCCGTTGGGGCTGGTGGCGAACGGGATACGGCAGGAGGCCGAACGGTTGCGGGCCGAGTAGGCCAGCAGCACGGGCGCCTCGAAACCCGGGATCAGCCGCTTATAGCTGTTGGTCAGCGGGTTGGTGAAGGCATTCAGCGCCTTGGCGTGCTTGACGATGCCGCCGATGTAATAAAGCGCCGTCTCCGACAGATCGGCATAGCCCGAACCGGCGAAGGTCGGCTTGCCCTCCTTCCAGATCGACTGGTGGACGTGCATGCCCGAACCGTTGTCTTCGATTACCGGCTTGGGCATGAAGGTCGCCGTCTTGCCGTAGGAGTGCGCCACGTTGTGCACGACGTACTTATAAATCTGCAGCTCGTCGGCCACCTGCAGCAGCGGGCCGAATTCCATGCCGAGCTCGTGCTGCGAGGGCGCCACCTCGTGGTGGTGCTTCTCGGTGCGCAGGCCCATTTCCTGCATGATCGAGAGCATCTCGGCCCGGATGTCCGAGGCCGCGTCGACCGGCGGCACCGGGAAGTAGCCGCCCTTGATGGCGGGACGGTGGCCCGGGTTGCCGCCTTCGAAGTGCTTGCCGGTGTTGTAGGGGCCTTCGGCCTCGTCGATCGAATAGAACGTGTTGTTCATGGAGACGTCGTAGCGCACGTCGTCGAACATGAAAAACTCGGCTTCCGGTCCAAAGTAGGCAGTGTCGCCCAGACCGGAGAACTTGAGGTAGTTTTCCGCCCGGCGCGCGGTCGAGCGCGGATCGCGGCCATAGCCTTCGCCGGTGGTTGGTTCGACGACGTCACAGAACAGGATCAAAGAGCTTTGGGCCGCAAAGGGATCCATGGTGGCGCTCGTGGCATCCGGCATCAACGTCATGTCGCTCTCGTTGATGTCCTTCCAGCCCTCAATGGAGGAGCCGTCAAACATGATGCCGTCGGCGAACATGTCTTCGTCGACCACCCGGCAGTCCATGGCGAGATGCTGCCATTTGCCGCGCGGGTCGGTGAAGCGCAGATCGACGTACTTGACGTCGTCGTCCTTGATGGTCTGTAGAACTGATTTTACGTCGGACATGGTATTTTTCCCGTATTTTGTCTGTTACTCGAATGCGGAGTGTTGGTTGATGGCTGAATGAAAGTGGGTCGGCCGGGGCTCAGATCGCCTCGCCGCCGCGTTCGCCGGTGCGGATGCGGATCGCGTCCTCCACCGTGGTGATGAAGATCTTACCGTCACCGATGCGCCCGGTCTGGGCGGCCTGCTGGACGGCTTCGACGGCCCGCTCCACCAGATTGTCTTCCAATACGATTTCGATTTTCACCTTGGGCAGAAAATCGACCACGTACTCGGCGCCGCGGTAAAGTTCGGTATGGCCTTTTTGGCGTCCGAATCCCTTGGCTTCGGTCACCGTGATGCCCTGCAGGCCGATTTCGTGAAGGGCTTCCTTCACCTCGTCGAGCTTGAAGGGTTTTATGATCGCCTCGATTTTTTTCATCGTTATCTCGTCCCGGACTAACTAAATCTCAGTCATGACATGACGGAGCGCGCGATCCCGCAATGGAGAACGCGCGCGCGTTGATCCCTGCATAGCATGAGACGTGCCAATTCCGGCGGTGGTTGAAATCCGCGGAAAACTCCTGTTTTCCAGCTTAAGCGACATATTTAGGCATATTATTGTGCCTAATTATTGTGCAATTGCATTCCCGCTAATCAAATTGAGCGGTCTTTCGCGAGAGCATATCGCGGATCCGGCGAATAGCCTCGTGACTAATTTCGGTCGAATTGGATTTGGGAAAGTTCATAAATCGAACCGCCGAAACCACAGAGTCCAATCCCAGCCATCGTTCCCATAATCAATATTCAAACCGGTAAGAGAGAGTTTATTTCAT
>CAZGTM010000070.1:0-18924 GCA_964528595.1 uncultured Rhodospirillaceae bacterium
GGCGCTGACGCTGACCGACAAGGAATACCAGATCATGCGCAACGCCTCGATCGCGGTCCTGCGCGAGATCGGGGTGGAGACAGGCGGCTCGAACGTGCAGTTCGCGGTCGATCCCGCGACGGGCCGGCTGATCGTCATCGAAATGAACCCGCGCGTTTCGCGTTCCTCGGCGCTGGCTTCCAAGGCGACCGGCTTCCCCATCGCCAAGGTGGCGGCGAAGCTCGCCGTCGGCTACACCCTCGATGAATTGATGAACGACATCACCGGCGTCACGCCGGCGAGTTTCGAACCCACCATCGACTATGTCGTGACCAAGATGCCGCGCTTCACCTTCGAGAAGTTCGCCGGCACCGAAGCGCTGCTGAACACCTCCATGAAGTCGGTCGGCGAAGCCATGTCGATCGGCCGCACCTTCGAGGAATCGGTGCAGAAGGCGCTGCGTTCGATGGAAACCGGCCTCAACGGCTTCAACGAACTGGAAATCGACGGGCTGGACGACGCCGTCACCGAGACCGAACGCAAGGACGCCATCCGCAAAGCCTTGGGCGCGCCGACGCCGGATCGGCTGCTGGTCATCGCCCAGGCCTTCCGCGAGGGCCTGACGGCGGCAGAGATCAACGCCGCGTGCAAGTACGATCCCTGGTTCCTCGCCCGCATCGAGGCCATCGTGACGGCGGAGAACGGCGTGCGCGAAAACGGCCTGCCGCGGACACGCGAAGCGCTGTTGGACCTCAAGAAGATGGGCTTCTCCGATGCCCGCCTAGCCGAGTTGGGTGACGCCACGGAACAGTCCGTCGCCGACCTGCGGACCAAGCTGGACGTCCGGCCCGTTTTCAAGCGGGTCGACACCTGCGCCGCCGAATTCGAATCGCAAACGCCTTACATGTACTCGGCCTACGAGGACGGCAGTTGGACCTCTGCCGACGGCAGTGCGCTGTCGGAGTGCGAAGCGGTCCCCTCGGACCGGCGCAAGGCCATCGTGCTGGGCGGCGGTCCCAACCGCATCGGCCAGGGTATCGAGTTTGATTACTGCTGCGTCCACGCGGCGTATGCGCTTTCCGAAGCCGGGCTCGAGACCATCATGGTCAACTGCAACCCCGAGACCGTCTCGACCGACTACGACACGTCCGACCGGCTTTACTTCGAGCCCCTGACCCTGGAAGACGTGCTCGAAATCGTCCGGGTCGAAAAGCAAGCCGGCGATCTGGCGGGCGTGATCGTACAGTTCGGTGGCCAAACCCCGCTCAAGCTGGCGCACGGCCTGGAGGCGGCGGGCGTACCGATCCTCGGCACCTCGCCGGACGCCATCGATCTGGCCGAGGACCGCGACCGTTTCCAGAAGCTGTTGGCCGACCTTGACTTGCGCCAGCCCGACAACGGCATCGCCACCTCAAACGAAGAAGCCCACGCCGCCGCCGAGCGCATCGGTTACCCGGTGTTGCTGCGTCCGTCCTACGTGCTGGGCGGCCGGGCCATGGAGATCGTCCACGACGAGGCCTCGTTGGAGCGCTACATGCGCGAAGCGGTCAAGGTTTCGGGCGACAGCCCCGTGCTGGTCGATGCCTATCTGCGCGACGCCATCGAAGTCGACGTCGACGCCCTGTCGGACGGCACGGATGTCGTGGTGGCCGGCGTCATGGAGCACATCGAGGAAGCCGGCGTGCATTCCGGCGATTCAGCCTGCGCCCTGCCGCCTCATACGTTGAGTGACGCCGTCGTCGCTGAAATCAAAGTCCAGGCAGACGCCCTGGCCCGCGCCTTGGGCGTAATCGGTCTGATGAATGTACAGTTCGCCGTCAAGGACGACGTCGTCTACATCCTGGAGGTTAATCCACGGGCCAGCCGCACCGTACCGTTCGTCGCAAAGGCCACGGGCCGCCCCATCGCAAAGATCGCAGCCCGCATCATGGCGGGCGAGAAGCTGGCCGATTTCGGCTTGTCGTCGGCGGACGGTGTTGCCACCTCGGCGCCCGGCCACGTCGCCGTCAAAGAGGCGGTCTTCCCCTTCGCCCGCTTCCCCGGCGTCGACATCATCCTGGGCCCCGAAATGAAATCGACGGGCGAAGTCATGGGGCTCGATCGGGATTTCGAGACCGCCTTCGCCAAATCCCAGCTGGCCGGCGGCGTCAAACTGCCGCTCGAAGGCAAAGTCTTCGTGTCGGTCCGCGACAGCGACAAGGGCGAGATCCTCGACGCGGCGCGCGAGCTTGACGAGCAGGGTTTCACCCTGATCGCGACGCGCGGCACGGCGCTGTTTCTCTCCGATCAGGGTCTCAACGTGACCGTCATCAACAAAGTCCTCGAAGGCCGGCCGCACATCGTCGATGCCATGAAGAACGAGGAAATCGCGCTGGTCTTCAACACCACCGAAGGCGCCCAGGCCATCGCCGATTCGTTTGAACTAAGGCGCACGGCGCTTTTGCACCACATCCCCTATTATACCACCGTGGCCGGCGCCCGGGCCGCCGCGCAGGCAATTGCGGCGCTGCGTGCAGGAACCCTTGAAGTCGCGCCCTTGCAGTCCTATTCTATGCTATCGTACTGAGTAACGGACGCCCTGCAGGCCGGCGGACACAAGATGTCGGCCTGGTGGGATTTTTTTTGGGCTGAAGCCCAATTTTGCTGGGGCGCGCAAACCTATGAGTCCCCGCTAATTAAGGCAACGAACGATGGAACGAGTACCCATGACGGGCAGCGGATACGCCCGCTTGGAAGAGGAATTGAAGCACCTCAAGACCAAGGAACGCCCTGATGTCATCAAGGCGATCGAGGAAGCGCGCGCGCACGGCGACCTCTCGGAAAATGCCGAGTACCATGCCGCCAAGGAAAAACAGGGCTTCATCGAAGGCCGCGTGCTTGAACTTGAAGACAAGATCAGCCGGGCCGAAGTCATCGACCCCAAGCTGCTGGGCGGCGACAGCGTCAAATTCGGCGCCACCGTTTGCGTCGCCGACGAGGACACCGACGAAGAATCGACCTATCAGATCGTCGGCGTCGACGAGAGCGACATCAAATCGGGCCTGCTGTCGGTGAGTTCGCCGCTGGCCCGCGCCCTGATTGGCAAGGAAGTCGGCGATTCCATCAACGTCGAAGCTCCCGGCGGCGCCCGCGGCTACGAAATCGTTTCCGTCGAGTTTAAATAGGGACAACTCCCTTACACCTCGTCACCCCGGCGCATGCCGGGGTCCAGGTATTCCTTTTTTCCGTTCTGAGAAAACCAAATGGATGGAGTCCGGCATTCGCCGGAATGACGCCGGATAATTGGGACGTCCCCACGAAAAAAGGCCGCAGCGTGGGCTGCGGCCTTTTAGCTACTCGGTTACTACGCGTTTACTACTAGGTACTACCTTAAAAATCAGCTATGCAGGTTTTCGTACTTGGCCTGCAATTCTTCCGGCGTTTCCTCGAAATCCGGGTTCGGAATGATGCAGTCGGCGGGGCAGACGAGCATGCATTGGGGCTCGTCCTCGGCGCCGACGCATTCCGTGCACTTAAAGGCATCGATGACATAGATCACGTCGCCCATGGTGATGGCGTCGTTGGGGCACTCGCTGGGACAGGCGTCGCAGTTGGTGCAGTCATCGGTGATCAATAGCGCCATTGGCGTTACTCCTCGTTCATCTTGATATCGGTCAAGGCAGACTTTTAACGGCCTTATGACGCTTCGGCAAGGTTCTCAAGTTCCTTCAGCTTGTCGTAGCGGAAGGCGCCCCAAATGGCGGCGCCGATGGCGCCGGCAAAGATCGAATCCGGGTGGTTTTCGGCCGGAAAATCCATCTTCTGCTTGGCCATTTCCTCTCGCATCGCGGCGATCATGCCGCTGTCGAGGGCGAGACCGCCGGTCAGCAGCACCTTACCGTCCTTGACCTTGGAAGCCTTGAGCAGCTTCACCAGGCGGCCGGCCATGGAAAGGTGGATGCCCTTGAGGATATTGGGCGTGGAGATCGAGCGCGACACCATGTTGATGACGTCGGTTTCGGCCAGCACGGCGCAGATGCCGGAAACCTGTTCCGGATCGTCGGCCTGCTGGGAGAGTTCACCGACCTCGTCGATGGAGACGCCGAGGTAACGGGCGATGTTCTCGAGGAACTGGCCCGAACCCGAGGCGCACTGGCTGGTCATGCGGTAACCCAGCACCTTGCCGCGCGGATCGATGTTGATCGCCCGGCCGTGCAGCGCCCCGATATCGAGAACGGCGGTGGCGCCGTCGACAAGGTACACGGCACCGCGCGCGTGCGTCGTCATCGAATAGAAGTGACCGGTGCGGAACGAGACGTTTTCGCCGTCACCCGTCGTTGCGATGTAGGCAACGTCGTCCTTGTCGATGCCGGTCTCGGCCAGCAGCGCGTCGAACGCTTCCTCGACCAGGACCAGGGGATCGCGCCGGCGGATACGGTCGACCCGCTTGGCCAGCATTTCGTGGTTGTCACCTTCCGAGCGGAACACGACGGTCTTGACCGCACCCGTTCCAACGTCAATTCCTACTGTAATGGTCATGCTGCTGCCTCCGCGACGCGGCCTTCCTCGACGGCGCGGCGGGCGAAAGTCGCACCGCCCAGAGCACCGGTGTAGATCGATTCAGGGTCAATGTTGATTTGAAGATCGCCATAGTTTTCCTTGATCAGGTCCCGCAGGGCCGTCACCGCCGCCTCGTTGTTGGCGACGCCGCCGGTGAATGTGAACTGATCGCGGATACCACCCGAACGCGACAGGATCGACATCGCACGCAGGATGATGGCGCGGTGCAGGCCCGCCAGGATGTCCGAACGGTCTTCGCCCAGCGACAGACGGTCGCGAAGCTCGGCGCCGGCGAACACCGTGCAGGTGGAGTTGATGCGCACGGAACGGGTCGACTTCATGGCAATGGGACCAAGCTCGTGCAGGCCGACGTTCATTTCATCTGCGATGTAGCCGAGGTAACGGCCGCAACCGGCGGCGCAACGGTCGTTCATCTGGAAGCTTTCCACGATGCCCGCCTCGTCGACCTGAATAGCCTTGGTATCCTGACCGCCGATGTCGAGCACGGTGCGCGTGTCGTTATACATGACGTGCGCGCCGAGACCGTGGCAGAGGATTTCCGAACGGATGTGTTCCTTCGAGAAAGGCAACCGCGCCCGGCCGTAACCGGTGCCGATGATGTAGGTCTCGTCGAGATCGACGCCCAGCACACCTTCGACTTCGGCCCGAACCTTGTCCGCAGAGCCGCCAAGCTGGGGCAGGTTCTCGAAGGTGCGGTCCAGTGCCTTCAGGAGCTTCTCGTTGGTGGTTTCGGTATAGATCCGGTTTTCCACCTCGATGATCGAGCGGTCATAGATGTTCAGCAGAACGTCGAAGGGGAATTCGCTGTCCTTCGAGAAGTCCTCGCTGACCACATGGTACTGGGAACCGGCGATATCCCGGAAAAAGTCCGATTTACGCTTGGCGCCCGGCGCGAAGAGTTCGGGTGCTTCCGTCGTCACCCGGTTGAACACGGCGCCTAGAGCTTCCGGCAGGTCCTTGCCCCACTCCGCATAGCGCTCGTTCTCGGCCGCCCGGTTGCAGGTCTCGTCGAGATCGACAAGCTGCTCCAGGTACTGCTCGAGGCGGAAATTCTGCTCGAGCTCGGTCATGAAGGCGTCGTAGTTGTCACCCAATTCCGGCACGTTCTTCAAAGCCCGGCGAAAGAGATCGAAACGGGTGTCGATCAGGGCCTCGTTCTTGGCCACGCCGGCGGCGATGTCGTAGTTCGAACGCGAGTTGGTAATGCCGCGGCCCAGGACGTTGTAGTCCTGGTCGACGACCACCGCCTTGGTGGTCGTTGAGCCGAGGTCGATTCCGATAAAGCAATCCATGAGTTTTCTCCCTCGGTTAGGCTGCGGCCCGGCCGCGTTTCTGGTTGATCATCTGGAAGTAGCTTTCCAGACGGTTCTTGACGTTGGCCGCGGAGAAGTAGCGCGGATCAACGAGATCGGTTTCGATGAAGGCGGCCGGCTTGCCGGTGCGTTCCTCGACTTCCCGCATCATCAGGAGCTGACCGGCGGAGAAGCTGTTGCAGCTCTTGATCGAGTTGATCAGCAGACCGTCGGCCTGATAATCCTCGACGTACTGGGCCAGCATGTCCGTGCGCGACGGCAGGTTGAGGTTGGTGTAGCAACCCAGGCAATAGTCGGCCAGGCTCTCCAGCGGGTTTTCCGGATCGTGACGGAAACCGAAGTCGTAGACGCCGCCCACCTTGGTGTAGGTGCTGGCGACGACGACCGCGCCCTCGTCGTAGAACATCTTCCAGAACTCGCGGAAGCTCGTCCAGTTGGGCGGGCCTTCGACGACCAGGCGGTATTTCTCCTCGCCCATGTCGCCTTCCGGCGTCACCGGGCCGAGACCGGCGTCGAGACGGGCTTTGATCTCCTGGCGCAGCGTACCGTAGTAGTCGACCGCCGCGTCAGAGCCCCGGAAGGCCGTGAAGATCGGGCCGATGTAGTAGACGCCGCCGAAGTAAGCGTCGATCGGCGAGCGGATGTTCTTGGCCGTCTGCAGCACGTAAACCAGATCGTCCTCGGCCTTGGCCGACTGCTTGATGTATTCGCGCAGACGGTCGATGTCGAACTTGACGCCGGAGACGCGCTCCAGGGTCGGAATGATGTCTTCCTTGAGCTGCTTGACGACATAGTCGCGCATGTTCGGCGTCACCACGCCGTCGCCCTGGTAGGGCACGTGCAGCATGGCGGTCTCGCAGTTGTACTGCTCGCGCACCAGCTCGAACCACTTCATGAAGGTGAAGCAGCCGGTGTACGACAGCATCAACAGATCCGGCGTTGGCAGGGGCTCGCCCGTCGGACCTATGTTGCCCTTCATAATCATGCCGAGGTCGGCCTTCACATAGGTGCAGACGTCTTCGGAGTGGCCGACTTTCTCGGCTTCCATGATCAGGCCGCCGGATTTCTTGCGCATGCCCATCTGCAGGGCATTGGTTTCCGGCAGGTTCCGCGCCATGTCGAAGCACATCAGCAGCTCGTTGAGATTACCCGGCACGAACGTCGAGACCACCTTCTGGCCGCGCTCGTTGGCCGTCGCCAACTCGTGGTAGTTGGCGTTGATCATCTCTTTTTGTTTCCACATCGAGTCCTCTTTGAGGGCCTCGGTACTGGCGTTGGTTTGTACATTCATGTCACGCACTCCAGAGCTTGATGGAATCGGCGAAGGTGCCTGCCTGCTCGCGAATGGGCTGCATCTGGCCCGAGTTCTCGGCGTACTGGAAGGCGGTGAAGGGGATGTTGTTGTCATTCAAGGCAGTGTGCAGCATCGGCTGGTCCAGCAGTGCGGGGTCGCAGAAGCTGGGAGCCGCGAAGACGACGCCTTCGGCGGCGGTCTTCTTCACCGAATCAACGATGAACTTGCCCTTGTTTTCGTTCTTGTCGACATACTTGGCGGCGGTTTCCGCGGAATGGTGCAGGAAACTGTCCGACAGGTTCTGCAGCGGATTGCCCTCGACCGGAACGTCGTCCATCAGCCAGCGGGTGACCAGCATGAAGTCGTCGTCGACGATGTAGCAGCCGGCCATCTCGACCGACTTGATCAGGCCGAGCGGGGGCTGTTCGCAGAACATGCCGCTCATCACGACGCGGCAGTTGTCGCGCATGGGACGCTCTTCCGTTTCGGCGGCGGCCAGATAGTCGCGCAGCATCTGGGTGTGCTCCTCGACATCCAGCACCATGCCGGCGCGGAGCAACAGGTAGACTTCCGAGGTCGGCACCTTCCACGGCGTCTTGGTGCGCAGCGCGTAAACGTCGTTGATGACGCGGCGGTTCTCGTTGAAGACCGCGATCGAGGCGTTGATGGCCTCATCGGTGATCTTTTTACCGCCGAGTTCTTCAAGGCCTTCCTTGAGTTCCTCGAGTTCCTTGACGTAGTAGTTGCCGCCAACCTCGTCCGCGTAAGTTTGCGGCACATCGAAGTAGCGCACGTATTTGTCCTTGAACAGGAGCTTCCACATGCCCGAGAGGTTGCGGATAACGTCACAGATCGAGGGGAACAGGGCGCCGTCCAGGCAGTCCAGCCGGCCGGTCACGCCGAGCTCGATGGTCGAACGCGGAATGCGGCAGATGTAACTCTGGTAATAGGCGTCGCCGTGGATCACCTCGAGCTGGTCGCCGCCGCCGAGGATGCCGACAGGCAGCATGCCGGCGGCATGGATGATCTCGCGCGGGACGTAGACCGGCAGGTAGCCGATCGCCTTGCGGCTGGGATCCTTCGCTTTCCACTCCTTGACGTAAGTGAATTCCAGGTCATCGAAGATTTCCTGGCAGCGGTCGATGATTTCCTTGACTGACATAGCTTAACGATGCTCCCAGTTAGGTTTGCGCTTTTCGACAAAGGCTTCGAGGCCCTCGATCGCGTCGCGGGTGGACATGAGGCTGTCGAGGTAGATTTTCTCGACACGGGCGAGGTCGTCCTTGAGGCGGGCGACGACGGGCGCCCGTGCGGCTTCGACGGCATGCCGAAGCGAGCTGGCCGACAGGCCGGCGAGGTGTTGGTCGAAATAAACCAGAGCGGCGGCTTCCGGATCGTCCGAAAGATCGTCGACAAGGCCCATCTGCAGGGCTTCGTCGCCGTCCACGCTGCGGCCGGTGTAAAGAAGATCCTCAGCCGCGCCCTGCCCGATTCGGGGGGGCAACAGGCAAGACGCGGCTGGGGCAAACACGGCCAGCTTGATTTCGGGCTGGCCGAGACTTGCATCTTTCGATGCAAATAGGCGGCCGCAGGCGAGTGCGACCTCAAGACCGCCGCCCAGGCACTGGCCGTTGATGGCGCAAAGCACGGGCACCGGCGATCCGGCGAGTTTCATGATCAGGGCATGCAGGCTGGCGAGCATGTCGGCACACTGGTCCGGCAAGTGTTCTTCAACGCTGGCGCCGAAGGAGAAATGCGGACCTTCGGCGTCCAGCAGAACGGCGCCGAGCGAACCGTCATCGAGATGGCCGTCGAGCGCCTCTGAAAGCGCCGCAATCATCTCGGCGTCGACGATGTTGGCCTTGGGCCGCGCCAATCGGACGCGCAGCAGCCGGCCTTCACGGTCGAGCCAGACTTTGAGGGGAGAGCTCACTCCGCAGCCTCCTGGTTGACCGGCATCAGGCTTTCCGTGAGCTCTTCGCTCCACGGGGTGCCGACGGCCAGCTTCTGGCGCAGCTCGACGAAATCGATTTCACGGATCTTGCCGGCCGGTTCGTTGAAGGCGCGGAAACCGGTCTTGGCTTCCGACATCATGTTGTTGGCGAGCCAGGCGCGGCTGTTTTCCTTGTTCATGTTCCAGGCGTTGAGCTTGGGCTTGCGCAGTTCCTCGACCGATTTGGTGGTGCAGTCGGGGAAGGTCATCAGCAGTTTGGTGCAGAGCTCATCGACCTTGGCGTCCAAAAGCGAGAGATCGACCTCGCCGCGCTTCATCAGTTCCTTGCCTTCAGCCAGGGCTTCACCGGTCTTGCTCTCGCCGTGGATGATGCGGCCGTACTTGTCGGTAAACTCCGTCTCGACGGTCGGGTTGGCAACGAACTCGCCATCGACCTTGAGGGCCGGCACGATGTCCATGACGACGCCCAGGCGGTAGGCCTTGTGGGCCGACCAGGGCTCGCAGAGGACGCCGGTTTCCATGGCCTTTTCGCAACCGACCATGACCGGCAGGAAGTCGGTGGAGCCGCCGATGGCGGCCGAGCCGTGCTTGGGACCGGCCTGGCCGAAGCGGGCCAGGTCCTGGGCGATGGTGAAGTCGCAGGCCATGCCGATTTCCTGGCCGCCGCCGATGCGCATACCGTTGACGCGGCAGATAACCGGTTTGTCACAGCCGAGGATGGCCGAAACCATGTCGTTGAAGAGCCGCATGTACTGGCGGTATTCCTGCGGATTGCCGGCGTAGTACTCGGCATATTCCTTGGTGTTGCCGCCGGTGCAGAAGGCTTTGTCGCCGGCGCCGGTAAAGACGACGCAGACCACGTCGCGCGACATCGAGGCGCGGCGGAAGCCGAGAATGACGGCCTTCACCATCTCGGTGGTATAGGAATTGTACTGCTTGGGGTTATTCAGCGTGATCCAGGCGGCATAGAGGCCTTCGGCCACGGAACCGTCGGGGCGCTTAACGGGCTTTGTTTCATAGATGACGCCGTCGGTTTCGACGTGCGGTGCGAGATTGTGATCGACGAGTGTTTGGGGGGCGGATGTCATGTCGAACTCCTGGGTGGTTTTTTGCTGGTGGCTTTATCCGGTTAGGCGGCAGGCACGAGAATGGCTCGCCGCGACATTTCCTTGTCGTGAACGGCTTTGAAAACGCTGTTGATGTCATTGAGCGGGCGCTGCTCGACGAACGGCGCCAGGGCGATCTCGCCATCCAGCACCATGTCGAGCGCGGCCGGGTAAAGGTCCGGCGTGCAGCCCCAGTTGCCGATGGCGCGGGCGTCGAAGGCCATCAGGTTGGAAAGCCGCATCTCCACCTTATCCATGGTGAAGCCGACGACGCACAGCGTGGCGCCGAAGGTCAGAAGGCCGAAGGCCGTGGACTGGCCGGCGCCGGTGCCGGAGCACTCGAAGATGAACCATTCGGTCAGCGGCAGGCCGTTTTCCTTGGCGAAGTCGCGGATCGCGCCCTTCAGGCTCTTGAGGTCGTGCTCCTTGGCATTGAGAGCCAACGAGACGCCATGGCCTTTCAGGGCGTCCATTTTTTCGTTATCGACGTCGATGGCGACCACCATGGCGCCCTTCGCGGCAGCAATCTGCGCTGCGTAGCCGCCAACGCCACCGACGCCGATAACGATTGCGAGGCTGCCGGGGGTGACCCCGGCGCGCATCGCGGCTTGATAAGGTGTGGTCACCGCATCGGCAACCACGGAGAGATCGGCCAGGCTCAAGCCGGCTTTGGCGAGCTTGTCTTCATCGACGGGGCAGAGGCCGTCGGCGGGCACCACGATGTGGCTGCCGAAACCGCCCTGGATGTCATTGCCGGGCATTTTCTGGGCGCGGCAGATAGCGCCGCGGCCGCGTTTGCATAGATCGCATTCGCCGCAGGGCATGACCGCCGGTATGACGACCGCCTTGCCGAGCCAGTCCTTGGCGCCGGTGCCGGCGGAAATAACCCGGCCGCTGATTTCATGACCCAAGGCGAGCGGCAGCTCGTGCTTGGTGCGGACGCCGTCGTAATAATAACCGAGGTCGGTATGGCAAACGCCGCAACCCGCGACTGCAACGACCACCTCGCCGTCTCCGGCCGCCGCTTCGAACGTTTCCTCGACAAGGGGTTCACCGATGCCGGTCATCATCCAACGGGTCGCTTGGGTGGTTTCTGCGGTCATTTCCTGCCTCACGTTTGCCTCAGGTAGCGCCGATTTGCGGGCTTTCTCTTGTTTACGTCCCGACCGGTTTGAACCTTGCGAAATCGGTTGACGGTCCGGCGCTGGATATTTATTATGTAATTTAGTACTTGAATACCGAATTAAGAGTCAAGACAAAAAGTAGGGCCATTTTCCAATTCGTCGCAAAAGCGGCAGCAAACGGTCAAAACGTCCCGAAAATCTGGAGACTGAAATAATGAGTGACATGCCAGATACAGCGCCAAGCTTGTCCATCGTGCTCGCGGGCAGCGGCGGCGCCGGTGTCATTACGGCCGGTAACATGCTGCTGGAAGCCGCCGCGAAGGCCGGCTGGTACGGTTTGATGACCCGTTCGGTCGGACCGCAGATCCGCGGCGGCGAAGCGGCCGCCCTGATAAGGCTGTCGTCGACACCGGTGGCGGCCCAGCCCGACCGGCACGACCTGATCATCGCTTTGGACTGGCAGAACGTCGACCGTTTCGCCGCTGAGCTGCCGATCGACGAACAAACCGTCGTGATCGGTGATGCCAAGCAGATCAAGGACGTCCCCGCCTTCGTCACGGACAGCGGCGCGGCGCGGGCCGATCTCGATTTCAAGGCCATGTCGAAAGCCATCGAGGGCGGACGGCCCAACATGATCGCGCTCGGCGTCGTCGGCGCGATGATCGGCCTGCCGGACGAATACCTCGATGCGGCATTGACCAAGGCGTTGGCCAAACGCGGCGACGCGGCCATTACGGCAAGTGCCGCCGGTGTCGCGGCGGGCCGTGAAGCGGCTCAGGAAATTCCGGTCATGCCCAAGCTTGCTGCGACCGACGACCAGGCAACGGGCCGCTGGCTGATCAGCGGCAACGAGGCCGCGGGCCTCGGCGCCATCCGCGGCGGTGTCCGTTTCGTCGCCGCCTACCCCATCACCCCGGCCACCGAGATCCTCGAATGGATGGCCCCTGCCCTGACCAAAGTCGGCGGCACGCTGGTCCAGGCCGAGGACGAACTGGCCTCGATCAACATGGCGATCGGGGGCTCCTTCGGCGGCGTGCCCTCCCTGACCGCCACCTCCGGTCCCGGTCTCGCCCTGATGACCGAGGCTATCGGACTGGCCGTGGCCAGCGAAGTCCCGGTCGTCGTGGTCGACGTCATGCGCGGCGGCCCCTCTACCGGTATCCCCGCCAAGAGCGAACAGTCCGACCTCAATCTGGCGACTCAGGGCCTGCCGGGTGATGCGCCGCACCTCGTGGTCGCGCCGAATTCCATCAGCGACTGCCTCTTTACGACACAATGGGCCGTGCACCTGGCCGAAGCCATGCAGACCCCCGCCCTGGTGCTCAGCGACCAGTCCCTGGGCCAGGCCAAGTCGGTGATCGAAGAACCCGCCGATATCGCCTTCATGGCCCAACGCCTGACGGCGGACGCGCGCAGCAAGGACGAGACCTACCACCGCTACGCCGACGTGAAGTCCGGCATTTCGCCGATGGCGGTCCCCGGCACGCCCGGTTGCGCCTACACGGCCGACGGCCTGGAGCACAACCCGCGCGGCACGCCCTCCAGCCAGGCTGACGATCACTTCATCCAGTTGGACAAGCGCGCCCGCAAGCTGGCGAACTTCGATTACGGCCAGCACTGGGCGGAACTTGGCGGAAGTGAAGGTGGGGGCAGCGACGGCGACACCGTCATCCTGACCTGGGGTAGTTGCACCGGTCCGGTGCGCGAGGCCCTGGCCAACCTCGGCGAAGGCGCTGCCCGCTATATCTCGCTGCGGCTCTTACTGCCGGCGCCCAAGGAACAGCTCCTTGCCGAACTGGAAGGCGCCAAACGCATCATCGTCGTCGAACAGACCCACAGCGGCCAGTTCCTCGGCTACCTGCGCTCCCATATCGGGCTGACGCAGGACGTTGATCATTTCTGCGTCCCGGGTCCCTTGCCCATCCGCCCAGGTGAAATAACCGCCCGTATTTCGGGGGAGACCAAGTCATGAGTACCGACACCCAAACCGCCCCCGCCCGCACCGCCCGGGACTACAAATCCGACATCAAGCCCGTCTGGTGCCCGGGCTGCGGCGATTATTCCGTGCTCTCGTCGATCACCAAGGCACTGGCCGAACTGGACCTCACGCCCGAGGAAGTCGCGGTTGTTTCCGGCATCGGCTGTTCGTCGCGTATTCCGGCCTATCTCGATTGCTACGGATTTCACGGCGTCCACGGGCGGTCCCTGCCCCTTGCCACCGGCCTCAAGGTGGCGCGGCCCGAGTTGACCGTGATCGTCGCCAGCGGCGACGGCGACGGCTTCTCCATCGGCGGCAACCACTTCATGCATGCCGCCCGGCGCAATGTCGACCTGACCTACATCGTCATGGACAACCGGGTCTACGGTATGACCAAGGGCCAGCCCTCGCCGACCACCGAACCGGATTGGGACAGCGCCCTGGCCCCTGGCGGCACCGGCATCAGCCCGTTCCGCCCGCTGGTCATCGCGCTAGCCGCCGGTGCCAACTTCATCGCCCGCGGTTTCGCCGGCGATCCCAACGGCACGGCCAAGCTGATCAAGGACGCCATCGAGCACCCGGGCTTTTCGTTCGTGGAAATCCTCAGCCCCTGCGTCACTTTCCGGCCCAATCAACGGGAATGGAAGAACGAGGTGCATGCGCCCGTCGTGGATCAGACCGACGACATGGGCCGGGCCGCCCGCCGCCTGATGACGGACGACGGCTATAACGTCGGCGTGCTGTTCTCCGGGAACCGTGCGCCCTACCAACCCCCCGTCGGCGAGGCCCTCGCCTCCATGGCCGATCTTGAAGAAAGGTTCGCGCTATGAACCCGCCGAGCGAAATGGACATCAACAGCATCGAGGAGTTCCTCGCCCACGCCCACGCGATGGAAAAGGAAGCGGCCGAGCAGTACACCGACCTCGCCGAACAGATGGACGTGCACAACAATCCGGAAGTCGCCGAATTATTCAGAAAGCTCGCCGAACTGGAAGGCAAGCACGTCGAAAAAATCGACGAAAAGGCCGGCGATCGGGAAATACCTCGGCTCGCGCCCTGGGATTACAAGTGGGAGAACGGCACCGCTCCGGAAAATCCCGAGGCCATCGAGGCCCACTACATGATGACGCCCCATCACGCCATAACCATGGCGCTGCAGGCCGAGGAAAAGGCTGAATCATTCTTCAAGCGGGTCGCCGAAGGCACCACCGACGATCAGGTACGTGAAATGGCAACCGCGATGGCCGGCGAAGAAACCGAGCACATCAAATGGCTCACCGAGTGGCTGAAAAAATATCCCGAACCGGAATCCGATTGGGACGACGACTTCGACCCCCCCATGTTGCAAGAGTAGGAACCCGTTATGTCGACAGATCATCTCGAAACGCTTCTCCCCGCAGGCTGGGCCCCGCCCATCGGTTATGCCAACGGCATCGCCGCCAAACCCGGCCGCATTGTCTTCGTCGCCGGCCAGGTCGGCTGGGACGAGCAGCAGGTTTTTCATTCCGAGGACATCGCGCCGCAATTCGACCAAGCCTTGAAGAACATCCTGGCCGTGCTGGCGGAAGCCGGCGGCGAGCCTGAACACATCTGCCGCATGACCGCCTATTGCTGCGACAAGCCGGCCTACATGGCGGCGCGCAAGGAATTGGGCGCCATCTGGAAGAAGCACATGGGCAAACACTTTCCCGCCATGAGCATGATCTTCGTCGTCGACCTCCTGGACAATCCCGGCAAGATCGAACTGGAAGCCACGGCGGTCGTGCCGGAGTAGAAAATACTCTGGACGGTTGCGGGCCGCGCGAAGGAGGGTAAAATCCCCGCCATGTCGGAAACGGACACCAGCCCCGAGGCAACCTCGCCGGTCGATATTCTCGTTCGGCCGGCGGCGATGGGTGATTACGACTCGGTCGTCGCCCTGGATTCTGAAACCAGCGGCCTGGCCAAGCCTGAGTACTGGCGCGACATCTTCGACGGCTACGTCGGCGACGAAAGCGGCCACCGCTTCCTGCTGGTCGCTGATGTCGACAATGCGCCGGCGGGCTTCGTGGTCGGCGAAATCAGGGCCTGGGAGTTCGGCTCGCCGCCCTGCGGCTGGGTCTTCGCCCTGGGCGTTTCCGAGGATTTCCGCGAACACCGCGTCGGCAGCCGCCTGGTCCAGGACATTTTCGCCCGGTTCCGGGAGAGCGGTGTTACCAGCGTGCGTACCAGCGTTTCGCGGCGCGATACCCTGAACCTTTCATTCTTCCGCAGTCTCGGCATGACGGCGGGCCCCTATGTCCAGCTCGAGATGCGGCTGGACGAGTAGCAAACGGTTAGGAGCGGGGGCGATGAAGATACAAAAATCAACGATGTTCGCGCTCTACGCCGTGCTGGAACTGGCCAAGGATCCGGCCGCCCAGCTCGCCACGGGCGAAATCGCCGCCAAATACGACATTTCGGTCCATCACCTGGCCAAGGTCATGCGGCAACTGGTGCGGGCGGGGCTGATCCAAAGCGTGCGGGGCGCCGGCGGCGGCTACCGCTTCAGCGCAAACCCCAACCGCCTGACGCTCTACGACGTCGTATCGCTGTTCGAAGACAAGCTGGCCTCCGACTTCGAAGTCGACGAAGCCGGCGTCGAAACCGGCATTGGCCGCGCCCTGCAGTCCGTCGGCGACGAGATCGAAGACCTGACGCGGGCGACCCTGCAGTCCATCACCCTCACCACCCTCCTGCGCCACGCCGCCAAACGCGAGAACGCCAACCGGCGCAGCGAGGCCGCGCCCATGGAGCCATTGCAGGACCTGGAACCACTGACTTGATGCCAGTGGGTGTCCCCAGCCTTGCGCATTCACCCCGAAGCACTATATAAAGCGCCCTCGCACCGCACCTGACGGGCGCCCCCGAACCCCTGGAAGACAGTATGGAACTCCGCAATATCGCGATCATCGCGCACGTCGATCATGGCAAAACCACGATGGTCGACCAGCTGCTGCGCCAATCCGGCACATTTCGCGACAACCAGCGCGTGGCCGAACGCGTCATGGATTCCAACGACCTGGAGCGCGAACGCGGCATCACCATCCTTTCCAAGTGCACCTCGGTCACCTGGAACGACGTGCGCATCAACATCGTCGACACGCCGGGCCACGCCGATTTCGGCGGCGAGGTCGAGCGCATCCTTTCCATGGTCGACGGCGTCGTGATCCTGGTGGACGCCGCAGAAGGCCCGATGCCGCAGACCAAGTTCGTCACGTCCAAGGCCCTGGGCCTGGGCCTCAAGCCCATCGTCGTCGTCAACAAGGCCGACCGGCCCGACGCCCGCCACCACGAGGTTCACGACGAGGTGTTCGATCTCTTCGTGGCGCTGGACGCCAGCGAGGAACAACTCGATTTCCCGACCCTGTTCGCCTCCGCCAAGGAAGGCTGGGCCACGGTCGATCCCGACGGTGCCCGCGACAATCTAACACCGCTTTTCGAGTTGATCCTCGAGCATGTTCCGGTGCCCTTCAACGATCCGGCGGCCGAAGCGGCCAAGCCCTTCGCCATGCTGGCGACGACCCTGGAGCGCGATGATTTCCTCGGTCGGGTGCTGACGGGCCGCATCCAGCAGGGCGTCATCCGGCGCAACGACGTCATCCGCGCCATCGATATAAACGGGAACACCGTTGACGAAGCGCGCATCAGTAAGCTGTTGGCCTTCCGCGGCATCGAACGCCTGCCGGTCGACGAGGCCGAACCCGGCGATATCGTCGCCATTGCCGGCCTGGCCAAGGCCACCGTGGCGCACACCCTTTGCGAGGCCGGCGTCACGGGCGCCCTACCTGCCCAGCCGATCGACCCGCCGACACTGGCGATGACTTTTTCGGTCAACGATTCGCCCCTGGCCGGCAAGGAAGGCAGCAAGGTCACCTCGCGCATGCTGCGCGAACGCCTGATGCGGGAGGCCGAGGGCAACGTCGCCATCCGCGTCACCGACACCGAGGAAAGCGACGCCTATGAAGTGGGCGGACGCGGCGAGTTGCAGCTTGGCGTACTAATTGAAACCATGCGGCGCGAGGGCTACGAGGTTTCCATCAGCCGCCCGCGTGTCGTTTTCAAGACCGATAGCGCCACTGGGCAACGCCTGGAGCCCATCGAAGAGGTCATGATCGATGTCGACGACGATTTTTCCGGCGTCGTGATGGAGAAGCTCGGACTACGCCGGGCCGAATTGATCGACATGCGTCCCTCGGGCGGCGGTAAGACCCGCATGGTCTTCCATGCGCCGACACGCGGCCTGATCGGCTATCACCCCGAATTTCTCACCGATACCCGCGGCACCGGCGTAATGAACCGGGTCTTTCATGACTATGCGCCGTCGCGCGGCGGCGTGCCCAGGCGGCAGAACGGCGTTCTGATTTCGACCTCGGAGGGCGCCGCCGTGCCCTATGCACTATGGAACCTGGAAGAACGCGGACAGCTGTTCATCGATCCGGGCGCCGCCGTCTACCAGGGCATGATCATCGGCGAGAACTCACGCACCGGCGACCTGGACGTCAATCCGTTGAAAGCCAAGCAGCTCACCAACATCCGGGCGGCCGGCAAGGACGACGCCGTGCGCCTCAGCCCGCCCCGGCGTCTGGCGCTGGAAGCGGCGCTGACTTACATCGAGGACGATGAATTGGTGGAAGTGACGCCGCGGTCGATCCGCCTGCGCAAGCGCCTGCTGCTGCCGCACGAGCGCAAACGCGCCTCCCGCGCCGCCGGTTAATTTCTCAGAGCGGTTCGCCGATTTTCTCGGCGTCGACCAGGGAACGATAGGCGTGCCAGGTAGCGTGGCCGATCAGCGGGAAAGTGATAATCAGGCCGATGAACAGGGTGGCGAGACCGGCCGCCGTGAACAACGCGATCAGGACGCCCCAGAGCAGCATCGGCCGGATATTTGCCCGCACCAGGCGCATGCTGACATAGGCGGCGCGCACGATGTCGATGTCGCGCTCCATCAGCAGCGGGATCGAAACGGCGCTGATGGAAAAGACGACGAAAGCCAGCACCGCGCCGACGGCCGAACCCATCAGCAGAAAACCGATGCCGCGCGGCGTATAGAACAGCGCCGTGACCAGCAGTTCGGGTTCCGCCGGGTAATCCGCCCCGCCGAAGAACAGCATGAACAACAGCGCCGCGATTTGCATCCAGGCGAACAGGAACAACATGAGGCCCGCGCCCATCCAGCCGATGCGCGGCAGGCACACCTTGCACTCGCCCAGCACCGCGCCCAGCGTGACGCTTTCGCCCTTCTCCAGCCGCCTGCTGGTCTCATAAAGACCGATGGCCAGCATCGGACCGACCAGCATGAAGCCGGCGGCCAGAGGCAGGATGAGGAAATGTAAGCCGGCCTTGATCAGACCGAACGATATGCCGAAGCTGACGAGGGTAAATACCGCGCCGTAGCCGAGGCTCAGCACCGGCGCCCGGACAATGTCGTTCCAGCCCGCCGCAAGCCAGTTCCAGGGATCGTCGTAACCGACCGCCTTGTGTTCGTCTGCGTCACCCGCTGCTGTGGTCATGGCAACCCTCGCTGACCGGTTTTCTTACAACTTAAACCAATTCCAAACATCATATTAAGAACGCTCCAATTGGGTCAACGCCCAT
>CAZGTM010000071.1:0-18427 GCA_964528595.1 uncultured Rhodospirillaceae bacterium
CCGCACTGCAGCAAAGGCCTTTACTTGGGCGTTCCGGGACGTTATGTCTTCGGCCCAAGTCGTTGCCACTAGCGGATTTCTTGGCGCGGTGGCGTGTGTTGAATTTAGGAGCGTGAGGCGGGTACGGCTTGATGGAAGAACTGCTTCTTGAATATCTGCCGATCCTCGTTTTTATCGCGTTGGCGGTAGGGCTGTCGGCGGTAATCGTCATCGCGTCCCTCCTGGCCGCGCGGCAAAAGCCCGATTCGGAAAAATTATCCCCTTATGAATGCGGCTTTGAACCCTTTACCGATGCGCGCCAGCGCTTCGACGTGCGGTTCTACCTCGTTGCCATCCTCTTTATCATTTTCGATCTTGAAGTGGCCTTCCTGTTTCCCTGGGCGATCGCGCTGAAGGAAAACGGCATGTTCGGCTTCTGGTCGATGATGATCTTCTTAGGCATTCTGACCATCGGCTTTATCTACGAGTGGAAGAAGGGAGCTCTGGAATGGGAGTAGACCCTTCCGCCATGGACGTCACCACCCGGACCGAAGTCGTCAGCGATCTCGACGCGCCGTTCCAGCGCATGGCGCAGGACCTCGACGACAAAGGCTTTATCATCACCGAGCTTGACAAGGCCGTTAACTGGGCCCGCACCGGCTCGCTCTGGTGGATGACGTTCGGATTAGCCTGCTGCGCTATTGAAATGATGCACACCTCCATGCCGCGCTACGACCTCGAACGCTTCGGCGTCGTGCCGCGCGGCAGTCCCCGCCAGTCCGATGTGATGATCGTGGCCGGCACGCTGACCAACAAGATGGCGCCGGCCCTGCGCAAGGTCTACGACCAAATGGCGGAGCCACGCTGGGTCATCTCGATGGGAAGCTGCGCCAACGGCGGCGGCTATTATCACTATTCCTATTCCGTGGTGCGTGGCTGCGACCGCATCGTGCCGGTCGATATCTACGTCCCAGGCTGTCCGCCCACCGCCGAAGCGTTGCTGTACGGCATTCTTCAACTGCAAAAGAAGATCCGCCGCACGGGATCGATTTTGCGTTAACAGTTCATCGTCACCGGATCCCCCCACATGGACGAAGCACTCAACGAACTCGGCGAATATGTCGCTGCCGCATTGCCGGACGCCGTTACCTCGATCGTGATTGCCCATGGTGAACTCGCCGTCAACATTGAAGCGGGCGATATCGTCAAAGTGCTGACTTTTTTGCGCGACGATACGAATTGCCAGTTCCGCGAACTGATGGATATTTGTGGCGTCGACTGGCCAGGCAGGGAACGCCGCTTCGATGTCGCGTACAATCTTTTGTCGATGACGCACAACCAGCGCATCCGGGTAAAGGTTCAAACCGACGAAACGACGCCTGTGCCGTCCGTAACGGAACTTTACAGTTCTGCCGGTTGGTATGAACGTGAAGCGTGGGACATGTACGGCATCATGTTCGACGGCAATCCCGATCTCAGAAGAATTCTCACCGATTACGGCTTCGAGGGGCATCCCCTGCGTAAGGATTTCCCGCTCAGCGGCTATGTCGAATTGCGCTATGACGACGAACAAAAGCGTGTCGCCTATGAACCGGTCAAATTGGCGCAGGAATTCCGGAATTTTGATTTCGAAAGTCCCTGGGAGGGCGCGGATTATGTCCTGCCCGGCGACGAGAAGGCCGATGAGGGCGCTTGATGGGTGAAGTCCAGATAAACAACTACACCATGAATATGGGGCCTCAGCACCCCGCTACCCATGGTGTTCTGCGCTTGGTCCTGGAGTTGGACGGCGAGGTGATCGAGCGTGCCGACCCGCACGTCGGACTGCTGCATCGAGGCACTGAAAAGCTCATCGAACATAAGACCTATATGCAGGCCGTGCCCTATTTTGACCGATTGGACTACTCCTCTCCCTTGTGCCAGGAGCATCCTTTCGTGATGGCAGCCGAGAAGCTGCTGGGCGTGGAGGTTCCAGCGCGTGGCCAGTATGTCCGCGTTCTCTTCAGCGAAATCACGCGAATCTTGAACCATCTGATGAATGTCCTCGCGCAAGCCATGGATGTCGGCGCCATGACGCCGATGCTCTGGGGTTTCGAGGAACGTGAAAAGCTGATGGGTTTTTACGAGCAAGCGTCAGGAGCCAGAATGCACGCGGCGTACTTCCGTGTCGGTGGCGTCCATCGCGACCTGACCGACAGCCTGTTGGAACAGATCGGGGAGTGGTGCGAAACCTTTCCCCGGCTGTTGGATGACGTCGAAGGATTGTTGACGGAAAACCGCATTTTCAAGCAGCGCAACGTTGATATTGGCGTTGTGCCGCTGGATGAAGCTCAGGACTGGGGTTTCAGTGGCGTTATGCTGCGGGGATCCGGCGCAGCTTGGGATCTTCGTCGGGCACAACCCTACGAATGTTACAGTGATCTTGAGTTCGATATTCCGGTCGGTAAGAACGGCGATTGTTATGACCGCTATCTCTGCCGCATGGAGGAGATGCGCCAGTGCGTACGCATCATGAAGCAGTGCATCGAGCGAATGCCCGCGGGTCCGGTCGCGTCGGTCGACGATAAGGTGACGCCGCCGCGCCGCGCGGAGATGAAGGGCTCGATGGAAGCCCTTATTCATCACTTCAAACTCTATACAGAGGGCTTTCACATACCGCCGGGCGAGACCTACACGGCCATTGAAGCGCCAAAGGGCGAACTCGGCGTGTATCTGGTTTCGGAGGGTTCAAACAAACCCTACCGTTGCAAGATCAGGGCGCCGGGGTTCGCCCACCTGCAGGCCTTTGATCACCTTACCACCGGCTATCTCCTGGCGGATTGCGTCGCGATACTTGGTTCTTTGGATATTGTTTTCGGCGAGATCGATCGATGATGGACGGCAATCATGGTTTCGCCTTTACGCCTGAAATGGAGGCGCGCGCCAAGGAATTCATCGCGCGTTATCCGGCTGACCGCTCGGCCAGCGCCGTGATGCCGTTGCTGGATCTGGCGCAGCGCCAGAACGGCGGCTGGCTGCACCAGGCGGCCATGGATTACGTCGCGGACTATCTCGATCTCGCTCCGATCCGGGTCTATGAGGTCGCCACCTTCTATTCCATGTACAAGCTCAAGCCGGTCGGCGAAGTGCATGTTCAGGTCTGCACCACCACGCCGTGCTGGCTGCGCGGTTCGGATGAAATCGTCGCGACCTGCAAACGCGTTCTCGGCATTACCATGGGCGAGACTACGGAAGACGGTAAGTTCTCGCTGGGCGAAGTCGAATGTCTGGGTGCCTGCGTCAACGCTCCTCTGATCCAGGTCGGCGACGATTACTACGAAGATCTCGACGCCGACCGTACCGAAGCCTTGCTCGAAGCCTTCAAGCGTGGCGATACGCCGAAGACCGGCACGCAGATCCAACGCCAGACGTCCGCACCCGCGGCGGGCGGCCCCACGACGCTGCTGGAACTGGAGCAAGGTTGATGTTGCACGATAAGGACCGCATCTACACCAACCTTTACGGATTTCAGCCGTGGAATCTGGAGGCCGCCAGGAAGCGCGGCGACTGGGACGGCACCAAGGCGCTGATGGACAAGGGCCGCGACTGGATCATCGACGAGGTCAAAACGTCCGGTATTCGGGGACGCGGCGGCGCCGGTTTTCCGGCCGGTATCAAATGGTCGTTCATGCCGAAGGAACCCGGCGACCGTCCGGGATACCTTGTGGTCAATGCCGACGAAGGCGAACCCGGCACTTGCAAGGACCGCGACATTTTGCGCCACGATCCGCACAAACTGGTGGAAGGCTGCCTGTTGGCGGGTTTCGCCATGGGAACCATCGCCGCCTACATTTACGTGCGCGGCGAGTTCTACCGCGAGACCGAAGCGCTGCAAGGCGCCATTGACGAAGCCTACGGGGCCGGTCTGATCGGCGACAACGCCTGCGGCTCGGGCTATAAATTCGATATCTACATCCACCGCGGCATGGGCGCCTACATTTGCGGCGAGGAAACAGCCCTGATCGAAAGCCTGGAAGGCAACAAGGGCCAGCCCCGGCTGAAACCGCCGTTCCCGGCGGCGGCGGGTCTCTACGGCTGCCCCACCACAGTCAACAACGTCGAAACCATCGCCTCGGCACCGACGATCCTGCGACGCGGCGGCGACTGGTTTGCCGGATTCGGACGGGAAAACAACACCGGCACGAAGCTCTTTTGCATCTCCGGCCACGTCAACAATCCCTGCACCGTCGAAGAGGAAATGGGTATTCCGCTCAAGGAACTCATCGAGCGTCACGCGGGCGGCATACAAGGCGGTTGGGACAATCTTCTGGCGGTCATTCCCGGCGGCTCCTCCGTGCCGATGATCACCAAGGAGCAATGCGAAACCGCCGTGATGGATTTCGACGGCTTGCGCGAGTTGGGTTCGGGCCTCGGCACCGGGGCGGTGATCGTGATGGACAAGTCCACCGATATCGTCAAAGCCATCGCGCGGCTCTCGAAGTTCTACCAGCACGAAAGCTGTGGCCAGTGCACGCCGTGCCGCGAAGGCACGGGCTGGATGGCCCGCGTCATGGACCGCCTGGTCGACGGCCGGGCCGAGGTCGAGGAAATCGACCTTCTGGAAGAAGTCACCAAGCAGGTTGAAGGACACACCATCTGCGCCTTGGGCGACGCCGCCGCCTGGCCGATCCAGGGTTTGCTGCGTCATTTCAGGCCTGAAATCGAACACCGCATCGTTCAGCGTAAAATCGCTGACGGCGAACCCGCGCCCCAGGCGCCGTCGCCGGAAGCCGCGTAGGGAAGCCTTATGCCGACACTAAACATCGACGGCATCGAAGTTACGGTCGAGGACGGCCAAACCGTCCTCCAAGCCTGTGAAGCCGCCGGCATTGAGGTGCCGCGTTTCTGTTATCACGACCGCCTGGCCATAGCCGGCAACTGCCGCATGTGCCTGGTCGAGATGGAAAAGGCGCCGAAGCCCATCGCCAGTTGCGCCATGCCGGCCGGCGAGGGGATGGTCATCCACACCAATACGCCGGAGGTCAAACGGGCCCGCGAGGGCGTAATGGAGTTCCTGCTGATCAACCATCCGCTGGATTGCCCGATCTGCGATCAGGGCGGCGAGTGCGATCTGCAGGACCAATCTGTCGCCTATGGCAAGGGCGCCAGCCGCTTCGCCGAACACAAGCGCGCCGTCGAGGACAAAAGTTTCGGTCCGCTGATCAAGGGAACCATGACGCGCTGCATTCACTGCACGCGCTGCGTCCGGTTCATCACAGATATCGCCGGCGTCGAGGAACTCGGCATGCTGTTCCGGGGCGAACATTCGGAAATCACGACCTATGTCGAAAAAGCCCTGACCTCCGAAATGTCGGGCAACATCATTGATCTCTGTCCGGTCGGTGCATTGACATCCAAACCTTATGCCTTCGCGGCCCGGCCTTGGGAACTGCGCCACACCGAAACGGTCGACGTGCACGACGCGGTCGGCAGCAACGTCCGGGTCGACGCCCGCGGCCGCCAGGTCATGCGGGTCCTGCCGCGTCTGAACGAGGACGTCAACGAAGAATGGATTTCCGACAAGACCCGTTTCGCCTGCGACGGCCTGATGCGCCAGCGCCTGGATACGCCATATGTGCGGCGCGACGGTAAACTGCTGCCGGCCTCCTGGGACGAGGCGTTCGATGCCATCGCGGACCGGCTGGCAGGATTGGACGGCGCCAAGATCGGCGCCATCAGCGGCGACTTGGCCTGTGCCGAAAGTATGACAGCGCTGAAGGATCTGACGGCCGGTTTGGGCTCGGCAAACATCGACTGCCGCCAGGACGGCGCCAAGATCGGTGGTGGAGCACGGGCCGGCTACCTATTTAACACGACTATCGCCGGTATCGAGGACGCCGACCTTTGTTTGCTGATCGGCGCCGACCCGCGCCGCGAGGCTGCGGTGCTAAACGCCCGCCTGCGCAAGCGCCACAAAATGGGCGGCTTCAAGATATACAGCGTCGGCGCGGAACTTGATGCGACCTATCCCGTCACCGAGCTCGGCGCGGGATCGGACGTTTTGACCGAAATCGCCGAAGGCCGTCACGACGTTTGCAAGGCGTTGGTCGAGGCCGAACGCGCCATCGTCATCGTCGGCCAGGACGCCCTGGCGCGCGAAGACGGGGCACAAGTGCTTGCCGCCGCTAAGTCCATCGCCGAAAAGACAGATATGGTCGTCGAGGACTGGAACGGGTTCAACGTCCTGCACAATGCCGCAGCGCGCGTGGCGGGCCTCGATCTCGGCCTGCTGCCGGGCGAGGGCGGACGCGACACGGCGGGTATTATCGCCGGTGCCGCAGCCGGTGAGGTTGACGTGGTTTTCCTCCTGGGTGCCGATGAAATCGACATGACCGGCCTGGGTGACGCCTTTGTCATCTATCAGGGCCATCACGGCGATGCCGGCGCCCATCGAGCCGATATCATCCTGCCGGGCGCGGCCTACACGGAAAAAAGCGGCACCTGGGTTAATACGGAAGGCCGGGTACAGCGCGGTACGCGCGCCGTCTTCCCGCCGGGTGACGCCCGAGAGGACTGGACCATTTTGCGGGCGCTTTCCGAACGCCTGGGCAAGGTTCTGCCCTACGACAATCTGGCTGCGGTGCGGGCGCGCATGAACGAAATCGCGCCGCATCTGGCCGACCTCGATGAGATCGCCGTCAACGAATGGGGTGAATTCGGCAGTGCCGGCAACCTCGGCTCCGCCGACTTCGAATTGTCGGGTGCGGATTACTACCAGACCGATCCGATCTGCCGCGCCTCGGCGACGATGGCGGAATGCAGTGCCGCGATCCTGGGTTCCAGCGGGGAGGCGACGGGTACCGATGGCTGAGCTCTGGTTCTCATATCTCTGGCCGCTGATCATCATTCTTTTGAAGATCCTGCTGATTGTTGTCCCCCTGTTGGTGGCGATGGCCTACCTCACGCTGATGGAACGCCGGGTCATTGGCCTGATGCAGTTGCGCATGGGCGCGAACGTGGTCGGACCTTTCGGCCTGCTGCAGCCGTTCGCCGACGGCTTCAAGCTGTTCGTCAAGGAAACGATTTTTCCGACCGGCTCCAACAAGCTGGTTTTCATCGCCGCCCCCATGCTGACGTTCTCGCTGGCCCTGGTAGCCTGGGCCGTCATTCCCTTCGGTGATGGTCTGGTGCTGTCAGACATCAACGTCGGCATCATGTACCTCTTCGCCATTTCGTCGCTCGGTGTCTACGGCGTGGTCATGGCGGGCTGGGCGTCGAACTCGCGCTATGCCTTTTTGGGGGCCATGCGTTCGGCGGCCCAGATGGTGTCCTACGAAATTTCCATGGGTTTCGTCATCGTCACGGTGTTGATGTGCGTCGGCTCGCTGAACCTGTCGGACGTGGTATACGCCCAGAAGGACCTCTGGTTCGTCGTGCCGCTTCTGCCCATGGCGGTGGTGTTCTTCATTTCGACCTTGGCCGAGACCAACCGGCATCCCTTCGACCTGCCTGAGGCAGAAGCCGAACTGGTCGCCGGTTATCAGACCGAATACTCGGCCATGGCTTTCGCGCTGTTTTATCTCGGCGAATACATCAACATGATCATGATGAGCGCCATGACGGTCATCCTGTTCCTGGGTGGCTGGCTGCCGCCGATGGATATTGCGCCGCTGAACTGGATCCCGGGTCCGATCTGGTTCGCCGTGAAAATCGTCGCCATTCTGTTCGTGTTCATATGGGTCCGGGCCGCTTTCCCGCGCTACCGCTACGACCAACTGATGCGTCTCGGCTGGAAGGTCTTCCTGCCGCTGTCGCTGATCTGGGTGGTCATCACCGGCGGCGTGCTGATGGCCTTTGACCTGGCGCCGTAGGAGGGCAAAGCGATGTCGTTTATCCAACGCAACGTGCGCACCTGGCTGCTGACTGAACTGCTGTCCGGCCTGGCCATCACTTTCGGCATGATGTTCCGCCGCCGGCCGACCTTGAACTACCCGTATGAGAAAGGCCCGCTCAGTCCGCGCTTCCGCGGTGAACATGCGCTGCGCCGCTATCCCAATGGCGAGGAACGCTGTATTGCCTGCAAGCTTTGCGAAGCGACCTGCCCGGCCCAGGCCATCACCATCGAAGCCGAACCGCGCGACGACGGCAGCCGCCGCACCACGCGCTACGACATCGATATGACGAAGTGCATCTACTGCGGCTTCTGCCAAGAAGCCTGTCCGGTGGACGCCATCGTCGAGGGTCCGAATTTCGAATACGCCACCGAGACCCGCGAGGAACTCTACTACAACAAGGACAAACTGCTCGCCAACGGCGACCGCTGGGAAAACGAAATCGCCGCCAACATCGCGGCCGATGCGCCCTACCGCTAGGCGAAGGAAGAGGACGTGAGAGTGATCAGGATACGCAAACGGATCGAGCCGGGGAGGACGCCGTCGTGATCGTGCAAGCGCTGGCCTTTTATCTCCTGGCCGCCGTCACGGTGGCCGCCGCGGTCATGGTGATCTCCGCCCGCAATCCCGTGCATTCGGTGTTGTTCCTGATCCTGTCGTTTTTCAGCTCGGGCGGTTTGTTCGTGCTGATGGGGGCGGAGTTCCTGGCGATGATCCTGGTCATCGTCTATGTCGGCGCCGTCGCCGTGCTGTTCCTGTTCGTCGTCATGATGCTGAACATCAACTTCGTGCGGTTGCGCGAGGGTTTCCTGCAATACCTGCCGCTGGGCATGCTCATCGGTCTGATCATGCTGGTCGAGTTGCTGATGCTGCTCGGGGCGTGGCACTTCGGTCCCGAGATCACAGCCCAGGCTGCCTCGCCGGCGCCGGCCATTTCGGAAGTGTCCAACACCCACGCGCTCGGCCATCTGCTCTACACCAAGTATGTCTACATATTCCAGGCCGCGGGCATGGTCCTGCTGGTCGCCATGATCGGCGCGATCGTGCTGACCCACCGCCGCCGCGACGGGGTGCAGCGTCAGAAAATATCCGACCAGGTGGCACGCCGCCGCGAAGACTCGGTTGAGCTCAAACAGGTCAATCCGGGAGGAGGTATCTGATGGATATCGGTCTCGGACACTACCTCACGCTCGCCGCCGTCCTGTTCACGCTGGGCATCTTCGGTATCTTCCTGAACCGCAAGAACGTCATCATCATCCTGATGTCGATCGAACTCATGTTGCTGGCCGTGAATATCAACCTCGTTGCGTTTTCGGCGTTCTCCGCCGATCTCGTGGGCCAGGTATTTGCCATGTTCGTACTCACCGTGGCGGCTGCCGAAGCCGCCATCGGCCTCGCCATCCTCGTGGTGTACTTCCGCAGCCGCGGCACCATCGAGGTCGAAGACATCAACCTGATGAAGGGGTGAGAAGTTGTATACCGCACTCGTCTTTTTACCCCTGCTAGGCGCCATCATTGCCGGCCTGTTCGGCCGCGTTTTGGGCGACAAGGGTGCGATGGCCGTTTCGCTGGCCGGCATAACGGGCTCGGCGTTGATCTCGATCTACACGCTCTACCAGGTCACCGGTCCCGGCGGCCCTGTCGTGATCGACCTCTTCACCTGGATCAAGTCCGACGCCTTCGAGGTGACCTGGGCGCTGCGGGTCGACGAACTGACGGCGGTCATGTTCTTCGTCGTCAGCGTCGTATCGGCCCTGGTGCACTGGTACTCCGTTGGCTACATGTCGCACGACAACGCCATTCCCCGCTTCTTCGCTTATCTGTCGCTGTTTACCTTCTCCATGCTGATGCTGGTGTCAGCTGACAACTTCGTGCAGATGTTCTTCGGCTGGGAGGGGGTCGGTCTCTGCTCCTACCTGCTGATCGGTTTCTGGTATGACCGGCCATCGGCCAATGCCGCCGCGATCAAGGCGTTCCTGGTCAACCGGGTGGGTGACTTCGGTTTCGCGCTCGGCATCATGGCAATCTTCTTCACCTTCAATTCGGTCGATTTCACCACCGTCTTCTCGGCGGCGCCCGATGTCGCCGGCAAGAGCTTCATGTTCCTCGGCCAGGAATGGGACATTCTGACGACCATTACGATGCTGCTGTTCATCGGCGCCATGGGTAAGTCGGCGCAACTCGGGCTGCATACCTGGCTGCCCGACGCCATGGAGGGCCCGACGCCCGTTTCGGCGCTGATCCATGCCGCGACCATGGTAACCGCGGGCGTGTTTATGGTGGCGCGTTGTTCGCCGCTGTTCGAGTACGCTCCCTTGACCTTGAGCGTCGTCACCTGGGTAGGTGCGACCACGGCGATCGTCGCCGCGACCATTGGGCTGGTGCAGAACGACATCAAGCGCGTCATCGCTTATTCGACCATGAGCCAGCTGGGTTACATGTTTTTTGCCGCCGGCGTTTCGGCCTATTCTGCCGCTATCTTCCATCTCATGACGCACGCCTTCTTCAAGGCGCTGCTGTTCCTCGGCGCAGGGTCGGTGATCCACGCCATGTCGGATGAACAGGACATGCGCAAGATGGGCGGTATCTACACCCTGCTGCCCGGCACCTACGCCGTGATGTGGATCGGGTCCTTGGCCCTGGCCGGCATTCCGTTCTTCGCCGGTTACTACTCCAAGGATTTGATCATCGAAGCCGCCTTCGCCGCCGGTGAGGGTATGGGACGTTACGCCTACGTCATGGGTATGGCGGCGGCGTTGTTGACGGCCTTCTATTCCTGGCGGCTGCTGTTCATGACCTTCCACGGGCGCGCCCGGGCCGACGAAAAAGTCATGGCCCATGTGCACGAAAGTCCCAAGGTCATGATGATCCCCTTGCTGCTATTGGCCGTGGGCGCGATTTTCGCCGGTTTCTTCGGTTACGACATGATGGTCGGCGAACACCGGGCCGAATTCTGGGGCGATTCAATTTTCGTGATGCCCGCCAACGACGTGATCGAGGCGGCGCACCATGTCTCCGCCTTGGTCAAATATTCCCCGGTCGGCCTTGCCCTCATTGGCATCCTGGTCGCTTGGTGGTGGTACGTGAAGAACCCGACCATCCCGGGCCGGGTCGCCGGGCTGCACCGCGAAGCTTATCTGTTCCTACTCAACAAATGGTATTTCGATGAGCTCTACGACCTGGTGTTCGTCAAACCCGCCCGCTGGCTCGGCTATCTGCTGTGGAAGGGGGGCGACGGCAAGATCATCGACGGCTTTGGACCCGACGGCATCTCGCAGGCCGTGATCAACATCGCGCGCCGCGCCGTCGCGCTACAGACGGGCTACCTGTACCATTACGCCTTCGCCATGCTGATCGGCGTGGTCGGGTTTGTGTCCTGGTTCTTCTACGCGATGGGGGCCTAAGTCATGAGCGATTGGCCCCTTCTTTCGATCGTCACGTTCCTGCCGACGGTGGGCGCGGCGTTTATCTTCCTGGTTCGTGGTGACGAGCAGATCGTTGCCCGCAACGCCCGCAACGTGGCGCTGTGGACGACGTTGATCACTTTTGCGATTTCGATCCTGCTGTGGACCGGCTTCGACCACCGCACGGCGGATTTCCAGTTCGTCGAAAAACACAGCTGGATCGCCGACGGCATCAACTACCACATGGGTGTCGACGGCATATCGATGCTGTTCGTCATCCTCACCACGTTCCTGATGCCGATTTGCATCCTGGCCAGCTGGCGGTCCGTCGACAGCCGCGTCAAGGAATACATGATCGCCTTCCTGCTGCTGGAAACGATGATGGTCGGCGTCTTCGTCGCCTTGGATTTCGTTGTCTTCTACCTTTTCTTCGAGGGTGGCCTGATCCCGATGTTCCTGATTATCGGCGTTTGGGGCGGCAAGCGACGCATCTACGCCTCATTCAAGTTTTTCCTCTACACCCTGCTCGGGTCGGTGCTGTTGCTGCTAGCGCTGATCGCTATGTACCTGCATATCGGCACAACCGACATTCCGACCCTGATTCATACACACTTCGATGCAAGCTGGCAGCGTTGGCTCTGGCTGGCCTTCTTCGCCTCGTTCGCCGTCAAGATGCCGATGTGGCCGGTCCACACCTGGCTGCCAGACGCCCACGTCGAGGCGCCGACGGCGGGCTCGGTCATCCTGGCCGGCGTACTGCTGAAGATGGGCGGTTACGGGCTCTTGCGGTTCTCCATTCCCATGCTGCCGGAGGCGACGGAGTATTTCACGCCGCTGGTCTACGGTCTCAGCATCGTCGCCATCATCTATACCTCCTTGGTGGCCTTGATGCAGGAGGACATGAAGAAGCTCATCGCCTATTCGTCTGTGGCGCACATGGGCTTCGTCACGATCGGCCTCTTTACCTTCACGCCCCAGGGCATCGAGGGCGCGCTCTTTGTGATGCTGAGCCACGGTCTGGTTTCAGCCGCCCTGTTCCTTGTCGTCGGGGTGATCTACGACCGGCTGCACACACGCGAGATCGCGCGCTACGGCGGACTGGTTCACCGCATGCCGGCCTATGCGGCGGTGTTCATGCTATTTACGCTGGCCAACGTCGGCTTGCCCGGCACCAGTGGGTTCGTCGGCGAGTTCCTGGTTCTGGTCGGCGTCTTCCAGGTTAATACCTGGGTTGCTGCGGCGGCGACGACGGGCGTCGTGCTCAGCGCGGCTTATGCACTGTGGTTATACCGCCGCGTCATCTTCGGCACGCTGACCAAGGCCGACCTGAAGGAAATTCTCGATCTCAACAGACGGGAGGTGGTGATTTTCGTGCCGCTGGTAGCGCTGACGCTGTTGTTCGGCGTTTACCCCGAGCCCTTGCTGGCCGTCATGCACGAATCGGTCGCCAACGTTATTCATAACCACGAGGTGGCCATGAAAGCCGCCCGTGAGCTGGCCATGGCCGCGAAGTAGAGGCTGAAATTATGCTGACCGGAGCCTTTAGCGAATTCCTGCCCGCTTTGCCGGAGATTTTCCTGGCCTGCGCCGCCATGGTGTTGCTGATGATCGGCGTCTTTCGCGGCGACGGCGGGACGCGGACGGTTGCCTGGCTGACCGTCGCGTCGTTCGGCGGGGCTTGGCTTCTGCTGGTGATGGGGCCGGATGTCCGGACCGTGGCGTTGTCAGGACTGTTCATCGTTGATCCCTTTGGCCTCTTCATGAAGACCCTGGTGCTGATCGCCTCGGCGCTGGCCGTCATCATGTCATTGGGTTTCATCCGCCACGAGGGCATGGAACGCTTTGAATACCCCATCCTCATGCTGCTGGCGGCGCTCGGCATGATGATGATGATTTCGGCCAACGATCTGATGTCGCTGTACATCGGTCTCGAACTGCAGAGCCTCTCGCTTTATGTCGTGGCCGCTTTCAAACGCGATTCGCAGCGCGCCACCGAAGCCGGCCTCAAGTATTTCGTCCTCGGGGCCCTGTCGTCGGGCATGTTGCTCTATGGCGCGTCGATGATCTACGGCTTCGCCGGCTCGACCAACTTCAACGATCTGGCGAAAAGCTTCCAAGGCATGGAGCACGTCTCGCTCGGCTTGATCGTCGGCATGGTATTCCTGCTGGCCGGTCTGGCTTTCAAGATTTCCGCGGTGCCGTTCCACATGTGGACGCCGGACGTCTACGAAGGCGCTCCGACGCCGGTAACGGCCTTCTTCGCGGTGGCCCCCAAGGTCGCCGCGTTTGCCCTGCTGATGCGCGTCCTGATGTCGCCCTTCGGTGAACTGCTGGCACAGTGGCAGCAGATCCTGGTGGCGCTTGCCATTCTCTCGATGCTGCTCGGCGGCTTTGCGGCGATCGGCCAGCGCAACATCAAACGCCTGATGGCTTATTCCTCGATCGGCCATGTCGGCTTTGCCCTGGTCGGACTGGCGGCCGGTACGCCGGAAGGCGTCAACGGCGTGCTGATTTATCTCACCATCTACCTGGTGATGAACATCGGCACCTTCGCCGTTATCCTGTCCATGCGGGTCAAGGAAACCATGGTCGAGAGCATTGACGACCTTGCCGGTCTTGGCCGCAACCAGCCGATGCTGGCGATGGTGATGGCGATCTTCATGTTTTCGCTGGCCGGCATCCCGCCGCTAGCCGGTTTCTTCGGAAAGTTCTTCGTCTTCATGGCGGCCCTGAATGCTGGGCTCAATGCCCTGGCGATCATCGGCGTTCTGGCCAGTGTTGTCAGCGCCTTTTACTACGTGCGCATCGTCAAGATCATGTACTTCGATGAGCCGGCCGAAGCCTTCGAACAGCCGCTGCGCGTCGAGATGAGCGCCATCATGACGCTCTCCGGCATCTTCACGCTGTTCTTCTTCGCCTATCCCGGTCCGATCATGGCCGGTGCCCAAGCGGCGGCCCAAGCCCTGCTGCCATGACGCTCTCGCTATCGCCGGCGGGCGGAAGCGGACCGTTGGCCGATCTGCCCGGCTTCTATCACCTGCACAGCCACTATCAACTCGGCAGCACCAATGACGAGGCCCGTGAACTTGCGGAGCACGATGCACCGGAGGGCACCGTCGTCTGGGCGCTGGAACAGGACGCCGGGCGCGGCCGGCGGGGCAAGGAGTGGGTATCTCCGCCCGGCAACCTGTACGCCTCGCTTTTGCTGCGCCCCCATTGCTCACCGGCAGCCGCAGCGCAGCTTTCGTTCGTCACGGCCCTGGCCCTTCACGCAACCGTTGCGCAGGCCATCAGCGCACCCGATCGGGTGCGGCTCAAATGGCCCAACGATGTCCTCATCACGGGGCGCAAGGTCGCGGGAATTCTGCTCGAATCACATGCCGGCGGCGGCGTGCTCAATTGGGTCATCGTCGGTACCGGTCTGAACGTGATATCCTTCCCGCCGGAGGCCGAACGGCCAGCAACATCCCTGGCTGCCGAGGGTGAACCCGCCGGCGTCGATCACGTGCTGGAAGATTACGCCGGCCATTTCCTCAGTTGGTACCGGCGCTGGCTCGACAACGGGTTTGCGGAAATTCGGGCGGAATGGCTCAAGCTCGCCTATGGGCTCGGCGGTCCCATCGAAGTACGCCTTGCCCATGAACAGTTCCATGGCGTGTTCCAGGGACTGGACCCGACAGGGGCGCTTATCGTTGATACCCAATCGGGGCGCCGCGTCGTTGCGGCGGGGGATGTCTACCAACCTGCCGATCTCTAGGAGGTGGCGATGCTGCTTGCGATTGACGCCGGCAACACGAACATCGTGTTCGCGGTCTATGAAGGGGAGGAACTGCGTTGCCAGTGGCGCGCGGCCACCAGTTCGGCGCGCACGGCGGACGAATACGCCGTCTGGCTGACCCAGTTGATGGGACTTGAAGGCTTGACCACGGACGATGTCCGGGAAGCCATCATCGCCACCGTCGTCCCCCAGGCCCTGTTCGACCTCAGATCGTTGTGCCGCACCTACTTCGATTGTGAGCCCACCGTCGTCGGCGATGGCGCCGAATTGGGCATCAAGGTCCTGATCGACCGGCCCGGCGACGTCGGCGCCGACCGTCTGGTCAATTCAGTCGCCGCCCATTCGACGTATGAAGGACCGCTGATCATTTTGGATTTCGGCACCGCCACGACGTTCGATGTGGTCGATGCGGAAGGTAATTACCGGGGCGGCGTGATCGCGCCGGGCATCAACCTGTCGCTCGAAGCGCTTCACATGGCCGCCGCCAAGCTGCCCCATATCGCCGTCGCCAAACCCGACCACGCCATCGGCCGCGGCACCACCGAAGCCATGCAGTCCGGCGTCTATTGGGGATACATCGGCCTGATCGAGGGGTTGGTCAAGCGCATCGCCAGCGAGCTGATCGGCGAAACCGGCAACGAAGCGCCGCCGACCGTAATCGGGACCGGTGGTCTTGCGCCTTTGTTTGCCGGCGGCACGGACGTCATCCAGCACGTCGACGGCGATCTCACCATGCGGGGCCTGGTGGAAATTCAGCGGCGTAACCGGAAAGCCTAGGTGTCGAACGAACTTCTCTTCGTGCCGCTGGGGGGAGCCGGCGAAATCGGCATGAACCTCGGGCTTTACGGCTACGGCGGCAAATGGCTGATGGTCGACTGCGGCCTGACGTTCGCCGACGACGCCTTGCCCGGGATCGATCTGTTGTTCCCCGATCCTTCGTTTATCGCGGAACAGGCCGAAAACCTCATCGCCATCGTGCTGACCCATGCCCACGAAGATCATCTCGGCGCGGTCCACCAACTGTGGCCGCGGCTTCGCTGTCCCGTTTATGCGACACCATTCACGGCGCATCTCCTGCGCCGCAAGCTGGAGGAGGCAAGGCTGTTGGAGGCGGTGCCGTTGCACGAAATCGAAACCGGCGGCCGGGTCGAGCTTGGTGATTTCAATATCCGTTATATCCCCGTCACCCATTCCATTCCCGAGGCGCACAGCCTGGCAATCAAGACGCCGGCCGGTACCATCGTCCACTCGGGCGATTGGAAGCTTGACCCGGAGCCGCTGGTCGGTCCGGTGACGGATGAGGCGGGGCTGCGAGAGGTTGGCGATGAAGGCGTGCTGGCCCTGGTCTGCGATTCCACCAACGTCATGCTGCCCGGGCATTCCGGCTCGGAAGCGGAAGTGCGGCAAAGCCTGATCGATTTGATCGCGCAAAAGACGGGGCGCGTGGTCGTCACGACGTTCTCTTCGAACGTCGCCCGCATCGCCACCATTGCCAAGGCGGCCGAGGCCAATGGCCGGCAAGTGGTGCTGGCCGGGCGCTCGCTCCATCGCAATGTCGAAGCGGCGAGAGCCTGCGGCTACCTCAACGACCTCTCGCTCTTTTCCGACGAGGACGAAGCGGGATATCTCTCCCGCGAAAGCACGCTGATCTTGTGCACGGGTTGCCAGGGCGAGCCGCGCGGCGCACTGGCCCGCATCGCCGAACATGAGCACCGGCATATCGGGCTGGAAGCTGGTGACACGGTGATTTTTTCCTCCAAGATCATTCCCGGCAACGAACGGTCCATCGGCCGTGTGCAGAACCGGCTGGTCTATGAGGATATCGAAGTCATCACGGAAAAAGACCATTTCGTCCACGTCTCCGGCCATCCGGCGCAGGAGGAACTGGCGGAATATTACAGCTGGGTGCGGCCCAAGATCAGCGTGCCGGTGCATGGCGAGGCCCGTCATCTGACCAAGCATGCTGAATTTGCCCGCGGCCTCGGCATCGGGACGGCGCCGGTGGTGGAAAACGGTGATGTTCTGCGTCTTCATCCCGAACCGGTCGAAGTCATCGACCACGTGCACTTCGGCCGGCTGGGCTTGGACGGCGGGCGGCTCACGGCGCTGGACAGCCGATCGCTTCAGGCCCGCCGGCGCATGATGTTCAACGGCTTCGCTTTCGTGGTCGTCGTGCTCGATGGAGACAACCGCGTTGTCCTGCCCCCGCGCGTCGTCGTGCGGGGGCTGTTGGAAGAAGCTGATGAAGCGGAAGGCGAGGCGCTGATCGGCGAAGCCGCACGCGCCGCAGAGCAGGCTCTGACCGATGTATCGCCTGGCCGCAGGGGTGACGATCAGCTCATCTTCGATCGCGTTTCCCAAGCCGTGCGCCGCGTGCTGCGCAAGGCCTCCGACGGCCGACGGCCCGCCGTTGAAGTCGAAGTGATGCGCCTGCCCGCCGCTTAATCCTTTATAATCCCGCGATGACGCTCAACCCGATGATTGGAGAACGAACAAAATGATTGGACGCTTGAACCATGTCGCCATTGCCGTGCCGGATCTCGAAGCGGCGGCAGCGCAGTACCGCGATGTTCTCGGTGCGAAGGTCTCCGATCCCGAAGACGTGCCGGACCATGGCGTGACGGTGGTGTTTGTTGAACTCCCCAACACCAAGATCGAGCTTCTCCATCCCCTGAGCGAACAATCGCCCATCTCGCCCTTCCTGGCGCGCACGCCGGGCGGCGGCATGCACCACATCTGTTATGAGGTCGACGACATCATCGTGGCCCGCGACAAGATGCGGGCGGAGGGTGCGCGCGTTCTCGGTGATGGCGAGCCCAAGATCGGCGCCCACGGCAAGCCGGTGATTTTCCTGCACCCTAAGGATTTCTGCGGCACGCTGGTGGAACTCGAACAGGCCTGACGCCGTGGCCTGGACCAGCATTCTCGCAATCTATGCGATCGTCTGGTGGCTCGTCTTTTTCATGGCATTGCCCTTCGGCGTGTCGCGCGAGGAAAACCCGGAACCCGGGCATGAACCCGGTGCGCCGGCTCGGCCCATGTTGTGGATCAAGGCCGCCGTGACGACCGTGATCGCGGCACTGGTTACAGCCGGTATTTGGGCCCTGATTGTTTACCAGGTCATCGATTTCCGGACACCGGCTTGATCGGAATTCACCCTCACGGGTGACCCCGGGCACAAAAAAAGCAAGGCCCCGAAGGGCCTTGCTCCGCGCCTCCCAGAAGCGCGCCTCCCCGAAATCTCTTCCACCCGTCTTGTTGCGGGTTTCGCGTTTCGGTTTAATGAATTTCTAGCGGCGAATACTACGCCAACTGCGACAATTGGTCACCAGGAAAATGTAGAATTGACCCAACTTTCGATGCGGCAGTGCAGCAATTTTCTATTAAGAAAATTG